>NZ_JBJFLO010000003.1:0-405618 GCF_045363175.1 Xanthomarina sp. GH4-25
CAATTAATTTATACAACGAAATAAGATTACATTTATCTTTAGACTATAAAACACCAAATATGGTATATAAATTATCAGCGTAAATTCAATTTTAACCTGTAGCCATATTTCAGGACAAGACATTAAAACCAGCCACTAACCAATGATAAAATTCTTTAGAAAAATTCGCCAAAATTTAGTTTCTGAAAATAAATTCAGTAAGTATCTGATTTATGCAATCGGAGAAATAATTCTAGTTGTTATTGGAATTTTGATTGCATTACAAATTAATAATTGGAATGAAAATCTTAAACAAGATAAAGAAGAAATAACTATACTCGAGAATTTAAAAAAAAACTTAATTCTAGCAAAAAACCAGTCTGACTCTTTAATTTCCTATGAAAAAAGATTGATTAAAGACATAATAACTGTAATCAATTATGAATCCAATAATTTACTAATTAACAAAGACAGTACTAGAGCTGTAACATTCAAAAATGCTTTATGGAATCTAGATAGTCATCTGCTTGTCGTAAATGCTTATGAAGATTTAAAAAACACCAATAAATTAGAACTTATAAAAAACCAAGGTTTAAAAGAAAAATTCACAAGTTTAGAAATTAACTTAATTGAACTTAAAATAATGTTAGACGATAGATTAAATTTTCAGCAAATTCGAATGGATAATATTGCTGAAAATGACATCAACTTTATTCCATTTTTAAAATCTTCTTTTCCAACTATAGATATTTCTAACGAAAAGTCGAATGATTATAGTAAAATATTGAGCAATCAACGCATTAGAAACCTTCTTGGTATTAAATTATTTATGACTAAAGATATTCTTATCTCTAAAGAAAATCTTGATAGAGAAATTAAAGATTTGATATCATTAATAGAAATGGAAGTAAAGAAAAAAAAATAACGAAAGCACAACAACGTGTATAATTAATGGCTAGTACTCGCCTACTTGGAAATTCCTTTGGAATTTCATCTAGTTGGTTTTAGTTCTCCTCTTTTCTTCTGTTAAATTAATAAATAAAGAAAACCGTTGTGTAACATTTTGACCCGTCCTAAAATTAGGCTACATAATTTTAACAATAGTTTTGACACCGATATAATTCATTTATTTACCGTTTAGAACAGAAAAGCAAATTTGGAGAAATCATAAATCTGCATTTTGAAAAGAAAAAGAATTTTAAAATAGGGAGATATTTTTTAGAGGCAAGTGTTTTTATTGTAAAGTTTTGGGTGATTTTCAGTTCATTTGTTCGACCTATGTTTAACCTACACAAAATAAAAAAGCCTTACGTCTCCGTAAGGCTTGATTTTACTAGTGGTCCCACTTGGGCTCGAACCAAGGACCACCTGATTATGAGTCAGGTGCTCTAACCAACTGAGCTATGGGACCAATTAACATTGCTGCTAATTTTTACTCTTCTTTAAAAGAGTGTGCAATATTACTACATATTTTCAAAGGCTGCAAGATTTTTTATTCCTTTATCTCTTGACATAGCTCGATAAGAACACCATTTGAAGATTTTGGATGTAAAAACGCTACCAGTTTATTATCTGCCCCTTTTTTTGGGGTGTCGTTCAAAACAATAAATCCTTCGTTTTTTAATCGGGTTATTTCAGCTTGAATATCAGTAACATCAAAGGCTATGTGGTGGATACCTTCCCCTTTATTTTCAATAAACTTTGCAATTGGGCTATCTGGTTTTGTAGCCTCTAATAATTCAATTTTATTTTCTCCTATCTGGAAAAATGATGTGTTAACACCTTCGCTTGCTACTTCTTCAATTTTATAATGTGATTTACCAAATAACTTGGAAAACAAATCGTTAGAAGCTTCTAAATTTTTAACTGCAATACCTATGTGTTCAATCTTATTCATATTTTATCTTAATCTCATTTCATTCCCCTAAAGAAGGGAATTTTAATTAATACTTTTATAGTAAGTTACGAATTTTCAGTTCAAAAGTAATATAATCTTTAAATATGGTTATTTTTGCATCATGAAAATCTTAATAGATTTTACAATGAATATCATGAGTCTTAATTTATTAATTAAAAAGGCGTTTTAAATATGAGTATGGAAGAAGAAAGTCAAAGACAAAAAAAGATTGGTTCTGTTTTACAACGCGATTTAGTAGATATCCTTCAAAAAGCAGCCACACAAGGTGGAATGTATGGTATTTTAATATCGGTTTCTAAGGTTAAAGTCACAGTAGATTTATCTGTAGCGAAAGTATATTTAAGTATTTTTCCTAATGATAAAGGTAAAGAACTTATTGAAGGCATTAAATCTAATGCTCCTTTAATTAAGCATGAATTGGCACAACGTACCAAGCACCAATTGAGACGCATGCCTTCTCTTCAGTTTTTTATTGATGATTCTTTGGAATACATAGATAAAATAGACCAATCTTTAAAAGGTGAAGAAAACCCAATAAACAATCCAGACTTGTTAGGAAAACGTAAAAAATCGTAATCGGTTTTAAAAAAACCTTCATAATGGAAGCCTTTTGTCAGTTAAATTTGTTTTAACTGTTATAATTTATGAACTTCTCACTCTACATAGCTAAACGTTACCTGCTTTCTAAAAGCTCTAACAATGCTATTAATTTTATTACCATAATTGCAGCAATTGGAGTCATTTTAGGTGCTGCATCACTGTTTATTGTACTTTCTGGTTTTGCTGGATTAAAAGATTTTACACTCCAATTTACTTCTGTAATCGACCCAGATTTGAAAGCTGAAGCTTCAGTTGGGAAATCCTTTTTAATTTCTGAAGATGAGTTTTCTAAGTTGAATAATTTAGAAAGTGTTGCATCCTATTCTAAAATTATTGAGGAACGCGTTTTTATAACCTTTGAAGAAAAAAGCTATCCAAATGCCTATATAAAAGGCGTTGATGAAAATTTTGAAATTGTAAATGCTATAGATTCTGTGGTAGTTTTAGGAAGCTGGATCACCCAAAAAACAAACCAGATTGTTTCTGGATGGGGCATTGCTAACACCTTGTCTTTTGGTGTGTTGGACTATGGAAAGCGTATCAATTTATATGTTCCAAAACCTGGAAAAGGACAAATAACATCTGCAAATCAAGCCTTCAATACGTTTAATGCTGTAAGTGTTGGCGTGTTTGATGTAAATGAAAATCTAAACGATAAATATATTTTTGCTCCAATAGATATGGCTCGAGCCCTTCTTAATTACAAAGAAAATGAAGTTTCTGCTATTGAATTTAAATTAAAAGAAAATGCCACCGAAGAACAAGCACGAAAAGAAATTGCTTCGGTTTTAGGAGATAAAATAATCCTTAAAAATAGTGCGCAATTAAACGATGCACTTTACAAGATGCTAAATACTGAAAATTTAGCCGTATATTTAATATTTACACTCGTATTAATAATTGCATTATTTAATGTGATTGGTTCTATTATTATGATGATTCTGGATAAAAAGAACACCTTAAAAACACTTTTTAACCTTGGAGCAACTATTTCAAACATTAGAAATATTTTCTTTATTCAAGGAAGCTTAATGACGATTGTTGGAGGCTTGATAGGTTTATTCATTGGCTGCCTAATTGTGTGGCTACAAAGTACATTTTCTCTAATAATGATTACCCCTTCTTTACCTTATCCAGTCACTTTAAAAATAGAGAATCTCATTATTGTGTTTCTAACTATTTCTGTTTTAGGCATTATTGCTTCAAAAATAGCTTCAGTTAGGATTTCTAAAAACCTGGTTGAAAATTAAATAAACTGATAACCTGAGAACTCTTCTAAAACTTCATCAAAAGCTGCAAAAACATCTTTCGAGTCGTCACTAGTAACCATTTTCATTCTAAATTCTTTAAAATGTGGTATCCCTTTAAAGTAATTCGTATAATGCCTTCTAGTTTCAAATACGCCCAGGATTTCCCCTTTCCAATCTATGGCCATTTGTAAATGTCTTCTAGCGGCTTCTACACGTTCTTCTAAAGAAACAGGCTCCAAATGTTCACCTGTATTAAAAAAGTGTTTTACTTGTTTAAAAAACCATGGATTTCCAATAGTGGCACGACCAATCATACAACCATCAAGGCCAAAACTATCTCGCATTAACATGGCTTTTTCAGGAGAATCTACGTCTCCATTTCCAAACACAGGAATGTGCATTCTAGGATTGTTTTTTACATCTGCAATAGGTTTCCAATCGGCTTCACCTTTATACATTTGAGCTCGTGTGCGTCCATGAATGGAAATGGCAGCACAACCTACATCTTGAAGTCTTTCGGCTACCTCAACAATTCTTATCGAATCGTGATCCCAACCCAAACGGGTTTTTACGGTTACAGGTAAATTAGTGCGTTTGACCATTTCGGCAGTTAATTGCTCCATCAAACAAACATCTTTTAAAATACCTGCTCCTGCTCCTTTGCTAACCACCTTTTTTACTGGACAACCAAAATTGATATCGATAATGTCTGGATTCGATTTTTCAACAATATCAATGGTTTGCAACATACTTTCTAAATTAGCTCCAAAAATTTGAATCCCAACAGGTCGTTCTTTTTCATAGATATCTAGCTTCATGACGCTTTTAGCAGCATCACGAATCAAGCCTTCACTAGAAATAAATTCTGTGTAAACCACGTCTGCCCCCTGCTCCTTACACAAGGCACGAAAAGGTGGATCGCTAACATCTTCCATTGGCGCTAAAAGCAATGGAAAGTCTGGGAGTTCTATGTTACCTATTTTTACCAAATCTTAAAAGTTGATGTTTGCTTGAATATCTTCGCCATTTCTTTTAACCACGACTTGTGTAGAATCTCCTGCTTTAAAAACAGATAACGCTCTCATATAACTCATCATATCAACCACGGAGCTATCGCCAAGTTTCACAACAATATCTCCTTTTTGTAATCCTGCTTTTTGTGCAGGTTTGTCTTCGCTAATACCATCAACTCGCATACCTTCACCATCGAATAAATAATCTGGAACCACACCTAAACCAACTTTGAAACGTGGCGTTTCTTCACTTTCATTCTTTGTTTTTCTAAAAGCTAGTTTACCATCATCATCTAATTCGGTAATAATATCAAAAATATAATTTGAAATAGCATCCATTCCTTCATAATTCAACTTGTCTGAATCGTCACCAGGTCTGTGATAATCATCATGCTGTCCCGTAAAAAAATGCAATACAGGCATATCTTGTAAGTAAAAAGAAGTGTGATCGCTTGGACCAACACCAGATTCATTTTCAATAAGTTTAAATCCAGGGTTGGTTGCCGATAAGGTTTGCTTCCAACGTGGCGAGGTTCCAACACCATAAACTGCCAAGGTGCTATCTTGTTTTAAGCGTCCAACCATATCCATGTTTATCATGTAATTGGCTTTATTTAAATCTAAAGTGGCATTTTTAGTAAAATAATTTGAGCCTAATAAGCCCATTTCTTCTCCTGAAAAAGCCATAAATAAATAGTTATTAGACGTATTAGCTTTCATTAATTTTGCAGCTAAATCCAACATAACAGCTACGCCACTGGCATTATCGTCTGCGCCATTATGGATGGCTTTTTCCCCTCTATGTAAAGAACCATCGCTACCATAACCTAAATGATCGTAATGTGCGCCAATAATTATCGTGTTTTCTGCTTGATTATCTATATAACCTAAAACATTGGTGCCTGTAATAGTAGAATCTTCTGGATTTACTGTATAATTTACTTCGCTATGTGGATCTGTTTTAGGTTTAAAACTAAAAGCTTGGTAAAACCCTTCGGTGCCTTTTGGTTGCAAGCCGAGTTCTGTAAATCTTTCAACAATATATGCAGCTGCTGCTTGTTCTCCTTTAGTTCCAGTTTCTCTACCTTCTAATGAATCATCTGCTAAAAACGAAACATCCTTTTTTATTTTATTTTCATAGGTATATTCTTGTTTACAACCCCAAAGCGATATAAAAAGAACCAGTAACGATATTTTCTTCATTTTATTAATCTTATTTTTGGCAAAATTATGGAATAATTGCCATTTATTTAAACTTTAATCGATGTCTATGTATTTAAGATTTTTTTATAGCTTTTTATTTTTAGCCTTAATTACGTCATGTAAAAATGATAAAACCCAATCTGCTGATGTCAAATCTGGTGCGACAAAATGGGTGGATACTTTAATTTACTCAGACGAGGTTCATTTCAAATCTTTAAAACAAATCACTTTTGGTGGTGATAATGCAGAAGCATACTGGAGTTTTGATGATAAGCAATTGGTATTTCAGTCTAACAATAAAGCATGGAATGTAGGTTGCGACCAAATGTTTTTAATGAATGCTGATGAAACCTTTAAAGACAACATGCCTCCAATGATTAGTACAGGAAAAGGAAGAACCACTTGTGCTTATTTCTTACCAGATAACAAACATATTATCTATGCTTCTACACATTTAGGTGGCGAAGATTGTCCTGAAACACCTTTACGAAAAAACGGTAAATACATTTGGCCAATTTACGATACTTACGACATTTTTGTTGCAGATTTGGAGGGTAATATTGTAAATCAGCTTACAAATGAGCCTGGATACGATGCAGAACCAACAGTGTCGCCAAAAGGTGATAAAATTGTGTTTACTTCAGATAGAAGTGGTGATATTGAATTATACACGATGAATCTAGATGGTAGCGATGTCAAACAAATTACCTTCGAATTAGGTTATGATGGTGGTGCATTCTTTTCGCCAGATGGTACTAAAATCATTTTCCGTTCTTCTAGACCTAAAACCGAAGAAGACATTAAAGAATATAAAGATTTGTTAGCTGAAGGCTTGGTACAACCAACTGAAATGGAATTATATATTTGTAATGCAGATGGTAGCGATTTACGCCAGCTAACCGATTTAGGAAATGCCAACTGGAGTCCGTTTTTTCATCCTTCTGGTGAAAAGATTTTATTCTCTTCGAATTTTGAGTCCGAACGTGGTTTTCCGTTTAATTTATATATGATTGATTTGGATGGTAAAAACTTAGAGCGAGTAACACATAGCGATACATTTGATGCGTTTCCAGTGTTTTCTAACGATGGTAAAAAATTGATTTTCTCATCTAACAGAAATAATGGTGGTGGACACGATACGAATTTGTTTATTGCTGAGTGGCAGGATTAAAAAGACTGACATTCTGAAATATATAACTCCTGATACCATTATTGCGGAATGGCAAGACTAGAAAGGATTGACTGTCTGAAATAAATCACGATACGAATTTCAGAATAGTGAGATTAAAAAATTAATCTCTTTCTTTAATACGTTCTCTTTCTTTAACAGCTTTTTGGCGTTCGTTTGTTTTTAATATGGTATTACCAAACTTGTACCTAAATCCAAGTTTAACGAATCTGTTATCTAAATCTGTATGATTATAACTTTGTTGGTTTAAATATTCTGTAGTTGTTTCAAAATCTCCTAAATTGAATAGATCTGCTGCACTTAATGAAATAACGGCTTTCTCTTTTAAAATGGTTTTAGAGACAGATAATTCCGATTCTAATCTTGCACCAACATCCCTAAAACCCTGTAAAACCTCAGATTGATAAATAAATGTCAAGTTTACAGACAAGCTTCTATCTTCTAAAAATGAGAAATCGTTACTTAGCACACTATAATTAGACCATTTATCTGCTTCTATAAAACCATTGACTGTATTTTTTTCTTCTTGTGCATTATAAAAAGACGTTACAGCATACATAAACCAAGTGTCTGAAATATTAAAATAAGAAATAATATCAAAACCATACTCTATGGATTTGTCTATATTAACTGGAGCATAAACTAATTGGTTGGTTACATTGTCTTGAAGTGGAAGTTCAATAATAAAATCCTTTTCATTAATATAATAAGCTTCAAGTGTTAAGAAAGAAGTCACTGCAGAGCCTATTACAAAATGGTCTTTATAGGTTGGTTTTAAATTGGGATTACCAACAACCAATGTATTATCATTTAAGAAAAAAGTAAATGGATTTAAATCTTTATAATTAGGTCTTACAATACTTCGCTTATAAGTTGTATAGAAACTACTTACGCCTTCTGCTTGGTATTTAATACTCGCTGTTGGAAACCAATCTAAATAACTTTGTTTATTCGTTTGATTATAAGTTATTGAAGTACCTTTTATGTCTGTTTGCTCCATGCGCAAGCCTGCATTTAGACTCCATTTCCCAAAGGTTTTATCATAGTTAGAATATAAAGCAAAGACATTTTCATTATATTCAAAAGCACTTGAGTTTGCCAAATTTAAAACCTCTTCATTCGTGTTAAAATCATAATCATAACGAGTTATATCGCTATCAGATTGAATACTTGAATATTTAGAACCAGCATCAAAATTCGATGTGTCGTTAATTGGAAGTTTATAATCTAATTGAACCGTAAATATTTGTGTTTTTTGGTTGGCGTCTGTGTTAAAGGCTGTTGGTGCAATAAAAATATTATTCTGGTCGTAATAAATGCTTGAAGATTCTTGAAACCTGTTGTAATCGTAAATGGTAAAATGACTATTAAAAGCCAAGCTGCTTTTTGAGAATTGATGAAGGTAATCTAAGTCGAATCCTAAATTATATTTATCATCGTTAGTTAAATTATCGGCTTCAAATCGAGATTGAAACTCATTATTGGCATTAAAAATATTGGTGTTATTATCAAGCTTATACTTAAAATAAGGTGTCCATAACATGTTTGAGGACACGCTTAACGTATTGTTCTCGTTTAAAAGAAAATCGAGGTTGAAATTCAAGCTATGAGACTTGGTCCAAGTATTTCTATTTGTTGAAGATTTCCATACTTCATCAATTTGATTATTAGTATCGAAGTAATAAACACCATCGTCGTTATCTCTATTTATTTTTTCACTTGTATAACTATAATTAGCAAATAAGTTGATTTTATCGGTTTTAAAATAATTAATCATTCCAAAGTTGTATCTAGGAAAAACACCTTGCGTATAGTTTCCAGAAACACTTCCTCTGTATCCTGTTACCAAGTTTTTACTCATAATAATGTTTATTACCACACCACTTTCTGCATCGTAACTAGCAGAAGGGTTGGTAATAACCTCAACAGATTTAATAGCATTTGCAGGAGAACTTTCTAAGAGTTGCAATAATTCTTCAGTAGATAATTGTACTTTTCTATTATTTATATAAACAGAAGGCGATGATCCTTTTACCATTATATGTCCATCTAAAACCAAAACGCCAGGTGTACTTTTTACAACTTGAAGCAAGGTACCTTCAGAAAGTGCTGTATTTTCAACTCCGAAAACTAATTTATCTGCCTCCTTTTTAATGGTTGGTTTGTTTGCTATAATGTTTACTTCGTCTAAAGCTTCGGTATTTTCATTTAAAATAAGGTCTCCAAGATGGATATCTTCAGTAGAAACCGTAATCGGTTTACTAAAATCGGTATAACCTATAAAACTAATTTTAATTAAATAATTGCCCTGTTTGGTGTTCTTTAGTTCAAAAAAGCCATTGTCATTGGTTGAAGTTCCTTTAATTGCAGTAGAATCTTTAGAAGATAACAAAACAGCATTTGCAAAGTAAATAGGATTGTTTTCTGAGTCTTTAACGTTTCCTGTAATAGATATATCCTGACTTATTATTGTAAAAGGCAGTAGAAAGATAAATAAAAGTAATATGTTTTCTAATTTCAAACTCAAAAGCTTATTTGGGGCTACAAGATAAAAATAGTTTTGCACTTATTTTTACGGAAAAACCATAAATAAATAATTTCATTTAGTTATCCTTTAATATTTAAAGCTATTTTAAAACAATTATATTTGCAAATTAGTTTTGGCTAGAATAGAATTATGAAGCACATTAGAAACTTTTGCATTATAGCACATATTGACCATGGTAAAAGTACCTTGGCAGATAGATTATTGGATTATACTGGAGCTGTTACCGAAAGGGAGAAAAAAGAACAGCTTTTAGATAGCATGGATTTGGAACGTGAACGTGGTATTACTATTAAGTCTCACGCCATTCAAATGGAATATACCTATAAAGGGGAACAATACGTTTTAAATTTAATAGATACGCCTGGCCACGTAGATTTTAGTTACGAAGTATCTAGATCTATTGCTGCATGTGAAGGCGCTTTGTTAATAGTAGATGCTGCGCAAAGTATTCAAGCGCAAACCATATCTAATTTATATTTAGCTTTAGAAAACGATCTTGAAATTATTCCAGTTCTTAATAAAGTCGATTTACCTAGCGCTAATCCAGAAGAAGTAACCGACGATATTGTAGATTTATTAGGCTGTAAGCCAGAAGAAGTTATCCATGCTAGTGGTAAAACCGGATTTGGCGTTGACGATATCTTAGCAGCAATTATAGAGCGTGTTCCTGCTCCAAAAGGTAATCCAGACGAGCCTTTACAAGCATTAATTTTCGATTCTGTTTACAATCCGTTTCGTGGTGTAGAAACCTACTTTAGAGTGAAAAATGGTACCATAAAAAAAGGTCAAAACATTAAATTTATTGCTACTGGAAAAAATTATTTTGCTGATGAAATTGGTACTTTAAAACTGAAGCAATTTCCTAGACAAGAAATTAAAGCTGGAGATGTTGGCTATGTTATTACTGGTATAAAAGAAGCAAAAGAGGTAAAAGTTGGAGACACCTTGACAGATGCTAAAAACCCAACAACCAATGTTATTGAAGGCTTTGAAGATGTAAAACCAATGGTTTTTGCTGGTATTTACCCAGTAGATACAGAAGATTACGAAGAGTTAAGAAATTCTATGGAAAAGCTTCAACTTAATGATGCATCATTAGTTTTTGCACCAGAGAGTTCGGCTGCCTTAGGTTTTGGATTCCGTTGTGGTTTTCTTGGGATGCTCCATATGGAAATTATTCAAGAACGGTTAGAACGAGAGTTCGATATGACTGTAATTACTACAGTTCCGAATGTTAGTTACCACGCTTTTACTAGGAAACATCCAGATGTTCCTGTTATTGTGAATAATCCAACCGATTTACCAGATCCATCCGGTTTAGACCGTGTGGAAGAACCATATATTAAAGCAACTATTATTACAAAGTCTGATTTTGTTGGAAACGTTATGTCTTTATGTATTGAAAAAAGAGGAATGGTTCTTAATCAAACGTATTTAACAACAGAACGTGTTGAGATGACATTCGATATGCCTTTAGCAGAAATTGTATTCGATTTCTACGATAGATTAAAGACTGTTTCAAAAGGATATGCCTCTTTCGATTACCATCCTATTGGTATGAAAACATCAAAATTAGTTCGTGTAGATATTTTACTAAATGCACAGCCTGTCGATGCGCTTTCGGCTTTAATTCATGCAGATAACGCCCATAGTATTGGTAAAAAAATGTGTGAAAAGTTAAAAGAACTTATTCCACGTCAACAATTCGATATTCCTATTCAAGCTGCTATTGGAGCAAAAATTATAGCTAGAGAAACTATTAAAGCGCTTCGTAAAGATGTAACGGCAAAATGTTATGGAGGAGATATTTCCAGAAAACGTAAACTTCTAGAAAAGCAGAAAAAAGGTAAAAAACGTATGCGCCAAGTAGGTAATGTTGAAATACCACAACAAGCGTTTATGGCTGTTTTAAAACTGAATGATTAAATAGCAATTACACTAAAAATATAAACTAAGAAAGCTTAAAAAGAGCAAGAAAACTCTTGAAATTTTTAAGCTTTTTTTTAATTAATTGTTAGTTGTTCTCGTGATTTTTTACCCCATTTGTTTCATTCTTTACATTCTCAACATCAAAAGGTTTTCCTATATAGACGAGTTTCCATCCAGGTTCTAAACTTTCTAGAGTTTCTTCTTTATCGGCTTTAACTACAAATAAATCATTTTCATTATTTTTAATGAACAACGGAATAATATCTTGGTCTTTACTAGAAATTTCAATCAAATCGTGATAATGTTCTTTGTCTTTTAATTTAATTTCTTGAATGGAAGGGTATTTATTAATAACGTTGGTTAATGAGTTAAAATCGTCTGTATAAGAAAAGACACCTTCGGTTGGTGTATTTGAAGATTCTAGCATTTCGGTAGAGGTCAATAAACGATAAGACCCATTTTCTCCAAATTTGTCTCCAAATTGTTTAATAGCATACTTATTAATATCTGTATTTCCTGTTAAAGCCAATAAAAAACCCATGTCGTTAAGCTCGATATTATCTAATAATTTATCAGAATAGATGTTGGTATTCATGGCTTCAAGACCAAGCTCGTCTGCTTTGGCTACATTATTCTGATTACTATCTATTAAAACAACATGTCTGCCGTTTTTCTCTAAATAATGAGCTAGTAACCTTGGAAGTTTAGAAGCACCTACAATTAAAATACCTCTAGATTCTGTTAAAAACACACCAACTATTTTAGCAAACATTCTTGCTGTAGTGGCATTAAGTATCACGGTTCCTAACACAATCATAAACACCAAAGGAGTTATATATTCTGCTCCAGGAACACCATCTTCAGCTAATTTCAATCCAAATAACGAAGCAATACCAGCAGCTACAATCCCTCGTGGACCGACCCAACTAATAAACAACTTTTCTTTAAGTTTTAAATTGGAACCTTGAGTGCTTAAAAACACACCTATTGGTCTTAAAACAAATACAACGACTGCAAATAAGATAGCAGTGTTCCAGTTGTAAATTAAAAGTAAATCTTCAAAATTAATATCTGCAGCAAGAAGAATAAAAAGGATGGATATTAATAAAACACTCAAGGATTCTTTAAAATAAAGCAATTCTTTTAAATAAGGAGATTTGGAGTTGCCTAAAACCATTCCCATAACGACTACTGCTAATAAACCAGATTCATGAGCAAACTCATCGGCTAGAATAAAAACGCCTAAAACAGCTGCTAACGAAAACACATTCATTAAATAATGTGGTACCCATTTTTTATTTAAAATTAAATTAAGTCCATGAGCAAAAGTAAACCCAAAAGTAGTACCAAATAACACGATTTTTCCAAATTCTATAAATGCCGTTTTAGTAAACTCTCCTCCTGCATCTACACTAATAAATTCAAATACCAATACAGCAACTAATGCTCCAATAGGATCTATAAGAATGCCTTCCCATTTTAAAACGGCAGAAACATCCTTTTTAAGTGGGATATTCCTTAAAATAGGCGTGATTACGGTGGGACCAGTAACAATAATTAAAGCTGAAAATAAAAAAGAAATCTCCCAACTTAAGTAAAAAATATAATGTGCAGCAATGGCAGCTCCAAAAAAGGTAACAAGAGATCCTACTGTAATTAACTTAGTAATAACTGGGCCTACATTTTTAATTTCGCCTTTTTTAAGAGTTAAACCTCCTTCAAATAAAATAATACTGATGGCTAAGGACACAAAGAAAAACAAACTACCACCTGGAAAAAGGCCTTCTTGACCGTTCCATCTAGGCTCTATCCACTTGGTACCATCATCACTTAAAAATTCTGCTGCAATGGGCCCTACAAATAAACCAATAAGAATTAAAGGTAAAATGGCTGGTATTTTGAGTTTCCATGCAACCCATTGTGCTAATATTCCAAGGATAATAATACCTGCTAATTCTACCATATAAGATTCTAAGTTAGATAAACAATTATAAAAAAACTATGGCAAAATAATGCTTTTTTATTTTACAATTATAAATTCCATCATATTAACAAGTTAAAAAATCAAGAAAAGAAATATCAAAGATTAAGAGATTAATCCTCACTTTTAGATTCAGACATGTAGAACAAACGCTTTAAACTCTTTTTAAGTAGTATAAATCTATACAGTCCAATAATAAAAAAAAGGGCAGAAAACACTAATGACAATAATCCTAGAAATCTAAAATTTGGAAAGGGAAAATCCTTAAGTTGAAAAAAAGCAATACCACCTAGTAATAGATATAAAGAGGACCTGATGTAAGATAATAAAGTGCGCTCATTAGCCAATCTGGTTCTTTCTATGGCTAAATAGTCTCTTAAGATAACTTCTTCATCTGGTTTAAAATCTCGCCCAAACCGAAGAAGCTTCAATTTTTTAATTTTTAATGGATTCGGATTTAGTGGTTTCATAAATGGTTTTTTATAAAATTATAATTAATATTTATCAGCAACAAATTAATTATCCTTTAACATGCCATATTCAAATGTTAAAAAACATCTAATATCAAGACATAATTTTCACTTATATGAAGGGTTTTAGTAATTTGCATTCATTATGAATTTATACCCAATTGAATCTGGAAATTTTAAGTTAGATGGTGGCGCCATGTTTGGCGTGGTTCCTAAATCTTTGTGGCAAAAAACCAATCCTGCAGATAAGCATAATATGATAGACATTGCAGCTAGATGTTTATTAATTGAAGATGGTAATAAACTTATTTTAATTGATACAGGAATGGGTAACAAACAAAGTGATAAATTTTTTGGTTACTATTACTTATGGGGAAATGATACCATAGACAAATCCTTAAAACAATATGGATTTCATCGAGATGATATTACCGATGTATTTATGACGCATCTTCATTTTGACCACTGTGGTGGCTCTGTTCAATGGAACAAAGACAAAACTGGGTACGAACCTGCTTTTAAAAATGCCCATTTTTGGAGCAATCAAGACCATTGGAATTGGGCAACTATTCCAAACAATAGAGAAAAAGCCTCTTTTCTTAAAGAGAATATTCTACCAATGGAAGCAAGTGGGCAATTAAAATTCACAGAACTTCCTAAAACAAATACATTAAAAAATTCGAAATTAGGTTTTGATATTTTCTTTGCAAATGGTCATACAGATAAACAAATGATTCCCATGATAAATTACAAGGGAAAAACCATCTGTTTTATGGCAGATTTGTTACCTACAGCCGGCCATCTACCTATCCCTTTTGTAATGGGTTACGACACAAGACCTTTATTAACTTTAGATGAAAAAGAAAAATTCCTGAATTTAGCGGCAGATAATAATTATTACTTATTTTTGGAGCACGATGCACATAACGAGATTATTACAGTAAAACACACTGAAAAAGGCGTGCGACTTAATAACGTTTATACTTGTAATGATATTTTTAACTAACACTTAATATTAAAATGAAATTAATTAAACCTTTATTCCTTTCTGCTCTTATAGCTACAACGTTAGCTAGTTGTGGTGGTGGTGCTGAAATAGTTTCAACACCTGTTGAAAACATTGATTCTGTTGCATTAAAAGTTTCAGAATTAACAGAAAATGAAAAACACACTTGGGGACATTTAGATCTTGTTAAAGACACCATCCCTGGAATGAGCGTAGAAAAAACGTATGCTGAAATAATTAAAACCAAAAAAGGACAAACTGTTATTGTAGCAGTAATAGATTCTGGTATCGATATTGAACACGAAGACTTAAATGGTGTGGTTTGGACCAACGAAAAAGAAATAGCTGGAAATGGTATTGACGATGATAAAAACGGCTATGTAGACGATATTCACGGTTGGAATTTTCTTGGAGATGCATACGATGAGCAATTAGAATATGTAAGAATTCTTGCAAGTGGAGACACAACTAATCCTGATTTTGAAAGAGCCCAAGCAGAATATGATAAAGAATATGAAGAAACAACTGCTAGAAAAGCGCAATACGATCAAATTTACCAACAAGTTAAAGATGCTAACGATGTCATCTCTGAACATTTAGGGAAAGAAGATTATACTGCTGATGATGTAAGTGCTATTGAATCTGAGGATGAAGCTATTACTAATGCTGTTGGTGTTATGAATTTTATGTATGGTAATGGTTTCGACAATACTCAAGATGCATTAAAATCTATTAAAGGTGGTGTAGAATATTTTACCGATAAATTAAACGCGAACATTAATTTAGATTTCAAGGGTAGAACAACAGGAGACGACCCTAACGATTTATCTGATGTTGGTTACGGAAATGGTAACGTACTGCCTTCAGAAAAAGGAGAAAGTCATGGAACTCACGTAGCAGGTATAATTGCTGCAGAACGTGGTAATGGTTTAGGTGTAGATGGCGTTGCTAATAATGTAAAAATTATGAGTTTAAGAGCTGTTCCAAATGGCGATGAGTACGATAAAGATATTGCTTTAGCAATTAGATACGCAGTAGATAATGGGGCAAAAGTAATTAACGGAAGTTTTGGTAAATACTATTCTACACATAGTGATTGGGTAAGAGATGCCATTGCTTACGCTGGTAAAAACGATGTGGTATTTGTTAATGCTGCTGGAAACGAAGGTTTAGATTTAGACCAAAAAGAATGTTATCCTAACGATCAAGTAAATAATGGTCCAGAAGTATCAACTACTTTTATTACCGTTGGAGCTTTAGAACCAAAATATGGTTCTGGAATGGTTGCTGGTTTTTCTAACTACGGAAAAATTAATGTAGATGTTTTTGCTCCTGGTGCAAAAATATACTCTACTACTCCAGAAAATGAATACGATACGAAAGGTGGTACATCCATGGCTGCTCCTGCAGTTGCTGGTGTTGCTGCCCTTATTCGTTCTTACTACCCTAAATTATCTGCTACTCAAGTAAAACAAATCATCCTAGATTCTGGTTTGGCTTTATCAACTAAAGTTGTTGTTGGAGGTGATACAGAAGATGTTAGACCTATTGGAGATTTAACAAAGTCTGGTAAAATAGTAAATGCTTATAATGCATTAATTATGGCAGAGCAACTGTCTAAATAAATTTTAAAAATCTAAAAACCTCATCTTCAAAAGTTGAGGTTTTTTTAAATCAATAAAAAAATGAAAAAGTTCTTTTTATGTCTTTTCACTTTAAGTGTTTTTATAGCTTTTAGTAATACTAAAGACCCTGTAACTCCAAACCAAGTTGTTAAACCATTAAATTCTACGTCTTATTGGCAACAACATGTAGATTATAAAATAGATATCACCATGGATGTTAACAACTATAGATATACTGGTACTCAAAATTTAGTTTATACCAACAACTCTCCAGACGTGCTTCATAGAGTATATTATCATTTATACTTTAATGCTTTTCAACCTGGTAGTGAAATGGATGTGAGATCTCAAACCATTGCAGATCCAGACGATCGTGTTGGAGATAGAATTGGAAACTTAACACCCGAAGAAATTGGGTATCTTAAAATAACCTCTTTAAAACAAGATGGTATTATTTTAAATTACGATGTGGTAGGAACTGTTTTAGAAGTGCAATTAAACAAGCCTATTCAACCAGGTGAAAAAGTAACTTTCGATATGATATTTAACGGTCAAGTACCTTTACAAGTTCGTCGTTCTGGAAGAGATAGTGCTGAAGGTGTTGCGTTGTCTATGACGCAATGGTATCCTAAATTAGCAGAATACGATTTTGAAGGTTGGCATGCAGATCCTTATATAGGAAGAGAATTTCATGGTGTTTGGGGAGATTTTGATGTCACTATCAACATCGATAAAAACTATGTAATTGGTGGTACTGGTTACCTTCAAAATCCAAACGAAATTGGTCATGGTTACGAAACAGGTAAAGTAAAACAACCAAAAGGAGATATGCTTTCATGGCATTTTAAAGCTCCTAATGTTCACGATTTTACTTGGGCTGCAGATCCAGAATTTATTCACGATCAAATGCAAGTTCCTAATGGTCCCATGTTACATTTCTTTTATAAAAAGACTTTAGAAGCTGAATATCTAGAAAACTGGAAAAAGTTACAACCAAAAACGGTTGAGTTAATGAATTACTTTAGCGAAAATATAGGCAAATATCCTTACAATCAATACTCCGTAATTCAAGGAGGAGATGGAGGTATGGAATACGCTATGTGTACTTTAATTACTGGAAAACGTAAATTTGGAAGTTTAGTGGGTGTTACAGCACACGAATTAGCGCACACATGGTTTCAGTTCTTATTAGCTACAAACGAGCTTAAACATTACTGGATGGACGAAGGATTTACTAGCTATATTAGCGATTACGCTATGGATGCTGTTATGGAAACCAATAAAGAAAACCCAGCAGCAGGTTCTTATAGAGGTTATATTTATCTAGCAACATCTGGAAAAGAACAACCCTTAACAACACAAGCAGATCGTTTTGAATTTAATCAAGCATACGGATTAGCAGCCTATGTGAAAGGTGAAGTGTTTTTAGCACAATTAGGCTACGTTATAGGTCAAGATAATTTAAATGCCACTTTAAAAAAGTATTTTAAAGATTTTGCGTTTAAACATCCAACACCAAACGATTTTATTCGTTCAGCTGAAAAAGTTACCAATTTTGAATTAGATTGGTATTTAATGGATTTTGCTCAAACTACAAACACTATTGATTATAGCGTAAAAGCAGTAAGTGATAAAACCATAACTTTAGAGCGCATAGGTCTTATGCCAATGCCTATAGACTTAACTGTTACTTATACAGATGGCACTACAGAAGATTATTACATACCATTACGTATGATGCGTGGTAAAAAACCAACAACAGCAACAACTATTTCTAATTGGGCTTGGGCTTTTCCAACATATACGTTTGAAACATCTAAAACCATTAAATCTGTGCAAATAGACCCAAAAGAAGGGATGGCAGATATTAATAAAGAGAATAATAAATTTGAAATGTAGATTAAATAAATCTTAATTCAATAAAACAAAACCACTTGAGAATTTCAAGTGGTTTTTTATTTTGTTTCTATTTAACTTGATAGACATGTATTAAGGATTGCTGGTATTTGTTACATTTGCTTTCTAAATATGAACGCAACATATTCACATAAAGAAAAACTTAAAAGCGAAAAACTTATTTCGCAATTGTTTCTGGAAGGAAAGTCCGTTTCGGCTTATCCATTAAGAATGGTATATTTAAAAACCACACATAATGATGCCATAAAAGTAAAAGCAGGTGTGTCTGTTTCTAAAAGAAATTTTAAAAATGCAGTCGATAGAAACCGAATAAAACGTTTATTACGGGAAGCCTATAGATTGCAAAAAGGCGCTTTTTTTAACAACATGACAACACAATATGCGTTAATGATTTTGTACATTGGAAAAGAAAAACCAACTTACGCTGAAGTTGAAGCAAAAATGACCCAACTGTTGCAGAAATTTGTTGAAAATAGTTTAAAAGAATAGATTTAGAATGAAAAACAGACTTAAAAGACTCATTATCGTTCCAGTATTAGCTGCAACTATATTTATAACTGGATCTGCCTTTCAAAACGATTTTTTTGAAATAGCCAAGCAAATAGAAATTTTCACCACCTTATTCAAAGAAATTAATATGAATTATGTGGACGAAACCAATCCTGCAGATTTAATGGATACTGCCATAAAAGGTATGCTTAAAGATCTGGATCCTTATACCAATTTTTATAACGAACAAGATGTTGAAGCTGAACGCATACGAAGAACAGGAGATTATACTGGTATTGGAGCTAAAGTAAGAACGCTACATGATAGACTGGTAATTGTTGAGCCTTATAAAGATTATCCTGCAGACAAAGCTGGTTTAAAAGCTGGAGACGAAATTATTAAAATTGGAGATATTGTTATTGATTCTTATGAAGATGATGCAGGCGACTTATTAAAAGGCACTTCAAACTCGACTATAGAAGTCACCTATTTAAGACAAGGAAAAGAAAACAAAGCAACCATAACACGTTCTGAAGTTGAAATAGATGCAGTGCCTCATTTCTCGATGATAGACGATAAAACTGGCTACATTGTTTTAAGTACATTTAATAGCAAAGCATCCTCACAAACAGGTTATGCACTTAAAGATTTAAAAGCTCAAGGCGCCGAAAGTATCATTTTAGATCTTAGAAACAATCTTGGAGGCTTGCTTCACGAAGCTGTTAATGTGGTAAATTTATTTGTTAAAAAAGGGCAATTAGTAGTTACCACAAAATCTAAAGTAAAAAAGTATAACAGAACTTATTACACGACAAAAGATGCTGTAGATACCGAAATCCCTTTAGTTGTTTTAATAAATGGTAGTAGTGCATCTGCTAGCGAGATTGTTTCAGGCTCTCTACAAGATTTAGACAGGGCTGTGATAGTAGGTTCGCGTAGTTTTGGAAAAGGCTTGGTGCAACGTCCAAAACCACTTACTTATGGAACCCAATTAAAAATAACCATTTCTAGATATTACACACCTTCTGGACGTTGTATTCAAGCTTTAGATTATTGGAATAGAGACGATAAAGGTAATGCTGTAAGAATTGAGAGTAAAGAATATCATGAATTTAAAACTAAAAATGGTCGTCCAGTTTTTGATGGTGGAGGCGTCCTACCAGACGAAGCTTTAGAAATTTCTAAAAATTCTGCTATTACAAATGCTATTATTGAAGATTTTTTAATTTTCGATTTTGCAACAGATTATTATTACAAGCATCCTAATATTTCAGATGTTAATCAATTGGAATTATCTAATACCGATTTTAAAGACTTTAATAATTATCTATCAACAAACAACTTTTCGTTTATAACAGAAACTGAAAAAGCTTTAAATAAAGTATTAGAAAGTGCTAAAAAAGAAGACTTAGACGATAATATAAAAACAGATTATAATACCTTATTAACCAATTTAAATAATTCAAAAGAATTGGCTATTTCAGAAAATAAAGATCAGATTCTATACTTATTAACAGACGAAATAGTTAAACGTTATGCCTACAGAGAAGGTTTATTTGAATATTATAAAATTCATAATCCAGAAATTAAAAAAGCGACTGAAATCCTTTCAAACCCTATAAAATACAAAGGTTATTTAAGGTAAATTTAGTTCTATTGAAATAGTCGTAGTAAATACTTATATTTACTTGAAATTTCATGTGCCTCTTATGAAAAAACTCTTAATTATAACATTCCTTTTTATTGGTTTTTGTGTGTCTGCTCAAACTGAGTTAACACATGAGGTTTATTTTGAAACCGATGAATTTGAAGTTCCAGAAACCGAACATAATAGACTACTCATGTTCCTTTCTAAGATTGAAGGGTTAGACATAGAAAAAATATCTATTTACGGGTTTACAGACGATAGAGGAAGTGATTCTTATAACCTGGTACTTTCTCAAGAACGTGCTAACGCTATTAAAACCATATTTTCTAATAACGAATTTGATGAAACCATTATTACAAACGTAGATGGAAAAGGGAAGATTCTAGTCAAACTTATTAAAGAGGAAGATCTTAATAAAATAAGAGGTTTAAATCGAAAAGTTGAAATCATTGTTCAACCTTATAACCCTCCAAGAGAACTTAAACAACCTGAAAAGAAAAATGTTGCCGAATCTTTAAAAGATGATAAATTAAAAGCTGGCGATAAGATTTTACTAGAAAACATTTTGTTTAAAACAGGATATAGTGTCTTACTTCCAGAATCTAAAAAAACGTTAGAAGAGATGGCAGATGTTATGGTTGAAAGAAAAGATATTTACTTTACTATTCAAGGCCATGTATGCTGTACACAAAACAGTAGAGATGCCATAGATAGAAAAACCAAACAACGGAATCTATCTGTAGCAAGAGCTAAATATATTTACGATTATTTAGCCAAAAAAGGCATCGATAAAAGACGTATGAAATATGTTGGTATGCGTAGAAAATTTCCTCTTGGTGGCGAACCAAAATTCGATAGACGTGTGGAAATTTTAATTACTTATGTTGGTGAAACCAGACAAAGAAATTAAGTTTTTATCATGGCCATATGTGGAATACCATCTTCTAAATATTCCTCACCAGTTTCAATAAAACCTAACTGATTATAAAAAATTTTTAAATAACATTGAGCCGAAATTTTAATAATGGTTTCATCAAAATTTTCTTTTATAGCAGTTATAGAAGCTTTCATAATATCATAACCATATTTATGCTGTCTTTGGTTTTTAGAAACCACAACGCGTCCTATACTTGACTCTTTAAAATAATCTCCAGGTTTAAAAACACGTGTGTATGCTACTAATGTAGTGTCTTTATAACCTAATACATGGTAGGCTTTTTTATCTTTACCATCCACATCTTGATACACGCAATCTTGTTCTACTACAAATACTTCAGCACGTAATTGAAGGACATCATAAAGCTCTTGTGTGGTTAATTCTTTAAACGTTTTTGTAGTAATTTCAAGCATAACTTTCGTATTAATCCTGAACAATAATTTCTTTAGGATCTTCTTTTTTATATTCTGGTTGAATGGTCACATGGTTGATATTAAACGTGTCGTGTAACACACGTTCTATATCTACTAACAATATATTAAATTCTTGTGTGGTTATGTTTTCTTCTAAATCTAAATGAGCCTCTAAATGCAACTCATCATCACTTAAATTCCAAATATGGACATGATGTAATTTTTTAACTTTTGGTAACTGATTTACAATTCTAACCACCTCTTTTATATTGATGTGGTCAGGCGTGAATAACATAAGCATTTTTGTAGAGGTTTTTAATAAATCGTAACCTACAATAATTAAATACATAGCTATTAAAAAAGTTAATACACTATCTACCCAAAACAATAGATAATATTTCATTAGCAAACCACCAATCAAAACAGCTACACTTGCTAACATATCTGTTAGTAAATGCAAATAAGCCGACCGAATGTTAATGTTATTTTTTGATTCTTTTTTAAGTAATAGTACACTCAAGCCATTAGCAAAAATAGCTATCAACGACAACCAAATAACCAGATTAGATTCAATTTCTTGAGGGTCTTGAAACCGTTTTACAGCTTCAATAATCAATAAAATAGCAACAATTATTAAAGTGGCAGCATTAATAAAAGCAGCTAGAATTTCAGCACGTTTATAACCAAAAGTTCTATTTATAGAGGCTTTACGTTTTGATAATTTTGAGGCAACATAACTAACTACTAAAGATATTACATCGCTAAAATTATGTAAAGCATCACTTAATAATGCCAAACTTCCAGAAACAATACCACCAATAATTTGTGCAGCAGTAATTAAGATGTTTAAAAAAATGGAAATTAATAGGTTTCTATCTTTAACATCTTTATAATCATGAATATGGTTGTGCTGCGAATGACTCATTTAACAAGACAGAGGAATTTTATTCACTCGTGTTTCGTGTCGTCCTCCTTCAAAGGCTGTTTCTAAAAACGTATCTACCATTTCTATAGCTTGAGGTAAAGCTGTAAACCTTGCTGGAATACTTAATATATTTGCATTGTTATGTTGTCTTGCAAGTGCTACAATTTCTTTTGTCCAACATAATGCAGAACGTACACCTTGATGCTTATTAGCAGTCATATTAGCGCCATTACCACTCCCACAAATTATAATACCAAAATCTACTTTTTGAGATTCAACATCTTTTGCTACTGGATGTACAAAATCTGGATAATCTACACTATCACTCGTGTTTGTTCCATGGTTAGTAACTGTAAATCCTTTAGCTTCTAAATGTTTTATTACAGCAAGCTTGTAATCTGTTCCAGCGTGATCGTTACCAATTGAAATTTTCATTTTTTAAGTTGTGTTTTTGTTAATGTAAAGGTACAAAATGTAGGTATATAGCTTATCATTTTTTATATCTTTAGTAAATGGTTTTTTATAATTGTTAATAGCTTACTATAATAAATCTCACAACCTGTTAATAACTGTTTATAATTAATTAAAACTAAAACTGGGTTTATTCAATAAATTTTACAAGCAAGAATTGGGTTGAAACCACCAAAATATAACTCATGTATTTTTAGACAAGTTTTCAGACATAAATTTTAGTTTATAAACACAAAAACTTAAAATATTTATGAATAATATATCGTAAATAATGGTTATCAACAGTTGTTAATAGTAAAATTAAAACCATTAAAAATTAACCATTTAGATAGCTAATAACTTGTTAATAGAACTTAATAAGTCATATATCAAACTATAACTTCATAAAGTTATAACAGCTATTAACAGACTATCATCATCATTAATTATTTTTTAAATTTTAAAAGAAAAAGATGATTATATATATAAATGTGAATAACTAGTTTTTAAAAATTATAATTTTAGTTTTGTATAAAATAATACTATTCTTTTTAATTATTCCGTGCATAACGTTTTCTCAAGAACAAATAGGCGATGATATAGATGGAGAAGATGCTGATAATTTAAGTGGTAATAGTGTCTCTTTATCGAGTGATGGTAGTATAATTGCTATTGGTGCTTATTTTAATGATGGCGTAAATGGTACTAATTCAGGTCATGTTAGGGTTTATCAATACGATTCTGTATTAGAAATTTGGACTCAAATAGGAGATGATATCGATGGTGAAGCTTCTAGTGATCTTAGTGGATTTAGTGTTTCTTTATCTAGCGATGGTACTATAGTAGCTATTGGAGCTATATCTAATGTTGGAAATGGGAATGATTCTGGTCATGTAAGAATTTATGATTTAAGTTTATTATTATCATCAGATAAATTTGTGTTATCACAGTTTAGCTTGTACCCAAATCCTGCACAAAACCTAGTAAACATTCAAATACAAGAAGGTTTGGAATTAAACCAAGTAAATATTTATAATACCTTAGGTCAATTTATAAGTACTAGCAAAGAAAAAACAATTAATACATCTCATTTATCTTCAGGATTATATTTACTAGAAATAGAAACCACTCAAGGAAAAGCGACTAAACAGCTTGTTATAGAATAAATTCTTATATTTAAACAATTTTAAATTTAAAAAATGAAACTTACTTTGCTTTTAATACTCTGTCCATTTTTCTTATTTAGCCAAGTCCAAATAGGAGAAGACATTGATGGAATAGGACATAGCAGCTTATCAGGAAGTGCAGTCAGTCTTTCTTCAGATGGTTCTGTGGTCGCTATTGGTGCTCCATATAGTAATTCTAGTAAGGGTTTAGTAAGAATATATGAGAATGTTTCTGGAGTTTGGACACAGGTAGGTAGTAGTATTAGTGGAGAGGCATTTAATGATTATTCCGGAGAAAGCGTCAGTCTTTCTTCAGATGGTTCTATTGTGGCTATTGGTGCTCCATATAATAATGGAAATGGAGACAGATCTGGTCATGTAAGAGTTTATGAAAATGTATCCGGAGTTTGGATGCAGGTAGGTCAAGACATAGATGGAGAGGCTACTGAAGACCTTTCAGGAAGTGCAGTCAGTCTTTCTTTAGATGGTTCTGTTATAGCTATTGGCGCTCCACTTAATAATGGAAATGGAGACAGATCTGGTCATGTAAGAGTTTATAAAAATGTATCCGGAGTTTGGACACAAGTAGGTTGGGATATTAATGGAGAGGTTGATGATGATGTTTCAGGAATTGCAGTCAGTCTTTCTTCAGATGGTTCTGTGGTCGCTATTGGTGCAGGTAGTAATGATAATGGTTTTGATTCAGGCCATGTACGAATTTATAAAAATATATCAGGAGTTTGGACACAAATAGGGAGTGATATAGATGGAGAGGCAACACGTGATCATTCAGGAAGAGCTGTTTGTTTGTCTTCAGATGGTTCAATTGTAGCTATTGGTGCCCCAGAGAATGATGGAAATGGAGATAGAGAAAATTGCGGTCATGTAAGAATGTTTGAGTATGTATCAGGAGCTTGGACACAAGTAGGTAATGATATTGATGGAGGGTCAACAAATGGTAAATCAGGAAGTAGTGTCAGTCTTTCTTCAGATGGTTCTATTGTTGCTATTGGTGCTCCACTTAATAATGGAAATGGAAGAGATTCTGGCTATGTAAGAATCTATAAAAATGTATCCGGAGTTTGGACGCAGGAAGGTAGTACCATGTATGGAGAAGCAGAAGGCGATCATTCAGGAAGCGCTATCAGTCTTTCTTCAGATGGCTCTGTGGTAGCTATTGGTGCTCCAAGAAATAATAATAATTATCCTAGATCTGGGCATGTAAGAGTGTATGATACTACGGAATCATTAACAATAGAAGAAAACAATGTAACAGTTTTTAATATCTACCCAAATCCAGCACAAAACCAAGTAACCATTCAATTACAAGAAGGCTTGGAATTAAACCAAGTAAACATTTATAATACCTTAGGTCAGTTTATAAGTACTTCTAAAGAAAAAGTAATTAATACATCTCATTTATCTTCAGGCTTATATTTACTAGAAATAGAAACCACCCAAGGAAAAGCAACTAAGCAACTTATTATTGAGTAATTATTTTGTCATTCAGAGTGAAGCGAAGAATCTTTTTAAATTAATAAAAAGAGATTATAAACTTATGTAGCATGTATTTGCCATAGGCAATCCATGGGATCCTTTTTTGTAATTTAACAATTTAGAAACATCATTTAATATTAAAAACGTAGCTTTGCACTATTCTTAATGAATTGATTTAAAAGAATTCATAATATTTTAAACAGACTTCCTAGATTAAAACATTCGTCCGAATGTAAAAAATTCAGTACATTGAGATTAATAAATGATTACAAAATAAATGACAAAAAAGAAAAAAAGGAAACCTTCACATAACAAGATTTCCAACCTTACAAATACCATTCTTAGTATTTTAAAAAAAGAAAGAAACCAAACCTTCAACTATAAACAAATTGCTTCTAAACTCGGTGTTAACGATGCTAGTAGTAGAAATCAAATTATAAAAAAACTTCAAGATTTAAAAGCAAAGCAAGAAATTGAAGAAGTAGAAAGAGGCAAATTTAAAGCCATTGTTAATACAGAATATCACACAGGTCGTGTAGATATGGCCTCTAGAGGTTCTGGATATATTATTAGCGACGATTTTGAAGACGATATTTATATTTCTTCAAATAATATGAACAAAGCGCTTCATGGAGATGAAGTAGAATTTTATGCTTATAAACGTTTAAAACGAGGCAAACGCGAAGGTGAAATTACCAGTATTATAAAACGTGCTAAAAACGAATATGTTGGCGTGATTCAAATTCATAAAAGCTATGCTTTTGTGGTTGCAGATGGCAATAAAATGTATACAGATATTTTTGTTCCTATTAATAAAATTAATAAAGCTGAAGACGGAGATAAAGTTCTTGTTTCCTTAGAAGATTGGCCAGAAAAAGCCGATTCTCCTTCTGGAAAAGTCCTTAAGGTTTTAGGAAAACCAGGAGAACACAACACAGAAATACATGCTATTTTAGCAGAATATGGTTTGCCTTACGATTTTCCACATGAAGTTGAAGAGTATGCTAACAAAATTGATACCTCTATTACTAAAGAAGAAATAGCCAAACGTCGCGATATGCGAGATGTTTTGACGTTTACAATAGATCCAAAAGATGCTAAAGATTTCGATGATGCCTTATCATTCAAGATTTTAGATAATGGCTTATTCGAAATTGGTATTCACATTGCAGATGTATCACATTATGTACAACCAAATACTATTTTAGACGATGAAGCTTACGAACGTGCTACTTCGGTTTACTTAGTAGATCGCGTGGTACCAATGTTACCAGAAGTATTATCTAATAATGCTTGTTCTTTAAGACCAAACGAAGAGAAATATACCTTTTCTGCCGTTTTTCAAATGAATGATAAAGGCGAAGTTAAAAACGAATGGTTTGGAAGAACCGTTACTTATAGCGATGCTCGTTTTGCTTATGAAGAAGCTCAGGCTATTATTGAAAATAACCCAACGTTAAGTTCACCTAATCCGTCACAATTAGATAAAATAGCTATCGATATTCCAGCTGAAGTTTCTATTTCTGGCAAAGCCTATAAAACTACTCCAGAAATAGCGTTTGCTACTTTAAAATTAAATGAACTTTCTAAAATTATGCGTTCTAAACGCATGCGTTCGGGAGCTATTTCTTTCGATAAAGTAGAAGTGAAATTTAATTTAGATGAAGAAGCAAATCCTATAGGAGTGTTCTTTAAAACCAGTAAAGATGCAAATAAATTAATTGAAGAATTTATGTTGTTAGCCAATAGAAAAGTGGCAGAATTTATTGGAAAACAATCACCAAAAAAGACTTTTATTTATCGTGTTCACGATGAGCCAGACGAAAGCAAACTTGCAGCTTTACAAAATGTAGTGAGTCGTTTTGGTTATAAATTAAATTTTAAAGATAGAAAAAGTGTGGCTTCCTCTTTAAACAATTTATTAACTGAAGTTAATGGAAAAAAAGAGCAGAATTTAGTCGATACTTTAACTATTAGAACCATGAGTAAAGCCGAATATACCACTAAAAATATTGGGCATTATGGTTTAGCTTTCGATTATTACAGTCACTTTACTTCACCTATTCGTCGTTACCCAGATGTCATGGCTCATCGTTTGTTACAGCATTATTTAGATGGTGGAAAATCGGTTAACGAAGATATTTACGAAGATAAATGCAACCATTCTAGTAATATGGAAAACCTGTCTACAAAAGCAGAAAGAGATTCCATAAAGTACATGCAAATTAGATTTATGCAAGATCATCAAGATGAAGAATTTGTTGGTGTAATTTCAGGAGTTACAGATTGGGGAATTTATGTAGAAATTATTGAAAACAAATGTGAAGGCATGGTAAGTGTTCGTAATATGAAAGACGACCATTATGTATTTGATGAAGATCATTATGCTTTAATAGGAAAAAACTCTAAAACCATGTATCAACTTGGAGACGAAGTCGTTGTAAAAGTAAAAGATACCGATTTAGTAAAAAAACATTTAGATTTTACCTTGATTGGTAAACATGAGGAATAGTTTTTGTTACTTACTTAAAACGTCAGTTCTAGTGATTTTTTATAATTAAAATAAAATCTAAAACATTTTTTAAAACTTAAAAGAATTATATACATATGAAACAGATAATTTTTGCAAGCCTCTTGTTTGCAGTAACTAGTATTAATGCACAAATTGAAAAGAATTTAGGAGATTTTACAGAACTTAAAGTGTACGACAGAATAGAGGTAGAACTTATAAAATCGGACACAAATAAAGTAATTATTACAGGTAAAAATACAGAAGATGTCGTTATGGTTAATAAAAATGGCACCTTAAAAATACGTATGACAGTTCCAAAAATTTTCAATGGAGATGAAACAACAGTACAATTATATTATACTAATATTGATATTATAGATGCCAACGAAGGCACTTTTATAAGCTCTAACAATGTTATTAAACAATTCGAAATTGATGTTCGTGCACAAGAAGGTGGAAGTGTGAAATTAATGGTTGAAGATGTAACGTTTGTTGAAGCTAAAGCAATTACTGGAGGTGTTATTCGTATTTCAGGACAAGCTATAAGTCAAAACATCGATTTAACGACTGGTGGTTCTTTTTTAGGAAAAGACTTAGAAACAGAAAAAGCAAAAGTAACAATTAGAGCAGCTGGTGAAGCACATATTAAAGCTAGTCAAGAAGTAAATGTAAAGGTAAAAGCAGGAGGAACAGCTTATATTTATGGAAATCCGGAAACAGTAAATGAAAAAACGGTTCTAGGTGGAAAGATTATACGTAAAGATTAATTTTAAAAATTGGATCTATTTATGTCATCTTAAAAAGCTTGAAACGTGTTACAGGTAACTTTATCTTTAATTCGCTAAAATTTTTATGTAATTTTGTAGAAACACCTCGTTTGTATGCAAGATGCTATTCTTACAGCAATTCCATTTGGTATTCTTTTATCGTTCACTATTGGACCTGTCTTTTTTGTGCTCCTAGAAACCAGCGCAACAAAAGGACTTAAAAGTGCTTTAATATTCGATTTTGGTGTTATTCTAGCAGATATTCTATTTATTATTGTAGCCTTTTACAGTACTACTAAATTGTTGGATAAAATTAAAGACGATCCAAATTTTCTCATCTTTGGTGGTGTTTTGCTAACAGTTTATGGGTTTATTTCTTTTATAAAAACTTCAAAATCTTTTCGTGAAATTGTTAGGGAATACCACACAGTTGAGATAAAAAAGAAATTTGGAATGCTTTTTATTAAAGGATTTTTACTCAATTTTATTAATGTTGGCGTGCTTTTAGGATGGTTAGGATTTATTGTTATTGGAAATTCTTTTACAGAAACTAATCAAGAACTTTGGGTATTCTTAGCAACAATATTGGCTGTATATTTTCTAGTAGATTTACTTAAAATGATAGCTGCAAAAACACTAAAGAGTAAATTAACCCCAAGACGTATTTTTAAAACTAAAAAAATAGTCTCTTTAGTAATTTTAGGATTCGGTATCTTATTACTGGTACAAGGCTTTTTTCCTAAAGAAAAAGAACTTATTAAAGATAAGCTCGAGCAAATTAATCCTATTAAAAGTGATTCATAATTCTTCTTAAAAATTCATAGTTTTTTATTTATTAACACATGTCAAAAATTCAATATCGTATTTATGTGATAGAATTATCTAAACGGGTTTTTACTGAAAACAGAAAATTTCGTGAAGCAAATCCGCAATTTAATGGTGTTTTAGAATGTTTATATGTTGGCATGACTAGCAAAACTCCTAAGGAAAGATTTGAACAACATAAGACAGGATTTAGAAATATAAAAGGTCACAAATTATCTTCTACAATTGTTCAAAAATACGGTTCTTATTTAAGACCAAGTCTTTATAATTATATAGATCCAATAAACTCTAGAGCAGAAGCACTTAAAATGGAAGAACAAGTAGCTTTAGAGTTAAGAAGACAACGTTATGCTGTCTGGTTTAATTAACGTTCATTCAAAAATTAAGTTTGAAAACTATTGAAATGTTGCGTATAAATGCAAACACTGTAAATGGTGAACGACTATACCTAATTTTTTATATTTTTTTTTAAAAAACAAAGCTACCTAAATGATAACTCTTTCTTGAGGTGTCGTGTTAATAAGCTTTCTTACTAGCTGAAGATGGTGTGTTAACTTTAATTAATTTTTCTTAAAATTTTTTAAAAAAAAAAGAGCTACTTAAAAGTAACTCTTTCTTGAGGTGTCGAGCGGATTCGAACCGCTGTAGATGGTGTTGCAGACCACTGCCTAGCCACTCGGCCACGACACCCTTAATTCCTATAAAAACAGGCATCTCATATTAATTTATGAGAAGGCAAATATAAAAATATTTCCCCTTTTTAGCTATTTAGAACTTACTTTTTACGCTTTTCTGTCATTTTTATCGTAACCATTTCAACATCACCACCAATAGGAGGATTTAGTTTGCTTACACAAATAGTAGCCTTTTTAACTAAGGTATCTTCAATAAAAATTCTACTTAATATTCGTTTAGCTACTGTTTCCAGCAGTTTAGAAGGTTTAAGCATTTCTTCTCTAACAATTCTATTTAAAAAAACATAATCAACAGTATCGCTTAAATTATCGGTATTTGCTGAGTCTTTTAAATTCGCTTTTACTTTTAAATCTACACGATAATCACTTCCAATTTTTGTTTCTTCATTTAAACAACCATGATGTGCAAATACGCGTATATTTTCTACTTTTATTATTCCCATATTGCAAAAATACCATTCAAAACGTCACAATAAGTGAAATTATGAAAGAATTTAATAGTGAAAATTATTAATTTGTAAAAAAGTCGAAAATATTACTAATTGCACTTGTTTTCGATTTATAAAACTCCGTATAGGTACATTTTTGGCATGTTACGGACGTAAATTTTTTATTTTGGATATTAAACAGTTTTGTAAACAATCCTCCAGTTGCTTGCATTTGATCCATATCGTAAGTCCGATTATGGCATTTTGGACATTCGTAATTTCTATGTTGCATAATTTATCTTTTAATTATAGGTATGAAATACACTTCAGATGTTACAATTAGTCTAAAATTACCTAATTTTGTGCTTCATATTTTGAATAGAGAACATCTTATGTCTGAAGAAACAAAATCACTCAATTTTATTGAGCATATTATAGAAGAAGATTTAGCTAATGGCTTAAAAAAAGAAGCTTTACGGTTTCGTTTTCCACCAGAACCAAATGGATATTTGCATATTGGTCATACTAAAGCTATAGGTATTAGTTTTGGTTTAGGTGAAAAATATAATGCGCCTGTAAACCTTCGTTTTGACGATACCAATCCAGCAAAAGAAGAGCAAGAATATGTAGATGCTATTAAAGAAGATATTTCTTGGTTAGGCTATAAATGGGCTAATGAGCTGTATTCTTCAGATTATTTTCAGCAGTTATACGATTGGGCAGTTCTATTAATCAAAGAAGGGAAAGCCTATGTAGATTCGCAATCTAGTGAAGCTATGGCTGAACAAAAAGGAACACCTACACAACCAGGAGTTGATGGGCCATATAGAAACCGAAGTATTGAAGAGAATTTAGATTTGTTTCAACGTATGAAGGATGGCGAGTTTAATGAAGGTTCGCACGTATTACGTGCAAAAATAGACATGCAGCATCCAAATATGTTAATGCGTGATCCGTTGATGTATCGTATTTTAAAAAAAGCACATCACCGAACAGGAACTGATTGGTGTATTTATCCAATGTACGATTGGACGCATGGTGAAAGCGATTATCTAGAACAAATTTCACATTCGCTTTGTTCTCTCGAATTTAAGCCTCACAGAGAGCTTTACGATTGGTTTAAAGACCAAGTGTATAAATATCAACCAGAAGCGTTACCTATGCTTCCAAAACAGCGTGAGTTTGCACGTTTAAACTTAAGTTATACCATTATGAGTAAACGAAAGTTGCTCAAGCTGGTTGAAGAAAAGATAGTATCTGGTTGGGACGACCCAAGAATGCCAACTATTTCTGGACTTCGTCGTCGTGGTTATACGCCAAATTCCATTAGAAAGTTTGTTGAAACCGTTGGTGTTGCGAAACGTGATAATGTGATTGATGTCGCATTATTAGAGTTCTGTATTCGTGAAGATTTAAACAAAACGGCTCCAAGAGTCATGGCTGTTTTAGATCCAGTAAAAGTTGTGATCACTAATTATCCAGAAGATAAAGTGGAATGGTTAGAAGCAGAGAATAATCAAGAAGATGACACTGCTGGTTTTAGAAAAGTACCTTTTTCTCGTGAAATTTATATTGAAAAAGAAGATTTTAAAGAACAAGCCGGTAACAAATATTTTAGACTGACTTTAGGTAAAGAAGTACGATTAAAAAATGCTTATATAATAAAAGCTGAACGTGTTGTAAAAGATGATAAAGGACATATTACCGAAATTCATTGTACCTATACCGAAGATACTTCTATTAAAGTTAAAGGAACCTTGCATTGGGTTTCCGTTCCACATGCTATAAAAGCTGAAGTAAGAGAATATGATCGATTGTTTTTAAATGAAGCTCCAGATGCGCATCCAGATAAAGATTTTATGGAATTTATTAATCCTGAATCTTTAAAAATAGTAGAAGCTTTTGTTGAGCCTAGTTTAGCAGATGCTAAAGTAGGAGACAGGTTTCAATTTCAACGTTTAGGATATTTTAATGTGGATAACGATACAACTTCAGATAAACTTGTTTTTAATAAAACGGTTGGTTTAAAAGATTCTTGGGCTAAACAAAAGCCATCTGAAAACAAGAATCAACAACAATCAAAACAAAATCAACCTCAGAGAAAAGCCATTGACGTTATTCAGAAATTAGGAAAAAAGTATACTAATCTTCCTGAAGCCAAGCAACAAAATGTAAAGGCTGAAATCATAGAACTAGCTAAGAATGTTAGTTATGAAGAGCTAGAACCTTTGTTTAATACAGCTGTTAAAAAGGTTGGAACACGTATTGCAGCCATGTTAACATTAGGTGTTTTAATTAAAAACGGACAAAAGAAAAACTCAGCTATTATTGAGTTTATTGAGAAGGCTTTAGACGATAAAAATGAGATTTTAGTGGCTGAAGCTAAAGCAATTTAAAAATCATTCTAATAATAAAAGAGCTTCAAAATCAAGACCTTCGAAGCTTTATTATTTATTAACATGTATTTATTTTAAGTATCTTTAGCAAACTAACTAACAATCTCATATTATGGAAATTAATTTTTTAGCAATCTTGGTTGCTGCACTTGTACCACTTGTAATGGGTTTTATTTGGTATCACCCAAAAACATTTGGCAATATTTGGATGCGTGAATCTGGATTAACAGCAGAATCTTTAAAAGGTGGTAACATGGCTGTTATTTTTGGATTAACCTTTGTGTTTTCTTTTTTAATAGCTTTTGCTTTGCAGTTTTTAGCTATTCACCAAACAGGAGCATTAGGTATGGTTGGAGGAGACCCTTCTCAAGCTTTACCTTCTTACACAGCTTTTATGTCAGATTATGGCATGGCTTTTAGAACCTTTAAACATGGCGCATTACATGGTTTTCTTGGTAGTTTTTTATTATTGTTTCCGGTTATAGCCATCAATGGATTATTTGAACGTAAAAGTTGGAAATATATCTTTGTTAATAGTGGTTTTTGGATGATATGTGCCATTATTATGGGTGGTATTGTTTGTGGCTGGGTCTAATTTTGTAATGATATAACTTATTAAAAGACTGAAAGATTTTGTTTCAGTCTTTTTCATTTTTCAATTTGATATACTTTAAAACATTTAATTCTTCAATACAATTGCCACCCGAATGGGATGACTTTGTAGTACATGATGTTTTTTTACAAACCAACTATTTTAAAGCTTTAGAACAAGCTTCTCCCAATAATATATCTATGAATTACGTAGGTGTTTTTAAAGATGAAAGTTTAGTTGGAATTGCAATCATTCAACGTGTAGAATTGTATCTAAAGGATATATTTAGAAATGAAACCGATTCACATTTTGTTGAAAGTTTTAAAAATCTAGTTTCAAAATTATTAAAAGGAAATATTTTAGTTGTTGGAAATTTATCTCATACAGGACAGCATGGTATATATTTTAATTCAGATGAAATTTTGCAAAAGGACTTTATACAGACAATCTATAAAGCGGTTCTTCAACTTAAAAAAGAGGTAATTATTAATGATAATAAGCGTATTCGAATGATTATGCTAAAAGATTTTTTTTACAACGACGCGCTGCATCAAGAGTTAGATTTATTTAAAGAAAATCAAATTCTTAAAGTATCTGTGCAGCCAAATATGATTTTAGAGGTTAAAAGCCATTGGAGTCATTTAGACAATTATATAGCAGATTTACATAAAAAGTATCGAGATAGATATAAAACAGCAAGAAAGAAAGCAATAAACATACAAAAGCGAGAATTAGAATTAGAAGAGATTAAAGAAAATTCAACGTTACTTCATACGCTTTATAAAAACGTTTCAGACCATGCCAAAATAAACACCTTTATTCTTCCGGAAAACCATTTTTACAGTCTTAAAAACCATTTATATGAAAATTTTAAAGTCTTTGGATATTACTTAGATAACCAACTAATAGGTTTTTATACATTAATCTTAAATGGAACTAAGCTAGAGACTTATTTTTTAGGTTATGATGCTAAACATCAATATAAAAATCAACTATATCTAAACATGCTTTACGATATGGTTTCTTATGGTATTGAAAACAACTTTTCTTCTGTTGTTTATGCTAGAACTGCTATGGCAATAAAGAGTTCGGTTGGAGCAAAGCCCAAAAAGATGTTTATCTATATGAAACATACCAATTGGATAATGAATACGCTTTTAAAGTATATTTTTAAATTGATGAATCCCAAACAAAACTGGGAAGAAAGACATCCTTTTAAATCTTAATTCACTTGAAATACAATTCTTTTAATTTTGAAAGATTGGCTATTTTCACTATCTTTTAACTTCCATAAACATCAAACTTAATATGAAAACTGTGAAAGAGTTACTTACAGAAATATCAGAGTCATTGCTTTATATTAAGAAAAAGTACCCAGTCAGTTATAAGTATCTAGACGAAAACCCGATTACCATACCCAATATGGAACATCCAAATATATCAACTGAAGAATTGGAAAAATACTTAGCCATTTTAAAAGATTTAATAGCTAAGAAAGAAGCAAAAAATTAAAAAACCTCCAATCTTTATAGGTTGGAGGTTTTTTAATTTATTTAATAAGAAACTAATCTTCTTTTTTCTTATTCGTATTCTTCATGGCTTCCCCAATTTGGTTACTTGCTGTAAAACTTGCAACCATATCGTTTAACATATTAGATCCAGCTTGAGGTGAATTTGGTAATAAAATTAAATTCGTATTTGTTTCACTTCCAATGGCTTGTAAGGTATCATAATGTTGCGTTACCACAATTAATGCAGAAGCTTCTTGACTATTAATTCCTACACGATTTAAAACATCAACAGACTCTTCTAGACCTCTAGCAATTTCACGTCTTTGATCTGCAATTCCTTGACCTTGTAAGCGTTTACTTTCAGCTTCAGCTTTGGCTTTTTCAACAATTAATATTCTGGCAGCATCACCTTCAAATTGTGCTGCAATTTTTTCACGCTCTGAAGCATTAATTCGGTTCATGGCTTGTTTTACTTGAGCATCAGGATCGATATCTGTAACAAGCGTTTTAATAATATCAAAACCATAATCAGACATGGCATCATTAAGTTCAGCTTTTACAGCCAATGCAATATCATCCTTTTTCACGAAGACATCGTCTAGTTTCATTTTAGGAACTTCAGCTCGAACGACATCAAATACATAACTGGTTATTTGTTCGTGAGGGTAATCTAATTTATAGAAAGCATCATATACCTTTTCTCTAATCACTTTATATTGAACTGATACTTTTAATCTAACAAAAACATCATCTAAGGTTTTAGTTTCAATGATAACATCTAATTGTTGAATTTTTAAACTTAATCTTCCAGCTATTCTATCAACCAAGGGAATTTTTAGTTGCAATCCAGACTGACGAATACTATGAAATCTTCCAAAGCGTTCTACAATAACAGCTGTTTGTTGTTTTACAATAAAAAACAAAGAGATAAAAATGAACAAACCTAAGATTATAATAGGTATAGATAAAATGGACATAATAGGATTTTTTAAGAGTTGTAAAATAAATGACTACTAATTTAAGTTATATTTGTCACAATCACACAAGAACAATCATGCAAAAAAGACAACTTATAGTATTAGTAGCATTGTGTATCGGTTTTGTTACAGTTTCATATGGACAAGGTAGAAACTATAGAATCCAAAACGGCTTTGGTATCTATGGAGGAATCACTCAATACGATATTTTAACTGATAATTTTACTACTAAAAAAGGTAATGGTTGGCAAGCAGGAGCTTCGGCAACGGTCGATATTCCTCATAAATGGTACAATGTAAGTTATACCATTCAATTATCTGAAAACCATGTTGGTATTTCTTCTAGACCTCTACCAATTAGTTTAAATGAAGAGTTTGTAGACTATAAAATATTTACAGCTCAAGTTGCTTTATTAATGCATGTGAAACTAATTCAAAGCTTTTTAACCATTGATGTTGGACCTATGATTCAATATAATGGCGACATGGAAATGGATGATAAAAAATATGAGAATTATATAATTAACTCTTACGATAATTTATTAGCTAAAGATTTAAAAGACATTACTAATTTTAATGTCGATGGTGCCATAGGGGTTTCAGCTGGTTATGCTTTTTTTAGATTAAAAGCACAATATATTTATGGCTTTACTAACATGTTAAATAAATTAAACGATAGTAATTTAGATCTCACAGGAAACGATAAGAAGATTAAAGGAAACCAGTCTATGTTTGCTTTTACAGCGATGATAACTTTTTAATACTGTCATTCAGAGCGAAAGCGAAGAATCTCAAGTAGGTTAAAGAGATTCCTCCTGTCGTCGGAATGACATCAATTAATTTATGGATATTTATAAGTTTTTGCTTGGAATATTGTTAATTATTTCCTGTAGTTTATACCTATATTTTTTATTAAAAAAAGAGATTAACCGATAGGAAAAATTTGATAGTATGTCTTTTTCTTTTAATGTAAATATAGTTGTTGGTCTTATAATTTTTTTGATTATGGGTATAATATTAGTTTATCGAGAGGTTAATTATTTATTTAAATTTTTATGATAATGTGTTGATTAAATTCTCAATACGTCTCATGCTTTCATCTTTTCCAATTAAATACATAATATCGAAAACTTCAGGCCCTTGTAAAGCGCCAACCAATGCCAAACGTAAAGGCATCATGACTTTTCCAAAACCTATTTCTTTTGAAGCAATCCAGCCCTTAACATCTGTTTGAAGACTTTCAACTGTAAAATCTTCAACAGAAGAAATAACAGATATCAATTCTTTCATTAATTCTGGTGAATCTTCTTTCCAGGCTTTTTTAACAGCTTTCTCATCTAAATCTGATGGTGTTTCGAAGAAAAAGTGTCCTAAATTCCAAAAATCGGTTACAAAAGTAGCTCGCTCTTTTACCAGATTGATAACCATAGAAATGTAATTGATGTCTATGTCTTTCAGCTCTTCAGGAAAAAGTATTTGAAATTGTTCTGCAAGCATATCGTTGTCTTGCTCTTGCATATAATGATGGTTAAACCATTTTATTTTATCTGGATCAAAACGGGCTCCAGCTTTGTTTACACGACTTAAATCGAAAGCCTGAACTAATTCTTCTAAATTAAATATCTCTTGTTCGGTTCCAGGGTTCCATCCTAAAAAGGCTAAAAAATTGACAACAGCTTCAGAAAAATAACCATCTTCTCTATAGCCTCGAGATACTTCATTTGTTTTATGGTCTTTATAAGCTAATGGAAAGACGGGAAATCCTAATTTATCGCCATCACGTTTGCTTAATTTTCCTTTTCCAGTTGGTTTTAAGATAAGTGGTAAATGTGCAAATTCAGGAGCCTCCCAACCAAATGCTTTGTATAATTGAAAATGTAAAGCTAAAGAAGGCAACCATTCTTCACCACGAATCACATGTGTGATTTCCATTAAATGGTCGTCCACAATATTCGCTAAATGATAAGTTGGCATACCATCGCTTTTAAACAACACTTTATCGTCTAACACGTTGGTATCAATCGTGATATTACCACGTATAATATCAGTTAAATGCAAGGTTTCATCTTGAGGCGATTTAAATCGAATCACATAATCTTCGCCAGCATCTAATTTTGCTTGAGTTTCTTCAGCAGAAAGCGATAATGAGTTTTCTAATTTTAAACGGTTATGCCAATTATAGATAAACGTTTTCCCTTTTTCTTCATGGTCTTTTCTATGAAAATCTAAAGTTTCAGCTGTATCAAAAGCGTAATAAGCATTGCCAGAAGCAATTAATTTATCAGCATATTCTTTGTATAAATGTTTGCGTTCACTTTGTCTGTATGGACCAAATTTTTCGTTTTTTCCTGGACCTTCATCAAAAGGAATATGACACCAATTTAAGGATTCAACAATGTAATTTTCGGCACCTTCAACGTATCTATTTTGATCGGTATCTTCAATTCTAAGAATAAAAGTTCCGTTGTGTTTTTTAGCAAAAAGGTAGTTGAAAAGTGCTGTTCTTACACCTCCAATATGTAAAGGTCCTGTTGGACTTGGTGCAAAACGCACTCTAACTTGTTTTGACATCTTGTTTTGTTTGAAGTTGCAAAGATAGAGCAGAGCAGAAGAAAGAACAAAGAAAATAAGATAAAGCAAACAGATTATTAAGAAGGAAGACTATTAACCTAGCTTTTTTATAATTCTAATTGAAAATTAACTAAGTTTTACCAAATCTATATATTTAAGAGTAAAAATATTATTGTAGTTTTAGTGGTTAAGAAAACAGGTGATTAAATTACATGACTAAATTTGAAGACATACAATTAAAATTAGAGCAATTTATAAGACGCTTTTATACCAACGAATTGCTCAAAGGAGCCATATTATTTTTTGCTTTAGGTTTTTTGTATTTCTTGTTTACCCTTTTTGTAGAATATGTGCTTTGGCTTAATCCAACTGCCAGAACCATTTTGTTTTGGGTTTTTATTGGTGTAGAGCTAGCATTGTTCTTTAAGTTTATTGCTATTCCATTAGCAAAATTATTTAAACTTCAGAAAGGAATAGATTATAAAGCAGCTTCAAAAATTATTGGAAATCATTTTCCAGAGGTTAACGATAAGCTTTTAAATGTCCTTCAATTAAAAGAAGATTCGACAGAATCTGAACTACTATTGGCGAGTATAGATCAAAAATCATCAGAATTACAACCCATTCCTTTTAAATTAGCAGTGAATTTTAAATCCAATTTAAAGTATCTAAAATACGCAGCTATTCCTGTACTAATTTTGTTTTTAACCTTTGTAACTGGTCACATTAATTGGTTTAGCGATAGTTATAATCGCGTTTTGAATTATAAAACAGCTTACGAGCCTCCAGCGCCATTTCATTTTTTTGTTCTCAATGAATCTTTAAGTACTAACGAAAATACCGATTTTAAATTAATAGTTTCAACTGCTGGAGACGTGGTTCCTGAGAACGTAAAGATTACGTTTAATAATGAATCTTATGTGCTTCAACAAGTAAAAACAGGACTGTTTGAGTATGTTTTTTCAAGGCCAAAATTGAATATTGAATTTCAATTAACAGCAAATAATGTCAGGTCTAAACCATATGTATTAAATGTAGAGGAAGTTCCAAGTCTGCTCCATTTTGAAATGCTTTTAGATTATCCGTCATACACTAAAAGAACAGATGAGGTTTTAAAAAGTACTGGAAATGCTATCGTTCCACAAGGAACAAAAATTACATGGAAGTTAAAGACCAAGTCAACGGAACAAGTTCAGTTAATTTCCAAAGACACCCTAGAATTATCAAAAACAGCTTTAGATAAGTTTGAAACCACAAAGCAAGTTTCAAAACCTCTAGACTACAGTTTAACTACTAGTAACGCAAAATTGAAGAACTACGAAACTCTGTCGTATAGTATTGATGTTATTTCAGATGAGTATCCCGAATTATCCATGAAAATAGCTGTAGATAGCTTAGATCAACAATCGTTGTATTTTCATGGCCAAGCTAGTGATGATTATGGATTAAGTAAACTACAATTGGTGTATTTTCCAACCGATAATCAAGAAGATATTAAGTATGAGCCAATTCCAATTTCTTCATCTAACGTAGCAGATTTCATCAGTGCATTTCCAAACCAATTACAACTCAAGGAAGGTGTAAGTTATAATTTATTTTTTCAGGTGTTTGATAATGATGTGTTACACAACTACAAAAGCACAAAAAGTACGGTTTATTCTTATAGAAAATTAACGAAAGATGAAGAGGAACAAAAACAATTAGAACAACAAAGTGAAACCATACAAAGTTTAGATAAGTCGCTTGAAAAGCTTGACGAACGTCAAAAAGAATTAGAATCACTTTCTAAAACCCAAAAAGAAAAAGCAGAGTTAAATTTCAATGATAAACGACAATTAGAAAACTTTTTGAAGCGCCAAAAGCAACAAGAAGAAATGATGCAGAATTTTAACAAACAGCTCAAGGAAAATTTAGAAGATTTTCAAAAGGAAAATGAAGAACAAGATCCATTTAAAGAAGATTTAAAAGAACGTTTAAAAGAAAATGAAGAACAGCTTAAAAAAGACGAAAAGCTTCTTGAAGAACTTGAAAAACTTCAGGAGAAAATAAATAAAGAAGAACTATCTGAAAAGCTTGAGCAACTTGCAAAGCAAAATAAAAATAAGAAGCGAAGTTTAGAGCAGTTATTAGAGTTGACCAAGAAATATTATGTGTCTAAAAAGCTCGAAAAGCTTCAAAAAGAATTGGAAGATTTAGCTGAAAAACAATTAGATCTTTCCAATGAAACAAAAGAAAACAACACTAAAGAAAAACAGGAAGAACTAAATAAAGAATTTGAAGATTTTCAAAAAGAAATGGAAAAACTTCAAAAGGAAAATGAAAGTTTAATCGATCCACTAAAGCTTCCTCAAGATAAAAAGCAAGAAGAAGATATTAAAAAAGATCAGAATGAAGCTTCAGATGAATTAGGAGAAAAGGAAGAAAACGAAGAACAGAATCAAGAGCAAGATGCACAAGAAAATCAAAAAAAAGCCTCTAAGAAGCAAAAACAAGCTGGTCAAAAAATGAAAAACCTAAGTAAGAAAATGGAAGCTGGTATGCAAATGATGGGAGGAGGAGAGCAGATGCAGGAAGATATTGAGATGTTACGTCAGATTTTAGACAACTTGATTTTGTTTTCTTTAGACCAAGAAGCCTTGATGAACCAGTTTAAAGTTATTGAAGTAAATCATAATAAATATGCAACCTATTTAAAAAAGCAATACACTTTAAAAGAGCATTTTTCACATATAGACGATAGTTTATTTGCCTTGTCTTTAAGGCAACCAAAACTTTCAGAATTCGTCAATAAAGAAATTTCTGAAGTGTTTTATAACATAGATAAGTCTCTAGATCAGTTTTCAGAAAATAACATTTTCCAAGGTGTTTCTAATCAGCAATACACCATTACATCTGCTAACAATTTAGCCGACTTTTTAAGCAACGTCATGGATTCTATGCAAATGCAAGCAAGTGGACAAGGAAAAGGAGGTCAAGGGAAACCAGAGCAGGGGTTGCCAGACATAATTATGAGTCAAGAAGAGCTAAACAAGCAAATGGGTGAAGGCATGAACAAAGGCCAAGATGGTAAACCTAAAGACGAGGGCGAAGGTAAAGAAGGTAATCAAGGAAAAGAGGGTAATAAAGGCGAAAATGGAGATAATGAGGGAGGTGGAAAAGACGGTATAACGGGCAGTGACGGCAAGCAACAAGGTCAAGGTGAGGGTTCAATGTCTGAAGAAATGAATGGTGAATTATTTAAAATTTACCAGCAACAACAACAAATTAGACAAGCTTTAGAAGATAGGTTAGCTAAAGAAGGTATTAACCCAGCTGGTAATAATTTGTTAAAGCAAATGGAACAAGTTGAAATGGATTTATTAAATAAAGGTTTTACCCAAAGAACCCTAGAGAAAATGATGAATTTACAACATCAATTATTGAAATTGGAAAACGCGACGTTTCAGCAAGGACAAGATACCAAACGTAAATCAGACACCAATTCTAATGAATTTGATAATAATACGAATAACCAGATTCCAAAAGCAAAAGAATATTTTAACACAAATGAAATTTTAAACAGACAAAGTTTACCTTTGCAGCCAGTTTATAATAAAAAAGTTAAAGAATATTTCAAACAGGAGAATGATTAGTTACAATTCAGAAAACACGTTTCAACTCAATAATGCATCTCAAGTATCTACGTGGTTAGAAACTGTAATTACAAGTGAAGAACGCAAGTTAGGAGAGATCAATTACATTTTTTGTGACGACGATTACTTACTTAAATTTAATATTGAATACTTACAACACGACACCTTAACGGATATTATTAGTTTTGATTACACCGTAGGAAAGATATTACAAGGTGATATTTACATTTCAACCGAGAGAGTTTCTGATAATGCAAAAGATTTTAAAGTTTCGTTTGAAGATGAATTAAATCGGGTGATGGTTCATGGTATTTTACATTATTGTGGTTATAAAGACAAAACAGATGCAGACGCAAAACTAATGCGTGAAAAGGAAAATCATTACCTTCAGTTATTTGCTAATGTTCACTAAATCAGTGTATATTTGCAAATTATTTATTTCAAACAAGATATTTTTATAATATATAATACAATTGTTCCACGTGGAACAATTTATTCCTTTAAATTAATAAGAAGGAAACTTAAGAATAAAACAAGTTATGTTTAATACAGTATACGATGTTATAGTAGTTGGTGGTGGTCACGCAGGAAGCGAAGCTGCTGCTGCTGCTGCAAACATGGGAAGCAAGACTTTGCTTATTACCATGAATCTACAAAACATTGCTCAAATGTCTTGTAATCCTGCTATGGGAGGAATTGCAAAAGGACAAATTGTTAGAGAGATTGATGCGCTTGGAGGGTATAGTGGAATTGTTAGTGACACTTCTGCTATTCAGTTTAAAATGCTTAATAAATCTAAAGGACCTGCCATGTGGAGTCCTCGTGTGCAGAGTGACAGAATGCGCTTTGCTGAAGATTGGCGTTTGATGTTAGAAAATACAGAAAATTTAGATTTTTATCAGGAGATGGTTTCTGGACTTGTTGTAGAAAACAATAAAGTAGTAGGTGTAAAAACCTCTTTAGGAATTGAAGTAAAATGCAAGTCTGTAGTATTAACAAATGGCACCTTTTTAAATGGGCTAATTCATATTGGAGATAAAAATTTTGGAGGAGGAAGAGCAGGAGAAAAAGCAGCTACAGGAATTACAGAACAATTGGTAAGTTTTGGTTTTGAATCTGGACGAATGAAAACCGGAACACCACCAAGAGTTGATGGCAGATCATTGGATTATTCTAAAATGATTGAGCAACCTGGAGATGAAAATCCTGAGAAGTTTTCTTATTTAGATATTACTAAGCCATTAACAAAACAGCGTTCTTGCTATATGAGCTATACAAGTCCGAAAGTGCATGATTTACTTCGTGAAGGCTTTGAAAGATCGCCAATGTTTAATGGTAGAATTAAAAGCTTAGGCCCAAGATACTGTCCGTCGATTGAAGATAAGATTAATCGATTTGCAGATAAAGACAGGCATCAATTGTTTATAGAGCCAGAAGGTTGGAATACTGTTGAAATGTATATAAATGGATTTTCTACATCATTACCTGAAGATGTTCAGTTTAAAGCTTTAAGTTCTGTAGCTGGGTTTAAAAATGTGAAATTCTTTCGTCCAGGTTACGCAATTGAATACGATTATTTTCCACCAACACAATTACAGCACACTTTAGAAACAAAGTTGATTGAAGGTTTATATTTTGCAGGACAAATTAATGGAACTACAGGATATGAAGAAGCTGCATCTCAAGGTTTGATGGCTGGAATTAATGCAGCTTTAAAAGTACAAGAAAAAGATCCTTTTATGTTAAGTAGAAGCGAAGCATATATAGGTGTGTTGATTGATGATTTAATTACAAAAGGTACAGAGGAGCCTTATCGTATGTTTACGTCTCGAGCTGAATATAGAACTTTACTAAGACAGGATAATGCCGATTTTAGATTAACACCCAAAGCATATAAACTTGGTTTGGCTTCAGAAAAAAGGATGAAGCGTATGGAGGAGAAGCAAGAAAAATCTGAAGCATTTGTAAAGTTTTTTGCAGATACCAGTGTCAAACACGAAGACATTAATCCTATTTTAGAAGCTAAAGATTCTGCTTTGATGAAGCAATCAGATAAGATGCAAAAAATATTTTCTAGACCTAACATTACTATAGATGATATGCGTCAAGTGGAAGCTGTTGAGACTTATATTCAAGACCATCATCTAGACAATGAAGTAATCGAACAAGCTGAAATCCAAATTAAATATTCTGGATACATTGAGAAAGAAAAGAATAATGCCGATAAATTAAGTAGGCTTGAAAATATTAAAATCCCAAAGAATTTTGATTATTCTAAATTACAATCAATGAGTTTGGAAGCGAGGGAGAAATTAAATAAAATTCAACCAGTAACTATTTCTCAAGCTTCACGAATTAGTGGTGTTTCTCCAAGTGACGTGTCCGTGCTTTTAGTTTATATGGGAAGATAAATGATGCTCATTTTTAAACATGTTCCACGTGGAACATATAATTGTTAGGTAATTTCTAAAGTATAGGGATTCGATTTTATGAAGAATAAATTAGTGTATTTACAAGTCAAAGACCACTCTGTTTCAGGAGAAGAATTTCAGTTAATTGAAAATAAAACATTTGGATTTTTAGAAACATTTCCTCAGCCTAGTCAAGTAGCACTTCCAGAATATTATAAAACAGAAGACTATATTTCTCATACAGATTCAAAAAGAAATTTGTTTGAAAAAGCGTATCATTTCGTTCGGAATATTTCTTTAAAGCGAAAATTGAAATTAATTAATTCATTTTCAACTAATGAAAAAAACCTTCTAGATGTTGGTTGTGGAACCGGAGATTTTTTACAAACAGCTCAACAAAATAATTGGATAGTTTCGGGTATTGAACCAAATCAAAATGCCAGGAAAATTTCAAATTTAAAAACTAATAATTCGGTATTTGATATTGAACAATTATTAAAATTTAATTCTCAAAGTTTCGATGTAATTACATTATGGCATGTCTTAGAACATTTACCAAACTTAGAGAATCAACTTTCAACTTTTAAGCGCTTATTAAAATCAAATGGTACTTTAATTATTGCTGTTCCAAATTATAAAAGTTATGACGCTTTATATTACAAAAGTTTCTGGGCAGCTTTTGATGTGCCAAGGCATCTTTGGCATTTTTCGGAAGATTCAATTTCAAAATTAGTTTCTAAACAAAATATGAGAGTTGAAAAAACACTCCCAATGAAATTCGATTCATATTATGTGAGTCTGCTTTCTGAAAAATATAAAAATGGTGTCTCTAACATTTTTAATGCTGTTCGTGTTGGATGGCTATCAAACTTTAAGGCAAAACGATCTGGAGAGTATTCTTCATTAATTTATATAGTTAAAAACTGCTAATTCTTTATTTAAAAGATTTGTATAAACGAATTGCAGTCAAACCGGGCTCTAAGTAACAAAAAACCTAAAAGCGTCTTAAAAAGCGTTTATTGAAGTGATTTTCAATCAAAATTACTTATAGTATGTATTGTTTTAAATAAATTATTCTTATTATTTAAATTATCAATTATTTTTTTAAACTATAACTTTTACTTTTCTACATTTGCCACAAATTAAAATCAAAACAAAAAAATGAAAAATATATTTTTAATTGCATTAGCAATTGTGACATTGGTTTCTTGTGAGCAATCATTAAAAACAGGATTTATTGATAATGCAGAAGTCATTAACAACTATCAAGAAAAAATTGATATTGAAGCAAAATTTAAAGTAAAAATTGAAGCGTTTCAAAAAAGAACAGATAGTACAAGTAAAGCATTCCAAATAGAAGCTCAAGCGTTTCAATTAAAAGCTCAAAAATTACCAGATGCTCAAGCACAACAAGAATATCAAGCTTTAAGTCAGAAACAACAAGTGTTGCAACAACGCATTCAGTTAGAAGAACAGCAAATTCAAAAAGAAAGCCAAGTAGCAATAGATTCATTAATTTCTAAGGTGAAAGATTTTGTTTCGGAGTATGGCAAGAATAATGGATATGCTTATATTTTTGGAAGCAATGAAGGAGGGTCTGTTATGTATGGAGCTGAAGAAAATGAAGTAACTCAAACTATTTTAGATGCTTTAAATGCTGCGTATAAAAAGGATTAAATTTTAAAAAAGTAAGATAGAAAAGCGTCAAACGAAAGTTTGGCGCTTTTTATTTTCTATCTAACTGTCTTTTTTATGAAGTAATCTGGTTAGTTTTATTGATAAATCCGTTAGAATTATTTTAGAATTTCCGTTGCGTTCTATATGATAGATAGCATCTTGAAGTTCTTGAGTGATTTCTACAATATTATTACCATGAACAAAAGGTGCAAACTTCTTTAGATCAAAATTTTCTGTTTTTGTTTCTAAATAGACTAAATCACTAGCTTGATAATTTTGTAAAAGTGCTTGTCTAAAAAAGGTAATGCAAAATTGTAAAAACTGTTTTTGTGTTTCTCTACCAGTTTTAGAAATATCTTCACTCCAGGAAATTAAATCGTGAATGGCACTTTTATTTCCTTTCGCTTTAAAAGCAGATCTAATCCAAAAAATAAACCAGGTTTCAAAAGGTGTATCTTCACTATCATGATAGACCAAATCGCAAGCTTTATTGTAATTACCATTTGCTTGATGTGCAATTTTTGCAGCAACGGATTGGTCTAAATTATAGTTTTTTATAATGGCTTCTTTAATTACGTCTTCAGCTAAAGGAGGGAAGTGTAATACTTGACATCTAGAGCGAATGGTGTTTATAATTTGCTCTTCGTCTTCAGATATAAGGATAAAAACAGTTTTGTTTGGTGGTTCTTCTATAAGCTTTAATAGTTTGTTGGCAGCAGAGGTATTCATTTTTTCTGCCATCCAAATTAGCATGACTTTATAACCTCCTTCATAAGCTTTTAAAGCTAAAGATTTTACAACTTCAGTTGCTTCATCTACGCCAATCTGTCCTTGTTTATTTTCAACGCCAAGTTTTTTATACCAATCAAACAAATTTCCATATGGTTGTTCTTTTAACAGTTCTCGCCATTCTTCTAAAAACATACTTGATACAGGATGTCTTTTAACTTTATCGTTTGTTGCTACTGGAAAAGCAAAATGCAGATCAGGATGAGATAAGTTGTTGAACTTCAGGTTGCAAGACTCGTTTTCACCTGTGTTTTCACCTGCAACATTTTTACACAATATATATTGTGCATAAGCAATTGCCATTGGTAATGTTCCAGAACCCTCTGGACCTACAAAAAGTTGCGCATGTGGTACACGGCCATGATTGGCACTTTGTGTTAAATGGGTTTTTATATGTTCTTGACCTAGAATTTCACTAAATAGCATGAAGCAAAGATAACAGAATTCATCTCTTTTTTTTGAATTGAAAAAATTATATTTGTCACTCAAAATAGGAACTTATGAAAACACTAAACGACTTTAATTTTAAAAATAAAAAAGCCTTAATTCGCGTAGATTTTAATGTGCCTTTAAATGATGAATTCAAGGTTACAGATGATACTAGAATTAGGTCTGCAAAACCAACCATTATTAAAATCCTTGAAGATGGAGGATCCTGTATTTTAATGTCGCATTTAGGGAGACCAAAAGGGGTTGATGAGACGTTTTCATTAAAACATATTGTTGATAAAGTTGAAGATATTTTAGGTGTGGAAGTAAAATTTGTTTCAGACTGTATTGGCGAAGAAGCTACAACTGCTGCAAAAAATTTGCAACCTGGTCAGATTTTATTACTTGAAAATTTACGATTTCATCAAGAAGAAACAGCTGGAGATGAAGCCTTTTCAAAAGCACTTTCTAGTTTAGGAGATGTATATGTAAACGATGCCTTTGGAACAGCACATAGAGCACATGCTTCTACAACAATAATAGCTCAATTCTTTCCAGACAATAAGTGTTTTGGATATTTATTGGCTCAAGAAATTGAAAGCATTGATAAAGTCATGAAAACAGGCGAGAAACCTGTTTGTGCTATACTAGGTGGTGCAAAAGTATCTTCAAAAATCACCATTATAGATAATATTTTAGATAAAATAGATCATTTAATTATTGGTGGAGGCATGACATTCACGTTTATAAAAGCTCAAGGAGGACACATTGGAAATTCTTTGGTTGAAGAGGATAAATTATCCTTAGCTAATGAAATTTTAGAAAAAGCTAAGGCAAAAAACGTGCAAGTACATTTACCTGTAGATGCTATTATTGCTGACGCCTTTAGTAATGATGCACATACAAATACTTGCGATGTATATAATATACCAGATGGCTGGATGGGATTAGATATTGGTCCAAATACGGAAGCTCTTTTTGCTCAAGTTATTAAAGAATCTAAAACTATTTTATGGAATGGGCCATTAGGTGTTTTTGAAATGCCAAATTTTGCAAAGGGAACCATTGCTTTAGGACATGCCATTTCTGAAGCTACTAAAGAAGGTGCTTTTTCTCTTGTAGGAGGAGGAGATTCTGTTGCAGCTGTAAAGCAATTTGGTTTCGAAGACAAAGTGAGTTATGTGAGTACTGGAGGAGGAGCAATGCTTGAAAGCTTAGAAGGAAAAACACTTCCAGGAATTGCCGCCATATTAGATTAAAGCTTTAAATTGTATATTTATAATTGTAAGAAATTAATAGCACATACGTTTACTATAGTTAAACAAACTCAGTCCTATGTATTTAAATAAAATCTTAACTTTTGTTTTCGTTTTAAGTATCGGTATAACGTATGCACAAGATTCTTTGATTGCTAAAAATAAAACAGAAAAACTATCTGAATCAGAGCTGGTTGCTGGCGAAAAATACGTATTAGACACCATCATTGATGGCAAGAAACTGTATAAATTACCTATAGAACCTATTCCAGAAATTTCAGATTTAATGACTCTTGTTGATCATGAACAAGCCGTTCAATTTGATGAAAAATGGTTAGAAGAATTATACAGCAACACGTTATATGATACTATTTACAAAACAGTATCTGAGTTAGACTATAAAGAGATAGATTACCCAGAACTTTCTACCGATACATTAAAAGCCAGATTAAAAAGGTTAGATGCTAAAACGCCTTTTAATGTGGCGTATAACCCATCTTTAGAAAGTGTAATTAAAAACTTTTTAAAAAATAGAAGGTCATATTTTGATCGAATTATGGGCTTAAGTCATTATTATTTTCCCATGTTCGAGAGAGAGTTTGATGCTAAAGATATTCCACTTGAAATGAAATATCTAGCCATTGTAGAGTCTGCTTTAAAACCAAGAGCGAGATCTAGAGTTGGAGCAACAGGTTTGTGGCAGTTTATGTTTGCAACAGGAAAACAATATGGACTAGATGTAAGTAGTTATGTAGATGAACGTAGCGACCCAATAAAATCTACAACAACAGCAGCTGTTTATTTATCGAAACTTTACGAAATATTTGGCGATTGGGATTTGGCGTTAGCAGCCTATAATTCTGGACCAGGAAACGTGTCTAAAGCCATTCGTCGTTCTGGAGGTTATGAGAATTACTGGAATATTCGTCATAATTTACCTAGAGAAACAGCTGGATATGTACCAGCTTTTTTAGCCACAATGTATATTTTTGAGTATGCTGAGGAGCATGGTTTTAAACCTGAAAAACCCATGTTTCATTTTATAGAAACAGATACCATTAGAGTGAAGCAATTAATCACACTGGATCAAGTCTCTGAAGCAACAGAGGTGCCTATTGAAGAGCTTCAGTTTTTAAACCCTTCATACAAATTAGATATTATTCCATATATAGAAGGAAAAAATTATTATTTAAGACTGCCTAGAGCTTCCGTTGGAAAATTTGTGAATAATGAAACAGCAATTTACGCATCTGCAAAAGCTGAAATTGATGAAAAAGAGAAGCCACTGCCTCAATTTTTCGAATCGCAATCTAAAATAAGCTATCGTGTAAGAAGTGGAGATAATTTAGGGTTTATTGCTAGAAAATATAAGGTGAGAGTAAGCGATTTAAAAAAATGGAATGGTTTACGTAGCAATAATATTAGAATAGGTCAAAGATTAACTATTTACCCGAGAAATCCTGTGACAAATAGTTCTTCTACAACAAGTAAACCTTTAAGTACAACCACAACTTCAAGTGGTGGAAAAGTATATACCGTTAGAAGAGGAGACTCACTTTGGAGCATTTCTCAAAAATTTCCAGGAGTTTCTGTCCAAAATATTCGAGATTGGAACGATATTAGTGGGAATAATTTAAAACCTGGAATGAAACTTAAAATTTCTAAAGGTTAAGCTTTAAAAACCAACACATATTATCACATGAAACATGCACTTTTAATCGTATCATTTTTGTTTATACTAAGTTGTAACAATAATGAATCTTCAAAACAAAAGATGTTATCTAAGTCTTCTGGAAACATTAATAACTTATCAGTAGTTATAGATAACGAACTTTGGGAGGGTAATGTAGGCGAAGCCATAAGAAATATTCTTGCAGCTCCTGTAGATGGTTTGCCTCAAGACGAACCTCTATTTAATATGAGTCAGATTCCTCCAGCCGTTTTTTCTGGGTTTGTAACTAATAACAGAACTGTATTAAAAATAGAAAAAGGAAGTGAAGCATCAGTAAAAATAGCTTCAAACGTATATGCGAAGCCACAAAAATTAGTTCTTATCACGGGTAAAACAGATAACGAAATTATACAACAAATTGAAGAAAATGAACAAAAAATAATAGCAGCTTTTAAAAACGAAGAAATAAAAGAAAAGCAAAGACGTATTGCCTTATCACTTCATAAAAACAACAGTTTAAAAAATAATTTAGGGATTACGTTAAACTTCCCAACAGCATATAGAATTGCTAAAGAAGAAGATAATTTTTATTGGATAAGAAAAGATATTACTACTGGAACCACCAACTTAATGATCTACGAATTACCATATACTTATATTAAAAAAGGAGATAGTTTAGTAGATCAAATAATTAAATTGAGAGATTCTGTTGGAAAAGCACATATTCCAGGTCCTACAGATGGAACTTATATGATTACGGAAGAAGCCTATGCTCCAGCTGTTTTTGAAACCATTATAGACAATAAACCAACCATTGAAACAAAAGGACTCTGGGACGTTAAAAATGCGTTTATGTCTGGTCCGTTTATTAATTATATAATTGATGATAAAATTAATAATAGGTTACTAGTTATAGAAGGATTTGCTTTTGCTCCTTCTGTAGGAAAGCGTGATTACATGTTTGAACTTGAAGCTATAATTAGATCTCTAAAAATTAATGATTAGGAACTGAAAAATCTAAACACAAAAAAAACCTAACAGATTCTGTTAGGTTTTTTCGTTATAAAAAAAGACATTATTCTTTTTTGTCTTTTGTCTCGTCTTCTTCTTTGCTAGCGTCTTTAAATTCTTTAATTCCACTACCTAAACCACGCATTAATTCTGGTATCTTTTTTCCACCAAATAATAATAAAACAATAACAACAATTAGTGCTATTTGCCATGGTCCAATTGCTAAGGGTAACATATATAAACTCATATAGATTTATTTTAAAAGACAAAGTTAATAATTAAAGTTTAATATTATCGTTTTAACAAGAACTTTAGCATAAAGGAGGTCAACAAGTGTCATAATTTTATTTAATTTTGTTGATATAATGGCAGAGAATAAAAAAACCAAAAAAAAGTTTAAAAAGAAGCTTCTTCATAAATATCGTTTGGTCATACTTAACGAAGATACTTTTGAAGAAAGACTATCATTTAAATTAACACGTTTAAATGTATTTGTTCTTATGTCTCTAACTTCCATCTTGCTTATTTTTGGAACGACCATGTTAATTGCTTTTACTTCTTTAAGAGAATATATTCCTGGTTACTCTTCTACAGCATTAAAAAAACAAGCTGTAGAATTAACGTATAAAACAGATTCTTTACAACAGTTAATAGCAGTTAACGAAAGATATTTTACTTCAATAAAAAAAGTCCTTCAAGGTGAGATAAGTTCGGTAGATTTTAATAGAGATTCTATTATAGAAGATGCCAAACAATTTGCTTCTCAAATAGATTTAAGACCATCGAAAGAAGATTCACTTTTAAGAGAGAAAATAGCAAAAGAAGACAAGTATAATTTGTTCGAAACTGCCACTTCAAAAATAAACTTTGTATTGTTTCCACCAGTTACTGGAACCATTTCAGAAACTTATAATTTTGAAGAAAAACATTATGGAGTTGATATTGTTGTAGAAAGTAATACTCCTGTAAAAGCTACGGCAGATGGAACCATCATTTTTGCCGAATGGACGGTTGAAACAGGAAATGTGATAATAATAGAACATAGCAATGGACTTATTTCAGTGTATAAACACAACGCATCGCTTACAAAATCTCAAGGCGAATTAGTTAAATCTGGAGAGGTTATAGCAACCTCTGGTAATACAGGCGAATTGTCTTCTGGACCACATTTACATTTTGAACTTTGGAAAGATGGTTACCCAATTAATCCAACCAATTTTATAGACTTTAATTAATGTTATCACTTAAAGCTGCATTAGCAAAACCATTCGCAAAACGTGTTTATAAATCTGTCCAGAAATGGGCGAATAATCCTATTGAAACACAAGAAAAAGTATTTCAAGAATTAATTAGTACAGCAGCTGCTACACAATTTGGAGAAGATCATGACTTTATTAGCATTAATACACATGCAGATTTTGTAAAGCGTGTTCCAATACGAGATTATGAAGATTTGAAACCTTATGTAGAACGTGTTGTTGCAGGGGAAGAAAATATTTTGTGGAAAGGAAAACCGCTTTATTTTGCAAAAACTTCTGGAACAACATCTGGAGCAAAATATATTCCAATTACTAAAGAAAGCATGCCTACACATGTTGAAGCTGCTAGAAATGCAATCTTACTATATATAGCTGAAACGGGAAACAGTAAATTTGTTGATGGGAAAATGATTTTCTTACAAGGCAGTCCGGTTTTAGAAAAGCAACATGGCATCCAGTTAGGAAGACTCTCTGGAATTGTTGCTCATTATGTGCCGAAATATCTTCAAAAAAACAGAATGCCATCTTGGGATACCAATTGTATTGAAGATTGGGAAACCAAAGTAAATGCCATTGTGGAAGAAACTTTACCAGAAAACATGACTATTATTTCTGGAATTCCTTCGTGGGTACAAATGTATTTTGAAAAAATACAGGAGAAAACTGGTAAAAAAGTTGGAGATGTATTTAAAAACTTCAACCTTTTTATTTTTGGAGGTGTTAATTACGAACCATATCGCGCTAAATTTGAAAACTTAATTGGAAGAAAAGTAGATAGTATTGAACTCTTTCCAGCAAGTGAAGGATTTTTTGCTTTTCAAGATAAACAGAACGAAAAGGGGATGTTACTTCAGCTTAATTCAGGTATTTTTTATGAATTTATAAAAGCAGATGAATTTTTTAATGAAAAACCAAAACGACTTACAATTAAAGATGTTGAACTAGGAGTAAATTATGTACTTATAGTTTCAACCAATGCAGGTCTTTGGGCTTATAATGTTGGAGATACCGTTGAGTTTACATCCTTGAAACCCTATCGTGTGATTGTTTCAGGAAGAATAAAGCATTTTATTTCGGCTTTTGGAGAACATGTTATTGGAAAAGAAGTGGAACAAGCCTTACAAGAGGCAATAAAGGGAAGTGAAATTCAAGTAACCGAATTTACAGTTGCCCCTCAAATAACTCCAGAACAAGGCTTACCTTATCATGAGTGGTTCATAGAATTTGTTAATGAGCCTGCAAATCTGGATGATTTATCAATAAAAATAGATGAATCTTTACAAAGTCAAAACAGTTACTATTTCGATTTGATAAAAGGAAACGTTCTACAACCATTAAAAATAACCCGAATAAAGAAAAATGGCTTTCAGGAATATATGAAATCTATTGGAAAACTAGGGGGACAGAATAAAATAGCGAGACTTTCAAACGATCGGAAAATAGCGAATGTATTTGAAACCCAAAATCTGATTAAATAATGCTATATTTGTTAGCTAAATTAAATATATGAGTAAAATAAAACATCATGAAAGAACGAGAGCTCAAGAGAGTTCAAATGCCATAGAAAGAATGTATATTACCATGAGACACCTATTTAATAGAGGATTTTATAAGCCTATGGGAGTTTCTGGTGAAACACTTCGAGAAGCCTTACTACTTTTAAGACCAGAAATATACGGTTCTGTAGGTGAAGAAAAAGCCGAATTAGAAGGACTACTTTATGTTATAGATAGATTGCCACAAGGCATTGAAGAATGTACATTTATTAACCTAACTAGCGACGAAGGTTATAATAATTCACATTTTAAACCTATAATTCCACCTAAAAGAAGAAGAAATTGTTATCGTATCGATAACGAACAAATGAATATTGAAATCACTCGTGGACGATCAGAAATTTATGATATTCTTACCCATCTTACCTTTATTTTTATAGAATCTCATAAAATTAGTAAACGAGTTTTAATTGACGAAAAAGGAGATACAACTAGAGATTGGAAAAAACTAGAGAAAGCTGTTTTATCAAAAAAGAAACTCACACAAGAAGAAAGAGAAGTTGCGATTTCACATACAGCTAATATTTTAGGAAGAACCTTTAACGAAATTGTTACAGTTTATAATCAGTTTGCTTTAGATTCCCAACCAGAAAGATTATTACACATTGTATATTGGTTAGGAAAATTAGCCATAGAGGAAGTTATAAATAACAATAAAAGAACTGTGACTTTTAGTCCAGTTTTAAGAGAACGATTAGGGCATCATATACATGGTGAAATTTGGTCTAATAATATTAAAGAAATTCTAAACAAAAATGGATTATTAGAAAGACCTATACATATAATTAGTGCTAATATGCATAGTGTAATGAATTCTCTATTTGCAGTATCAGCATTAAAGGCTTTTGCAAAAAAGAAAACCATCTTTGAAGTTTACGAAGCTATAAGCCAAAAAAATAATCAAGAATTACGCAATAAAGTAACAAAGGAAGCGTTGCAGAGTGGAATGATTTACATTCCAGATAGTTCTGGAACAAACATCGATGTTCAAATTTTCGATACAGAAAAAATAGATTTTTCAAAGTTAGATATTGAAGTTAGTGAGACGTTTAAAAATTCAGAAAAACCTGTTATATTCGTCATGGATTATGCATTTGGAGAGCAAGCCTATGAAACTATAGATGAACTTTTGAAACCTATTAAGTTTAATGGAAAGAAAGTGCATTTAAATGTGGAATCTGTTTCCATTATGGGGAAAGCTGGGATTTTAGAAGGAGGCAAAGGAGACATCATGATTCCTTCAGCACATATTTTTGAAGGAACAGCAGATAATTACCCGTTTAAAAACGAATTGAGTAAAAAAGATTTAGACGGACATGGTGTTGCCGTTTTTGAAGGTGCGATGATTACTGTTTTAGGAACTTCGTTACAAAATAAAGAAATTCTAAAATTCTTCTTTAACTCTACATGGAATGTTATTGGTTTAGAAATGGAAGGTGCTCATTACCAAAAAGCAATTCAAGCAGCATCTAAAGTAAGAAGAAGCATCAACCCAAAAGTAAAAGTAAGATATGCGTATTACGCAAGTGATAACCCATTAGAAACAGGAAGTACATTGGCTTCAGGAGGTCTGGGAACCTCTGGAGTAAAACCAACATATTTAATAACAAGAAAAATATTAGAACAAATATTTAATTAACACCTATCATTAAAATGAATAAGAATTTACCAGAGCAACAGACTTCAGGAGAAGTAGATTTAGGACAGCTATTCACCTTAATAGGAAATGCTTTTCAAAAACTATACAATTTAATTGCTTCAATTATAAAAGCTGTTTTTTCAGTAATTATTTATACACTAAAGGCGCTTATTGTTAATGTTAAAACCATACTAATTGTCATGATTTTAGCGGGTGTTTTGGGATATGTTCTGGACAAGGTAAAACCAGACTCTTATTCATCGACGATGCTTGTAAAACCTTATTTTGACTCCAAGTACCAATTAATAACAAACATTAATTACTTTAATGCATTAATAGAGAACGAAAATTTTGAAACGCTTTCGAGTCTTTTTAAATTACCTGAAGAAGATGTTAAAAATATTGGCGAATTTATTATTCAACCTGGTCCAGAAACAGAAAATGAAAGAATATTACAATTTGAAAATTTTATTAAAAACGTAGATAGTATTAGAGCTCAAGATATAAGTTATGAAGATTTTGTTGAAAATAGAAGTATTTATTCGAGCGATTTTTTTGAAATAAATGTGACTGCTGCTAAAAAAGATATTTTTCCAAAACTTGAAGAAGGATTAAACAACTCTTTTACAAACTTTTATTCTTTAAAGAAAATGAAGAAAAGAGACTCTTTAATATCTATTCAAAAAGAAAATATTATTGAACAAATTGCACAAGTAGATAAACTTCAAGAAATTTATATTAATGTACTAAAAGATGAATCGCAATCTAAAGCAACAGAATTAAATTTAGGAGGGGAGGGCTTTTCTTTAAGTTCAGATAAAACAAAAACAAGAGAGTACGATTTATTAAATACTGAAATGCAATTACGAAATGAATTAAAACAATTGCAAGAGAAAAAAATTGAAGAAGATGTCTTTTTCGATGTTATTTCTAGCTTTCAAGAAGTTGGTAATAAATCTTCAGAGTGGTATGAGAAATACACTTTAGTTTTTCCAATTTTAGCTTTTTTAATTTTATGCTTTGTTTATTTATCTAGAAAAACAGTTACTTATGTAAATAACTATGAAGGATAAAAAATCTATATTAATAACTGGTGGAGCAGGGTTTATTGGATCTCATGTCGTTAGATTATTTGTAAATAATTATCCAGAATACCAGATTTTTAATTTAGATAAATTAACTTATGCAGGGAATTTAGAAAACTTAACCGATGTAGAAAACAAACCTAATTATACTTTTTTAAAAGCAGATATTAATGATGAAACTCAAATTAGTACACTTTTTATAAAGTATAAATTTGAAGCTGTCATCCATCTAGCAGCAGAATCTCATGTAGATAGATCCATTGAAGATCCTCTAGCATTTGTTAAAACAAATGTTATAGGAACCATGAATTTGTTGAATGCCTTTAAAAACCTTTGGAAAAACAATTTTAACAATAAGTTATTCTATCATATTAGTACAGATGAAGTTTATGGCACATTAGGAAAAACAGGTCTTTTTACTGAAAAGACTTCTTATGATCCAAATTCACCTTATTCTGCCTCAAAAGCGAGTTCAGATCATTTCGTGAGAGCTTATGGAGAAACATATGGTTTGCCGTATGTTATTTCAAATTGCTCAAACAACTATGGACAAAATCAATTTCCTGAGAAGCTAATCCCATTATTTATTAATAATATTATTAATAATAAGCCACTTCCTGTTTATGGAGATGGAAATTACACAAGAGATTGGTTGTATGTTAAAGATCATGCTATAGCAATAGATTTAGTTTTTCATGAAGGAAAAAAATCTGAGACATACAATATAGGAGGATTTAACGAGTGGAAAAACATAGATTTAGTTCATTTATTATGTCAACAAATGGATGATAAATTAAACCGTTTAAAAGGCACTTCAGAAAAATTAATAACATTTGTAAAAGATAGACCTGGACACGATTTAAGATATGCTATAGATGCCTCGAAAATCCATACAGAGTTAGGTTGGAAACCCTCTGTAACATTTCAAGAAGGTTTAGCTTTAACTATAGATTGGTATTTAGAAAACGATATATGGTTAAACCATGTTACAAGTGGTGCTTACCAAGAATACTACCAAAAGCAATATCATTAATTATGAAAGGAATAATTTTAGCAGGTGGTTCTGGTACTAGACTACACCCATTAACTTTATCAATAAGTAAGCAATTAATGCCTATTTATGATAAACCTATGATTTATTATCCACTTTCTACCTTAATGTATGCCGGAATAAAAGAAATATTAATTATCTCTACGCCCAAAGATTTACCACTTTTTAAAGACTTATTAGGAGATGGCACAAAATATGGCTGTAAGTTTTTTTATGAAGTACAAGAAGAGCCAAATGGATTAGCCGAAGCTTTTATTATAGGCGAAAAATTTATAGGAAATGATAAAGTTGCATTAATTTTAGGAGATAATATTTTCTATGGTACAGGATTATCTAAATTACTTCAAAGCAACAATAACCCAGAAGGAGGCATTATTTATGCCTATCGAGTTCACGATCCAGAACGTTATGGCGTTGTAGAATTTGATGATAATGGGCATGCTATTTCTATTGAAGAAAAACCTGAGGAACCAAAATCAAACTTTGCTGTTCCAGGTATTTATTTTTATGACAATTCTGTAGTTAATATTGCAAAAAATATCAAACCAAGCCACAGAGGAGAACTTGAAATTACAGATGTTAATAGAGAGTATTTAAAACAAGGAAAATTAAGTGTAAGTATTTTAGACAGAGGAACAGCTTGGTTAGACACCGGAACATTTCAATCTTTAATGCAAGCTTCCCAATTTATTGAAGTTATAGAAGAGCGTCAAGGTTTAAAAATTGGTTCTATTGAAGCTGCAGCTTTTGAGATGAATTATATTAATAAAAAACAGTTTATAGCTTTAGCAGAACCCTTACTTAAAAGTGGTTATGGTAAAAATTTATTGGGATTAATTAAAACAATCTAATGTCAGTTACAGAAACAAAATTGGAAGGCTGCTTTATTATTGAACCAACAATATATAATGATAATCGGGGTTATTTTTTTGAAAGCTTTAATCAAAGTAAATTCAACGAAGCAATAAAAAAGAACATTCAATTTATTCAAGACAATGAGTCTTTTTCAACTAAAGGCGTTTTAAGAGGATTACATTTTCAAAAAGGAGAGTTTGCACAAGCCAAACTTGTTCGAGTTGTAAAAGGAAAAGTGTTAGATATTGCGGTAGATATTAGAAGAGAATCTTCAACATTTGGTCAGTATCTTTCTTTAGAACTAACAGAAGAAAATAAAAAGCAAATTTTTGTACCAAGAGGTTTCGCTCATGGCTTTGTTGTACTAAGTGAAACGGCTATTTTATCTTATAAATGCGATAACCTTTATAATAAAACTTCAGAAGAAGGAATTATTTATAACGATCCAACTTTAAATATTGATTGGCAATTGCCTCAAGACAAATTAATTATTTCAGAAAAAGATTTCATATTGCCAACTTTTGAAAAGCTATTCCAATGAAAACAAAAGTACTCGTAACAGGAGCCAATGGGCAATTAGCTAAAACCATACGAGAACATTATGCAAATAATAATGAAACTTTAGATTTTAAGTTTGTCTCTAAATCTGAATTGGATATTACCAATAAAACTCAACTAAAGATATTTTTTAATACGAATCATGTCGATTATTGTGTTAATTGTGCTGCTTATACTGCAGTAGATAAAGCAGAATCTGATTATGAAATGGCTTGTTCTATAAATGTTATAGGTTCTAAAAATTTAGCTGAAGCCTGCAAAACACATCATATCACGTTAATTCATATCTCAACCGATTTTGTGTTTGATGGAACAAGTACCCTTCCTTATAAAGAAACCGATGTTCCCAATCCACTTGGAGTATATGGTGATACAAAATTAAAAGGGGAACAAGCAATTAGCAATACGCTTGATACTTATTTTATTATTAGAACAGCTTGGCTGTACTCCGAATATGGACATAATTTTATGAAAACCATGTTGAGATTGGCTCAAGATAGAGAACAATTACAGATAGTTTCAGACCAAATTGGAACTCCAACTTATGCAGGAGATTTATCTGAAGTCATCATAAAACTAATCATTTCTAAAAACAGAAACTACGGCACATATCATTTTACTAATTCCGGACAAATAAGTTGGTATGATTTTGCTAAAGCTATTTTTGAACTTAGCCATATTAAAATAGATTTAAAACCAATCCCAACTAAAGCTTATCCTACGCCAGCAAAGCGTCCAAAATATAGTGTTTTAGATACGACTAAAATAGAAACCGTTTTAGGAATCTCTATTCCAAATTGGAAAGAAAGTTTAAGAGTTGCACTATCAAATTGCAAGAAGTAATTTAATGTTTTCTAATCCGAAAAGGCTGTTATTGACAGTTGGCTTATTTTTTTAAGCAAATAGCGTTTAGATTACATGTTTCTTTTACACTTTATTCTTAATAAACATTTTGATGCCGATTAAATTAGCTTGCTAATTATAAAATAATTAGATGAATTCAAGGATTAAGGCGATTGACTTGGTAAACAAATTAATAATGGTATTTTTGCATCCTAAAATAAAATGTTATCGATTCTTATATCCTTAACATTTTTTGCTTGAACATCAATGAAAAAGAAAATATTAATTGTTTTTGGAACAAGACCAGAAGCCATAAAAATGGCTCCTTTAGTTAAAACTTTTCAGGAATTTAACGATCAGTTTGAAACCAAAGTTTGTATAACTGCACAACATCGAGAGATGTTAGATCAGGTATTATCTTTTTTTGAAATTACTCCCGATTACGATCTAGATTTGATGAAACCCAATCAAAATCTTTTCGGACTTACAGCCGATATTATAACTCATTTAAAACCAGTTTTAGACAATTTTAATCCAGATTATGTATTTGTACATGGAGATACAACAACTACCATGGCAACTAGCTTAGCAGGATTTTATTCTGGAGCTAAAGTATGTCATGTAGAAGCCGGTTTGAGAACATTTAACATGCAATCTCCATTTCCGGAAGAGATGAATCGATCTGTAACTGGAGTTGTTGCAAATCTTCATTTTGCGCCAACAGTAACATCAAAACAAAATTTATTAACCGAAAACAAAAAAGAACAAGACATCATTATTACTGGTAATACCGTAATTGATGCACTTCTATTTAGTGTTAGTAAGGTCAATAGCACACATTTCGAAGATAAGGAAGTAGAAGAACTTAAAACTATAATTGACCCGTCTAAACAAGTGATTCTGGTAACAGGACACAGACGTGAGAATCATGGTCAGGGATTTATCAATATTTGTGAAGCATTAAAAGAGATTGCAATAGCCCATCCAGAGAGTCAGATTATTTATCCAGTACATTTAAATCCGAATGTTCAAAAACCTGTGTATGAGTTATTAGCAAATATTTCTAATATTAAACTTATAGCGCCACTATCTTACCCAGCTTTTGTTTGGTTAATGGAAAAATCACACTTAATAATTACAGATTCTGGAGGTGTTCAAGAAGAAGCGCCTAGTTTAGGAAAACCTGTATTAGTAATGCGAGATACGACTGAGAGACCCGAAGCTGTTGACGCAGGTACGGTATTACTTGTAGGAACCAATAAAAATAAAATTGTTGCAGAAGCCAATCGATTATTAACCGATAAAGATTCGTATTCTACAATGAGTAAGTTACATAATCCTTATGGCGATGGTAACGCTTGTAAAAAAATTGTTGAGCATATAATAAAATTAAATACGGTGGTTGAAGCTTAGTAAGCAATTCTACATCAATAGATATAATTCATTAAAACATAATTTTGAAGTAAAACATATGGCAAAAAATAATCCTGAAGTAGTAATGATTGGTCTTGGATATATTGGTCTTCCAACAGCAGCCTTAATTGCTCAAAATAAAACCCATGTTCATGGGGTGGATATTAATCAGAGCGTTGTCGACACAATAAATGCTGGAAAAATACATATTGTTGAGCCAGAATTAGATACTGCTGTCGCTAATGCAGTAAAAAACGGGTTTTTAAAAGCTGCCACAACACCAGTTGAAGCTAATACATATCTAATTGTTGTACCAACCCCCTTTAAAGCTAAAAACGAACCAGACATATCTTTTGTTCAAGCAGCAACACGAGCCATTTTGCCTTTATTAAAAGAAGACGATTTGTACATTATAGAATCAACATCTCCAATAGGTACTACGGAAAAGATGATGGATTTTATTTACAGCGAACGCCCTGAACTTAAAGATACATTGCATATTGCTTATTGTCCAGAACGCGTATTACCAGGAAATGTAATGTACGAATTGGTTCATAATGATAGAGTTATAGGAGGTGTAGATGAAAAATCAACCGAAAAAGCAATTGCTTTTTATCGTCAATTTATTAAAGGAGATTTACACAAAACCAATGCAAGAACAGCCGAAATGTGCAAACTTGTAGAGAATTCGTCAAGAGATGTACAAATTGCTTTTGCAAACGAATTATCCCTTATATGCGATAAAGCAGACATCAACGTTTGGGATCTTATTGAATTAGCCAATAAACATCCTCGAGTGAATATTTTACAACCAGGTTGTGGAGTTGGTGGACATTGTATTGCAGTAGATCCATATTTTATTGTTGCAGAATATCCAATGGAATCTCAAATTATTGGAAAAGCACGTGAAATAAATAACTATAAATCTTTCTGGTGTGCTGAAAAAGTGCAAACAGCAAAACTTGAATTTGAGTTAAAACATAGTCGCAAACCAGATATTGCAATTATGGGGCTTGCATTTAAGCCAGATATTGATGATTTAAGAGAATCTCCAGCAAAATATATTACACAAAAAGTATTGCAAAATGCTAATAATGAAGAATATTTTATTGTTGAACCTAATATTAATTCTCATAAAGTATTTAAGCTAACCGATTATAAAGAAGCTGCAAAAAAGGCAGATATTATTGTGTTTTTAGTGGCGCATAAGGAGTTTAAAACCTTGAACATACCTTCAGATAAAAAGGTATTAGATTTTTGCGGTGTTTTTAAATAGTCATAAATATTTAAAAATGAACCTTGCAATATTTTGTTTACTGTAAACGAACGGGCAGTATAAAATACAAATCAAGGGTTATAATATCGATTTAAAATTATTAGGAAGCAATAAATTATATTACAATGTCATATAAAAAAGAATCTCACTTACGCAGTATTATTAAAGGTATTTCATGGCGAATTATAGCTACATCCGATACTATTCTTGTGGTTCTTTTGGTCACCTGTCTTTCAGGAAGCTGCAGTATTGATGACGCTTTAAAAATTGGTTTTTTCGAGTTTTTTATAAAACTAGCAATTTACTATTTCCATGAAAGAATTTGGCAATTTGCTTTAAAAGATGCGGAAGTTACCAAAAAACAGACCTTATATAAAACCATTTCTTGGCGTGTGATTGCAACGACCATGACTTTTATTATTTCAGGAGCTATTTTAGATGTGTTTGGCGAAATTGCACTTTACATTGCTCTAATAGAATTATTTAGTAAATTTATTTTATATTATTTGCACGAAAGAATGTGGTTAAAACTGCCTTTAGGAAAAATTCGAAATTTCTTTTTTCCAAAGAAAAATCATTAATAAGATTCCGCTTCAGGTTTAGTAACATGTAGAAATAAATATACAGATGAAAGAAAATATCATACCACATACTTATCAAATTACCATTCAAGATAGAAGAAAGGCTAACCTGCAGAATTCTTTTTTATTGTGGTTTACGGGTCTTTCAGGCTCTGGTAAATCAACCATAGCTAATGTTGTTGAACAAGAGCTGTATAAAAAAGGTATTAAAACGTATATTCTAGACGGAGATAATATTCGCAATGGAATTAATAAAGATCTCAGTTTTTCTCCAGAAGATCGCACAGAAAACATAAGAAGAATTGCCGAAACTGCTAATTTAATGATTGATGCTGGTTTAGTGGTACTTGCAGCTTTTGTGTCTCCTTATAAAAAAGACCGTGAGAACATTAAAAGTATCGTTAAAGATGTTAACTTTGTCGAAATATATGTAAATACGAGTATCGAAGAGTGTGAAAAGAGAGATGTTAAAGGGCTTTATAAAAAAGCACGAGCAGGAGAAATAAAAAATATGACAGGTATTTCGGCACCATATGAGGCACCAGAGAACCCTGATGTTGAAATTAAAACAGAAAATGTTTCTATTGAAAAAGCAGTAGAGCAGATTATAGAGTATATAACACCAAAATTAAAACTCAAAAATGAGTAAATATTATTTAAATTACTTAGACGAATTAGAAAGTGAAGCCATTTTTATTTTAAGAGAGGTTTGGGCACAATTTCAAAATCCAGTTATTTTATTTTCAGGAGGTAAAGACTCTATTTTAGTTACACATTTAGCTAAAAAAGCCTTTTATCCAGCTAAAATCCCGTTTCCATTAATGCATGTGGATACAGGGCATAATTTCCCTGAAACAATTCAGTTTAGAGATAACATTATTAAAGAATTAGGTGTCGATCTAATTGTTGGCTCAGTTCAAGACTCTATAGACGATGGTCGTGTTGCCGAAGAGAAAGGTAAAAATGCCACCAGAAATTCACTTCAAATTACAACATTATTAGACGCAATAGAAGCTAATAAAGTAGATTGTGCTATTGGAGGTGGAAGGCGTGACGAAGAAAAAGCAAGAGCTAAAGAGCGTTTCTTTTCACATAGAGATGACTTTGGTCAATGGGATCCAAAAAACCAACGTCCAGAATTATGGAACATCTTTAATGGAAAACATTTTCAAGGCGAGCATTTTAGAGCTTTTCCAATTAGCAACTGGACAGAAATGGATGTTTGGAATTACATTAAAAGAGAAAATATTGCTATTCCTTCTCTATATTTTGCTCACGAACGCGAAGTGGTTTGGAGACAAAACACATGGATTCCTAATTCTGAGTTTTTAATATTAGAAGATCATGAGGAGGTCGTAACTAAAAAAATTCGTTTTAGAACTTTAGGGGATATTACCATTACCGGAGGAGATGAATCTGAAGCAGATACCTTAGAAAAAATTGCTGCAGAAGTTGCAGGAATGCGAAATACAGAAAGAGGAAACAGAAGTGACGATAAACGCTCTGAGTCTGCAATGGAAGACAGAAAACGCCAAGGGTATTTCTAGAAATTAAAAGTTTGTAATTCTTGTGAAAACAGGAATCTATTCAATAAAAAGCAAAACATGTTAGATAACAATCAATTATTACGTTTTACAACAGCAGGAAGTGTAGATGATGGAAAGAGCACTTTAATAGGTCGATTACTATATGATTCTAAATCCATATTTGAAGATCAATTAGAAGCCATCACCAATACAAGTAAAAAGAAAGGTCATGATGGTGTAGATTTAGCCTTATTTACAGACGGTTTACGCGATGAGCGTGAGCAAGGTATAACTATAGACGTTGCCTACAGATACTTTACAACACCAAAACGTAAGTTCATCATTGCCGATACTCCAGGACATATTCAATACACACGTAATATGGTAACAGGAGCATCAACTGCCAACGTTGCAACTATTTTAATAGACGCAAGACATGGCGTTATAGAACAAACTAAAAGACACGCATTTATAGCTTCGTTGTTACAAATACCACACATTATTGTTTGTATAAACAAAATGGACTTGGTTGATTACTCTGAAACAGTTTATAATAACATTGTTACTCAATTTGAAAGTATCTCTTCAAAGATGTTGGTTACAGATGTACGTTTTATTCCAATGAGTGCTTTAAACGGAGACAATGTTGTCAATAAATCCGAAAACATGCCTTGGTACCAAGGAGCTCCAATGTTACATACATTAGAGACGATGCATATAAGTAGCGATATTAATAAAGTAGATGCACGTTTTCCAGTACAAACAGTTTTAAGACCACAAAGAGAAGGGTTTATTGATTATAGAGGTTATGCAGGACGTGTGGCTAGTGGTATTTTTAGAAAAGGAGATGAAATAACTGTTATGCCTTCTGGGTTTACTAGTAAAATTAAAACAATAGATACCTTAGAAGGGGAGTTAACTGAAGCCTATGCACCAATGTCTATTTCTATGACATTAGAAGATGATATTGATATAAGTAGAGGAGATATGATTGTTCGATCTAATAACAAACCAGAAGCTTCACAAGACATTGAAGTTATGTTATGTTGGCTAAATAATGATGCAGCCAAACCAAGAGCGAAATATACTATAAAACACACCTCTAACGAGCAAAAAGCGATGATTAAGGAGGTTGTTTACAAATTCGACATAAGCACTTTAGAACGAAAAGAAGATGACAAGGAACTAAAAATGAATGATATTTGTAAGGTTAAAATACGTACCACAAAACCATTAATGGTAGATGCGTATAGAGAAAACAGAACCACTGGAAGTATTATTTTAGTAGACGATGCAACGAATGAAACTGTTGCAGCAGGAATGATTGTATAAAAGAATAAATGCAAATGCAAGAAGACGATATAAATCAGGTTATTGCTGTTGCAAAAGCAGCTGGTAAAGCTATTTTAGAAATTTATAATGCAGATGATTTTGGAGTAGAAATAAAAGCAGATGAAAGTCCACTTACATTAGCTGATAAAGCAGCTCATAAAATAATAGTAGAAGGACTAAAAGAATCAGATATCCCATTACTGTCGGAAGAAGGAAAATCAATAGATTTTTCAGAACGTCAAAAGTGGTCTGAGTTTTGGATGGTAGATCCTGTAGATGGTACAAAAGAGTTTATAAAGCGCAACGGAGAGTTTACCGTTAATATTGCACTTATTAGAGACAATAAACCAGTTTTTGGTGTTGTGTACGCACCTGTTTTAGATAAACTTTATTATGGAGGTAAAGGTATAGGGGCTTTTATGATGCATAAAGATGAAATTACCGTTTTAGAAGTTTCAAAAAACAAGTCAGATATTGTTAGAATTGTCGCTTCACGATCACACCTTAATCAGGATACCCAAGATTTTATCGACCAATTTGAGACTACAGAAATCGTTTCGATGGGTAGTTCTTTAAAATTTATGCTAGTTGCTGAAGGGAAAGCCGATATTTACCCTCGTTTTGCACCAACTATGGAATGGGATACAGCAGCAGCTCATGCTGTTTTATTAGGATTGGAAATCGATGTGATAGAACCAACAACGAAACAATCCTTACAATACAATAAAGCCGATTTGTTGAACCCTTATTTTATAACTAAGGCATAATTATGATATTTAATTCTATAGATTTCGCAGTATTTTTATCAACATTTTATGTACTGCACCCATTACATGAACTAAGTTAATTATCATTTTTTTAAATTAACTATTAGCAATTAAAATAATGCTTATAATATGAAAATACTCGTTACAGGAGCAGCAGGGTTTATAGGATTTCACATGTGTAAAAAATTACTAAGTGAGGGCTATGAAGTTGTTGGTTTAGATAATATTAACGACTATTATGAAGTTGAATTAAAATATGCCAGACTTAAAGAATTAGGTATTTTAAAACAGGAGGCTAAACAATTTAATAGCTTAAGTATATCTACAACCTCAGAAGGGTTTTCATTTGTTCGACTATCTCTTGAAGACCGTGAAAATTTACCATTACTTTTTGAAACACATAAATTTGATGTGGTGTGTAATTTAGCAGCTCAAGCTGGAGTCCGTTACAGTTTAGAAAACCCAGAATCTTATATTGATAGCAACGTGGTAGGCTTTTTAAATATTCTAGAATGTTGCCGACACAACAACATAAAACATTTACTTTATGCAAGTAGTTCCAGCGTGTATGGTGAGAACGAAAAAATTCCATTTTCTGTTACAGATTCTGTAGATCACCCTATTAGTTTGTATGCAGCAACTAAAAAGAGTAACGAACTAATGGCTTACACATATAGTCATTTATACAACATACCTACAACAGGTTTGAGGTTTTTTACCGTGTATGGACCTTGGGGTAGACCAGACATGGCACTCTTTTTATTTACAAGAGCAATAGACAAGGGAGAATCGATAAAGGTTTTCAATCATGGTAACATGAGTAGAGATTTTACTTATATAGATGACATTATTAAAGGTATTCAAATTGTATTAAATAATCCACCAAATAGAACAGGAGAAAATAAATCAGTGCCGTATAGGTTATCAAATATTGGTAATGGAAGCCCAGAATCATTAGGAGATTTTATAGCGGCTATAGAGCTAAGTTTAGGAAGGACTGCAAAAAAAGAGTTTTTTCCTATGCAGCCTGGTGATGTACCACGAACTTGGGCAGATGTCTCCGAATTAGAAAAAATGGGTTATAAAAGTAAAGTAAATATTAAGGAGGGCGTTCAGAAATTTGTAGAATGGTATAAAGCATATAATAAATAAGTATTTTTATTAAGAATAATAGATGTCTAACAACAAGATAAAAAGCATAATAAAGAAGATTATTTTTCCTATAAGGTTTAACTTACGACAGTTAATTGGAGGAAATAGAATGAAGCCTAGTTTTATTATAGTGGGTGCACAAAAGGCAGGTACAACTTCTTTATATAAATATTTGGTCCAACATCCCGAAATTGAATCAACTTTATTAAAAGAAGTACATTATTTTGATTTGAATTTTAATAAACCATTGTCTTGGTATCAATCTTTTTTTCCTTTAAAAAGAAATAATAGTCATATTACAGGCGAGGCTTCACCATATTATATGTTTCATCCACTTGCAATTAAAAGGATAGCTGCGTATAATCCGGATATGAAAATAATAGTTTTATTAAGGGATCCAGTAAGTAGAGCCATTTCTCACTATTACCACGAGGTTAGGCTGGGTAGAGAAGAATTAGGAATGAAAGTAGCCTTTGAAGAAGAAAACAAAAGACTAGAAGGTGAATTAGAAAAATTTAAGAACAACCCTTATTATAGGGGCAATAAATATCAAAGATACTCCTATAAATCAAGAGGAATATATGTTGATCAAATTAATGAGATTAAAGCATGTTTTAAAGAGGATAATATTAAGATAATTGATAGTAAGGATTTCTTTAAACAAACTAAAGGCACAGTAAGAGACGTTTTAAGTTTTATAGGCGTCGATCCTAAATTTGAGATAAAAACTGGAAAAAGATTTAATGTTGGAAATTATGTAAAAGATCCGGATGAAGAACAAGTATATACAGAATTAAAAGCGTATTATAAAGAACCTAACGCGACCCTCTATAACGCTATAGGAAAGCGTTTTGATTGGGATTAGACAAAATGACTTATGTCAAAAAATTTAAAAAATAAAACGTTTACAGGGTTCCTTTGGTTACTTGCGGGTAGTAGCTCGCAAACGATTTTACAGGTTTTAGTTCTATCAGTTTTAGCACGACTTGTTGTTCCTGAAGAATTTGGAGTAATTAGTATTGCAACTATATTTCATGGATTTTCAAAAATATTTTCCCAACTCGGTATGGGAGCAGCCATAGTTCAAAAAAAAGTAATCACAAAAAAACACATTAGAACCGCATACACTACATCTTTATTTATAGGTGTTTTTTTTTGTATTTTAACACTACTTTTTTCTAATAATGTTGCTGCATATTTTGAGATGCCAGAACTTTCAAGAGTTTTAAAATTTATTTCTATAATATTTATAATAGATAGTTTTATTTCTGTTTCTCAATCGTTGCTTCAACGTAATTTAAGAATGAAATTTTTTGCATTAACAGAATTAATCTCTTATCTAGTTGGATTTGGTATTGTAGGAGTATCACTTGCGTTTATGGGTTATGGTATGTATGCTTTAGTTTACGCATACATAGTTCAGGCTTTAACAAGAGCGATCATGGTATCTTATTTAGAGCCTCATTCTATCATGCCATTTTTTGACACAAAAAGTTTTAAAGAACTATTTTTCTTTGGAAGTGGACATACCATTGCTAAAACTGCCAATTATTTTGCTGGTCAAGGAGACAACTTAGTTGTTGGTAAAATGTTAAGTGCTACAGATTTAGGCTATTACAGTCGCGCTTATCAACTAATGGTAGCACCTGTTGCTTTAATAGGCCAGTCTTTAAACATAGTTTTGTTTCCTGCTCTTGCCTCAATACAAACAGATATGGAGAAAGTTAAAAAAGCATACTATAAGTCAACTCAGCTTGTAGCTTATGCTTCTTTACTTATTTCAGCTATTTTGTTTGTAAACGCAAAAGAAATTGTTTTGATTTTACTTGGTAATAATTGGCTAAATGTTATAGTTCCATTTCAGATTTTAGCCGTAGGTACTTTATTTAGAATGAGTTATAAAATAAGTGACTCTTTAATAAAGGCTCTTGGAGACGTACACAAAAGAGCTATAATTCAAATAATATATGCTATTTGTGTTTTTACATTTTCTTATATAGGTCATTTTTGGGGTGTTGAAGGAGTTGCTTTTGGAGTATTAACAGCAATTTTTTTTAATTTTATTTTTATGACTCATTTAAGCCTATTGCAATTCAAAGATACTTGGTCTAAGTTTATTAAATTACACTTAAAACCATTAATTCTGTCTGTTTTTGTTTTTATTTTTGCTTACACGACTCTATATGTTTTAAGATCATTTGAACTAAATATTATAGTCACTGAAATTATATACTTACTATTGGTATTGAGTTTTTTATTAATCGTAGCTTTGCGTTTTAAGGGTGTTTTAGGAATTTCGGATGAAATAAATGCAGTGATTAAAAAAATTGGAAAGAAAAAGTAATGAAGCATATTTTTATAACAGGATGTCCACGTAGCGGAACAACAATGCTTGCAAGTATGCTTGGAAATAAAAGTATTTGTGTGGCTACACCTGAATCGGACTTTTTTGTGGATTTTATATATAAATATTTACCTAAAAAGACCGATTCAGTACAAACTTCAGATTATGTTGAGTACTTAAATAATAACTATCGGTTTAAGCAATGGAACATTGATGCGAATAATATTAAGAATCTTCCTGAAAAAGTAAGCTTTTCAAACCTAAACTATTTAATAGAAAACACCGTTAATTTATTTGCTACTACACATTTTAAAGTATCAAAAAATGAGTTTGTAAGAATAGACCATACACCAAGTAGTATAAAAAATTTTTATGTATTAAATGAGCTGTTTCCAGATTCTAAGTTTATTTTTATTATAAGAGACCCAAGAGCTGTATATGCTTCAGTAAAAGATTTAGATTGGGGAGCTAACACACCATTAAGATTAAGTGAAATATGGAATGAATATACAAACCATTATTTTTCATTAGAAAAACTATTTCCTAATAGGATATGCTTAATAAGATATGAGGATATTTTAACAAACCCAATATTGCATATAAAAAAAGTATGCGAATTTTCGAAAATTGATTATGATGACTCCATGCTTGAAGCTACTGGGTTTAAGATTCCTGGTTACACAGCTTCTCAGCATAGATTAGTTGGAAAAAAATTGGACCTAAATAGAATTGAAAAATGGAAAAATGAACTTAAATTAGAAGATATTTTAATTATTGAATCAAAATGTAGATATAATATGAATGCATTTGGTTATAACATATCTCAAGATAATAATTTCAGAGTAGGTTTTAAAGAAAAAGTAAAGATGATATTTATCGAAATGTATTTCTATATAAAGAATAAGATTAGAAAGAAAAAAAGGGAAAAAAAGGCATAAAAAGAGTTGTAATGGAAAACATGAAGGTTAATATGTCATTTCTTTTCTTATTATTAATAAGTGTTGCTTGCAAACCCAAAACAGACTTATATTTAGAGAGAGGATTGGACATATTAAGTAATACAAAAGAAGTCAATTTCAATATATTTAAAGGAATCACTATCAATGAAATTGGAGTAATTAGAGACCAAAAAGAAGGCATTAAAACTTTAGTTTTTAAACTAGATGAGGATACATCAAAAGAAGCTTTTAATAATGATAATATTTTTGGAATAAGAGTGTGGATTATTGATGATAATAAAAATAAAAGAATTGAAAATTGGGATTTTAATCCGAAACTAACCCAAGTAAAAAAATATAAATACATAACAAAAGAAATCAAAATTAAAGAAGATCAAATAAAGAAAATGAAAATTTATATGTTCAACGAGATAGATGGTGAAAAACACAAAATAGGAGACTCTTTAATGTTAAACAAAGTAAATACTTATAATGACTGATAACAAACCCCTAATAGCATTAGTAACACCTCTAAAAGATGAAAAAGAGAATATTGATAGATTCCTCAAGACTTTAGAGAACCAATCTATTGCTATAAAATGTTTAGTCATTGTAGAAAATGACAGTACAGATGGAAGCAAAGAATATTTAAATAAAATTGCTTCAATAAAAAATGTAGAACATTTTAAAGTAATCAATATTAATTTTGAAGACACGTCATATCGCGTAGGAAAAAAATATGCCACTATTATAGATACAGGGTTTCAATACCTAAAGGAGCAATTATTTTTTGATTCATTAGATTATATAGGTATTTTAGATTGTGACGTGTTTCCTGAGCAAGAATATTATTATAAATTAACAATGTTTTTAAATGAGAATCCAACAATTGGAATCTCTAGTGGATTAACCTATACAGAAGAAGGTAAATTACATATCGCAGACCCAAACTTTGTTAGAGGCAATAGTAGGCTTTGGAAAAAAGAATGTTTTCAAGATGCAGGCTATCTTATTGCATATACAGCAGATACTGTTTCTTTAGCTTTAGCACATTTAAAAGGATGGAAAACCGAGACATTAAAATCAGCTAAAGTTGTTTCGAGAGAGATAGATGTTAGGTTGTCAAACCCACAGAGCAAAGGATATCATGCCTATTTTAGAGGCCATACTTTGTTTTATACTATTTTTAAATTTCTTCACTATACATTTGTAAAACAGAATTTTAAAACGGGATATACATTTTTTATGGGCTATATTAAAAGTGCTATAAATAGAAAACCACGAATAGAAGATACTAAATTAAGAAAATATTTTAGATATTATATGTTCAACAAATTAATCCATAAATATTAAAAGTGAATGTAATTATAATACTTATTTGTTTTTTTTTAGCAGGCTTTTTTCATCAAGGGCTGTACATTATCATTCCATTTGTTTCTTTATTTTATATTTCTACCCAAAAAGAATCTAAATTATCCTTAAACCCAATCAGTAAGATTTATTTATCTGTTCTTTTAGTTGTTTTAGGTTTTTTTGTTGTCCAATCCATATTGTACTTTGATATTAAGGTTTTTTCTATAAAAGGGTGGCTTCGATTTGTAGCTTACTTTTTATTTGCGGTGTTGATTTCTTATTTAAGAAAGGATGATATTAAGTATTTTTTTATCATTATCATTTTTTACTTTCTATTAACTATTCCAATAGGTTTTTATCAGGTTTTAAATTGGGACTGGGAACGATATCAAAATGTATTTGATCACTCTAATCATTTAGCATATGTATTGACAATGTGCATTTATTTTTTGGTTTTTCACAATCCATTTAAAAAGAAAATTGTTAAAAACATTTGTTTAATAGGTTTATTCGTGTCTTTAATACTTACAAAATCAACAGGTGGTTTGCTAGTTCTTTTGGTCTTATTAGGCTATAATTCACTGAAATCAAAAAGAATATCTTTAGTAAAGAAATTAACTTTTATACTATTACTTATAATAGCAATTGTATTAGCATTAAACTTTTCAGAAAAAATCGCCTATCAATTGCAATCAATTGATTTTTTAACTTGGGAATTTGTAAAAGAAAGAATTGAAACTTATACTATAGATGGTGTTAATAGGGCTGGTGGTTATGGCTCTTTTGTTTGGCGAATAATATTTTGGTCTAAACTAATGCTTACCTTTTTTTCAGAACCTTTTCTGCATATAATTTTTGGGATTGGCGTGGACCATTTAACAAAAGGGTTTATGCCTTATGAATTTATGGATAAAGATCCTCATAACGATTTTGTTAAAGTATTACTTGAGTATGGTGTATTAGGATTGTTGTTGTTTTTAAGATTTTTTAGAAAAATATATAAAGTAATGAACAAAAACTTTAATATTATTATTTTAATGGTTGTACCAATGTTTTTTGGTAACGCCATAGTGAATTACCCTTTTAACTTGACTTTAATTTTAATTTTAATTTATGAGTATAAACAAAATTATAATAAAAGCAACTAATCTTTTTTTAATACTATTTGTTCTCTTTACTGTTCTTCCTGTAAAATTAAACTATAGTAGTATTACAATTATTCTTTTAACAGTATTAAGTGTACTAAACTTATTATATTCTAAAAAAATAAATTTAAAATCAGCTAAACTTTATATTTTTATTATTAGCATTCCACTTGTTATTTATTTATTAGGCCTAATAAACACTTCAAACATAAACCATGGTTTTACTTTTTTGGCAAAGAGTATGAGCTTTTTAGCTTTTCCACTAATTTTTTTTAGTCTTGGGAAATACATTGATCAATTAAAATTATATAAGACATTTCTTTTAGGTCTCGCACTAACAAATCTATATTTAATCTATTTGTTTTTTTACTATTTTAATTTTGGCACTAAGTTTTATATGATTGTTACTTTGGATGTTTATCATTCAACTTATCTAGGCATGTACAATCTATTAGCTTATTGGATTTGTTTCGACTTCTTTATTAAAAAAAGTAAAAAGATCTATTTATTCTTAGCAATGTTTTTTATTTTTTGTGCCATACTAACTTCAGCAAGAATAATATTTATTCTTTCTATATTATCCATCGGTGCATCCATACTACTTATAATTAAATCTAATACAAAAAGGGTCATTGCACTTCTTTTAGTAACTTTAATTGGCATTACTCTTTTAGTATCCATTCCTTCCATTAAGCAAAAATTTAATCAATTTTTAGAAATAGAACAAATAGGGTTTGATAGAAATAACTACCAAAATATATCGTCTCGATTTGGTAAAATTGAAGCTTCTATAGAAGTCATAAAAAATAATTTTTGGTTTGGTACAGGTACAGGTGATGTTAAGGACGAACTTGTAAAAGAATATAAAAAAATGAACTTTGTAATGGGCTATAAATACAGATATAACCCTCATAATCAGTTTTTAGAAAGCTGGGTTAGAAATGGATTAATTGGTGGTAGTATCTGTTTGTTGTCTGTTTATTTTTTACCAATGTATGTATCCATACGTAAAAAAAACATGCTTTTAACAACGTTTGTATTTATTATATGTGGAGTTAGTTTAACAGAATCAATTTTAGATTTGCATAAAGGCATAACCTTTTATGTGTTTTTTGTAACCTTAATGATGAATTCGATTATTCAAGATCAAGAAGTCTCTCATTCCTAACCCTTTATGTTCTGATACAGTTTATGAAAAAACCTTAACTTCAAAATAAGCCTTTTCCAAGATTAAATAAGCTGTAGATAATATACAAAATCACATATTATACTTGTTAACAAATTGTGACTATGTAAACCGATTTTTAAGTGATTACAAAATGTTAATGAAATTGATATTATTGAATTTGTTTTAATAATCAATTTGTTGCTTTAGGTTTGTCAAAAAATGAAAATTCTTAATCCAAAAAAAGAGCTATAATAAATGCGACTAATATTGTTTAGAGGATAGGTGATGGTTTTGATATTGTTTCTGGTAAAGTCACATGCGCTAAGATAGATACAAAATTATAGCTTAAAGTAGATTTTTTAAATATACTAAGCTAATGAGAGAGCGTTTTTTGATTGGTAATAATAAGTTTATTATCCTTATTACCATAGAAACTTTGTTTAAGTAATAAGGGCATTCTTTTTATAATAACAGCTTTAATGTACAGTTTTTCAACTTACTTTCTTATTTTTGTGTAGAAAAACATTTAATGAAGAATCTTATACAATAGTACGAGAAGTTTCCGTTAAATTTATTAAAAAGAAGAAAATGGATAAAATAAAAAAAATTGAAGAGATTGTATTAGAGTGTTTAATTAACTTTGGTAAAGAAGAAAAGATAAGTAATTTTGAAAATCCCAGTAAAAAAACAAAAATACAAGAAGCTGTAGACAGTATGGATTTAGTTGTTCTTTCTGTTGATATGGAAGAGAAGTATGCTGAAATTTTCGGAAATGAAGTTAAAATTTTAAATGAGGAAGAAGCTAATTTCTTAAATAATTTTAAAGATGTAGAAACGCTTGTTGAATATATTAATTCATTATAATGTCAGCATCAATAAAACAAATAGAATATTTTCTGCCCGATAAAGTACTTTCTAATGAAGATTTACAACAGGAATTTCCAGATAGAGATGTAGCCAAAATGGCAAAAAAGATTGGCGTGTTCTCAAGACATATTGTACATGAGACACAAACAGCATTGGATTTGGGGGAAGCGGCATGTAAGAAATTATTTGAAACTTATGATAAAAACAAAATAGATTTCATTGTTTTATGTACGCAAAGTCCTGACTATCACTTACCAACCTCTGCTTGCTTGTTGCAAAATAGATTAGGGTTGTCTGAAAAAGTTGGAGCCTTTGATATTAATCAGGGATGTTCCGGTTTTGTATACAGTTTAACTATTGCTAAAGGATTTATTTCTGCTGGTATAGCTAATAATGTATTACTCGTAATGGCTGAAACATATTCAAAACACTTAAATCCAAAAGACTTAGGTAATAGAATGATTTTTGGAGATGGAGCTTCTGCTATTGTTGTAGAAAAGAGTGAAAGTCAAATGATAGGAGACTTTGTTTTAGGGACAAATGGAGATGGTTATGAGAATTTAATAGTCCCAAATGGAGGTATGAAATGTCGCTATGATCATAATGCAGAAGTTATAATTGGAAATAGAAATGATGAAAGAACAGCGAATGATTTATACATGAATGGTTCTGAAATATTCTATTTTGTAAGTAAGCAAATCCCTGGAGTAGTAGATCAAACTTTAATAAAAAATAAGCTTGGACAATCTGATATTGATTTTTTTATTTTTCACCAAGCTAACGAATATATGATAAGCTTTTTGACTAAAAAGCTAAAAATAAGTAAAGACAAGTATTATAATAATATTGATGATTTAGGAAACACAGTTTCGTCAACCATTCCAATTGCTTTAAAAAGATGTATGGTTAAAGGTCTTGTAAAAAAAGGAGATAAGATTATGTTGTGTGGTTTTGGTGTAGGTTACTCTTGGGCTTCTGTAATTATTGAGCTTTAAAAGTTTAATATGAAAGATAGATTAACAGTTTTTTTTATTAACCTTTTTTCTAGTGATTTAAAAAATAAGATTAAGCACAAGATTATTAATTTCAAAAATAAATATCCAAAAGTTATTGTTTTTTTTAATGGAAGCTTCACTACTAATGATTTAACTTTAGAAATAGAGAGAAAACTTGGAAAAGATCCTTTTGATTTTTTAATGATTCATAGCTCAATTAACAATTTAATGCCAATGTATAAAGGCAATATTAAAGAGCTGTTGGATGCTTTGATAAAGTACTCAGAATTGAAAGGAATCACACTAGTTATGCCGGTTTTCACACTTGGTAAAAAAAACTCTGGTATAGAGAAGTACTATTCAAAAAAGAATATATTCAATGTTGATAAAACACCCACAACAGTTGGGCTTTTAAATGAGTTATTTAGAAGAAAAAGAGGCGTTTTAAGAAGTATTCATCCAACACACAGTATAGCTGCTTATGGCACCAAAGCAGAAGAACTTACAGCTAACCACCATAAAAGTGATACTCCCTTTGGTAGAAATACTCCTTTTGGAATTATGGACTCCTATAATACTAAAATATTAGGTCTAGGTGTTTATTATTATAGAAATCTAACACATGTTCATGTAGCTGAAGACTTATTAAAAGAAAATTTCCCCTTTCCTATTGAAAGGAAATATAATATTATTCCTGTTACTTTAATTAGTAAAGATGAATCTACCTTATATAATTTGAAATGTTATACAGACTCATTATCCAACAGCAGAGACTTAACAATTTTAAAGAAATATATGAACGAATCCAATTTGAGCCAGTGGAATTATAAAGGGGTTCCTATGTTTTTAGCAAATGCAAGTGCTGTTACCAATACGTTGATAGAAATAGCTAAAGAAGGAAAAAGTATCTATAAAAAATAAAGAATGAATATTTATGTTACTCTAGATTATGAGCTTTTCTTTGGTGATTCAGGAACTCCTGAAAAATGTATAATAGAGCCTACTAACAAGCTAATTGAAATTGCTAATAAACACAATTTCAAATGTGTTTTTTTTGTTGACTCAGGGTATTTAATCAAACTAAAAGAATTTAAACACAAATACCCAAAATTGGAGAAAGATTACCGTTTAGTTATTAATCAAATAAAGGAACTTTCAGATATGGGACATGATATCCAACTACATGTCCATCCACATTGGGAGGATACAACTTATAGTGAAGATGGTTGGAATTTTGACCTTTCAAGATATCGATTGGATGCATTTTCAGAAAACCAAATCACAGATATTTTTTTTAGATATAAGTCGGTTTTAGAAGAAATAACTGGTAAAAAAATAAATAGTTACAGAGCGGGTGGATGGTGCATACAACCTTTTGAAAAGCTTAAAAAAGCTTTTTTAGCATGTGGTTTAAAAATAGATAGCACTGTTTTTTTTAAAGGAAAAAATTCAACAAAAGCGCAATGGTATGATTTTGAAACAGCTAAGGATTTGGATCTTTGGAGATTTTCAGATAACCCATGTATAGAAGATAAAAAAGGGATGTTTTTAGAAATCCCTATTGCGAGCACAAAAGTTTCACCTTTGTTTTTCTGGAAGTTTGTATTTATTAAGAAAAGTGGTTTAAAAAAACATCAGACATATGGAAATGGTTTTGCATCACCAACTTCAAATAATCAAATAAAAAGATTGTTAACTAAATCTTCTTTTTCTGTTGTTTCAATGGATGGATATAAGGTGTCTTTACTTAACAAAGCGTATAATACTTATTTGAAAAAAGGCAAATTAAATTTTGTAATAATTGGGCACCCAAAAGCATTTACTGATTATTCTCTAAATAAGTTTGATAAATTTATAAGTGATAAATTGAAAAAAAACGATTCAGTTTTGATATTTAGTAAGGTTAGTTTATAATTTTTAATGTAATTATTCTAAAGAGTTTTCTTAAACAGAATGAACAAAATTAAAATACTTAATACAACGATTCATAATCTAAGCATGCAGGAAACTTTGCAAGATATTGAACGTGTAATAGAATCAAAAAAGCAATTGCACCATGTGGTGGTTAATGCTGGAAAGATTGTTGCCATGCAGGACGATTTGCAATTGCGCAAAAGTGTTAACGAAAGCAACCTTATTAATGCCGATGGACAAGCAGTAGTATGGGCTTCAAAAATATTAGGTAAACCCTTAAAAGAGCGTGTGGCAGGAATAGATTTAATGGTTAACCTTGTAGAGTTAGCTGCTAAAAATAATTATAAAATATTCTTTTTAGGAGCAAAAGAAGAAGTTGTTAAAACGGTTGTCAATGTTTATACAGACCAATACTCTTCAAATATTATTGCTGGTTATAGAAACGGATATTTTAAAAAAGATGAAGAACAAGAGATTGCAAAACAAATTTCTAATAGTGGTGCAAATATCTTATTTGTCGCCATAAGTTCTCCAACAAAAGAAAACTTTTTATACGAAAACAAAACCTTACTTAAGGGTGTTAACTTTGTTATGGGTGTTGGTGGTAGTTTTGATGTTGTTTCTGGTAAAGTAAAACGTGCACCAATCTGGATGCAAAACTGTGGCTTAGAATGGTTTTATAGGTTTGTACAAGAACCTAAGCGTATGTGGAAACGTTACTTGGTTGGGAACACAAAATTTATTTTATTAGTTATTAAAGAACGCTTTACAAAACAATAAGTATTTCCTTGTTTTGTATGAACTTAAAAACGTATTCTTTTAGAATAATAATTTAAGAGTCTATTTTTTCAACTTACTTTCCTATTTTTGTTGCATAAAGCAATTTAAATGAAAATTAAAAATATCTGTTGTATCGGTGCAGGTTATGTTGGTGGACCCACCATGGCTGTCATAGCTCAAAAATGTCCACATATAAAAGTTACAGTTGTAGACATCAATGAAGCAAGAATAGCAGCCTGGAACGATAAAGACTTAAGCAAATTACCAGTTTTTGAACCAGGATTAGATGACATTGTAAAAGGAGCTAGAGATAGAAACCTCTTTTTTTCAACTGATGTCGATAAAGCTATTGACGAAGCAGAAATGATATTCATATCGGTAAACACCCCAACTAAAACATATGGGAAAGGTAAAGGTATGGCTGCAGATTTAAAGTATATTGAATTATGTGCCCGCCAGATAGCACGTGTTTCAAAAACTGATAAAATTGTCGTTGAAAAATCAACGTTACCTGTGCGAACTGCTTCAGCAATTAAAAGTATTTTGGATAATACCGGAAACCATGTACAGTTTCAAATATTATCTAATCCCGAGTTTTTAGCCGAAGGAACAGCAGTTCCAGATCTATTAAATCCAGATCGTGTATTAATTGGTGGTGATACAACTCCTGAAGGTGCAATAGCTGTGAACGCCTTAGTTGAGGTTTATGAAAACTGGGTGCCTAGAGCACAAATTTTAACAACCAATGTATGGTCCTCTGAATTGTCTAAACTAACGGCAAATGCCTTTTTAGCACAACGTGTTTCGTCTATTAATGCCATGTCTGAACTTTGCGAAAAAACAGGTGCTGATGTTGATGAAGTGGCTAAGGCCATTGGAATGGATAGTAGAATTGGACCTAAATTTTTAAAAGCTTCAGTAGGTTTTGGAGGGTCTTGTTTTCAAAAAGACATCCTCAACCTGGTTTATATAGCAAAAAGCTATGGTTTAGATAAGGTTGCTGATTACTGGGAGCAAGTAATTATTATGAATAACCATCAAAAGCAAAGGTTTTCTGATAACATTGTTAATACCTTGTACAATACGGTTTCTGGAAAAAAAATAACATTCTTAGGTTGGGCATTTAAAAAAGATACGAATGATACTCGTGAATCAGCAGCTATAAATGTAGCCGATAATTTACTAAGTGAACAAGCTGAAATCTCAGTTTACGACCCAAAAGTAGTAGCTGAAAGAATTTATGCAGATTTAGATTATTTAAATACAAGAACAGAAGAAGAGAATAAACGCCTACTTAAGGTGTCTAAAGACCCATACCAGGCTTGTAATCAGTCTCATGCTATTGCTGTTTTAACAGAATGGGATGAATTTACAACCTACGATTGGGAAAGAATTTATAAAAACATGAAAAAGCCTGCTTTTGTTTTTGATGGAAGAGGTATATTAGATCAAGAAACATTAGAAAATATAGGTTTTGTATATTATAAAATTGGAAGTGGCGTAGAATAAATAGTAACTTGTAAAGAATTTAAATTGGAAAAGGAAAAGGTATTAATAACAGGAGCTGCAGGATTTCTAGGATCTCATTTATGTGATAAATTTATAAACGAAGGATTTCAAGTTATTGGAATGGATAATTTTATTACTGGAGACCAAAAAAATATTCAGCATTTATTGGTTAACCCTAATTTTCAATTTATTGAGCACGATGTTACTGAGTTTATTAAAATTGATGGGAGATTAGATTATATATTACATTTTGCTTCTCCAGCAAGTCCAATAGATTATTTAAAAATACCTATTCAAACACTTAAAGTTGGTTCTTTAGGCACTCATAACTTATTAGGTCTTGCTAAAGCTAAAAAAGCTAGAATTTTAATCGCTTCAACTTCAGAAGTATATGGAGATCCTTTAGTACATCCTCAAAGTGAAGATTATTACGGTAATGTAAACACTATTGGTCCTAGAGGAGTTTATGACGAGGCTAAAAGATTTCAAGAATCCATTACCATGGCATACCATAGATTTCATGGGTTAGAAACAAGAATTGTGCGTATTTTTAATACCTATGGACCACGAATGAGACTGAATGATGGTCGTGTAATTCCTGCTTTTATGGGGCAAGCCTTAAGAGGCGAAGATTTAACAATCTTTGGTGACGGATTACAAACAAGATCTTTTTGTTATGTAACAGATCAAGTAGATGGAATTTATAAACTTTTATTTAGTAATTATTCGAATCCTGTAAATATTGGGAATCCCCATGAAATTACAATTAAAGATTTTGCTGAAGAAATTATTAAACTTACTGGAACAGATCAAAAAGTAACTTATAAAGACCTTCCAAAAGACGACCCATTACAGAGGCAACCAGATATATCATTGGCTAAAAAACTTTTAGGCTGGGAACCTAAAGTGGAAAGAGAAGAAGGTATGCTTAAAACGTTTAACTATTTTAAAAATCTTACCGAAGACGAATTATATAAAAGCGAACACAAAGACTTTACAAAGCATATAAAAAAATAGTGACTACATTTAAACAAGGACGATATTCAGGTTATTTAAAGCACATTTCTTACTTAATTGATTTAAGTATTATAAATGGACTAGCTATATTGTATTTTTTTACAACAGTAGATCCAATAAAATTTATAATTCTAATTTCATCTGCATGGATCGTTTTATCTATTTACTCAAAATTTTATGAAGTTTATAGATATTCAAGAGAAATAAACATTGCTGCTTTAATTCTAAAGCAATTAGGTTTATTTACGTTGCTCATGTTTGCTTTTTCTGGTTTAAATCATGAATTAGATATTCAACCTTTAGTTATTTTAAAATACACAGTCGCTTCATTATTTTTAATAGGTTTATCTAAATTCACACTTTATTATTTACTTCAAAAATACCGAACAACTTTTGGGGGAAATTATAGAATAACTGCTATAATAGGTAAAAACAAACAAACAACAGCTTTAGAGAGTTTCTTTCAAAACAACCCAGAATATGGTTATATCCATAAAAAAACATTTAACACTAAAGACAAAGAAGGTTTTAGTTTAGAAGCATGTTTTAATTTTATTGCTAAAGAATCAATTGATGAAATATATTGTTCTATTTCTGAGCTTTCAAATTCTCAGGTTTATAAAATAATTGACTTTGCAGATAACAATTTAAAAATCCTTAAGTTCTTACCTGACAATAAAGACATTCATTCTAAGAAGCTTAAATATGAATATTACGACTACATCCCTGTATTATCATTAAGAAATATACCCTTAGAAGATTCTGTTAATCAGTTTATAAAAAGATCATTCGATATTTTATTTTCATCTTTAGTTATTATTTTTTTGTTATCCTGGCTCACTCCATTGATAGCCATATTGATAAAATTAGAATCTAAAGGTCCTGTGTTTTTTAAACAATCAAGAAATGGCTTTAACTACAAAGAATTCGATTGTTATAAATTTAGATCTATGATGCCAAATAAAGAAGCGCATTTGTATCAAGCGACACGTGGAGATCTAAGAATTACTAAAATTGGTAAATTTATTAGAAAGACAAGTATTGACGAATTACCACAGTTTTTTAATGTACTATTTGGAGACATGTCTGTAGTTGGCCCAAGACCTCATATGGTAAGTCATACCAATATGTATGCTAAAAAAATTGATAAATTTATGGTGCGCCATTTTGTGAAACCTGGTATTACCGGTTTAGCTCAAATTAGTGGATTTAGAGGTGAAGTTGAAACAGATAAAGATATTATTGGCCGTGTAAAATACGATATTTTCTATATCGAAAGCTGGTCCCTTTTATTAGACTTTAAAATTATCTTTAAAACCTTTTTAAATGCCGTTAAAGGCGAAGAAAAGGCATATTAAATTAGAGTTTTAATGTGTTTAATTGATTGTTAAAATCAAATTTTTTAAAGGCCGTTTTCTTAATTTTTTCTTTTAATTCTATATTCAAATCAGTTTTTTTAATTGTAGTTAGAGCTCGATTTAACGATTGGTAATCTCCAGCATTTGCAATCCATCCTAATTGATGCTTCTCAACAATATGTTCTCCCTCACCACCTCCAAAATATAATATTGGCAAGCCTAATCTGGCATATTCAAATATTTTTGAAGGAACAGACCCATAAATTCTATTAAGTAGCGGAATGATGGTTAAATCGTATTTTAAAAGAGCTTTGTGTAATTCAATTCTTGAAATTTCTCCATGAAACGTTATTGGTAATTCTGGATGATTTGCTATAAATGTTTCTATTTTACTCTGCTCTGCTCCTGCTCCGTAAATATGAAATTCCAAATTAGAATAATCTAAAGATTCACAGAGTTTAAATATACCTTGAGCCACTCCAAGCAAACCAGCATAAACTAGTTTTATTGGCTCTTCTGTAGGATGACTGATTTCTACTTTAGGAACTACAAAATCTGGGTAATTTCTATATAAAAAGGTTTCTTTTTTAGGAATAATCGACTTGATATGCGTTAATATTTCTTCACTTTGACCTAAAACCAATTGAGCTTTTTTATAGTTGAAACGTTCAATTTTTTCCAGTAATTGATAGCTAAAGTTCTTTTTAAATGCCCCTAATTCTAATCCAGCAATAGGCCATAAATCACTAACATTCAAAATAAGTTTTCGCTTTTTAGATCTTAAAAAAAACATACAAGTAAATGCAACTAATAATGGAGGGGATTGTACAATAACTGTTTTAGGGATTTTATTCCAAATAAAAAACCAAATCAAACTAAAACTATACGAAAGCATGGCAAATAAACGTAAAAACTTATTGTTAGAGTTGCTTGCATAAACCCATAATCTATGGATTGTTATATTGTTTTCAATGCGTGTAAGTTTAAATTTACCTTTATATTCTTGAAAAATTTTACCAGTAGGATAATTAGGTAAAGGTGTAATTACTGAAACGTTATAATGCCGTTTTTGTAACCCATTAGCTAAATGAAACATTCTATTTGAAGCAGCTCCAGTTTCTGGTGGAAAATAACTTGTAATGATTAAAACATCTTTCATTTTAATTTCAAATTAGATTCAATAATTTGTGGTTTTCCAGACTTCGTAGGTTTTATTTCTTTAACGAGTTTAAAAGTGATGTCTAAGCAATTATTTGTTAATGTATTTAGCTTGGACTTTATTTCCAATAATACACTATCATTTAATGTTAAATTGGGTTCTAAAAGGTATTCTATTTCAATGCTCTCTAAGTTATTCTGAATAATTTTATATTGTTTTATGTTTTGATAATATTCCAAAACACCAGTAAAACTATGGACATTAAGCGTAATGCCCTTTGTGGTTTTTACAATATCTGTCTCTCTTCCTACTACTTTCTGTAATAGAGGATAGTTTAAAAGACGTGTATTTGGGTATTGTTCTTTGGGTAATTTTATGGCTAAGTCACCAAGCTTATAACGAATTATTGGCATGGCATAATTGGTTAAACAAGTAACTAAAACGTGACCCATTTGTCCATCGGGTACAGGGCTTCCATAATCGTCTACAATTTCTAAATACACATGGGGAGACATGATGTAATAATAATCTAAATCGTATTTACAAGCCATAAGTAATCCTTCGGCACACCCATAGGTATCAATTATACGGATGTTCTTGCCAAACGCAAGATGGATATTTTCTTTATAATGGTTAAACAGTTTATCGCCAAAACAAATAACACCTTTTACATCAGGAGATATATTGTTTGTCGTACTGGCTTTAGCTAATTCATTAATTACAGAAGGGTATCCAGCAATATAAATAGCTTTTTTTATAGCTATTTTTTGAAGAGTTTCTTTTAATTCTAATTCCGATAAACCAAAAGCTTTCACATAAGTGCATCTATAAAAAATATCTTTTAAACGTTTAACAAAAGAACGGTTTTGTGAAATTCCAAACTGCAACAAAGGGTCACCAATTTGATAACCACTCCAGGTCCACCAATGCGTTTGTAAGGCTCGTAGAAAAAATTTATGATCATGCGTCATATATGTAAACGACTGCACACCTGTACTGCCACTACTATGATGTTTGTCTAGTTTTGAAACATCATATTCCTCTGATAATAAGTCACTAACCCTTTCTCTTAAAATAGATTTTGTTAAAATTGGAAATTCAGAAATTTCAGAAATCTTTAAATTTCTATAGTAAGGTACATGGGTCGTGGCATAGTTTATTAAAATCTGAAGCTTCTCTTTTTCAAGAGTTTTCAGCGCTGCTTCAGATGCTTTATCAAATGTTTTCCAGTGTTTTATATATTTTAAATAATTTCCACCAACCAATGCATCACCAACTGGAAGAATAATTTTGTTTAAAAAGAAACGATAGAAAGCCATGTAAGTAATTACTAAACAGATAGTGTTTATAGAAAACACAAAATTTAAAATATATTTTATGTAAAGTAAACAAAAATAATTCGTGTATTCGAAGCATTAGTTTTATTTTTGCGCAAACAACTTACAACATGAACATTTTAATTCTTGGCTCTGGTGGAAGAGAACATACATTTGCTTGGAAATTGTCACAAAGCCCTTTATGCAAGTCACTTTTTGTGGCACCTGGAAATTCAGGAACCTCTCAAATAGCAATTAATTTAGATCTTAAGGTTACCGATTTTCAAGCTATTAAGAAGGCTGTATTAGAAAATGAAATAACTATGGTTGTGGTTGGTCCAGAAGATCCTTTGGTTCAAGGAGTTCACGATTTCTTTTTAAACGACAATGCCATTAAACATGTATCTGTAATTGGACCTCAAAAAGCAGCAGCCGAATTAGAAGGAAGTAAAGAATTTGCCAAAGAGTTTATGTATCGTCATAATATTCCAACAGCAGCTTATAAAAGCTTTAACGCTTCTAATGTTGAAGCAGGTTATGCTTTTTTAGAAACATTAAACCCACCTTATGTTTTAAAAGCAGATGGGCTTGCAGCAGGTAAGGGTGTTTTGATTTTAAACGATTTAAACGAAGCTAAAACCGAATTAAAAAGCATGTTGATTGATGCTAAATTTGGTGAAGCGAGTACTAAAGTAGTTATCGAAGAGTTTTTAGATGGTATAGAACTAAGTTGTTTTGTTTTAACCGATGGAAAAAATTACAAAATCTTACCTACTGCCAAAGATTACAAACGTATTGGCGAAGGAGACACAGGTTTAAACACTGGTGGTATGGGAGCTGTTTCTCCAGTACCTTTTGCTACGAACGACTTTTTAAATAAAATTGAAGAACGTATAGTAAAGCCAACTATTGAAGGCTTAAAAAAAGATAATTTACCTTACAAAGGCTTTGTGTTTATTGGATTGATTAAAGTAGGAAACGATCCAAAAGTTATTGAATACAACGTAAGAATGGGAGATCCTGAAACCGAAGTAGTTTTACCTAGACTTAAAACCGATTTGGTAGAGATTTTTCAAGCTATAGCTAATCAAACATTAGATAAGGTAGAAATTGTCATTGATGAACGTACTGCTACAACAGTTATGTTGGTATCTGGTGGATATCCTGAAGCTTATGAGAAAGGAAAAGAAATTACAGGTTTAGAACACATAACAGACTCTATTCCTTTTCATGCTGGAGCCATTAATAAAGATGGAAAGGTTGTGACTTCTGGAGGACGAGTTATGGCGATAACATCTTATGGAGATACGTATGAAGAGGCCATAAAAAAATCTTATCAAAACATAGAAAAACTACATTTTGATAAGATGAATTATCGAAAAGATATTGGTTTCGATTTATAGGTAAGAATGCGAGCTGATGCTTTTATCATCATCATTTGCATCATTATATCCTTTTAATTGTTTCATCCAATATAAAAAAGCAACAAAACCAATAAGTATAAAGATCCAGGAAACAGTATTAGCAGCAAACCAACTTTCTAGTTCTAGTTTAGCTAATGCATCATAAGGAGCAAATAATACGTTTACAAATAAATCTTGGATGGCGTAAAAAAAGTCTTTCATTATATATAAATTTTAAAGCTCAATAAGAGCGAATAAGGTATTATCAATATATTTACAAAATTACATTTTTTTCATTTTAAAATTTAATAAATAATGAAGAATATTAGTAATTTACTTTATTTTGAAACACAATCATTATAAATCAAATAACTTTTTAAATGATATCCAGTTTTTTTAGCAAAGCCAAACCCATACATTTTGTTGTTGTAAGCACTTTGTTAATGATTGCATTTATTCTTACAAAAGTTTTTAAAACAACACTAAATTATGATGTTCTTGAAATATTAAAACAAATTTTATTATTTGGTGTATGCATTTTCTCCATTTTTGTTTTCGATTTTCTATCTGGTAAAAACGACCTAACAAAAAGCAATAGCTATAAAATTTTATTTTTCAGTTTGTTTATGGTCATGATGCCACAAACCTTTCTAAACTCAAAACTTTTATTAGCAAACCTCTTTATTTTATTTGCATTAAGGCGTATTATTAGCATTCGCACCATGAGACAAGTTAATAAAAAAGTGTTTGATGCTGCTTTTTGGATTAGTTTAGCAACTTTATTGAGTTTTTGGGCATCACTTTTCTATATACTAATTTTTGCAGCTCTTTTATTATATACAGTTACAGATATAAAAAATTGGATCATTCCTTTTATAGGAATTTTAACTGTAGCTATAATTAGTGTTTGTTTTTTACTGCTAACCAACACAGATGTTTTAGAATATTATTCTAACATCAATACAGCTATCAGTTTCGATTTTAGCATGTTAAACACTATTCAGATTGTGGTTTCTTCAACGGTTATTTTATCTTATTTTGTTTGGGCTGTTTTTTTCTATGTGAATAATATTAAATCTAAATCCAAAAGCTATAAACCTTCATATTTACTGGTACTTCTAGCGGCATTGATTGCTATTACCATCATTGTTATTTCTCCTGAAAAATCTGGAGCAGAATTTATTTTCTTATTTGCACCATTATCAATTATTATGGCAAATTATATAGAAATTATTTCAGAAAATTGGTTTAAAGAAATATTAATATGGATACTAATTCTTGTGCCAGTTATTAATTTAATGTTGTAGTTTTTCTCCAAAAGCCAAATCTCCAGCATCGCCTAAACCAGGAATAATATACCCTTTTTCATTTAGTTTTTCATCCACAGTGGCAACCCATAAATGCGTGTCTTTTTCAAAATGGTTTTTTATAAAATCAATTCCATCTTGAGCTGCAATCACACTTACTAAATGAATATTTTTTGGTTTTCCAAAAGGTTTTAAAGCTTCAAAAGTAGCTACCATAGATTGTCCCGTAGCTAGCATCGGGTCTGCTAAAATTAAGGTCTTGTTTTCTAAACTAGGACAAGCCAAATATTCGACAATAATTTCAAAATTTTCTGGTTTTTCTTTATGATGTCTATAGGCCGAAATAAAGGCATTTTCTGCTTTATCAAAATAATTCAATAAGCCATCGTGCAAAGGAACTCCTGCTCTTAAAATGGAACAAAGAACGATGTCGTTATCTAGCTTTTCAATCTCACAAACACCTAGAGGTGTTTTAATAGTTGTAGGTTTATAACTTAATGTTTTACTTAATTCATAACCTAAAATTTCACCTATACGTTCAATGTTTCTTCGAAAGCGCATGCTGTCTTTTTGAATGTTCACATCTCGCATTTCAGAAATGAATGTGTTTAAGATGGTATTTTGATTTGAAAAGTTATGAATGTGCATGTTTGAGCTGTTTTTATAAGTGGTAAAGTTAATTAATTAGGCTTATATTTACGTTTGTAATTTTATTTTAATAGAAAAGTAAACGTGAATCTACTTTCTTTAGGCTTTAAAAACCTTTTAGCTAAAAAATATGTAGATTTGTGTTTTAATAAAAAAAATCATGTTTACAGACAAAGCCAATAAAATTTTCCAAGACGTTATAGAGAAATATCATGTTATAAATACGGTCGATCAACCTTTTGAAAACCCATATAACAAAGAATCTCATTTGCTTGAGCATTTACTTTACAGAAAATCTTGGATTGATACGGTTCAATGGCATTATGAAGACATTATTCGCGATCCGCAAATAGATCCAGTTGCTGCTTTAAAACTGAAACGTCAAATTGATGCTTCCAACCAAGACAGAACAGATATGGTGGAATATATTGATAGTTATTTTCTTGAAAAATATAAGCATGTAACACCAAAAACTGGCGCTACAATTAACACTGAAAGTCCAGCTTGGGGAATTGATAGATTGTCTATTTTAGCATTAAAAGTGTACCATATGAATGAAGAAGCAACTAGAACAGATGCTTCTGACGCTCATTTAGCAGCTTGTAAAACGAAACTTGACGTGTTATTGGAACAACGTGTAGACTTATCGACTGCTATCGATACACTATTAAGTGATATAGAAAAAGGCGATAAATACATGAAAGTGTATAAGCAAATGAAAATGTACAACGACGACGAGTTGAACCCAGTTTTAAGAAGTCAGAAATAATAGCTTGTCATTCTGAACAAAGTGAAGAAATCGAAGATTCAGCGAAGCTAATCTTTAATAGATGTTTCGACCGTGCTCAACATGACATAACAATTCTATGTCAAAAAAACCAAAACACATTCTAGTCATTCGTCTCTCAGCCATGGGAGACGTTGCCATGACAGTTCCTGTTTTAAAGGCATTCACTATCCAATATCCAGATGTAAAACTAACGGTTTTAACCAGAGAGTTTTTCATACCTTTTTTTAGAAATTTTGATAATGTATCTGTTTTTCCTGCCGATTTAAAAGGAACACACAAAGGCATTTTCGGCCTTTATAAACTTTCTAAAGAATTAAAAGTATTACAGATTGATGCCATCGCAGATCTTCACAATGTGTTGCGTACAAATATTCTAAAATGCTTTTTCTTAGGAAAACCGTTTGTGCAAATAGATAAAGGCAGAGCTGAAAAAAAAGGGTTAATTTCTGGAAAAGCATTCCAACAACTAAAAACAACTCACCAACGTTATGCCGATGTTTTTAGAAAATTAGGATTTCCGTTAGATTTGGCAAACCCTAAATTTCCAAATCGTGTCGTGTTGAATTCCAAATTGCAGGATATAGTTGGAACAGACATTAATAAATGGATTGGCATAGCTCCTTTTGCTGCTCACGAAAGTAAGATGTATCCTTTAGATTTAATGGAACAAGTAATCGAGTCGCTTTCAAATAATCATAAAATTTTACTTTTTGGTGGTGGAAGTAAAGAAGTTGAAATCCTTAATAGTTTTCAAAATAAATACAAACATGTTATTAATCTAGCAGGAAAATTAACCCTTGATGAAGAATTAGATGTGATTTCTAATTTAGATGTTATGCTCTCTATGGATTCAGGAAATGCACATATGGCAGCTATGTTAGGTGTAAAAGTAATTACCATTTGGGGAGTGACGCATCCTTATGCTGGTTTTGCACCTTTTAACCAACCAGATGATTTTGCTCTGCTTTCAGATAGAGAACAATTTCCTTTAATTCCTACTTCTATTTATGGGAATAAATACCCGGAAGGTTATGAGGATGCTTCTAGAAGTATTGCTCCACAAACAATCATAAATAAAATAGAGTCTATTCTATAACGTCATTATGAGCTGTCAGACTGAGCTCGCCTGCACTGAGTGTAGTCGAAGTGTCGAAGTCAAAACGAAGCAATCTCATAAATACATCAACATAATTCTTAGTTTTCATTCATTTTATTAAATTACTAAAAACTAGCACATTGCAAATTATTTTTAAAATCCTAACCCATAAGGTTAGGTGCTAACAAGTTCATTTTAGGTAGTTTCAGCATAGAATTTTTAAAACGCTATTAACCTAAAAATGAATGACAATGAGAAAATTAATTTTCACGCTCGTGTTCCTTATGTCAGGAATCACGTTCGCACAACAAGGTATTAATTACAAAGCCCTTATTAAAGACGGTTCTGGCAACGTGGTTGCCAACGATTTAATTACCATCCAATTCACCATCTTACAAGGTGCAGGACAAACCAACGTCTATCAAGAAAGTCACGCACCAACAACCGATGCCAATGGTATTGTTATGGTAAACATTGGCGAAGGCACACCCATTTCAGGTAGCTTTAACGCTATAGATTGGGCAGCAGACGACCATTACCTAAACGTACAGATAAACACAGGAGGTGGTTTAACCGATATGGGCACCACACAGTTTATGGCTGTGCCTTATGCCAAACAAGCAGAAACCGCAACCACAGCAGCCAATGTAAACGGACTGGAAACCTTGGACGAAGGCAATGGTAAAGGTTACCGATTGGTAGGCAGAAACCCGAGTTATTTTGGTAACATAGGTCTTGATGCTGTAGATGTAAGCCAAAGCAACACCACAGACAACTCTGGTGCTACAGGAGATTATGCTTTTGCCTCTGGACGCAATGCTATTGCTTCTGGACGTTATGCCATGGCTAACAATTATGGTAATACAGCATCTGCCGATTATGCCACAGCTTTTGGCTACATTACCACAGCCGATGCTTACGCCTCATTGGCATTGGGACAACGCAATGTTGGTGGTGGTAACCCAACAGCTTGGGTACAAACCGACCCACTTTTAGAAGTCGGTAATGGTATAGGAGGTACACCATCTAACGCCTTAACCATTTTAAAAAACGGAACCGTTACAGCACCAAGCTTTGATATAGCAGAAATTACCGACCCAAAAGCTTTGATTACCAAAGAATATTTAGAAAACACAGCAGTAGTTGCCACAGGGTTGGAAGCTATTGATGAAGGTAATGGCATAGGTTATCGCTTGATAGGGAGAGATCCAGATAATTATGATAATATTGGTTTTGGTGCAGTAGATTTGAGCAGAAGTGTGTTTAACAATGTTGCTGGAGCTTCAGGTATTGGTGCTTTTGCAGTTGGATATGCTGTTAACGCTACAGGTGATTTCGCATTAGGAATGGGTATTAGTGTTAGAGCATCAGGAAACAGGTCAACAGCAATAGGAAATGCAACAACTGCAACTGGATTCGGTTCTACAGCCATGGGAACTAGTACAGAAGCCTCTGGAGATCATTCCACAGCCATGGGAAACATTACAAGAGCATTAGGAGATTATTCCACAGCCATGGGAAATTTAACAACAGCATTAGGAAATTATTCCACAACAATGGGGTACGGTTCAGAAGCTTTAGGATATAATTCAATAGCAACGGGAGATTACACAACAGCTTTAGGAAGCGTTTCCACAGCAATGGGATCAGGTACAATAGCAGAAGCTTATTTATCAACAGCTATAGGAAGTCATAATATTGGAGGCGGTAATCCAACGTCTAGAGTAGATACAGACCCTTTGTTTGAGATTGGTAATGGTACTATTTCAACTCCATCAAATGCGCTAACCGTACTTAAAAATGGTAATATGGGCATTACCACCAACACACCACAAACCAAGTTACAGGTTACTGGTGGTAGTGATGCTGGTCTTAACCATGCTGGTGGTTTTGTACTGTTGGGTGAGACCTCTGGTATGAATCTCGTGATGGATACTAACGAAATCATGGTTCGCAACAATGGTGTGGCAGCACCTTTATACTTACAAAACGATGGTGGTTCTGTACATGTTGGTGGTGCTGTGGTGCACAGTAGCGACCGTAGGTTAAAACGCAATATAGAAACCTTGCCCTATGGTTTAAACGAAGTCTTGCAATTGGCACCCAAACAATACTACTGGAAAAACCGTGGCGAGCAAACTCACAAATCGTTAGGTTTAATTGCCCAAGAAGTACAACCCATTATATCAGAACTGGTACACACAGCCAATGATGAAAACAACACCTTAAGTGTAAACTATACCGAGTTGATTCCAGTATTAATCAATGCCATACAAGAGCAACAAGAGATTATAGACAGCCAAAACAAAACCATTTCTGGACAATCAACAGCAATACAAAGTCTGTTAGAACGTGTGGAAGCTTTGGAAACTAAAACCGAAAATAAGTACGTCTTTGAAAATAAATTACAAACGAAGTAATCTTTAGGTTAATAGCGAATCAACTTAAGATTACCAGCCTGTCTTATCTTTATGTAGCCTTTCGGCGAACAAAGGTTAAAAGACAGGTTTTGTTTTTTAGCCATTGCGAAACCTTCAGGTCGTGGCAATCTATTAAATACGAGTTCAATATTAAAAGATTACTTCAGCAACAAGTTGCTTCGCAATGACGAATATTTATTATATTTATTGGGTTGAATAACATCGTGTTATCTAAAACCCGACCAAATGACTCGTTTGCCATCTAACCATTTATTAAAAAATGTAGTATGTATTCTGCTATTTGGTTTTTCGGCAATAATGTTTTCTCAAAACAGCCAAGAACTTGTAGTGGAAGCTCTAGACGAGTTTATGATTACAGAAAATCCTAACGATGGGATTAAAAATCTTCTCGCATTACAAAAGGTGGTACCCAAAACAACCGATTCGCTTCAAGGGCATTATTACATGAATTTAGGGATTGCTTATGGTCAATTAAATCAAGCCGATTCATCCTTTTGGTATTTAGATAAAGCTGAAACTTTTGCCCACAGCACATCATCAGACTTTTTATTAGCTATGGTTTATAATACCAGAGGTTTAGTGTATATGGGAAAAGCCGAATATGAAGCTTCTTTGGCTGCTTACCAAGAGGTCATGAAATTGGCAGAAGGCAAAAATGATAACAGACTCAACGATGTGTTAAGCAAAACCTATGGCAACCTGGGAGGTGTGTATTATCAGTTAGGTCAAATGGATAAAGCGCTTGAAACCACTAAAAAATGCCTGGTATTGTCTGAAACTTTAAAAGACACTACAGACATGGCTTTAAACCACTTACGTTTAGCCATGGTGTATAACGATTTAGATCAATTGGATGATGGTATTTATCATTTAAGTGAAGCGCGAACATTTTTTAAAGATTTAAACAACACCACCATGTTGGTCTATGCCGAAAGTAGTTTGGGTAATATTTTCGAAAAGAAAGATGAATTAAATCAAGCTTTTAGCCATTACGAAACAGCACATCATTTAGCAACATCTGTTGGAGAGCAAGAAGAATATGCATTAACGTTACTTTCTATGGGACAAGTAAGCCTAAAGCAGTCGAAATTAAGTGCAGCTGTACGTTATGCTCAAGACGCTTTAATGTTTTCAAAAGAAAAAGGCTTTGCCGATAGTGAAAAGGGCGCCTATGATTTGTTGTATAAAATTGCCTTGCAGAACAACCAGTCCAAACAGGCTTTAGACTATAGAAATGCCTATATTTCCTTAACCGATTCCTTAAATAGTGTTGAGGTTAAAGCACGTGTAGCCGATATAGAAACCAAATACGAAACCACAAAAAAAGAAAAAGAAATCCAAAAGCTCACATTTGAAAGTCAGTTGAAAGACGCAACCTTAGCTGAAGCCAGAAATGCCCAAATAGCATTAGCCACAGGAGCTGTTAGCATTATTATAATCCTGGTTGTGTTTTTTACAGCTCGTTACAAAAAGGAAAAAGCCGAACGTGAAGCACAAACCTTACAGGTAGAAGCCTTACAAAAACGCTTTATGGAATTGCACAGCAGTCCTGCTGAATTAGCAGTTAAAATGGATATGGAAAATCTCAATAAAAAACTAAACACACCACTAACAGAACGAGAATTTGAAGCCTTAAAACTTTGTATTGCCGGAAAAACTAATTCAGCCATTTCAAAAGGTTTGTATATTTCGGTAAGTACTGTAAAATTTCATCTTCGTAATGCCTATAGTAAATTAGGCGTAAATAATAGGAAGGAAGCCTTTCAGTTTATGTTGAAATAGGTGTTATTATTATGTCATTACTAAAAAAAAACAGTCTTGTTTTTAAAAATGAAACGTACTATAGTCTAGTGTCTTTTTTCTAAATATCATCATAATCTACCTTAACAGTAGGAGTTGTGGGATGTGCCTGACAAGTTAAAATCAATCCTTCGGCCACTTCACCATCAGTTAAAATGTTGTTTTGTCTCATGGTTACTTCACCTTCAGTCACTCTCGCCAAACAACTACTGCAAATACCACCTTGACAAGAATATGGTGCATCTAAATCTTCATCTAAAGCCGCTTCAAGAATGGATTGTTTTTGTGACATTTCAAAGGTGGTTTCTTCATCATCAACAATAACCGTAATTTTAGTTTTTCCACTAGCAATCTCATCTTCGTTAACATCTGCAGGTTTTGCTGCTTTAAAAAGCTCATAAAACACATTTTCTTTTGGAATACTATGCTCGGTTAAGACATCTTTTACTGTGTGAATCATAGCTTCTGGACCACATAAATAGAAGGCGTCTACTATAACGTTCTTATGTGTGTTTTTCATGACATAATTAACCGTGCTTTTTTCAATGCGTCCAAAAATAGCATCTTCTTCGTCTGTCTGACTAAATACAAACTGGATAGAAAAACGGTCCTTATATTGATGCTGCAAGTCTAAAAGTTCCTGTAAAAACATGGTGTTTTTAGTCGATTTGTTCCCATAAACCAAAATCACCTTACTGTATACTTCCTCTTCTAAAGCACATTTTATAATGCTTAAAATTGGTGTAATGCCAGATCCTGCAGCAAAAAGCGCAATGTTTTTTGTTTTAGAATCGTTAGGTTCAAAAACAAAGCGTCCTTTAGGTGGAGCCACTTCTAAAACATCTCCTACTTTCAAGGTGTTATTAGCATAAGCCGAAAAAGTACCATCTGTAACTTCTTTAACAGCTACTTTTAAATAGCCACTTTTTGGAGAAGAACACAACGAATAATCTCTACGTACTTCGTGGTTGTTAATGATAGTTTTTAAAGTAATATATTGACCAGCTTTAAAAGCATAAGTCGATTTTAAATTTTCTGGGACATCGAAACTTAAAACAACAGATTTATCTGTTTCTCTTGAAATGTCTTTTATAATAAGTTTATGAAAATGTGACATATTAAAATTTTTCACAAAAATAAGAAATACAGTTAGTAATTAAGTTTTGATTGTAACAAAATGTATATTAATATTACTAATAGTAAAAACCAACTATAAACTTATGAAATTAAAACACTTTATAAACTTAGAATGGAAACAATATTTTAGGTCTGCTTATTGGCAAAAAAGCATGGCAATTAATGTTTTACTGGTTTTAGTTGCTTTATATTTTGTAGTTACTTTCCTAGCATTAGGGATTGCTTTATACCCAATTTTAAAAGACGCTATTCCAGATCAAGACCCATTAGTTATTGTAAATAGTTATTTGTTTTATTGGTTTTTAGCAGATGTTATCATGCGTTTTTTCTTTCAAAAACTGCCTGTTATGAGCGTAAAACCATTGCTAACATTACCCATTAAAAGACCAAAAGTGGTACACTATGTTCTAAGAAAATCAAGTTTTTCATTTTTTAATATCTTACCTCTTTTTGCAATTATTCCTTTTGGAGTGACGTTAATAATTAATGGTTATCCTTTAGTTTCAGTTGTTTTTTGGATGGTTACTATTTTCATTATCACATTAATAATTAACTATTTAAATTTTATTATAGAAAGTATTTCTTCTGAAACCGACTTGTCTTATTTGCCAATTATTGTGTTTGCTGGAGGTTTGTTTGCTATTAATTATTTCAATATAATTTCTTTTTCCATTTTAACCTCTAATGCTGTGTCTTCAATTTATGAAACACCTTTATTAGTCGTGATTCCAATTTTGATATTAATAACCTTGTATGTTGTAAATTATAAGATACTAAAGAATAAATTGTATTTAGACAGTTCATTAAAGTCTAAAGTTCAAGAAGTAAAAGCTTCTAGTTTAGAGTGGACCAGAAAATTTGGCGATGCTGCACCTTTTATGCAATTGGATTTAAAATTAATATGGAGAAATAAGCGTCCTCGTTCTTCAGTTTTTATTTTAGTTATTGGTTTGCTTTACGGATTGTTTTTCTATCCAAATCCAGCCTATCAAGATAAACCTTGGATGTTTGCTTTTGTTGGCATATTTGTAACAGGTATTTTCTTAATTAACTTTGGACAGTTTATTCCAGCTTGGGATAGTGGGTATTATAAAATGTTGATGAGTCAAAACATAAAATACAAGCAGTATTTAAAATCGAAATATACTTTAATGGCAGTTAGTGTAATTATCTTATTTATTTTAAGTATACCTTATGTGTATTTTGGGTGGAAAATTTTATTAGCACATTTTGCAGCTGCTGTTTATAACATTGGTATTAATACACATGTCATGTTATTAGGTGGTTCTTTTAACAGGAAAAAGATTGATTTAAATCAACGTGCAGCATTTAATTATCAAGGTACAGGAGCTGTGCAGTGGCTTATTGGAATACCTTTAATGTTGTTGCCTTTAGCAATTTTTGGAGTATGCTATTACTTTTTTAGTTTCGAAATAGGTTGTTTGGTTCTAACCATTCTTGGAGTAATAGGTATTGTTTTTCATCAAAAACTAATGAATGCTATTACAGAAAAATATTTAGATTCAAAATATAAAATGATTCAGGCTTTTAGTCAAGACAATTAATAAAAAAGTACTATGATACAGACATCAAACCTTATAAAAACTTACGGAAGTAAAACCGTTTTAGATATAGAAAGTTTAGAGATACCAAAAGGCCAAAGTTTTGGACTAGTAGGAAATAATGGCGCAGGAAAAACGACTTATTTTAGCTTATTATTGGATTTAATTAGACCTACAAAAGGAGACATTAGGAGCAATAATATTTTAGTAAAAGACAGTGAAGACTGGAAACCCTTTACGGCTTCATTTATTGACGAAAGTTTTTTAATTGGTTATCTAACACCCGAAGAATACTTTTATTTTATTGGCGAACTTCGTGGACAAAACAAAGCAGATGTTGATGATTTACTATCTCAATTTGAAGATTTTTTCCATGGTGAAATATTGAATCAGAAAAAGTATTTAAGAGATTTAAGTAAAGGAAATCAGAAAAAAGCAGGCATTGTTGCTGCATTAATAGGACATCCAGAAGTGATTATCTTAGACGAACCTTTTGCAAATCTAGATCCAACAACTCAAATTCGTTTAAAAGAGATTATTAAAAACCTTGCAGAAAAACAAGGGGTTACCGTTCTTGTGTCTAGTCACGATTTAATGCACGTTACAGATGTTTGCGAACGTATTGTTGTATTAGAAAAAGGAAAAATTATTAAAGATTTAAAGACAAGTGAAGCGACACTAAAAGAGTTAGAAGCCCATTTTTCAGGAACAGAAATGGCTTAAGGGTTTTCAAAATACTCAAGTGTTTTTTATCTAAAAAAACAATCTATAATATTTATTATATTTCCCGCAGAGTTATATTTGGTATATTTCTTTACAAATAATTCAAAAAGATGCCTTATTTTTACGGCTATACATAATATATGTAGCTATTTATAGTTTATATTTAAACCTAATACTTTCAACATTGCGTACATCTTTTAGAATCATATCATTCCTGTTCTGTGTCGCTCTTTTTATTTCGAGTTGTTCACGAAAAAAAGACTCATTTATTAGCAGAAATTATCATGCATTATCTGCCAAAGACAATACGTTATATAATGGATACATTGCTTTAGAAGAAGGACGAATAGGATTAAACGAATCTTACCAAGATAATTATTGGGATATACTTCCAGTAGAGCGTATGCAAGTAGATGATGAGGTGATACTCCCTGGTCAAAACAAAAACGAAAGCTTCAGTCGTGCAGAAGAAAAAGCAGTTAAAGCCATTCAAATGCACAGTATGAATATTCAAGGCAAAGAAGTCAACCCACAAATGGATGAAGCCTATTTGCTCTTAGGAAAATCTAGATATTTCGACCAAAGGTTCGTGCCAGCTTTAGAAGCCTTCAACTACATTTTATATAAATATGCAGCAAGCGATAAAATCAATCAAGCAAAAATTTGGAGAGAAAAAACAAATCTTAGATTAGAAAACGATCAACTTGCTATAGAAAACTTAAAACGTTTACTCGAGCAAGAAGAATTAAAAGATCAAGATTTAGCAGATGCTACATCAACACTTGCTCAAGCTTATATAAATTTAAAATCTCTTGATAGTGCCGTTACACAACTAAACATAGCAAGCCTTAACACTAAAAACAACGACGAAAGAGGTCGTTATAGATATATTCAGGGACAGCTTTATAACCGACTTGGATATAAAGACAGTGCCAATATAGCTTTTGGACAAGTTATTAAATTAAACCGAAAAACCCCTCGTATTTATTTAATCGCTGCTCATTTAGAACAAGCTAATAATCTAAGTATTTCAGAAGATAATAGAGAAATTATCCTAGAAACACTTACAGAGATTGAAGAGAATAGAGAAAACAGACCGTTTTTAGATAAAATTTACCATCAAATAGGGGATTATTATCGCACTATAGCATCCGACTCTCTTGCGGTAGAATATTATAACAGATCCTTACGTACCAATTCGGCTGATAAAAAATTAAAAGCAATTAATTATGAAATTCTTGGAGATTACTTTTTCGATTATTCCGAATATAAAATAGCAGGTGCTTATTTTGATAGTACAATGACCAATATGGTTAAAGATAGCAAGCCTTTTAGAATTATTAAACGTAAAAGAGACAACTTAGACGATGTTATTTATTACGAAGACATTGCTGTTGTTAATGATAGTATTTTATCGCTTACAGCTTTATCTTATGAAGATCAATTGGCTTATTTTGAAAACTACACAGAGCAATTAAAAATTCAAGCAGAAAAAGAAAAAGAAGAGGAAGAAATACAAGAACGCAACAAAGAGTTTGCTAACAATTTCGCAAATAATGATTTTGAAGCAAAAAGTGCTAAATCTATGACTTTAAGTAGAGGCCCAAACGGCCCTCCTGGGGGATCAAGTTTTTATTTTTATAATCCCACAACCGTGGCTTATGGAAAAAACGATTTTATAAAAAATTGGGGAGATCGAGCCTTAGAAGATGACTGGAGGTGGTCTACAAAAAGTAAATCTTTTATCAATAAAGAAACCCTAAACACAGTAGCAGTAGCTGTGGCCGAAAACGAATTGTTCAACCCAGAATATTATATAGATAAAATACCAACAGACCAGAAAAAAATAGATAGTATTATAAAAGAAAGAAATTTTGCATACTATCAGTTAGCTGTTATTTATAAAGAAAAGTTTAAGGAGTATGAGCTTTCTAAAGAAACATTTCAACACTTATTAAACCAAGAACCAGAAGAAAAATTGGTGCTCCCGTCTAAATATAATTTGTATAAATTATATGCTTTATTAGAAGAAAATGACGAAGCAACTATAGCTAAAAACGATATTATAGCTAATTATCCAGACTCACGTTATGCAGCCATTTTATTGAATCCAGAAGCAGGAGCAGCGAAAGATGAAAACAGTCCGGAAAACATTTACACCAAATTATTCAACAAGCTAGAGAATCAAGAATTCAGTGAGGTCATTACACAAAGCGACGAATATATTACAGCTTTTGAAGGAGACCCAATGGTACCTAAATTCGAATTGCTTAAAGCAACTGCAACTGGAAGACTGAATGGTTTTGATGCCTATAGCAATGCGCTAAATTTTGTAGCGTTAAATTATGCGAATACTCCAGAAGGTGTAAGGGCTCAAGAGATAATAGACAATGTGTTACCTAAATTAGCAAATAAAGAGTTTGTAGATAGTGAAACAGATGATAATTACAAAGTAGTTTACTATTTCACCAATACAACTAAAGAAGCCATAGAGGCGTTTAAAACAGCTTTAGATAAAGAAATTGAAAAAGTAAACGTTTATAATTTATCCATTTCTGAAGATATTTATAATCCAACGACAACCTTTGTTATTATCCATGGATTAAAAAGTAAAGATGGAGCTCTAGGTTATGCCGAATCATTAGAGGAGAAAAAGAAAGATAAAATAAAGCATGATCATTTTGCTGTGTCTTCTACTAATTACAGAATCATACAAATTCACAAGAATTTTGATGAGTATTTAAATATTGAATAACTATTAAAAACAGTTCATTATGTTTTCTGAAAATAAAAAAGACAAAACAAGCCTTGAATTAACATCAAGTCAAAATATTGTCTCTAAAGGCACAAAAATTGTTGGAGATTTAACAAGTGAAGGCGATTTAAGAATAGATGGAACTATTGAAGGGAATTTAAAAACACCTGGAAAAGTAGTTGTTGGTAAGACAGGATATGTTAAAGGAACTTTAAGTGGTACTGATGCTTATTTTGAAGGGAAATTTTCAGGTAAATTATCGTTGTCTGGAACTTTATCTTTAAAATCTACAGCACATATAGAAGGTGAAGTTGTTTTAGGAAAACTAGAAGTGGAGCCTGGTGCAACATTTAATGTAACTTGTGCTATGAAAGGCGCTGTAAAAGATTTTAACTCTAGAAGTGAACAAAAAGAACTCCCAAAATCCGGACAAGAAACAGCTTAATACTTACGCTCGTTATTCCAGTATTGCTTTCCAAATGTTTGCTATTATTGGCATTGGGGCTTTTATTGGTGTAAAATTAGACGATGCTTTTCCAAACAAACACAACCTCTACACCATTATTCTATCTTTAGTGTTTGTAATTTTTGCTATTGTTTTTGTAATAAGACGTATTATTGCAATCTCAAAAGAAGACAATTAAATGAATCCAGCTTTTAAATCTAGACAACTTTCGTTTTTAATTCAAAATATAGCAGTAACCCTTATTTTATTTGGGATACACAGTTATTTGCTATTTCATTTTGCTGAAAATATCAACTTTATTATTCCTTTATGGCAAGTATATGTCTTTCATTTTGTGGTTACCACCTTATTATATTCAGTCATTAATTTTCAATACTCTAGAGGGAAAACCGAAATTTTCAACTTATTTATGGGGTTTACCTTCTTAAAAATGATTTTAGCTATCGTTTTTTTACTCCCAGTTTTGTTATCAGATACAGAACATAAACAGCCAGATGTATTCAACTTTTTTATCCCTTACTTTTTATACTTGTTTTTTGAAGTCTTTTCTTTAACAAGTTTCCTTCAAAAAAAGCCTTGAAAACCCTCTAAAAACAAGGCTTTAAATAATCATTAAAAAAGTGTTTGACATTTAATATAATGTACGTACATTTGCACGGAATTTAAAGCAAGGTATTTTTAATCAATACATAATGACATTAAGCACCTTTAAAAACGTATTTTTTTCTGCAGTATTTATAGCAACTACATTTGTTGGACATGCATCAGAAAACCCAGAGAACGAGAACGATAAAGAGTTCAATGCCAAAGAAATGATTATGCATCACGTTAAGGATGCGCATGAGTTTCATGTTGTTGATTGGAATGGTAAACCAATTACCATTGCTTTACCTATTATTCTGTGGACAGATCAAGGATTAACAACCTTCATGTCTAGCGAGTTTCATCACGACGATTCAGGATCTCATATTGTAGAGAAAGATGGTATGAAATTCGTAAAATTTCACGAAAAAATATATCAGTTAGATGTTGATGCTCAGGAGGTTTCTTTCGATGCAGAACACCATCCAACTAATGCTAGCTTACCAACAGACTTGTCAATTACACGAAATGTGTTTATGATGTGGATTTCGGTAATTGCTTTATTACTTGTTTTTATATCTACAGCTAGAGTTTATAAAAAATCTAATAACAAGGTTCCAACTGGAATCGCTGGGTTTATGGAACCATTAATTGTTTTTGTACGCGACGAGATTGCAAAACCAATGATTGGAGAGCATAAATACAAAAAATACATGCCATATTTATTAACCGTATTTTTCTTTATATGGATTAATAATATTTTTGGATTGATTCCAATTATTAATGGAGCAAACGTAAGTGGAAACATTGCCTTTACCTTAACCTTGGCAGTATTTACTTTTATTATTACAACCATTAGTGGAAATAAAAACTATTGGAAACATATTTTCTGGATGCCAGGAGTTCCTGTTCCAATGAAAATATTTTTAATGCCTATAGAAATAGTTGGAATGTTTGTTAAACCAATCTCTTTAATGATTCGTTTATTTGCAAATATTACAGCAGGACATATTATTATTTTAGCCTTAATGTCTTTAATATTTATTTTTGAGACCATTGCTGTAGCACCAGTTTCAGTAGCGTTCGCATTATTTATCGGATTAATAGAAATTGTAGTTACTGCAATTCAAGCATATATATTTACCGTGTTGTCTGCCTTGTATATTGGCATGGCAACCGAAGAAGCTCATCATTAATTAATTTAAATTTTATAACTATGACTATTACAGGAATCGCAGCAATCGGAGCTGGTTTAGCAGCAATTGGAGCTGGAATGGGAATTGGAAGAATCGGTGGTTCTGCTATGGATGCCATGGCACGTCAACCGGAAATCCAAGGAAAAATCCAAACTTCAGCGCTTATTTTAGCAGCTTTCGTAGAAGCAGTAGCACTTTTTGGTGTTGTTGCTGCATTAATCGTTTAATTATGATTATGAAGTATAGAGGTAACGGTTGGTTACCTCTATATTTTAATTAAATTTCATCATCCTTAAGGGAGGACATAGGAAATAATTTTAAATTTGAGGCTTGCCTCATAAAATTGAACCCACACGTGGGATTAAAAAACTAAATAAATTAAGAAATGGATTTAATTACACCCGGTTTAGGACTTGTCTTTTGGACAGTAATTACATTTTTGTTTTTGCTTATTATCTTAAAAAAGTTTGCTTGGAAACCTATTCTTGGAGCCGTAAGCGATAGAGAAGAAGGTATAAAAAAAGCATTAGCATCTGCAGAAAACGCTCGTAAAGAGATGGAGAACCTTCATGCAGATAACGAACGTATTTTAAAAGAAGCTAGAGCAGAACGTGAAGCTTTACTTAAAGAAGCTCGTGATATTAAAGTTAAAATGATTGATGACGCTAAAGATGAAGCTCAGGCTCAAGCTAATAAAATAATAGAACAGGCTCAAGCTGCCATTGAAAGTGAAAAGAAAGCTGCCATGGCTGAACTTAAAAACCATGTTGCAGGATTATCTATAGAAATCGCTGAAAAAGTAGTACGTGCAGAATTATCTAATAAAGACAAGCAAATACAATTGGTTGAGTCTATGTTAGGTGAAGCAAAATTAAACTAAGATATAATGGCAGGAGCAAGAGCAGCAATACGTTATGCAAAAGCAGTTTTAAGTTTAGCATCAGATAAAAATACAGCTAAAGCTGTAAATAATGATATGAAGCTAATTACTAAAACTATTGCAGAAAGCAAAGACTTAAACGATATGCTTCAAAATCCTGTAGTGGGTTCTTCAATTAAAAAAACAATTTTATTAGATATCTTTAAAGACGCTAATGAAATTACAAATAATTTAATTGACACCTTAATTACAAATAAAAGATTGCCACTTTTAGAGCAAGTAGCTTTAAAATACAATCTGTTATTTGACGAATTAACAGGAACTCAAATAGCACAAGTTACAACAGCAATACCTTTAACAGACGATTTAAGAGTTAAGGTGTTAGCTAAAGTAAAAGGGCTTACAGGAAAAGATGTTGAAATAAAAAGCACCATAGACGAAAGTATATTGGGAGGTTTTATTTTACGTGTTGGAGATATTCAATACAATGCAAGTATTGCAAACAAATTAAATAAGTTAAAAAGAGAATTTACATTAAACTAAGATATTTTTATCTAAATATTAAATAAGATGGCAGAAGTAAAACCGGCTGAAATATCAGCAATCTTAAAACAACAACTTTCAGGATTTGAAGCAGGAGCGACATTAGATGAGGTTGGAACAGTACTAACAGTAGGAGATGGTATTGTACGAGCTTATGGATTAGCTAACGCTCAATATGGTGAGTTAGTAGAATTTGAAGGAGGCTTAGAAGGTATTGTACTGAATCTTGAAGAAGATAACGTAGGTATTGTATTATTAGGAACTTCGGTAGGAGTAAGAGAAGGTTCTACAGTAAAACGTACAGAACGTATCGCATCTGTTAAAGTAGGTGAAGGTATTGTTGGACGTGTTGTAGATACGTTAGGAAACCCAATCGATGGTAAAGGACCAATTGCTGGTGAAACTTATGAGATGCCTTTAGAGCGTAAAGCTCCTGGTGTTATCTACAGAGAACCAGTAACAGAACCATTGCAAACAGGAATTAAAGCTATTGATGCCATGATTCCAGTTGGTAGAGGTCAACGTGAGTTGGTAATTGGAGATAGACAAACAGGTAAAACAGCTGTTTGTATTGATGCTATTATTAATCAAAAAGAATTTTACGATGCTGGAAATCCAGTATATTGTATATATGTAGCTATAGGTCAAAAGGCTTCAACAGTAGCTTTAATTGCTAAAACTTTAGAAGAAAAAGGCGCTTTAGCTTACACAACAATAGTTGCAGCAAATGCATCAGATCCTGCAGCCATGCAAGTTTATGCACCTTTTACAGGAGCATCTATTGGAGAGTATTTTAGAGACACTGGTCGTCCAGCATTAATTGTATTTGATGATTTATCAAAACAAGCCGTTGCTTACCGTGAGGTTTCTTTATTATTACGTCGCCCTCCAGGACGTGAAGCTTATCCTGGTGATGTATTTTACTTACACTCAAGATTATTAGAGCGTTCTGCAAAAATTATTAATAATGATGCAATTGCTAAAGAAATGAATGACCTTCCAGATGTTTTAAAACCTTTGGTTAAAGGTGGTGGTTCTTTAACAGCATTACCAATTATTGAAACTCAAGCAGGTGACGTTTCAGCATATATTCCAACAAACGTAATTTCAATTACAGATGGACAAATTTTCTTAGATGGAGATTTATTTAACTCTGGTGTACGTCCAGCAATTAACGTAGGTATTTCGGTATCTCGTGTTGGTGGTAATGCTCAGATTAAATCCATGAAAAAAGTATCTGGTACGTTAAAATTAGATCAGGCTCAGTATCGTGAATTAGAAGCATTCGCGAAATTTGGATCTGATTTAGATGCCGTTACTTTAAATGTAATTAATAAAGGTAAGCGTAACGTTGAAATCTTAAAACAAGCACAAAACGATCCGTTTAAAGTTGAAGATCAAGTAGCTATTATTTATGCGGGATCTAAAAACTTATTAAAAGATGTTCCTGTAGAGAAAGTAAAAGAATTCGAACGCGATTATTTAGAATTCTTAAAGGCGAAACATAGCGATGTGTTAGCAACTTTAAAAGCAGGTAAATTAACTGATGAGGTTACAGATACTTTAATGACTGTAGCAAAAGATTTATCAGAAAAGTATAAAGCATAATTAATATTCCCACGAGAGTGGGAATTTTATTTCATATTTTAAAATATGGCAAATTTAAAAGAAATACGTAACAGAATATCATCGGTATCTTCTACCATGCAGATTACTAGTGCCATGAAAATGGTTTCTGCTGCAAAATTAAAGAAGGCACAAGATGCTATTACAGCTATGCGTCCTTATGCAGATAAATTGACTGAACTTTTACAAAGTTTAAGTGCTACTTTAGATGCAGATTCAGGAAGCAAATATTCTGATCAACGTGAAGTTAATAACGTTTTAATTGTTTCAATTACGTCTAATAGAGGGTTGTGTGGTGCTTTTAATTCAAATATAATAAAGCAAACGCAAAACCTAATTAGTAATACATATGCTGGTAAAAAAGTATCTGTTTTAGCTATTGGAAAGAAAGCTAATGACGCGTTTTCAAAAAAACAAATTGTAGTTGGTAATTACAGTGAATTGTTTGACGATTTAACCTTTGATAACGTTGCAAATGTTGCAAAACGCTTAATGAATATGTTTACTGAAGGCGAGTACGATAAAATCGTAATTGTTTATAATAAATTTAAAAATGCGGCGACTCAAGAAATCATGACGGAACAATTCTTACCAATTGTACCTGTTGAAGCAGATGTCAATGTAAACTTAGATTATATTTTTGAGCCTTCAAAAATTGAAATCGTAGAGCAATTAATTCCAAAGTCTTTAAAGACACAGTTATTTAAAAGTATTAGAGATTCTTTTGCAAGTGAGCATGGAGCTCGTATGACTGCTATGCATAAAGCAACAGACAATGCAACTGAGTTAAGAGATCAATTAAAATTAACTTACAATAAAGCACGTCAAGCTTCTATTACCAATGAAATTCTTGAGATAGTTGGTGGAGCTGAGGCATTGAATAATTAGAAAAATTAATTGAGTTTTTCTAATGTTTAAAAGGGCGAAAGCATTAAACATGTAATTATCACTCAAAGCGAAAGCGAAGAATCTAAATAAAACAAAAACCTAACTTTAACGAGTTAGGTTTTTTTTATGCTTAAAAATTTTCTTGTAACATTTTTCAGATTTTGTATCTAAAGAGAAAATCAACTAAAACTTAGATTATGAAATCAATTAAATACATTATTTTATTTACAGTTTACTTAACCAGCTTTTCACTAGAAGCTCAAAATAACGCTTTCGAGGTTCAGGTTATAGGTAAAGGAGAACCCATATTATTATTTCCTGGTTTTACTTGTACAGGATCCGTTTGGGATGAATTAATAATTGAACTCTCTAAAACAAAAGAATGCCATATTTTTACATTTGCAGGTTTCGGTAACGTGCCTGCCATAGAAAAACCATGGCTTTCTAAAATTAAAAATGAAATATCTTTATATATTTCAAGCAGAAAGCTTGAAAAGGCAACAATAATTGGACATAGCTTAGGGGGTACAATAGGTTTGAGCTTAGCTATTGATGAGAATGCAGAATACCATGAAATTATTGTTGTTGATGCTTTACCTTCAACTGGAGCCTTAATGATACCAAATTTTAACAGCGATACTATTGTTTATGATAACCCATACAATCAAAGACTATTAGATATGGATGAGAAAAATTTTGAGGCAATGGCTACTCAAATGGCATCTGGAATGGCTTTAAATACAGACAGACACCAACAAATCAAAGATTGGATATTAATGTCAGATCGCGAAACCTATGTCTATGGTTTTACAGATTTGCTGAAATTAGATTTAAGAGAAGATATAGCAAAAATAACTGTTCCAGTAATAATTTTAGCAGCGACCAAACCTTATGGCGAAGAAACAGTTAGAAAGACCTATGAAGATCAATATAAAAATTTAAAAAATTACACCATTAAATACGCTATGGAATCAGCACATTTCATTATGTATGATCAACCAGATTGGTTATTAGAACAGATTAATGAAGCAATGCAATAAACTATGAGTACTTTAAAATCCAAATTTGACAGCATTTACAATGCTAATTATTCAAAAGTGTTTCGTCTGTGCCAAGGTTATACTAATGGTAACGAGACTCTATCTAAGGATTTAACTCAAGAAACTTTTATTAAGGTATGGAAGAATTTAAAATCTTTTAGAAACGACTCAAGTTTATCAACATGGATATACAGAATTACAGTTAATACATGCCTTATTGAACTTAGGAATAAAAAGTCAGTACCAATTTCAGATCATTTAAGTCATCTTGAACAAAATAATGACGATAGTTCAGAAAAGAAGGAATTACAACTAAACCAATTGTATTGTTGTATTACTAAATTAAAAAATGAAAATAAAAGTATCATTTTACTCGAATTGGAAGGCTTACCTCAAAAAGAGATTGCAGACATTATAGGTTTGAGTCATGAGGCTATTAGAGTAAGAGTTCACAGAATTAAAAATGAATTAACTAAATGTGTTAAACAATGACAGAATTCAAAGATTTAAAATCCAAATGGGAACAACAGCCACAGGTAGAAACACCAAAAAATGGCTCAAAAGATATTTTTAAGAAAATTAATTTTCTTAAAAAGAAACAGCGTATCACTAATTTTGTTTTGTTAGTTACAGTATTAATTTTAATAGGGTTTTCTTTTTATATTGATGCTTATAACAATGTGTTAGTGAGCTTTGCTCTTTTTTTAATGATAGGAAGTTTGATGATACGAGTAATTATAGAACATTTAAGTATTAAAAAATTGAACCAACTAGATGTTACTACAAACGTGACAACTTTTAACACTCTAATGGCAACTTATTATAAAAAAAGAATAAAAACACACTATATCGCTACGCCAATTATTCTAATTTTATATATAATAGGGTTTGTTATATTACTGCCATTTTTTAAAGAAAACTTATCTTATGGATTTTATATGTATATCATAATTTCATCAATGTGCATATTCTTAATTTTGATCGTTTTTATAGGGAAGCAAATTAAAAAAGAGCTAACTTCTTTAAAACAAATTAAAAATTAAGACTTCAAGATGGGTATCATATTGTCATCCTGGATGCAGTCTAAGGGTCTATATAAATAAACAAAACCTCACTTTTAAAGTGAGGTTTTTTTATAGAACATTATTTGATTTAGTATCTTTAAAAACAAAACACTTGATAATGAAAAATAAGAAGCAGTTTTTAGGGTTTATTTTTATGGCTGTCATCTTAATAAGTTTTACACAATGTTCTAGTGCACAAAAACTACAACTACAAGAAAATGTCTCATTTGAATTAGGTCAAGTAACCTTTCAAAGATGGGTTGCAGGTGTTCAAGGTGGTGGTTCTGGTATACACATGTTGATTAATGTGGTTTCAAACAAAAACAATGTTATATTCGATTCGGTGTATTTTAGAGGCTATCAAACAAAAATAGAAATAGGAAAAATTGACTATATCGCTAATTTTAAGACAGATTTAAATCAACGAGAAGACCTTATAATGAGTGAAAATGGAAAAGAGGAGTTTGGCAACGAGTCACCAATTAAAGAAGCTAATTTCCCATTCAAAATAGCCGATAATGAGTGTGTTATTAGTTATTTAGAGAAAGGCACAACCAAATATCTTAAAGTAAATAATCTTGTTGAAAAACCTAAAGAGGATTATCCATCTGCACCACCAAAGCAGCCATAATTTTATTCGTTGTATAGCGTCTTATAAAACTGTATATTTAGCAGCATAAAAACAACCACTTGAGTACTTTAAAATCTCTATTTAAACAAACTTTTATTTATGGCTTAGCAACTGTGCTACCACGAATGTTAAGTTTTTTATTAGTGCGTTTACACACAGACGAAAGTGTCTTAAAATCGGTTGCAGATTATGGAGATGTCTCTTTAATCTATTCCTATTTCGTTCTCTTTAATGTTATTTTGGCTTATGGTATGGAAACAGCCTTTTTTAGGTTTTTTCATAAAGAGGATGACAAAACAAAAGTCATTGGGACTTCTTCCATTTCACTAATTGTTTCTTCATTTTTATTTTTTGTATGTGCTTTAGCATTTCAAAATCAAATAGCAAATTTAATTGATATTAAAGCTGAATACATTAATCTAGTTATTTGGATTTTACTATTAGATGCTTTGGTTATTATTCCTTTTGCTTGGTTAAGAGCCAATGCAAAACCTGTAAAATATGCGCTTATAAAAATTCTTAACGTCGTTATTAATCTTGGTTTAAATCTGTTTTTACTGTTGTGGTTGAAAGATTTAGCAACAGAATCTTCTGTGTTAGCAAGTATTTACAAACCTGATTTTGAAATCAATTATATATTTATAGCCAATTTAGTGGCAAGTGCTGTCACTTTGTTATTAATGTTGCCATTTTACTTCAAAATTAAATACACGTTTAATACCAATCTTTGGAAACAGATGATGCGTTATGCCTTTCCAGTATTAATTGCAGGTGTGGCATTTTCTATAAACGAAACGTTCGATAGAATTCTACTCGATAAACTCTTACCTGAAAACATTGCAAAAACTGAAATTGGTATGTATTCAGCATGTTATAAATTAGGTATGTTTATGACCCTTTTTGTAACTGCTTATAAACTGGGTGTGGAGCCTTTCTTTTTTAGTCATGCAAAAACTGAAAACCCTAAAAAGAACTATGCAAGAATTCTTGAGTACTTCGTTATTTTTGGTTCAGTTATTTTATTAGGAGTTGTTGTTTTTGCCGATGTTTTAAAAGTGATTCTAATTGGAGATGAAGCTTATTGGCAAGCCATGCTAATAGTACCAATTATACTATTGGCTAATTTATGTTTAGGTATTTATCACAATTTGTCTGTCTGGTATAAAATAACAGACAGAACCAAATTTGGCGCTTACATTTCTGTGTTTGGTGCACTTATAACATTAAGTTTAAACTTTTGGTTAATTCCTAAAATAAGTTATGTTGGTTCTGCTCTAGCAACTTTAGCAGCTTATGCTTCTATGATGATGATATCTTATTATTATGGGAAAAAGTACTATCCAATTCCCTACAACCTTAAAAAGATTTCATTGTATTTATTGCTCTCAATCGGTCTTTCAGCAATCACCTTTTATGGATTTAGAGGGAATTATGTTGTTGGAGTTTCAGCATTAATTGTATTTTTAGGTCTTGTTTTTCAACTCGAAAAGAAAGAATTAAAACGTATGCTAATCAAAAACAGGTAATGATCAAGCTCTTTAGTAAAATACGAAAGCGACTTTTAAATGAGAATAAAACTGGGCGTTATTTAAAATATGCTATTGGTGAGATTATTTTGGTTATGATTGGTATTCTATTGGCTTTACAAGTTAATAACTGGAATCAAGAGCGACAATTAAATAAAGAGGAAGCAAAGATATTAAAAGGTCTTCATCAAGAGTTTAATGAAAACATCACTAGGTTTGATGACATTTATAAATTACAAGAAGCTAGAAGAGATGGTATTTTGGAAGCACTGACTTCCAATATAGAAGACCTTTCAATTGAAGAATTTGATTCGATCAGTAAGGTTATTGGTTGGTCATGGACATTTGATCCTTATCAAGGGTTTTATAATTCTGTTATTAGTTCAGGAAGAATAGAATTAATCTCTAATGATGTTTTAAAACAAGGGATTACTAGATTTCAAGATTTATTGAATGATTATAAAGAAGAAGAAATTAATACAATGGGTTTTGTTGATGAAAACCTTTACCCATACCTTATCGATTATGACTCCCCGAATTTTGAGACCATAACTAATATTAGTGAGAGAACAGAACAAGAGAAAATAATTGAAAAACAAATTTATATCGAAATTTACCAATCTAATAAATTCGAAAACCTTCTTAATCTTGCATTTGCTTATATGTCAGCAATTTTTACAGAAGGTCCAATATTAAGAGAAGAAATGGTATCCATTATTGATTTATTAGAATCAGAAATTGCAAACCATAAATAGTTAACGCTAACCAAATGATAAAATTCTTTCGAAAAATACGTTACAATCTTATGGAAAAAAATAAAACTGGGCGTTATTTTAAATATGCTATTGGAGAAATTTTCTTAGTCATGGTTGGTATTCTTTTGGCATTACAGGTAAACAATTGGAATCAAAACAGACAACTAGCAAAAGAAGAGTTTAAAGTTCTTAAAAGCCTTCATCAAGAATTTAGTGAAAATCGTGTTAGATTTAATGATATATACGATCTACAACTTTATAGAAAAAAATGTATAAATGCTGTAATGTCTAATAACTTTAAGGAATTAACTTTCGATAACTTAGGAACTTTAATGGGAGGTGTTACTCAACAATGGACGTATGATCCTTTTTTAAGTATTTATAAATCAGTTATTAATTCAGGTAAAATAGAATTAATAACAAACGATGTGCTAAAGAAAGAATTATCTGAATTTCAAGATCTACTAAAAGATTACAAAGAAGAAGAATTAAATGCAAACGAGTTTGCAGCAAACAATTTATATCCTTTTATTATAGATAACTTTAAAATGGACTTCAATTTGATTTTCAATAATATTGAAATTACAGAAGAAGAAAAAACCATATATAAAAGTGACATAATTAAATTATATGAATCTGATAAATTTGAAAACTTAATGGTCTATGTGTATAGCTACATGAGAGACATTTTTACAGAAGGTCCAATGTTAAGAGAAAAAATGATTTCAATAATTAATTTATTAGAATTAGAAATTGAAAAGCACGAATAATTGTCATTCAGAGCGATAGCGAAGAATCTCAAAAAAATAAATGTATAATTTAAAAGATTCCCATTTTCAAGGGAAAATATTATGAACATAAAAATAATCAACAAATCCAGTCACGAATTACCACACTATGAAACCATAGCGTCTGCTGGCATGGATTTAAGAGCAAATTTATCAGAGTCTAGAGTTTTAAAACCTTTAGAGAGAAGCATTGTTGGCACTGGGCTTTTTATTGAATTACCAGTTGGTATTGAAGCACAAGTACGTCCACGAAGTGGCTTGGCAGCCAAAAAAGGAATTACTGTTTTAAATGCACCAGGAACAATAGATGCTGATTATAGAGGCGAGATTGGTGTGATTCTTGTAAACCTTTCAAACGAAGATTTTACCATTAATAATGGCGAACGTATTGCGCAATTAGTGATTGCAAAACACGAACGTGCCCAATGGACTGAAGTTGAAGAATTATCTGAAACCTCAAGAGGTGAAGGTGGTTTCGGAAGCACAGGAACTAAATAAAATAGTTATCCTGCAAGATTTTAAAAACCTTGTTGGTATCTTATCAAAAAAGAAATTAAAATTAATTAAAAAGATTCCCTCCTTCGAGGGAATGAAAATAAAATTTTCAATGAAAATAATAGTACCCATGGCAGGACGAGGTTCTCGTCTTCGTCCACATAGTTTAACAGTTCCAAAGCCTTTAATTCCAGTTGCAGGACAACCTATTGTTCACAGACTGGTTAAAGATATTGTAAAAGTATTAAACCAACCTATAGAAGAAATAGCCTTTGTGCTTGGCGATCCTGCTTGGTTTGGAGACGATGTTGTTTCTAGTTTAGAAGACTTAGCAAAGAGCTTAAATGCTAAAGCAACTATCTACCGTCAAGACCAACCTTTAGGCACAGGTCATGCCATTATGTGTGCCAAAGAATCTCTTTCTGGTCCTGCAGTTATTGCTTATGCAGATACGTTGATTCGAGCAAATTTTAATCTAGACCCAGAAGCAGATGCTGTTATTTGGGTCAAACAAGTCGATAAACCCGAAGCTTTTGGAGTCGTTAAATTAAACGATAAGAATGAAATTGTAGAACTGGTTGAAAAACCAGAAACCTTTGTGAGCGATTTAGCTGTTATTGGAATTTACTACTTTAAAGATGTGGCTATATTAAAAGAAGAATTGCAACATGTGTTAGATAACAACATCATTAATGGAGGAGAATACCAGATTAACGATGGTATTAAAGGTATGATGGCAAAAGGAAAAGTCTTTAAAACTGGAACCGTTGATGAGTGGATGGACTGTGGCAACAAACCAGTAACTATTGAAACTAACACAAGAATGTTAGGCTTTTTAAAGACAGACGGAAACGAACAATTGATTGCTTCAACCATTAAAAATTATAATTCGACTATTATAGAGCCTTGCTTTATTGGTGAGAATGTCGTTTTAAATCATGCCACTATTGGACCAAATGTGTCTATTGGCAACAATTGTAAGATAGAAGCTTCAACCGTTAAAAATAGCTTAATACAAAGTCATACTACTATTAAAAACGCTAATTTAGACGACGCAATGATTGGTAATCATGTGAATTACAATGGAAATTTCACTAAAATTAGTATTGGCGATTATTCAATTTTAGAATAAATATTAAATTGTCATTCTGAGCAAAGCGATGAATCTCATAATATGAAAAATAAAATCTACATCCTCATTTTTTTATTCGGAATGATTTTCATGCCACAGGTAAACTATGCACAAGTGGATTTTAACAAAACTCCAGACGATGATTTAGGCAATGTAGAAGACAGAACCCAGGAATTGTTTTTTGAAGCTTTAAAACAAAAGGGCATTGAAAATTACGATCGGGCAGTTACAGCACTTTTACAATGTATAGAACTAGATAAATCCCAATCGGCATTTTATTATGAATTAGGTAAAAATTACAACCTATTAAAAAACTTTGGTGCAGCAGAAGATGCCTTAAAAAAAGCCGTAAAAGAACAACCAGATAACGAATGGTATTTAGATGCGCTTTACGAAGTGTATGCGCAGCAAAACGATTACGATAAAGCCATAAAAACTGTCAAACAACTAGTTAATTATCATCCAGATTATAAAGAAGATTTAGCGAATCTATATTATAGAACTAAAGACTATAAAAAGGCACTTGAGGTTCTAGATGAATTGGATAAAGAGCAAGGTATTACACCTTCAAGAGACATGTTAAGAAATCAAATTTATGCTGCAACTGGACGTAAAAAAGATCAAATAGAAAATCTTGAAGAACGTGTGATAGATAATCCAGACGAAGAATCAAATTATCTCGCATTGATTTATAGATACAGTGAAAATAACGATAATGAAAAGGCTTTTGAAACGGCTAAAAAATTACTTGAAATTAAACCAAATTCACAGTTGGTTCATTTAGCATTATATAAGTTTTATTTAGGGGATAACAATCCAGAACAATCTATAGCGTCTATGAAAATTGTGCTTCAAAGTTCTCAAATTAAACCAGAAGCCAAAATGAAGGTCTTGTCAGATTTCGTGAAATTTGTTGGTGAAAATCCAGAATATGAAGCAGATTTAGTGGAAGCAACCAGTTATACTTTAGACGATACTAACGAAAAAAGTCATATAGAATTAGCGCAATATTATTTAGCTAAAGGCGATAAGCCAAAAGCTTTAGAATATTTTAACGAAGCATTAAAAATAGATTCAGATAATTATACGGTTTTAAAAAACGTCCTCCTTTTAGAGATTGACTTAGAACAATATGATGAAGCTGCATCAAAAAGTGAAACAGCCTTATTAAAATACCCTTCGCAACCCTTATTATATTTAGTAAACGGCGTAGCTCTTAATAAACTTAACAAGCCTCAGAAAGCCATTGATGTTTTAGAAACAGGAATCGATTATGTGATAGACGACACAAAAATGGAAGCCGATTTTTACAAGCAACTTAGTTTGGCTCATACCTCTTTAAACAATACAACCAAAGCTAAGACGTTTAGTGATAAAGCAAAACAGTTAGAATCTACAAATTAATGAACCTATCCTTTATTAAAAAATACCTAGTTATTGGAAGTCTTTTAGTGAGTTTTTTTGGGTGTAAATCTGCAAAAACACTTGCTGATGGCTCTGTAAATTTAAATGTATCTTCAAAAGAAGTTATAAAGGAAAATTCAAGAATGTCTCCCGATTTTAAAACTCTTCAGGCTAAAGTTCGGGTTGCCTACATTCAAGGAAACGACTCGCAAACTCATACAGTTTCTTTCAGAATGTTGAAAGATCAAATTATTTGGATTAGCTCCTCGTTTAATATTATTAGAGTCATAATCACTCCCGAAAAAGTGCGATATTACAACAAATTAGATAATACCTATTTCGATGGAGATTTCAGTTTTTTAAGCGACATTCTTGGAACTGATTTAGATTTCGAGAAAGTGCAAAATCTATTGCTTGGAAATCCGTTATACACCTTAAACAAAACAGATTACAGCATGTCTGTAAACAATGAAAAATATTTGTTTCAACCTAAAGAACAATTAGCGCTTTTCGAGTTGTTTTATATTATAAATCCAGTACATTTTAAAATGGATTCACAACAATTAGCACAAACTATAGAAGCCAGATTTCTACAAATAGATTACTTAAATTATCAGGTAGTTGATAAGCAAAGTCTACCAGAAAATATTAAGATAAACGTGTTGGAAAGAGACCAAGAAACGGTTATAGAAATGGAGTTCAAATCTGTATCTTTGAACCAAAATTTAAGATATCCTTTTAACATGCCATCTGGATTCGAAGAAATAGTTTTAAAATAAATGAGGCTCAAACACACTTTTAAATATATATTCTTACTAGGCTTTACATTGAGTAGTCTGGTTGGTTTTTCTCAAAGTAAAAAACAACAAGAGTTAGAAGAACGTCGTCAGGAACTTCGAATAGAAATTAAACGCATTAACGATTTATTATTCAAAAATAAATCTCAGCAGAAATCACAAACCTCACTTATTGAAGATTTAAGTTATAAGGTGAGTGTACGTCAAAACTTGATAAGGGTTACCAATCAGCAAGCCAATTTATTGACTCGAGAAATAAATACCAATCAAAAAAGAATTACAGAATTAAGAGATGAACTTCAAACCCTAAAAGACAATTATGCCAAAATGATTGTCACATCTTACAAAAGCAAAAGCGAACAAAGTAGAGTCATGTTTTTGTTATCGTCCAGTAATTTTCAGCAAGCTTATAAACGTGTGCAATACATCAATCAATATGCAGATTACCAAAAAGAGCAAGGGGAAGCTATCAAAATAAAAACGGTGGAATTACAAGAAACCAATGTGGCTTTATTAAAACAAAAAGCAGATAAACAAAAGCTAATTGACGAAAATAGAGTAGCTCAAAGAGAACTTGAAAGCGAATTAAAGCAGCAAGAAAGTTTGATGGCTTCTATTAATAAAAACTTAAATAATTATACGGCACAAATTAGAGAGAAGCAACGAGAAGCCGATAAAATAGATCGAGAAATTGAAAAAATTATTCGCGATGCCATAGCTAGTTCCAATAAAAAAGCAGGAAAAACTACAAAAGCCTCTACTGGCTTTGCATTGACTCCAGAAGATAAAATATTAGCCGATAATTTTGTGTCTAGTAAAGGAAAACTGCCTTGGCCAGTTGAAAAAGGTGTGGTTAAACTACGCTATGGAAAACAACCACATCCAGTGGTAAAAACAGTGATGATACAAAGTAATGGTGTAAGAATAGCCACTGAAGAAAATGCACCAATACGTGCTGTTTTTAACGGAAAAGTACTTGCTGTACAAGCTATAAAACACGGAAACTTATCTGTATTAATACAACATGGTAACTACGTAACGGTTTATAAAAATTTAGCAAAAGTCTATGTGAAGAAAGGCGATAATGTTAAGACGAAACAAGAAATTGGACAAGTGTTTACTAATCCATCTAACAAAGAAACCCAATTAAACTTTAGTATTTTTAAAGAAAGCGCCACTCAAAACCCAGCAGATTGGATTTACAAGATGTAATCTTGAAAATCTTATCATGGATTTACAAAATGTGATAACATTTTGAAACACTTTTTTTGGATTTACAAGATGTGACAAGCAACGCTTGTCATCCCGAACTTGTTTCGGGATCTCCTTAATAAATGTAGTTTGTCTTTCCGAACAAAGTGAGGAATCTCTAAAATTCTCTATAACTATTATTGAAAACCTCTAGCAATTACGGAAAAACCGTAACCACAACCATGCATTTCATCGAAAAGCAGGAAATATACGTAGTACTACGTACAGGATAATATAAATTTACCTTTTAGGTTTATGCCATATAAACTTAAAAAATATTTAATATGATCAAAATTCAAAATTCAAAATTCAAAATTTTAAAAGCGTAAAGCTAAGGCGTTTTTTATCTAAAAGTTTCATCTTAATTTTACTGCTTGGTGTGTTTGGTTGCCAGAAAGAAGACGATGTAAATATAGAATCAACAATAAACAATGTTAGTATTAAAGAATACACTTTTAATGAATTAAATGGAAACACAAAATTTAGTAAATCGTATAAAAAAGTAGTAGATGCTATAAAGAAGAAAAGATCGAATGAAGGCAGAAGTTTTGATAACAATGATTTCGAAATAGATTCAACAGTTATTAAAGAGATAAAAATAGGTAATACAACCTCATATACATTTCGTGCCATTTTAGACAACCAAGAACCTAATAGTTTTAGCAATATAGTTGTCCAAACAGATAGTTTAGAAGGAATAAAAGCGATGCTTATTACATACTTTCCAGAGTCTCCAATGGAATATATAGAAGCACATAATTCTTATACATTTCAAGGGACTAGTGTTTTTGAAGCCATTGAGATAGATTCTTCCTTTATTGAAAATAAATACATAGATGGTTGTGTTGAAAATTATACGAGTTCTTGGGGTGGGACAGATCATCCAGCAGGAGGCAATTGTACAGCAGCCTATATTACTGTTGATTGGACCTGCGCTAACTCTGGAGGTGGAGGCTCTGGAAGCTCTTCGTCTGGTTCAGGAAACAGTCCTTCAAATAATCCGGACCCTATTTTAACAGCTCCAACATATAATTTTCCCTACGAGCAAAATTTAATAGGCTGTTTAGAAACAGACAATCTTGCAATTTTAGAGTGGATAAATAATTCAGCTAATTTTTTTCAAATGAGGGATGCAAGCAAACTCTGTAATGCAGATAATCAGGGTTTTATTATAGAAGGTATTGAGACAGAGTTGGAAGGCGGAGAAGCAGATTTTCCAAATAGAGTTATATTAGATTCTACGTTTGTGAATAATGTACAGTTAAAATGTGTATATGATAAACTTACTGCTGATAACAATACTCTATTTAAGAATACAGTTGGGGCTTTTGTTAATGACCCAAATTTTTATTTAACATTTAGAGTAGGAGAATGTACATTAACTGACGACCAATGTACAAATGATAGTGACCCTAATAACATTGTTATTACATTTGAAGATGTAAATACAAGCCCAGTTGAAATGGCTCAAGCAATTTTACACGAGTCTATACATGCCGAACTGGCAAGATTTGTTGAGCAATATTTGAGTGGTGTAGATATTAATAATAGACCTCAACTTTTTCAGTATTATACTTATTATGCTGAACTATATGGTGAATTTGATGATGCTATCGATCATATATTCATGACTCAAAATTATATTAACCCTATTACTCAAGCATTGAGAGAATTTGATAATAACAGTTATCCTTTAGAGTATTATAAATCATTTTCTTGGGATGGACTAAGAAAATGGGATGCTGGGAATTTATTAGATATTGATCCTTTAGCAGACGAATATGATGTTTATAGAGTAATTGTTAATCAAAACACAACTATATGCAATTAAGAATAAATTATATAATATTGGTGTTCTTTGTTACTATTTTTTCTTGTTCTGATAATTCAGATAAGGATATATATAAGGTAGTTATTAACTCAAAGATAAAACCTTTGCCTCCACCCCCTCCTATAAGGGGTGATTCAATTAGTTCAATAAGCAATAGTGTTATCGATTCATTAAACAATGTGCCATTAAAAATCGCAGTTAATCCTTTTTTGCTTGATTTTAAAAGTGACTATACTAAATTATTTAATAATATAAATGATGCAAAAGTTGACTATTTTATCTCAACATTAAAAGTAAGAAAAGAAGATATTAATGCTAGAAGAAGTTTAAAATTCACAGTTCTTGAGGAAGAAATTTCAGATTTTACCAGTAAACTTAAATTTTATGATGGCATTCTATTTTTATCAACAATAAAATACGATGATAAAAAGGATATGGCGTTGGTAATAATCGGCTATACTAATGGCAGGTTATCAAGTTCTACTTATTTATATTTATTAAAAAAGAATAAAAAGACTTGGGAGATTATAAAAAGAAAAAGACTTTCAGTTTCTTAGTTTATATGTCTATATGGAATATTTACTGAGACTAATCTAGGAATTGAAGTTTGCAATTAATATGAAACAAGTTATATACATAATTGGTATTTTAATATTTTTATTATCATGTCAAAAAGCAGAAAATAGTGATATACAATTGCTTAAAAACACAGAAGATATAATATCATATATTATTGAGAGTAAGGCGTATGCTCTTCCGCCACCACCACCTCCAAATGATTCGTTATGGAAACTTACACAAGAAGTAAAAGACTCAATACTTAATGTGAAATTGAATGTGGCTATTTATCCTACTTTAAAAGCTCCTTTAAGTAATAATAAAGAAGGATTATTAAAACTTGATGAAGAATTTCAAGCCTTAGTTAATAATTTTATTAATATTAAATCAAGTACAAATATTCCAATTGTATCTATTAATAAAAAAAGTAGGCATCGTGTTATTCTTGCAGATACTATTATTTTGAAAAAATCTAGAGATTGGAAAGAATATGACTTACTATTTTATTTTTCAAACATTTCATTTAATAAAAACTATGATAAGGCTGCTTTAAGAATCGGAATAAGTAGAAGCTCACTTTGGGGTAGTGGAGGTCTGTTTCTATTAGAGAAGAAAGGCGATAATTGGGAAACAGTTAAAATTATAGAAAAAGAAGAATGGTAAAATAATTAATATATAAATAAGCACCTCATCTAAAATTTAAGGAGAGGTGCTTTTTATTATTTAAATAAAAGTTAATCAAACAAAGCCTTCAACTCAGTCGCATCGCTAGGTTTCATTTTCCCAGCAAGCACCAAACTCAATTGCTTACGTCTTAAAGCGCCTTTAAAGCGTTCTTTTTCTAAATCAGTTTCAGGTGTAATTTCTGGTACAGCTACAGGGCGTCCTGTTTCATCTACAGCCACAAAGGTGTAAATAGCTTCGTTGGCTTTGGTTTTTTGCCCAGACTCTCTGTCTTCTATCCAAACATCCAAATAAATCTCCATAGAGCTTCTAAAGGCACGAGATACTTTGGCTTCAACCGTAACAACAGACCCAACAGGAACCGAACGATTAAACTCCACATGGTTTACAGATGCCGTTACTACAATACGTCTGCTATGTCTTCTAGCAGCAATACTGGCAGCACGATCCATTCTAGCAAGTAATTCGCCACCAAATAAATTATTTAATGGATTCGTTTCACTAGGCAGCACTAAGTCTGTCATGATGGTTCTAGATTGTTCAGGTGTTTTTATAGACATAATAGATTCACATTTATTAAATAGAAATGCAAAGGTAAGCCCATTTTGAATTCTAATTGAATTTAAAATGAAAAATTAAAAAGATAAAATGTCAGGATTTTAATGTGGTTTAGAGACTAATCCAACTTTTTAACCAAGAGCCAAGCAGCTGAATTGTGTGAACGTTTTACCTCTCTCAAAGCCTGTAAAGCTTCCAAACGGTCTTCGTAACTAGCATAAACCACTTCGTGTAAACCATATTTGTTTACACCAATTTTTCTGGCATCGTAACCTAAAGATTTAAGCTCTTCTAGTTTTTTATCGCTGTTTTCTTCCACTCTAAAAGCACCAGCAATAATGTGGTAATTACCTACTTGTTTTTTAACGTGTAAGGTAACGGCTGGAAGTGGATTTTCAATCACAAAAGTAGCTTCTTGAATTTTGTTTTCAAGTTGTTGACTGGCTTCTTCTTGTGCTAATTGATTGTGTGTGTTTATGTTGTTTACATAGTAATTAGAAGCAACAAAACCACCCAAGGCAAGTGCGATAACAGCAACAGCAGCATATTTTAAATAACCTCTAGACTTACGTCTTTCAGGCGTAACAGCAATAGGAATTACTTTTTCGATTTCCTGAGCCTCTTTTTTATAAACGTCTCTCTTAACTGAAAGTGATACAAATTGCGATAACCCAAAAGCATCCGTTAAATAGTTTAAATGATACGAAGGTTCGAAAATCATTTTTCCTTCATTGTTTAATGAAAGGTCACCGATATTTTCAAAGGAGATGGTTTCACCTTCAATTAAATAAGACTTTAACGCTTTAACACGTTTTTCAATCTTCTTTGAAGCTTCCTCGAAAGGAATTTTTTCAACATCTGCAATATAATGGGTTAAAATACCATCATTCTTCTGAATTTGCTCGTTAAAAGAAAGCATTTTCTTTGGAGGATAAAAGGCATTTGTCGATTCGTGTATGGTTGCCGAAACACGTTGTGTTAGAAAAGCTCCAAACTCAGGAACTGTAACACATTCATATCTATATAATAAATCGCTGATGTAAGACTCTAATTGCATAAAAACAAAGTTAGCAAAATTTAAAAGCGAACAAAAATTCGGCTTAACTATTTATTAACATGATAAAAATTCTTTACTTGTAGTCTCATAATCAAAAAAGTAAGATGACAGAAAATAGCTTGCTTCCTGTTTTAGCCTTGCAACACATACCAAATATTGGCGATATTACAGCTAAAAAGCTGATTTCGCATTGTGGTTCTGTGGAAGCTATTTTTAAAGAAAAAAAACAGAATCTCCTCAAGATTGATGGTATTGGAAGTTTGGTATTAAGAGATTTATTTAACAAAGACCATTTTAAAGCAGCCGAAGAAGAATTAAAATACATTCAAGAAAATAAGATTAGTACCTTATATTTTGCAGATGCAGATTATCCAGAAAAATTAAAACATTGTATCGATAGTCCTATCTTACTGTTTCAATCTGGAAACATTAATTTAAAGAAACAACGCATAATTAGTGTTGTTGGAACCAGAAAAATTACGACTTATGGCATTGCTTTTTGTAATAAACTCATTGAAGAGCTTGCTGTTTTTAATCCTGTAATTGTTTCAGGATTTGCTTATGGTACAGATATTACGGCCCAAAAGGCAGCTATAAAAAATAAGTTACAAACCATTGGTTGTTTGGCTCATGGCTTAAACCAGATTTATCCAAAAGCACATAAAAAATATGTGGCTGAGGTTGAAAAAAATGGTGGCTTTTTTACCGATTTTTGGAGTAGCGATCCCTTTGATAGAAACAATTTTTTAAAACGAAATCGTGTGATAGCAGGTTTAAGTGAAGCTACTATTGTCATAGAATCTGCCGAAAAAGGAGGTAGTTTGGTAACAGCAGATATTGCCAACTCCTATAACAGAGATGTGTTTGCTGTACCAGGAAGAGTAACCGATAGTCAGAGTTTGGGTTGTAACAATTTAATTAAATTTCAAAAAGCGCATGTGTTGTCTAATCCTCTGGATGTTCCATATATATTAAATTGGGAACTGGAAGTGGATAAAAAAGCAGCTGTGCAAAAGCAATTGTTTGTAGAGTTAAATGACGAAGAGAAAGTAGTTTACAATTATCTAAAAGATAACGAGAAACAACTTTTGGATGTTATTGCATTAGAATGCCATATGCCTATCTATAAAATTGCGGGAGTTTTATTGAATATGGAACTAAAAGGCGTGATAAGACCTTTACCAGGAAAGCTGTTTGAAGTTATTTAAAAGTTAATTTTAAGAATCCAGATATCCTGAAAATAATCCAATTTTGAAAGCTCTTTTTGTTTTTGATAAATAGCACTTGCATCTTCGTTATTGGCTAAATAAATATAATTCCACTTATTTTTGGGATTGATGTACGATTTTGGTGTGTGACCTTTTTCTTCTAAAGTTTTCATCCAATTCATAGCATTTTCTTCAACGGAAAACACATTAGTTACTAAATAATAGCCTTTTGCAAGATTTGGAATACTAATAGATTTTAAACTTTCAATGCGTTCTAAACCTGTTTTCCTTTTTGGTTTAGGAGTTGAGGTTTGCGCTACTTTAACAGGTTTTGAAACGTCTGATTTTGGTTCAAGAATTTCGGCTGATTCCTCTTTTATTTCAATGTCAACAATTTCGGTAGGTTTTTCATTTTCAAACACGACTAAAGTTTCTTCGTTACTTTTTCCTTCTAAATAAATAGGACTAATTTCGGTTTCAAACGCTACAAAAAACAGATAGAAACCATCTGCCTTTGTTTTAAACCGAATGGTGGTTTCTGAAGAATTATTGGATAGAATGTTGTTGTTTTTGTTTGGGATTTCCATTTTTAATAGATCGAAACCTAAGGTATTAGTGCTATTCGGGTTTCGATCTAAAAAGGGCTCATCTTCAATGGTTATTTTGCTATTAAAGAAATTATTTCCTGGACGTTGATTGGATGAAAGCAATACAAATGATTTTTTTTCTGCATCTAAAATAGAGCAATTATCTGTTTTGTATTTTTGGTCACCTTCTAGAGTTCCAATTAAAAGTGAGGTTTTGATATCGCCGATTTCATCTGTTTTAAAATCTTTAAATTTAATATCTGTAGCTGTTTTATCAACGCCAACAAATCCATTGTAAGTGGTGAAATATTTGGCAGTTTCAGTTTCATCTTCATAAATAATATATAACAACCAACCACCTGCAACACCTCCTGATACATAGCCTTCGGTAGCTTTTATATTTGCAACTGCATAGGTACCGTTTAAAGTACTGCTGTTTTTTAATAATGAGGTGACATCTGCATAACAGACATAAGGTTTGGTGTCTTCAAACAATTCGGTTTCATAACTATCATAAATAACATGTCCAGTAATGGGTTGGTAATTTCCCAGGGGCTGTTTAAAGAGAATGGAATTTACGTTTGTAGAGCGTTCGTCTTTGCCTTGATACACCATTTTTTCGTAATTAATAATTCTACGAACGCCTTTATCGTATTTATAAACAGCACTCCAATATAAAGCTGCATATTTTATAGATGAAGTTTCGTCTGGAAGTTTCAAATTTGCTTGACTGGAACTAAATGTTGATGGATCATCATCGACATCTATGTATTCCATTTTTAGCACATCGTTTATTTCAGAATCGTCATTAAATGGTTCAATGGCATCTGTACCTACAATGCTATTTCCAATGATAGTAGAATTTCCATTTAAATAGAATTTCTGGTTAGAAGCAAAGCGTTTCCCTTCTTGAGCATAGCTACAAAAAGGTGAAAGTATAAAAAGGGCTATCAGAAAACGCATCATTTAATAGTACTTTTAAAAACTAAATATACTATTAAAATATTACCTATAAAATTTTGAAAGTTAGTAGCCTACTTTTTCACGAACACGTTTTAAAACATTATTAGCAACCACTTTAGCTTTTTCTGCTCCAATAGCTAACTGTCTGTCTATTTCCTCTAAGTTATTCATGTAGTAATGATAACGTTCGCGCTCTGTAGCAAACTTGTCGATAATCAATTCAAAAAGAGCCTGTTTTGCGTGACCATAACCATAACCACCTTTTTCGTAATTAGCCTTCATGGATTCAATTTGTGCATCTGAAGCCAATAATTTATAAAGAGCAAAGCAATTACATGTACTCCAATCTTTAGGGTCTTCTAAAGGTGTACTATCTGTTTCAATAGTCATAATTTGTTTACGCAGCTTTTTGTCATCCAAAAATATATTGATTATATTCCCTCTACTTTTACTCATTTTTTCACCATCGGTTCCAGGAATGAGCTTGGTGTTTTCTTGGACTTTCCCTTCTGGCAAGACAAAAGTGTCTCCCATTTTAGTATGAAATCGAGAAGCCACGTCACGTGTCATTTCTAGATGTTGCAATTGATCTTTTCCAACAGGAACCAATTCGGCATCATATAATAAAATATCTGCTGCCATTAGCATTGGGTAATAGAATAAACCAGAATTTACATCTTCCAGTCTATCTGCTTTATCTTTAAAACTATGTGCCAATGTTAAACGTTGATAAGGAAAAAAGCAGCTTAAGTACCAAGATAATTCAGTTACTTGAGGAATGTCGCTTTGTCTGTAAAACACTGTTTTTTCAACATCTAACCCAAAAGCCAACCAAGTAGCAGCTGTAGAATATGTATTACTACGTAAAAGTTCTGCATCTTTAATTTGTGTTAGTGTATGCAGGTTTGCAATAAACAAATAAGAGTCGTTTTTAGGGTTGTTTGCCATGTTAATGGCTGGAATTAATGCGCCTAAAATATTTCCTAAATGTGGTGTTCCTGTACTTTGAATGCCTGTTAAAATTCTTGCCATATCTGTTTCCTAAGAAAAGGAATTTAATTAATTAGTGATTCCAAAATTTTTAATGAGCTACAAAGGTAATTTTTTTGATATAATAGCTCAATAAATTTGAGTAGTTTTGGCTCTTATGAGATTATTTAAGTATTTGTTTTGGATTTTATATCGCATCTGGTTCTATATTCTTGTAGCCTTGCCTATTATCATTTTGTTTCCATTTCTTTTTATTTCCTTACTAAAAGAGACTTGGTATCCATACTTTTTTAAGCTGGCTCGTTTATGGGCGAAATTTATTCTTGTTGGTATGGGGTTTATTTGGAAAATTGAGCATGACCAAGAGATAGAAACTAATAGAAGTTACATGTTTGTAGCTAACCACACATCTATGGCAGATATTATGTTGATGTTGGTGTCTGCCAAAAACCCCTTTGTATTTGTTGGAAAAAAGGAATTAGTTAAAATCCCTTTGTTTGGATTTTTCTATAGACGATCTTGTATTTTAGTTGACAGAAACTCCGAAAGAAGTAGAAAAGCCGTATTTTTAAGAGCGCAAAGAAGGTTAAAACAAGGTTTAAGTATTTGTATTTTTCCTGAAGGTGGCGTTCCTGATGACGAAAGCGTTGTTTTAGACACTTTTAAAGATGGCGCTTTTAGGCTAGCCATTAACCATCAAATCCCTGTGGTACCAATGTCATTTTTGGATAATAAAAAACGCTTTTCTTATACGTTTTTTAGTGGTGGACCCGGAAAAATGCGAGTTAAAATCCATCCATTTATCAAGACTGAAGGTTTAACAATAAAAGACACTAAGAGCTTAAATAGTAGCGCAAGAGAAGTTATTTATAAGGCGCTTCTTAAATCTGAAAAGTAATTATACATTTAAAAAAGATATCAATGACATGTTAAATTAAAAAAGCTGCTCTTGGCACAGAGCAGCTTTTAGTTTTGATCTTCAATGTTATTCAAATTCATTGAATATACAAATCAATCTAACCAACCAAAAACTAAAACTTATAACTTAAACCTGTATAAATACCAATAATATAAGGGTTGAAATTACCAGAGGTGTTTTCAAACGCATTTAATTGATATTTAAATGTTGGTTCTAAGTTAAACTTCACTTTTTCAGAAAATTTATAGTCTAGTCCAACGCCAACGTTGGTACTAAAACTCATACTTTTTATATTGTTTGCTTCACCTATATAGGTCTTTTCGTCATTTAATTCAGAAAACACTTCATTTCCATTTAAAATAAAAGAACTAAATCCAGCAATAAGATTTAAACCTAATTTTTTGTTTCCAATTCTATAATTCAATTCTACAGGAACCTCGTAATAACTAATGCGTTGACTAATTGCTGCCTTAGATTGAGGACTTAAGGCTGTATCAATTTGTCCAACACTTAAATTGTCTGCGCTTAAAGCAGTAAGTGTTTCGTTACCACTCGATAAATTAATATTCTTTAAAACACTTTGTGCCGAACTACTGTTGGTAACGCTTTGGTAAAGAATAACATCGTTAGTATCATAACTCAAGTTTAAAGAGCTTAAACCTGTTCGTATGGAGAGTTTTTTATTTAAATTATAGCTTACATTTACACCATAACTGGTGTTAACTTCTCCTGTTTTAGAGTTGTTTGTGAATTGTCCGTCAATGTGCGAACCTTTTCCCATTGAATTATAATAAACAGGCGCAACATTTGCGTAAACTTGCCACCTGTTTATTAGTTCTTCTTCTTCCTTTTCAATAATATCTTGGGTTGCAGCAATAGCCTCTTCTATAGTAAGATCTGTTTTATTTAGTTCTTCTTCAACAGTTTCTTCTATGTCTGCTTCTGTGTTTTCTACTTCAGCAATTATATTTTCTGATGTGTTATTATTTAATTGTTGTAATTGGATTTCAGCATTAGATTTGTCAAATTCTGAATTAAAATAGGTTTCTTCTTTATTTGAAGAATTTGGGTTTTCTGCTATTCTATTACTGTTGGGTGTATTGTTATTCTTGTTAAATTCAACTTGATTTGTATTAGAATCCTCGTTGTTTTTAGAACCTGTATTCTGAGCAATACTAGAGTTGTTTAAATTATTTGAAGGAGTTGCGTTTGCTGTTTTTGTGCTGTTTGAGTTATTTTTAGACCTATTCTTGTTAATTAAAGACTGGGTTTTTGTCGAGTTCTCTATTGCTATTTGGGGATTACTTGATGGCCTTTGAGAGTTTTTTGAATGAGTATTTAATTGGGTGTCTAAACCATCTATTTCTGAAGAATTTTCTGTATTATTTGACGTTGTAATAGGGGTGTTTATTTCGTTTCCGGTTAAAGAATTGGTTGCATCTTTCTTGTTGCTGTCAGTATCAACCACGTTTGTGTTAATCGTGTTGTTTGTGTTTTCTGTAGTGTTATTAAACAACAAACCACCTACTGTTAGCATTAAAAGTAATAAAGCTGCAACACCAGCAAATCTAAGCCATAACGGAAAGATTTTCTTTTTGTCTTCTTTTGGTTGGTTTAGTTTTTCTTGAATACCATTCCAAACTTCTGGGCTTGGAGATACTTCAAAATCTTTGAATTTTTCTTGAAAAATTCGATCTATATGTTTTTTATCACTCATTACAATGATTGTGAGTTTAAGCTCATTTTATATTCTTCAATACGGTCTTTTAAAATCTTTCTAGCTCTTGCTAAATTAGATTTGGATGTCCCCGTTGTTATGGAAAGCATCTCTGCAATGTCTTTATGCGAAAAACCATCTAAAACATATAGATTAAAAACCAATCTATATCTATCTGGTAATTCTTGAATAATTTGAAGAAGAAAATCTATCGATATATCGTCTTCTTCTACTGTTAGTTCAACGTCTTCAATATTACTTTCGTCAATAATTTCGAAAACACCTTGTTTTCTATAACGTTGTAATGCTGTATTTATGGTTATTCTTTTAATCCAGCCTTCAAAAGAACCTTTATGGTTATACTGAGATATTTTGTTAAAAATAGTCACAAAGCTATCTTGCAGATTATCTTCTGCCTCAGCATAGTTTTTACAATACTTTAAGCAAAGAGAAAACAATTTACTCGAAAAGAGTTGATATAATTCACTTTGTGCTTGAGTATCATTATTACTACATTTTTGTATGAGTTGATTTAAACCCAAATGAAATACGTATTAATTTAACTTATTTAATCTACTACTGGAACTTCAACAACCATATAGTTGTCGTCTCCTTGCCAAAATTTAAAAATATAAGTTCCACTATTTTCTGCTTTAAAACTAAAAGAGGTTTCAACCTCCTCATCCAAGGTTTCACAATTGTTGTCTACCAAACTGACATAAGTAACAATAGCAATCTTGTGCTCGTTGGCATCTTCCGTATTATAAATGTTATTAAAAGCATAACAAGTGGATGGTTTAATATAGGTTAGCGTAATTTCATATACGTCACCTAAAGTAAACTCTTCTGGCAATATAGCACTTTCTACAGGTAAAATTTCATAATAAAAACCTTGAGAACTATCATCGTTAGTGCTACAAGAAAAAATAAAACATACAAATAGATAGACTATTAATTTTTTCATTAAAAATACATATCTAACTTGTAGATGCATAAAACATGAAAAGGTTGCGTGTTATAATAAAAAATCCCGAAAAGCTTCGGGATTTATTTAAGTTATTCATTATTAGCTTTTAGCTGTTCTTTAATTTTTTGCTCCAGCTCATCTTGTAATTCAGGATTGTCTTTAATTAAGGCTTTAACAGCATCTCGGCCTTGACCCAATTTGGTATCTCCATAGCTAAACCATGAGCCCGCTTTTTTAATAATTTCGAATTCTACAGCAATATCTAAAATTTCGCCAACTTTAGATATGCCTTCACCATACATAATATCAAATTCTGCCATTTTAAAAGGTGGAGCTACCTTATTTTTCACCACTTTTACTCTGGTTTTGTTACCCATTACATTACCATCGGTTTCTTTAATTTGTGTAGAACGTCTGATGTCTAATCTAACCGAAGCATAGAATTTTAAAGCATTTCCTCCAGTTGTAGTTTCTGGGTTTCCAAACATCACACCAATTTTCTCGCGTAATTGATTGATAAAGATTACTGTACAGTTGGTTTTACTAATTGATGCAGTTAGTTTTCTTAATGCTTGTGACATTAAACGTGCATGAAGTCCCATTTTAGAGTCCCCCATTTCGCCTTCAATTTCACTTTTAGGTGTTAAGGCTGCAACAGAATCAATAACCACAATATCAATAGCACCAGAACGAATTAAATTATCGGTAATTTCAAGGGCTTGTTCGCCATTATCTGGTTGCGAAATAATTAAATTATCAATATCTACACCCAATTTTTGAGCATAGGTTCTATCGAAGGCGTGCTCTGCATCAATAAATGCAGCAATCCCTCCTGCTTTTTGGGCTTCGGCAATGGCATGTAGGGTTAAGGTTGTTTTTCCAGAAGATTCAGGGCCATAAATTTCAATAACACGTCCTCTTGGATAACCACCAACTCCTAATGCAATATCCAAACCTAAAGATCCTGATGAAATGGCATCTACATCTACGACCGCTTGGTCGCTCATTTTCATAACCGTTCCTTTTCCGTATGCTTTATCTAATTTATCTAAAGTAAGTTTTAATGCTTTTAATTTTGCGTCTTTTTCGTTGCTCATTTCTCTTTATTTTATCTTGTGAAAGTGATGCTAAAATACTACTTCTTTTTTCAGTTTACAATTTTATCACGCAACCTTTTCATACTTTTTGCATCTACTATATAAAGTGGGAAAATTTTAACTGTGAAAAAGAAAAAAAGAATCACTCACTTTTAATAAATGATTAGTTTAAACTTAAAAGTGTCAAAGACTATGAAATTTTTTAAAAAATGTATTAATGTACTAGGTGTTTCGGTTGCTATCTTTATTAATAGCAATTGTAAAGCCGATGGAGGTTAACTCGTAAAGATGTTTTTTCGATTTAGAAAATAAATTAAAAAATATTAATAACGAGTTAGTCTACTTAAAGCACTTTATAAATTTTATAAAGTGCTTTTTGGTTTTAGTAAACCCATAAACTCGTAAAAAATAGTACCTTTGCAAGCAAACAATCTTTAACCTTAAAAATTAGTATAGCATGCAACTGTACAATACCTTAAGCGCTAAAGAAAGAGCCGAACTTATCGAGCAAGCAGGAAAAGAACGCTTGACCATCTCTTTCTACAAATACGCCAAAATTGATAATCCAGACATTTTTAGAGATCACTTATTCTTAACATGGGATAAGCTCGATGTTTTAGGTAGAATTTATGTGGCCCACGAAGGCATAAATGCACAACTTTCTGTGCCGGCAGATCATTTTAATCTGTTTAAAAATCATTTAGATACCATTTCGTTTTTAGAACATGTGCGATTAAATATTGCCATTGAACATGATAATTTTTCGTTTTTAAAGTTAAAAGTGAAGGTTCGCGATAAAATAGTAGCAGATGGTTTAAACGACGACACGTTCGATGTTACCAATAAAGGGATTCATGTAGAAGCTAAAAAATTTAATGAACTTATTGACGATCCAAACGTAGTTTTGGTGGATATGCGTAATCATTACGAAAGTGAAATTGGTCATTTTAAAAATGCCGTCACTCCAGATGTGGATACCTTTCGCGAATCTTTAGATATTATCGAAGCTGATTTAAGAGACCATAAAGAAGATAAAAAACTGGTGATGTATTGCACTGGAGGTATTCGATGTGAAAAAGCTAGTGCGTATTACAAACATAAAGGTTTTAAAAACGTGTATCAATTAGAAGGTGGTATTATCAATTATGTAAGACAAGTTGAAGCACAAGGGCTTGAAAATAAATTTATAGGTAAGAATTTTGTGTTCGATGAGCGTCGTTCCGAACGTATTTCTGATGACGTAATTGCACATTGCCATCAATGTGGCGAACCAGCCGATTTACATACCAATTGTGCTAACGAAGCTTGTCATTTATTATTCATTCAATGTGATGCTTGCAAGGAGAAAATGGAAAACTGCTGTTCTACAAATTGTCAGGAAATAATCCAATTACCTTTCGAAGAACAGAAAGCATTACGAAAAGGTCAAGGTAATAGTAACGATATCTTTAAAAAAGGGCGTGCAGACCATTTGCCGTATAAAAAGGATTTAAGAAACATCTTTGATGTTTTTAAAAAAACAGAATAAATGAATATCTACAAACTCTTACAACTCAATAGAAAAATAAAAAGTCATAGAATTAAATTTTTAGGTCTCTATTTGTTGCATACGTTTAATCAACGCTATCTAGCAGTCAATCTAGATCCAGTAATGGCCTGTAACTTACGTTGTAAAATGTGTTATTTTACAGATGCCGATTATGTAAAAACCTTAAAAGGACAATTGAAAGAGGAAGAGTTAAACAAAGTAGCGAAAACCATTTTTAATCGTGCTTTAAAACTTCAAATTGGTTGTGGAACAGAGCCAACCTTATACAAGGATTTGGTAAAAGTGGTAGAGTTAGGCAAAACTTATAACGTGCCATATATTTCAATTACCACCAATGCCAATTTATTGAATGAAGAAAAAATTGAGGCACTCTTAAAAGCAGGCTTGAATGAGTTTACCATCTCGCTTCATGGTGTCCATAAAGAAAGCTACGAAAGCTTTATGCAAAAAGCTAGTTATGAAAAATTTCATAATGCGTTTAAAGCTTTTGAAAAATTAAAAAAGCAATACGATTTTAAAGTTCGGATTAATTATACCTTCAATAAAGATAATTTTTATGAACTAGCCGATTTCTTTAAACACTTTAATGGCGAAAGCTTCGATATTCTTCAAATTCGTCCCATTCAAAAAATAGGGAATACCGAATACAACGATTTCGATTTAGATAGCATTCGAGCAGATTACCCAAAATTAATTCAAGATATTAGAACACAGTGTAAAGCAAATCATATTACTTTATTGGCACCTAACACTATCCCTAAAAACCAAAGTGAAAACGCATCCAGTTTAATTTTCGATTACACCTTTTGTTACGTCTCTCCACAAAAATTCTGGAAAGATGGTTTCGATTGGAACAACGAAAGCTTTAATGATTATTCCAAAAAAATTGGTTGGAGTAAACAGCTATGGTCCAATATTTTTAAATCTGAAAAGGAATTAAAATCTATGTCTAATAGGCTTAATTACGAGATTGAATTTAATTAAGTTATTGTTTGATAAATTTAAAGGTTTCCTGCTCACTTTCATTTGAAATAACCTTTAAAAAATACATGCCTTTAGAGATGTTAGAAACATCTATATTATGAGTAGGAGCTTCATTAAAACGAATGGTTTTTATTAATTTCCCACTAACGTCATATATCATTGCAGACGCTAATGTTTTAGTTGTTTTTATATTTAGATAATTTTTAGAAGGATTTGGATAAATACTCGTCGTTTCTATATTTGCTTCTTCAATACTTAAAGCTCCAACATTAAAAGAGTGTGAAACAGTTTCGCCTCCATAAGTAACTTCCCATTTCCACTCACCTTCTTGATCGTACACACCAGAATAATACCAATAGTAATACCAAGAAGAGGCAGTAGTTGTTACTGTAATGTCCCAATCATATAAATAAGAATTATCAGGTTTAATAATGGATAAATGGATGTTGTCTCCACTTACTTGATCTCTTAAATAGGCGGCAAAATAAATGGTGTCTCCTGTATCAAAATCATCACTTGTATTTGATGTTTCAGGTGTAGGACAGGTAGTAAAAATATCTGGTACAGCACTGTGAGTTAAAACAGCATTAATTCCAGAGTAGTTATATGGAATTTGAGTTTCCCACCAGCTATCAGCATTTAAAACATTGCAAGGTCCCGAAAAAGGGTCTACCAATTGCGTGTAGGAATTATTTGTGTAAATCTCAAAATGCAAATGTGGTCCTGTAGAATTCCCAGAACTTCCAACGGTTCCAATAACCTCTCCCAAAGCCACCATATCACCAACATTTTTAGTGGTTACAGAGCCATTTTTCATATGTCCATACCAAGCCACACTACCATCGTTATGTTGTATGTAAACTGCATTCCAAAGATTGTTATTAAAGTTGCAACTTCGGTCAAATTCGCCATCATGTTTTGCAATAATTTGTCCTGGAGCAGCTGCAATTATTTCTGTTTGACTATTGTCCATTTGGTTCCATATAAAAGGCCATAAATACATATCAACACCTTGATGATTGTATCCACTACTAGCATCGTAAGTTCGTGTACCACAATTATAATCAGTAAGTTGGTTTGGATAAGCAGAATTGTGGTCTACATATCCAGAAATTGCCCAAGTATTATTATAATTAAAACCAGCAGCCTGTTGCAAAGGCCAAATAAATAATGGATGGCCTCCACGCCAATTTGCTTCTGGAAAGGCTAACTTGTTTTCAAGTCGTAATTGTTCAATATTGTTGTTGGTTTCAACTTTAATTGCATCTCTTTGAGCGGCTGTTAAACATGGTATTTTGTCTTCATTGAATTTGTATTCAACACTTGTCATTACAGCATTAAAATCTTGAGAATATGTTATACCAAAAGACAATAATAAAAAGCTGATAATAATAGAGGAAGTAAAATTAGATTTCATAATAACAGTTTTAAGTGGTTTATAGCATCATCGTGAAAAAATATATTTGTGAGCATTAAAAAGCATAAAATTCCATTTATATACATAAATAAGATATAAAAATTTAGTATAAATCTGATTTTCAACTGCTTAAATTTGTGTTTGAATTTTAAAATGTAGGTTTAGCATATTTAATTTAACTTAATAAATAATCTTATCTTTACATCTTTAAAAGGATTATTAATCTTCTTCTGAGAACTTTAATGTTTTCAGAATCTATATATACAAAAATCATATGAGTTGTAACACTTGCTCAACAGGCAAAGATGGACAGCCAAAAGGTTGTAAAAATAATGGTACTTGTGGGACAGATAGTTGTAATAAATTAACTGTTTTCGATTGGCTTGCAAACATGTCTCTCCCAAATGGGCAAGACCCTTTTAATTGGGTAGAAGTACGGTTTAAAAACGGACGAAAACACTATTATAAAAACACTGAAAACTTAACCTTAAGCATTGGAGATATTGTAGCTACTCAAGCACAATTTGGGCATGATGTTGGTATGGTAACCTTAACAGGTGAACTTGTTAGAATCCAAATGAAACGAAAAAAAGTTTCAGAAACAGACGAAGAGATATTAAAAATTTATAGAAAAGCCTCACAAAAAGACATTGATATTTGGTCTGATTATAGAGACAAAGAAGAGCCTATGAAGGTGAAAGCACGTCAATTTGCGATCGATATTAAATTGCAAATGAAAATTTCTGATATCGAATTTCAAGGAGATGGTAGCAAAGCCACCTTTTATTATACTGCCGAAGATCGCGTCGATTTTAGAGAATTAATAAAATTGTACGCTAGAGAATTCAAAACCCGTATTGAAATGAAACAGGTTGGTTTTCGTCAAGAAGCATCAAGACTTGGAGGTATTGGTTCTTGTGGAAGAGAATTGTGTTGTTCAACCTGGTTAACAGATTTTCGTTCTGTTAGCACCTCTGCTGCTCGTTACCAACAGTTATCTTTAAACCCTCAAAAACTAGCAGGACAGTGTGGAAAATTAAAGTGTTGTTTAAATTATGAATTAGACACCTATTTAGATGCATTAAAAGATTTTCCTAAATCTGATGTGAAACTATACACAGAAAAAGGAACAGCTGTTTGTCAGAAAACGGATATTTTTAAAGGACACTTATGGTTTGCATATGAAGGAGAATGGAGCAATTGGCATGTTATAACTAAAGATCAGGTCAATGAAATTTTAGAATTAAATAAGAAAAAAGAAAAAATAACGAGCTTAGAAGAATATGCAACAGAATTAATTCAAGATACTAAAAATGAATTTGAAAACGTTGTAGGTCAAGATAGCTTAACTAGATTTGATTCTAAATCGCCAAGCAAACGAAATAAAAATAAAAGAAAGAATAAAAAAAGAAGAAAACCACAAAACAGTAAAAACAATGCGAAATAGTGTCTTGTTCCTTCTTTTTGCTATAATTATGGTTTCTTGCGACTCTAATCAAGTGTTTGACACATATAAGTCTGTTCCAAATAAATGGCATAAAGATTCCATAATTAGTTTTAAAATACATCCACCAGACACCTTAAATCCGTATAACTTATATGTTAATCTTAGAAATAATAACAACTATAAATATAGTAACTTGTTTTTAATTGTCGAGATGAAATTTCCACATGGAAAAACCATTAAAGATACTTTAGAGTATAAAATGGCAAAACCTAATGGCGAATTTTTAGGCACAGGATTTGCTGAGGTAAAAGAAAACAAATTGTGGTATAAAGAAAACGTTGTTTTTAAAGAATCTGGAGAATACCAAGTAAACATTCAACAGGCTATGAGAGAAAATGGCAAAGTAAATGGAGTTGTTAATTTAGAAGGGATTACAGATATTGGATTTAGAATAGAAAAACCAGCTGCAAAATAAAAGAATGGCTAAAGCACAAAAAAAACAAAAACAAAAAAATCAAGATTTCTCAAGCTATGTTAGATGGTTTTGGAAATTATTTATGACAGGTATCTTATTGGTAGTTATGATGTTTTTATTAGCATCATGGGGCGTTTTTGGAGAGCTTCCCGATTATACTATATTAGAAAACCCTAAAACAAATTTAGCGACCGAAATTATTTCTTCCGATGGAAAAACCTTAGGGAAATTTTATTTTAATGATAACCGAACTCCAGTAGGTTATGATGAATTGCCACAACATTTAGTCGATGCCCTAATTGCCACAGAAGATGCCCGTTTCTATTCACACTCGGGAATAGATGCTCGTGGAACCTTGAGAGCCTTTTTCTTTTTAGGTAAAAGAGGTGGAGCAAGTACTATTTCACAACAATTAGCACGACAATTATTTGTAGGTGTTCGTTCAAAAGGAATGGATAAGTACACTCAAAAAATAAAAGAATGGATTATTGCTACCAAATTAGAAAGGCAATACACCAAAGAAGAAATTATTGCCATGTATTTTAATATTTACGATTTTGGTAATAATGCAGATGGTATCCGTTCGGCTGCCAGTATATATTTTGATAAAGAACCCAAAGAGTTAGACACCAAAGAATCAGCAATGTTGGTTGGGATGTTCAAAAACTCATCACTTTATAACCCAAGAGATCATAGAAATCCAATAGGCACTAGAAACAGACGTAATGTGGTTTTATCTCAAATGGAGAAATACGATTATATTTCTGAAAAAGTCATGGATTCTCTTCAAAAAACAGAGTTAGGATTGCGCTATTCACCACAATCGCATCGAGATGGCATAGCAACATATTTTAGAGCTTATTTAGATGGCTTTATGAAAGATTGGATTAAAAATAATCCAAAACCAGATGGCGAAAAATACAATCTGTATGGAGATGGTTTAAAAGTATACACAACCATCGATTCACGAATGCAAAAATATGCCGAAGATGCTGTACAACAACACATGCCAAGGCTCCAGGCAGAATTCGATCATCAAAACACACCAGATAGAAATCCAACAGCGCCATTTTTAGAATTAAACCAATCTGAAATCGATGCGCTTATGAAACGTTCCATGAAGCAAAGTGAGCGTTGGAGACACATGAAATACGATTTAAAAATTGACGAAGATGAGATTATTACGTCTTTTAATAAACCAACACAAATGACCATCTTTTCATGGAAAGGAGATATAGATACCATTATGAAACCCATGGATTCTATGCGATATTATAAGTCATTTTTACATACAGGTATGATGTCTATAAATCCGCAAACCGGACATGTTAAAGCATGGGTTGGAGGTGTAAACTATAAGCATTTTCAATACGACCACGTAAAACAAAGTCGCAGACAAGTAGGTTCTACATTTAAACCATTTGTATATGCAACGGCTATAGATCAATTACATTTATCACCTTGTGATGAATTACCAAACACACAAATAACTATTGAAGCTGGAAAATTTGGAAATCCAGATCCTTGGACACCTAAAAATTCCGATGGACAATATGGAGGTTCTCGTACTTTAAAAAGTGCTTTGGCAAATTCTATAAATACTATTACAGCCAGATTAATGGATAAAGTGGGGCCACAACCAGTAGTCGATTTGGTTAAAAAACTAGGAGTAGAAGCAGAGATTCCTGTGGTGCCTTCTATTGCTTTAGGAACTGCAGATTTAAGTGTGTATGAAATGGTTGGAGCCTATGCCACTTTTGCTAATAAAGGAGTTTATACCAAACCAGTTATGGTTACACATATTGAAGATAAAAACGGCACGATTCTATATCAGTTTACCCCAGAAACCAGAGATGTGCTAAGCGAAGAAGCTGCTTATGTAACGGTAAAACTTATGGAAGGTGTTACCGAAGGTGGATCAGGAACCAGATTAAGAACCAAAGGTGCCGATGCTTATCGTGCAGATTACAGGGAGATTATTACAGGTTACCCTTACGAATTTAAAAACCCCATAGCAGGTAAAACTGGAACGACGCAAAATCAAAGCGATGGTTGGTTTATGGGAATGGTGCCCAATTTAGTAACTGGTGTTTGGGTTGGAGCCGAAGATAGAGCTGCACATTTTAGAACCATTACTTATGGTCAAGGAGCAGCCATGGCATTGCCTATTTGGGGAGTTTATATGAAGAGTTGTTATGAAGATACAGATTTAGAGATTTCCACTTCAGACTTCGAGAAACCATTAGAACTTTCTATAGAAGTAGATTGTGCAAATTACGACCCAGATAACGATTCAGATTCCAACATGCCAGATGTTGAGGTGCCTGATGAATTGGATTTCTAAAATACCATATTTTAGACATATATTATTTAGCCATTCTTTTTAGAATGGCTTTTTTATTTCGTATTTTTCCACTACAAAATAATAGTAACATGATTAATAAAAAAGTGGCCAATGTTCATGAAGCCCTTCAAGGGGTTTCAGATAATATGACCTTTATGCTTGGTGGTTTTGGGCTTTGTGGTATTCCAGAAAACAGTATTAATGAGCTTGTAACATTAAACCTAAAAGGATTGACTTGCATATCTAACAATGCTGGTGTGGACGATTTTGGTTTGGGATTACTGCTTCATAAAAAGCAAATAAAAAAAATGATTTCTTCTTATGTAGGTGAGAACATGGAATTCGAACGCCAAATGTTAAGTGGCGAGTTGGATGTGGAATTGGTGCCACAAGGAACATTAGTAGAACGTTGTCGTGCTGCACAATCTGGTTTTCCTGCTTTTTTTACACCTGCAGGTTATGGAACAGAAGTGGCAGAAGGCAAAGAAGTTCGAGAATTTAATGGAAAAATGTACATCTTGGAACATGCCTTTAAAGCCGATTTTGCTTTTGTAAAAGCATGGAAAGGCGATGCTGCTGGAAATTTGGTGTTTAAGGGTACAGCTAGAAATTTCAATCCAGCCATGTGTGGTTCTGCAAAAATTACGGTTGCTGAAGTCGAAGAATTGGTTCCTGTAGGAACTTTGGATCCTAATCAAATTCATATTCCAGGTATTTTTGTACAACGTATTTTTCAAGGTGAAACCTACGAAAAACGTATTGAACAACTTACAGTAAGACAAAGAAGTTAAAAGTTATAAGTGCTAAAATTAAAATGATATGTCACACTGAGAGTAGTCGAGGTGTCTGATTAAAACAAAGATTAAATTATGGCTTTAGATAAAATAGGAATTGCAAAACGTATAGCAAAAGAAGTAAAAGATGGCTATTATGTCAATCTAGGAATTGGTATTCCAACCTTGGTGGCTAATTATGTAAGAGATGATATAGAAGTGGAATTTCAAAGTGAAAATGGCATTCTAGGAATGGGACCTTTTCCGTTTGAAGGCGAAGAAGATGCCGATCTTATTAATGCAGGTAAACAAACTATTACAGCCTTACCTGGAGCTAGTTTTTTCGACTCGGCTATGAGTTTTTCTATGATTCGTGGACAACATGTTCATCTAACCATTCTTGGAGCCATGGAGGTATCTGAAAATGGCGATATAGCCAATTGGAAAATTCCAGGAAAAATGGTAAAAGGTATGGGAGGCGCCATGGATTTAGTGTCTAGTGCCGAAAACATTATTGTAGCCATGATGCATACCAATAAAGCTGGAGAATCTAAATTGCTTAAAAGTTGTAGTCTGCCTTTAACAGGCGTTGGCTGCGTTAAAAAAATTGTGACTAATATGGCAGTGCTTGAGGTAACAAATCAAGGTTTTAAATTATTAGAACGAGCACCTGGCGTCTCTGTTGAAGCTATTAAAATAGCGACTGAAGGAACTTTAATTGTAGAAGGCGATATTCCTGAAATGAGTTTATAATAAATAATGTTCTTATGATTATTTCTTTAAACGAATTCCATTTGTCCATAATTCATTAAGAACCTTTTATAATTAGAACTAAAATACCTCGAATATTTAATAAATAATATTCGAGGTATTGTGTTTTTATAGATTTAATTTAAATATCAAAAGCAATAATATATGTGGGAATATTCCTAATAATATATCTTAAATGTTAAAATTTTATGTATTTCAACGATTTATTATGTATTTAAGCTGAACAACTCAAAAAAAGTTTCATATTAGCAGAACCAAATCGAAACAAACTAATTAACCGAGTTCTTTAAAGTATTGAATTTATAATTTGCCCCAAATCTATTATAAGTTTAACCTTAAAGAAGTAGACCCCAAATCTACCAAAAACCTTATTTAATTATGAATTTTGCCCCAAATCTACCTAAACAACCTACTAATTACGAGAGCAAACTTTATGCAAGTTTGCAAAGTACAGGACGCTTTATTAAAAGTCTTATGTATTTAACTAAAAAGATATTCATGCTATAATCCTTTTGGGATGGCATGAATTAATTTTTTGGTGTAGTTTCTCTTCGGATTCTGGTAAATAACATCAGCATCATCCATTTCTTCAATCTGTCCTTGATTCATTACAATTAACTGATCTGACATGTATTTTACCACAGCCAAATCGTGTGAAATAAAAATATATGTAAATCCAAAGTTTTCTTTTAAGTTGTTTAATAAATTAAGCACTTGTGCTTGAACAGAAATATCCAAAGCAGAAACAGACTCATCGCAAATTATCAATTTAGGTTCTAAAGAGATTGCTCTAGCAATTCCAATACGCTGTCTTTGTCCTCCAGAAAATTCATGAGGATATCTGTTGAAAAAGGTATCGTCCAAACCTACTTTCAATAATAAATCTAAAACCATTTCCTTTCTCTCTTTTTCCGATTTTCCAATCCCATGAACTTTCATAGGTTCCATGATGGCTTTACCAACAGGAATTCTAGGATTTAAAGACGCATAAGGATCTTGAAAAATAATTTGAATGTCTTTTCTTAGTTTTCTAATGGCTTTTTTTGAGAGTTTGGTAATATCTACTCCATGATATAGTATTGAGCCAGAAGTGGCTTTATCCAATTGTAAAACGGCATTTGCCAAAGTAGACTTTCCACAACCAGATTCTCCAACCAAACCAAGTGTTTCTCCTTCGTATAATTTAAAACTCACCTGATTTACTGCTTTAAAAACTTCAGGCTTTGAAAACCATCCAGATTTTGATACATATGTTTTTTCAAGATTTATAACCTCTAGTAGTGGTGTTTTTGAATAAATGTTTTCGTGAAACAATTTTCTGTCTTCACTTGAAACAATGGTCTTATCCGTTGTGTCGTTCATAAAGTCTTTAATCGTTGGAAGTCTTCTTAATCTTATATCCAAAGAAGGTTTGGAGTTGATTAAAGCTTTGGTATAAATGTGTTCAGGATTTTTAAAAATAGTTTTAACAGGACCTTGTTCAACAATTGCTCCTTGATACATAACTAGAATTCTATCTGAAATTTCAGATACCAAAGACAGGTCGTGTGAAATAAAAATAATACTCATGTCTTCTTCAGCTTGCAATTGTTTTAAAAGCAGAATAATCTCTTTTTGAACAGTAACATCCAATGCAGTTGTTGGTTCATCTGCTATAAGTATATTTGGTTTGCATGCAATTGCCATAGCAATCATAACCCGTTGTTTTTGTCCCCCAGAAATTTCATGAGGATAGGCATTAAAAACACGTTTTGGGTTAGGAAGCTTCACTTTCTCAAAAAGTAAATAGGTTTCATCTTTAGCTTCTTTTTTTGTCAGTTTAGTATGTTGTAATAATATTTCTTGAACCTGTTTTCCACAAGTCATCGAAGGGTTTAATGAGCTCATAGGTTCCTGAAAAATCATGGCAATATCATGGCCTCTAATTTTTTGAAGCTTCTTAGAACCTATTTGAGTTAAATCAACTCCTTTAAAGAAAATACTACCATAAGTTATTTTAGAAATATTTTCAGGAAGTAAACCAAGTATAGCAAGCGAGGACACAGATTTTCCTGAGCCAGATTCTCCAACTATTCCCAAAATTTCATTTGTATTTAATTGAAAGGAAATATCCTTGATAATTTCCTTATCAACCTTATTGGAAAAAAATGAAATAGATAAGTTGTTAATTGATAATAAAGATGCTTCCATATTAGGTATAAAAGTAGTTAATATATTCGAAAAAATTACGGGTTTCCCGTAGTCGGTTTACGGGTTTTCCGTAAATATCAAAAGATTGATTGTTTTTTATCGAAAAACAAATCATTAAATTTTCATATTAACAGAATTTTAATACTTTCAGAGAATATTAATCAACTAATCACATAAATTTTTACAAAAAAATGAAAAAAACACTATCTTTTCTAATGATGTGTTTTCTTTTTTCTGGAGCGCTATTTGCTCAAGATTTAGAAAAATCATCTAAAATTCTCAAATCAAAATCAGACCAAAACGGCAAACCTACGTTTGTTGTATTTAAAAAAGACAATACTTACAGTCTTCAAAATTCAAATCAAATTTTTCAAGATATTTTAACTACTGATTCGCGAAATAGCTTTCAGTTATTAGAATCAACTAATGATAAACTTGGAATGAATCATCAAAAATTCCAACAATATTTTGAAGGCATTAAAGTGGAGTTTGCTACCTATACATTACACGGTGAAAATGGGAAACTAAGCTCTATGAGTGGTGAATTTTATGATGTTAAAGAAACTAAAGCCCCTACGTTAAGTAAAGAGCAAGGCTTAAACAGGGCTATGCAGCACCTTAATGCTTCCAGTTATTTATGGGAAGATGCTGCTGCTAGTAAAGAATTAGGCTACGAAAAGCCCGAAGGAGAATTGGTGTTATTACCTATGTTTGATGCTGCACCAAATGCAAAGTCTGAAGACAAAATGAAATTGGCTTATAAGTATGAAATCTTTACAATTGTACCACTTGGAGGAGCAGATGTTTATGTAGATGCAAATACAGGAAAGGTATTATTCTATAATAATAGAGTAAAACATTATGACAATTTTGGTCATGACGGAAGAAAAGCAATAACTTCTAAAAAAGCTCCATTTGTTGGTCCTTTAGAAGAAGCTGAAGAAACTGCTTTTGTAGCAGGTACTGCAGCAACTAGATATAGTGGTTCTCAAACTATTGAAACAACAAACACAGGTTCTAACTATACCTTGAATGATGCATCAAGAAAGGTTTATACTAGAAATGCTAATAATTTAGCTCCTGTAGGAAATTCACTGCCTTATATTACTAATTATAGTGAATTTTCAGATAATGATAATAATTGGACTGCTGCAGAATACAATAATAACGACAAAGACAATGCGGCATTAGATGCGCATTGGGGAGCCATGAAAACATATGATTATTGGGACCAAGTTCATGGTAGAAGTAGTTATGATAACAATGGTGCACAACTAAGAAGTTATGTGCATGTTGATAATAATTATGATAATGCTTTCTGGTTTCTAAATGTGATGTCTTATGGAGATGGAAGTTCAAATGGGAACGAAGGAAATGGTTATTTTGATGCGTTAACGTCTATAGATGTTGCAGCTCACGAAATAGGTCATGCTGTTACAGAATACACAGCAAACCTTGCATATCAAAGAGAATCAGGTGGTATGAACGAAGGATTCTCGGATATTTGGGGAGCAGCTATCGAGCATTTTGCAAAAGGAAATGGAAACGATGCAGCACCAAGTTCGGATATTTGGCAAATTGGAGATGAGATAGACAGAAGAAGTGGTTCGGCTGCGTTACGTTCTATGAGTAACCCAAAATCCTTAGGTCAACCAGATACTTATGGAGGAACTTACTGGCAAAATCCAAATTGTGGAACGCCAACAAACAATAATGATTATTGTGGTGTTCACACTAACTCTGGTGTTCTTAATCACTGGTTTTATTTATTAACTGCTGGTGGTTCTGGTACAAATGATGTTAATGATAGCTATAATGTTTCAGGAATAGGCATTAGCAAAGCATCAAACATCGCTTACAGATTAGTAAGTGTCTATTTATCAGCAAACTCAACGTATGCAAATGCAAGAACTTATGGAATTCAAGCTGCAACCGATTTATATGGAGCAGGTTCACAAGAAGTTATTTCAACAACAAATGCATTTTATGCAGTAGGTGTTGGTAGTGAGTATGTACAAACATGTAGTTTAGCTGCGCCTTCTAACCTTGCAGGCTCAAGTATCAATGATAATGGATTCACACTATCTTGGAATTCAGTTTCTGGAGCTGGATCATATACTGTAACAGTTAATGGATCTTCAAATAATACCTCTGGAACATCATATGTAGTTACTGGTTTAAACCCAGGCACAACGTATTCAAGTTCAGTTGTTGCTAATTGTTCTTCTGGAGGAAGTGGAACGTCATCAAGTACAAGTGTTACAACAACAGGCACAGCACCATTAAATTATTGTGCATCCAATGGAAATAATGTTTCTGACGAATATATAGGAAGAGTACAATTAGGAACTATTAACAACACCACTGGAGCTTCTTCAGGAGGTTATGCAGATTACACGTCTATTTCAACTAATTTGACAAAAGGTAATTCTGCAACTATTACTATTACTCCAACTTGGACAGGAACCCTTTATAACGAAGGCTATTCTGTGTGGATTGATTATAATAAAGATGGTGATTTTAGTGATTCTGGAGAACAAGTTTGGACGAAATCAGCGTCAAAAACAACTCCAGTTAGTGGGGCATTTACAGTACCAACAAATGCAGTAAGTGGAGCAACTAGAATGCGAGTATCTATGAAATATAATGGAATACCAACATCTTGTGAATCTTTTTCTTATGGAGAAGTTGAAGACTATACGGTAAACCTTGTTACAGGTGTGCCAGACACAACTGCACCAGTTATTACATTAACAGGAGCATCAAATATCAATCTAGAAGTTGGCGACACCTATAATGAGTTAGGAGCTACTGCTACAGATAATATAGATGGTAATTTAACATCAAGTATTGTTATTACTGGAACGGTTAATACAGCCTCAGCAGGAACTTATACAAGATATTACAATGTAAGTGATGCAGCAGGAAATGCAGCAACACAACGTACAAGAACTGTTAATGTAACAGTACCAGCTGATACTACAGCACCCGTTATTACATTAAATGGTGCATCGACAATTAATTTAGAAGTTGGCGACACCTATAATGAATTAGGAGCAACAGCTACAGATAATGTAGATGGTAATTTAACATCAAGTATTGTTATAACTGGAACGGTTAATACAGCTTCAGCAGGAACTTACACAAGAAATTATAATGTAAGTGATGCAGCAGGAAATGCAGCAACACAACGTACAAGAACCATTATTGTAACGCAACCATCTACAGGAGGTTGTTCAGGAGGCATTTCTTCTTTCCCTTATTCTCAAGGTTTTGAAAATACATTAGGATCATGGTCTCAAAGTACGAGTGATAATTTCAATTGGGCATTAAGATCAGGAAGTACACCTTCTAGTAATACAGGACCATCTAGTGCTTCGGCAGGTTCATATTATGTATACATGGAATCTTCATCACCAAATTACTCAACAAAAAGAGCTATTTTAAACTCACCTTGTTTTGATTTAAGTGCTGCTACACAAGCCACATTTGAATTTAAGTATCACATGTATGGAGCTTCTTCTATGGGAAGTTTAGCATTAGAGGTAAGTGATGATAATGGGTCTTCTTGGACAAGTGTTTGGAGTAAATCTGGAAACCAAGGAAACTCTTGGCAAACAGCTAGTGTTAATTTAGCTTCATATATTGGAGGCTCTGTTCAATTACGCTTAAATGGAGTTACAGGAACTACCTGGCAAGGTGATATGGCTGTAGATGCTGTTAGTTTATCTACTGGTGGAGGAACAAACCCAACATGTTCTAACGTAACACTTTCAATTACTTTCGACAACTATCCTGAAGAAACAGCCTGGAGTCTTAGAAATAGTTCAGGAACAACAGTGGCATCTGGAGGAACATATGGGTCTCAAGCAGATGGTTCTACGTTAAATATTAATGTAGGATGTTTGGATGATGGTTGTTACGACTTTGTAATAACAGATACATATGGAGATGGTATTTGCTGTTCTTATGGCAATGGTTCATATACTTTAACAAATGCTGATTCTGGAGCTACATTGGCTTCTGGGGGATCGTTTACAAGTTCTCAAACAACTAATTTCTGTTTAGGAGGTTCTGGAGTATATCAAGGAATTAATTCTAGTACCATTTCAGAGAATCCAAATCAACGCTTTAAAGTGTATCCAAATCCAGTAAATCAATTATTAAATATCGAATTACTTGGTTATGAAGCTCAAAGTTTTGAAGTGAAAAACATGCTAGGACAAACTGTTTTAAAAGGACGTTATACATCTACTATCGATGTGTCTAAGTTTGAAGCTGGTGTTTATATGTTACAATTAAACATTGGAGAGAAAACTAAGGTTACAAGGTTTATTAAGAAATAATCCGAATATTCATTCAATTAAAACAAAAAGTCCAGAGCGAAAGCTCTGGACTTTTTTTATTTTTTTGTAATCAATAAGAAAATGAAATGCTGTATTGTAAGATCTTTTTAAATATGAATAATCTCATGATCTTGAAGTAAATCATCACCACGTAATCTTAAGAAAATTTGAGCTACTGCAATGGTGTCTTTTTCGCAATAAACTATAATTCTGTCTATTTGATTTTCTTCGTAATACACACGATACACTTCACTACCATCAATATCGTCTTTTGGCGAAGGAATGCCTAAAATATTAGTTAATAATTTTAATGACGTATAATGTTTGTAATCACCAAATTTCCAAAGTTCTAATGTATCCAGATGAGGTACTTCCCAAGGTTTTTTGCCGAAGAGATTCAGTTTATAAGGTAGTTCGATATTATGAATTATCATGCGTCTGGCTATATAGGGAAAATCAAATTCTTTGCCATTATGAGCACACAGAAGATGTTTAGTCTGACTGAAATGTGAAATCAACAGGTTTTTAAAATCTTTTAAAATTTTAGTTTCTTCTCCATAAAAAGATGTTACTCTAAAATTCCGAATATCTCCTTGATTTTTAAAATACCCGACAGAAATACAGACTATTTTACCAAATTCGGCCCAAATACCTGCTCTGTTGTAAAACTCTTCTGCAGTAAATTCGTCCTTTCTTTGATATTGGGTTTTATGTTCCCAAAGGGCTTGTTTGGTTTCATCTAAATCTGAATAAAGCTGTGTTTCAGGAACGGTTTCAATGTCCAGAAAGAGAATGTTTTCAAGATTTAATTTATCAATCATTTTGTTAACTACTTAACGGTCAGATAATAAAGTTACGCATTGTTTTCCAAATATTCCAGAAATTCCTGCAGCAATACCACCTATAATTCCAGTCACTAAAGTTAAAAGATAGGCATTGCCACCTAAAGGCAAAAGAACAGCAATCTTTTTAGCGAGTACAAAATCGTTGGTATTACTTAGCCAAAGAGCATAGACCATCCAAAAAAGTGTCGTTGCTAAAAAGGGAACCACAAAAACAGCTACTCGTTTTAAACTAATAAACAAACTTGTAGCAAAAGCTGCAACCATAATAGACCACCAAGGTAAAATTTGAGAAAGAATACCTGCGATTATAATTGTTGCTATAAAATTGATTGTGTTTTTCGTCATGATTAAGGAGTTAAAGTTTGGGTTGAAATGACACCTTCCGTATTATTTTGATCTTGAATAAAAAGGGCTTTAAAATACTCTCCAACGGCCCAACGGTCAATAAAATTATCGTAATATTTGCTTCCTGGATTTCCAGATTGTCCACCAGGATAGATTCCTAATGCTGTTGGAGGCGAGGTCATTTCAACTATCATTCGCCAGGATGGCCCCCAATTTTCAGCTGCTGCATTGACCGTATTTCTATCTCCGCCAATAGGTAAATTGAATCTTGAAAATGCTGGTAACCCTTGTAATAAATGTCCAACATAAGTGCCTTTATAAGCTTGCCAGTTATAATTTCCATGGATTTTTTTCCATTCGGTAAGCTCCTTAACAGTTTCTTTAAAAGTAATTAAGAATAAATCTTTAGCTGTTTCTTTTTTAGGAGTTTCTAGAATATCCATAAAGTCATCTTCAGGATAATGTTTAAACATATAAATAGTTTGATAAGTGTAAGGGTCTATCAAAGCTGTGTTGTCCAAATCAAATTCATCCCAAGTTAAAGGATAGAGTTTCTTCCACCATAAATCCCAGATACTTGGAGCGATTTTATCGATATCACTATTAAAATCCCAGGCTTTAATAGTGTTTAAAAGCTCTAATTCTCCTTGGTCTAAACTAGAGACATCCATGTTTTCAAACATGTATGGTAGTAATTCCGAAGCTTTTAAATTGTAGTTGTTATTCTGTAGGTCTTTAAAATCTTGTATGTTAAATGTGTTTTTTGAATTGAAGAAATTGTTAATCACACGATTTCTATAAGTTTCATAACCATCATTAAAAATGTAAAAGGGATAAGATTCATCTACAGGATGCTGATTGGCAGAACTCACAAAACCACGTTCAGGATTTTTGCTATAGGCATTGTTGCTAATCGGAATAAAACTCTGCCAGTCGTGTTCTGGATTACTACCATCCATTAAAAATTTCCCTTGTCCTTCCCATTTATTAGGAAATAAACCTTGAATCCAAATAGCTATATCTCCACTAGTAGAAGCAAATACAAAATTTTGTGCTGGTGCCACCCAATGTTGTAATGCTTTTAAATAATCGTCGTAATTTTTAGCTGTATTTAAATCGATTAAAGTGCGTTGATTATTACCACCAATATGTCCAACCCATTTCATAGCATAGCCTTCTTTTTCGCCATTTCCCTTAAAGGTATGATCGTAACTTACTGGTCCATGATGGGTGTAAATAACAGAATCTAGATAAGATTTTTTACCATGTATTTTTATTTCTTCAACCTTAATAGTCGTATTTTTCCAAGTATTATTGTATTTGTATTGCACTCTGTGTTCATCTTTAAACTCAATCTTGTACCAATCTTTCACATCTCTTGTGGCATTAGTTTCACCCCAAGCAATATCTGTGTTAAATCCAGAAACCACACCTAATGCTCCAGGTAATGTTGCACCATAAGCATTGTGTTCTGGAGTTGCCAATTGCATCACAAACCAAATAGAAGGTAAGTTGAGTCCTAAATGTGGGTCGTTTGCAAGAATGGGGTTTCCTGAATATGATTTTTTACCAGAAACAGCCCAATTATTACTTCCATTGTTTGGGTCTGGTTTTATCATAGTTTCTGCAATGGAATCTAAAGGTAATTCGCTTTGCGGTGTTTTGGTTATTGGTGTGTCAATATAGCTCCAGTCTGTTTTTTTTGGAATGATAGGATCGGTTATATCAAAGAAATCGGGATACAGTAAATCAAAACGTTCTTTCCCAAGCAATCTCAAAGCATTGGTATATTCTAAATCTTCATCTCCACCACATAACATATCTGTCATGTACATCAACAAATACGCAGTTTTTTTAATGGTCCAAGGTTCTGGTTTGTATCCTAATAACTTGTATTCAACAGGATAATCTTCAGGGTTTAGAGATTGAATGTAACTATTAACACCTTGGCTATAAGCTTTAAGAAAATCTATAACTTCAGGGTCGTCTTTTTCCATCTTTTTAATGGCATTTTCAGCACCATAACCCATGCCTTTTCTCCGTTGGGCTCTATCGTAATTTAAAGCTTTTTCACCTATAATTTCCGATAACCTTCCAGCTGAAGCATGTGTTTGAAACTCCATTTGCCACAATCTATGTTTGGCAGTAATGTAACCTTGCGCTCTGTATAAATCGATATCGTTTTGTGCAAAAATATGTGGGATTAGATTCTCGTCGTAATGCACCGTTACTTGATTTGAAAGACCATCTATTTGAATGGTTCCAGTTATAGATTCGTCTTGTTCGTTTTGCCAAATCCCTTGAGCTGGATTTAAAAATTCACCAATAGCAGGAACAGAGCCAAACCTAGTATCTAAAACAAAAAAGACGCCAATTAGAAGCAAAAGTGAAGCAATAAATTTGAGGTATTTCATTGAATAAAATTTTAAAAACTAAAGATAGATTATTTTGTTGAATTCGAAGTTTTAAAAAAAGTAGTACTAAAATAAAGACTGTTGTTTATAGGGATTTTCGTGTTCTAGCAACCATTGTTTTCTATGCAAGCCTCCAGCATATCCAGTTAAGCTGCCATCACTACCAATAACTCTATGACAAGGTACGACAATCCATAACGGATTTTTCCCATTAGCATTGGCTACTGCTCGAATGGCTTTGACATCGTCTAATTGTTTTGAAAGTTCTAAATATGAAATCGTTTTTCCATATGGAATGTTTAATAATGCAAACCAAACTTTTTTTTGAAAATCAGTGCCTACAGGATTTAATAATAGGTCGAAATGTTTTCTGTTTCCTTCAAAATATTCGTTGAGTTGATACACACAGTCTTGAAGGCATTCTGGAATAATATCAGTTGTTTTTTCATCTGAATTAAAAACGATAATAGATGAAATCCCGTCGTCGTCTCCACTAATTTTTGTGAATCCTAAAGGAGAATTTATAATGCAGTCTTCCATTAGTCTTCAGGCTTAATGTCGTCTATCAGTCCAAGACGCTTGGCGCGAGCTTCCCAACTTTTTCTTGCCAAAAGTTGTAAATCAGGTACATCGTCACTTTCATCCATAATTTCTAAACCTAGCAAGGTTTCAATAACATCTTCCATAGTTACAAGACCACTTACAGAACCATATTCATCAACAATTAAGGCCATATGATTCTTGCTCTCGACCAATTGTTCGAATAAACGTGGAATTGGCATGTTTCGATTGATGATGATGATGTTTCTTTTAATATCTGAAAGTAGTTTCTCTCCATTCCCAAAAGCCATTTCTTTAAACACTTCATCTTTTAATACCAGTCCAGTAATATTATCAGGATTATCAGTGAAAACAGGAATTCTTGAGAATTTTATATTGGCGTTTTCTTTAAAAAAACGTTCTATGGTTTGGTTTTCATCTTCAATAGTCATGACTGTTCGAGGTGTCATAACATCTTTAGCTAAAACCTCTTTAAAAGTTAACATGTTCTTTATAACTTTACTTTCAGATTCATGAAAAACACCTTCCTCTTCTGCTAAATCGGTCATAGCATGAAAATCTTCACGACTTAAAACACTACCATGTGCGCTACCTCCAATAAGTTTAGTTGTAAGTCTTAAAAGCCATAAGATACCAGTATATTTTAATGGGAAAATTAAAATATTTAGAGAAGTTGCAGTGAAACCTACCAAGGATTTCCAATAGGAAGCTCCAATAGTTTTTGGAATAATTTCGGAAACAATTAATATGAGTAAGGTCATGATAGCCGAGACAATACCAACCGTATTTATTCCGAAAAGCTCTAATTTATAAGGTAATTTTTCAGCTTGGATTCCAACCATCATAGCTCCTAAAGTGTGAGCTATCGTATTTAATGTAAGAATAGCAATTAATGGTTGATCGACATCGGCTTTAAGTGCTTCCAATTTGAAAGCATAATCTTTTCCTTCTTGTTTTTTAATGTTGATAAACGTTGGTGTAACACTTAGCAATACAGCTTCCAAAATGGAACATAAAAATGAAAAGAATATAGATATGGTGGCCCAAAAAATGAGTGTGCTCATTAACGTGTGTTTAGTTTCCTGCTAATTTACGAAATCAATTTCACAATATCCTTAGCAAAGTAAGAAGCTATAATATCGGCTCCTGCACGCTTTATGGCTGTAATTTGTTCCATCATCACAGCATCATGATCTAACCAACCTTTTTCTGCAGCTGCTTTTAGCATGGCATATTCTCCAGAAACTTGATACACAGCAACTGGCACATCGACTTCGTTTTTAATTTCTCTAACAATATCAAGGTAACATAAACCTGGTTTTATCATCACGATATCTGCACCTTCATCGATATCCATTTCTGTTTCTCGTATGGCTTCAAACCTATTGGCATAATCCATTTGGTAGGTTTTTTTATCTTTTGGAATATTCTTTAAATCCACAGGTGCTGAATCTAACGCATCACGAAAAGGACCGTAAAAAGCTGAAGCATATTTTGCCGAATAACTCATAATACCTGTGTTTAAATATCCTTCGTCTTCAAGAGCTTCCCGAATGCTTAAAATTCTGCCATCCATCATATCACTTGGCGCTACAAAATCGGCTCCAGCTTTGGCATGCGAAACACTTATTTCAGCTAATAAATCGGCAGTTTCATCATTTAATACCATACCGTTTTCCACAATACCATCGTGTCCATAAATGGAGTATGGATCTAAAGCAACATCCGTCATTACCAACATGTCTGGACAGACATTTTTTACCGTTTTAATAGCACGCTGCATGAGCCCTTTTTTGTTTAAAGCTTCTTTTCCAGTATTATCTTTTAAGTTATCTGGCACTTTTACAAAAAGCAGCACTGATTTTAGGCCCAATTTCCAAAGTTCTTTTACTTCATTTTCAAGTAAATCTAAACTGTAACGAAAATAATTAGGCATAGAAGCAATTTCTTCTTTAATACCTTTTCCTTCAACTACAAAAAGAGGTACTAAAAAATCGTTTGGAGAGATTATGGTTTCTCGAACCAAACTTCTAATGGCTTCGTTGGTTCTTAGTCTGCGATTTCTTCTTATTGGGTACATATTATTTTTTAAATTTAATTTTATCGTTGATAACATCTGCCTTTCTAACCATTTTTTTTGGAGCTTTAAAGCGATAGCCTACAAAAATTTGAAAAAATGGAATGGCATCGTTTACATATGAGGACCTATCTGTATTATGGTTAAGAATTAGATAATTGTAATGAATCCCCATATAAATATTTGACACATCATAAGTAATAGAGCCTCTAAAATTTAACTCTGTTACTAAGGAAGTCAAGCTTTCGTCTTCTTCAAGATGATTTTTGTCTTTGTTTTTTGAATGATTCAATCCTAATCCAGCTGAAACACCTGTTGAGAGTAATAAATTTTTAGAAGGCACAAAATTGTAGTAGTATGAAGGAGCAAAAACAATATCGTAAGAATCTAATTCGCTATTTGAAAAACCATCTTCAGTTTTTAAATTAATCTTGTTGTAATAATAAATAATACGTGGAATAAAACTTCCGGCACTTTTAATTTGTTTTTCATCTTGACTAACAATGGCTCGAAATGAAAAATTCTCATTAAATATAAAAGAAGTTGCACCACCTATTTTAAACGATTTAAACAAGGGTAGATATACGCTCACATCATTATTTTCAATATAAAATCCTTTTTCTTGATAGACATCAAAAGATTGCATCCAGTGTTTTCCAAAATAAGTTCTAAAACCTAAATTGAATAATTTAGAATCGTCATTATCTTTATTTTCGGCTAAAAAATCTGGTGCAAAAGAATATGAAAAGGTAATAGATCTAAAAGAAACAGATGCACCTATACGGTCTTGTTTATTTGGGTTTAAATTAAAAAACAAATTAGAATTTCTATCGTTAACAGTTAAAGAATTTGAGGTGTTAACATAAAAAAACCTAGCTGTTATTCTATTTGGAAAAGTTTCTTTAAACGCTGTGTGTTTTTCATAGATAACTTCAGGAATACTGTCTTGAGCCCAACAAATACTGTTTCCTAAAAGCAAAATGATTAAGTATATGTAATTTTTTACACCCAAGTTCTTGGTTTTTGTAACACGTTTATTAATTTTTCTTCTTCACTACCAACTTCAGGATGATGGTTGTAAACCCATTGCACATGTGGAGGTAAGCTCATTAAAATACTTTCGATTCTACCGTTTGTTTTTAAGCCAAATAGCGTTCCTTTATCGTGAACTAAATTAAATTCCACATAGCGTCCACGGCGAATTTCCTGCCAAGTACGTTGCGCTTCTGTAAATGGTAGCCCTTTCCTTTTTTTAACTATTGGTACATAAGCTTCTAGAAAACTATCTCCAACATCTGTAACAAAATTAAACCAATTCTCCATAGACATAGCTTTTGAAGCTTTGCAATAATCGAAAAATAAACCTCCAATACCACGTGCTTCATTTCTGTGAGAATTATAGAAATATTCGTCGCAGCGTTCCTTGTATTTTGAATAGAATTCTGGATTATGTTTATTACAGGCTGTTTTACAAGTTTGATGAAAATGTTTAGCATCGTCTTCAAACAGGTAATAAGGTGTTAAATCTTGTCCACCACCAAACCAACTTTCCACAATATTACCATGAGTATCGTACATTTCAAAGTAACGCCAATTGGCATGGACTGTTGGAACCATTGGGTTATTAGGATGAAGCACTAAACTCAAGCCACAAGCAAAGAAATTGGCGTCTTTTACTCCAAAATGCAGGCGCATGGCTTCTGGAAGTTCGCCATGAACAGCAGAAATATTGACACCTCCTTTTTCAAAAATATTTCCATTTTCAATCACGCGAGTTCGCCCACCACCTCCTTCAGGACGTTTCCAAAGGTCTTCTTGAAATTTCGCCTTGCCATCTACAGCCTCAAGTTTTGAAGTAATGGTGTTTTGTAATTCTTGTATGTATTGGTAGAATTTATCCTTCATAATGTAATTCGTAAAGCTCCATGTTTACAGGGTTTTCCCCAGGTGGTGTAAATGCATTTTCGAGTGTTTTAGTCCATTTAAAACCAGATCGTTTTGCTATATTAATACTCTTTTCATTCGTTTTATGAATGATGATTTGTAAATGTTGTAAGCCCAAATCTTCAAAAGCAAATCTGGATACAGCCTTAATACTTTGGGTTACCCAACCTTTACCTGAATATTTTTTACCAATACAATATGCAAATTCACCTTGCTTTATCTGGTAATCGAGATTTTTTAAAATCACCAAACCAGCAACATGGTTCGTGTCAATATCTTTTAGAGCTAAAGTAAACTCTGTTTGGTCTTTAAGAGCAGTATGTTTTTTTTGAATGTAATTTTTTGAATCTAATTCAGATAGGTTTTGAGCTAAAGTTTGAGGTAAATACTCTTGAAAGCTTTTGCCATTAGTAATCATTAAAGCATTTAAACTTGAAGCATCCTCAAGTTTGAGGGCTTCAAGTTTAAATGTTTCTGTTGAAAATGTCATTTTTTTTAAACGTTGTATTCCTTTACAGCATCAATAAATGCTTTAGCATTGTCTAAGGGTATGTTAGGCAAAATACCATGACCTAAATTTACAATATATTTATCTTTTCCAAACTCATTAATCATTTGATGCACCATTTTTTTTATTTCTGATGGTGGAGAAAATAATCTGGTAGGATCAAAATTCCCTTGTAATGTAATGTTGCCTCCTGTTAAGTAACGAGCGTTTCTTGGAGAGCAGGTCCAATCGATTCCTAAAGCTGAAGCGCCGGATTTTGACATGTCATTTAAAGCAAACCAACAGCCTTTTCCGAAAGCAATAACAGGAGTTTCATCTTTTAAAGCATCGATAATTTGTTGAATATATTGCCAAGAAAATTCTTGATAATCTACAGGAGAAAGCATGCCTCCCCAAGAATCGAAGACTTGAACTGCATTACAACCAGCCTTTACTTTTTCTTTTAAATATGCGATGGTAGTAACTGTAATTTTTTGAAGTAATTGATGAGCAGCTACAGGGTTTGTAAAACAAAATTCTTTGGCTTTATCGAAATTTTTAGAGCCTTGACCTTGTACACAATAACATAAAATAGTCCAAGGTGAACCTGCAAAACCTATTAATGGCACTTCGTTATTTAGTTTTTCTTTGGTTGCTTTTATAGCTTGGTAAACATAATCTAATGCGACTGTAACATCAGGAACAATCACATTATCAACATCTTTTTGAGAGCGAATAGGGTTTGGCAAATAAGGTCCAAAATTTGGTTTCATTTGAACCTCAATATTCATAGCTTGAGGAATTACCAAAATATCGCTAAATAAAATAGCAGCATCCATACCATATCTTCTGATGGGTTGTACGGTTATTTCACTTGCTAATTCTGGAGTTTGACAACGTGTAAAGAAATCGTACTTCGCTTTAATTTCCATGAATTCTGGTAAGTAACGACCAGCTTGACGCATCATCCAAACTGGTGGACGATCTACGGTTTCTCCTTTTAATGCTCTTAAAAATAAATCGTTTTTAATCATTTTCAGTTTCCGTCAAAACGGAATTATTTTAATTCAACTTAATTTTTATTAAATGGGTTTTAAATGTAATGTTCGTTCACTAACTCTATCACACTCTCTACAGTTGGAACTTTAGCAACACGAACATCTTCAAAATGTTTTTTGGCTTCCAAAGCTGTAGATTCACCTATGCAAAAAGCTATGCCATTTCCATGATTTTTCTTTATAAAACTTTGAACGGTTGAAGGGCTAAAAAACATAATACCTTCAATGTTTTCATCTACTTCAATGGCATCAAATTTTGTTTGATAAGCCTCAATTTCATTCACTTTGATGTTGTTTTCACTTAAGATTATTGGCAAATAATCTAGTCTTAAATCGCTACAAAAATAGGTTGCTTCTGTGCCATCAATATATTCAACTAAATAATTGGCTAAGTCTTTAGCATTGTTTTCAGAATGAGTTACTTTTCCAATTCTTTTCTCTACCATGCGTTTGGTTCTTCTTCCAACACAATATATGTTTTCGAAGTTCAATTCTTCTGCTGTACAATTGGTTAAAATAGCTTCAACAGCATTTTTGCTAGTAATGATCGCATTTTTAATTGGAGCTTTTAAAGTAGCAGGAGTAATACGGTTCAAGCTAATTTTAATGGCATCGTTACTTGTAGCAACAATACCTTCGTTAAATAGTTGTTCTTGTCCTTCGGTTAAAGATTTAGTAGAGTAAACATTGGTTTTTTTGTTTTGATTTTTAATACCATCCATTAATTTTTTTCCACCTCGTTCTATAATATAATTAGAACAGTATTGAGCTATATTATGATGTCCACCAAGTTTCTCTGTTCTTGTAACTTCAATTTTTTTGGTGCCATCGGGACTTAACAAGACTCCTTTAAAAACAACTTCCTCGTTTTTATTAATATACGCTAAGGCTCCAATTGGTGCTGAACAACCACCTTCGAGTAAATTTAAAAACTTACGTTCAATCGTTGTACAAATTTCAGTTTCTTCATGATTGATTTCAGCACAAATGGCTCTTATTTCTTCATCTTCTTCTAAAGCAGCGACCATGATAGCTCCTTGGGCTGGAGCAGGAATCATCCAGTCTAAATTAACTGCATCTTCTGGGGTTATTCCTAAACGACCAATACCTGCAGCTGCAAAAATAGCGGCATTCCAGTCTTGGTTTTCTTCTAGTTTTTGTAATCTTAAATTGATATTTCCTCTTAAACCAACAACTGTATGCGTTGGATAACGGTTGAGCCATTGAGCACGACGACGTAAGCTACCCGTTGCTACAATAGCTTCTTTAGAGGATAAAAACTCTTCATTATTTTTAAAGACCAATGTGTCTTTTATGTTACCACGCTTTATTACAGCTGCTTGTACAATGCCTATTGGTAAAACTGTAGGTACATCTTTTAAAGAATGTACGGCAATATCAATATCGTTATTAAGCATGGCGATATCTAGTGTTTTTGTAAAGGCACCAGTGATACCAAGTTCGTGTAGGGGTCTATCTAAAACTAAATCGCCAGTAGATTTTACTGGAACGAGTTCTGTTTGATGACCTAATTTTTCTAATAAACTTTGTACTGCTTTGGCTTGCCAAAGTGCTAATTGGCTATCGCGTGTGCCAATTCTAATTGTTTTAGACATGATTTGTGTAGGATTCTAATTGAAACACCTTTTTTATAAGTTCCAGGCTTTCATCTGTAGGAATTGCATCATCTTTTAAATGATGTGCAAAATGATTCGTTATTTTTTGAATGATATTATTGCTAATTAACTCTGCTTGTTCTTCATTAAAACCAGCTAATTTTTTACGTTGTGTATCTAATTCAGCAATTTTAAAATCGTTTAATTTTAATTTTAATGCTTTAATGGTTGGTGCAAATTTCCTAGTTTCAAGCCAAGCATTAAATTCAGTTTCTACCTCTATTATTATTTGTTTAGCAAGAGGGATTTGTTCCTTGCGTTTTTCTAAAGTTTCGTCTGTGATTTGAGATAAATCGTCTAAATGAATTAAATGAACATGCTCTAATTCTGTAACGTTTATATTTACGTTTCTTGGGATGGATAAATCTAAAATTAATAAAGGTTTTTTAGATTGTATTAAATGCTTGTCAACCGTAGGGTTTTGTGCTCCAGTAGCAACAATTAGAACATCAGATTGATTAATTTCTTCTTGTAAATTGGCATAATCTTTCACTAACAAATTAAATTTTCCAGCCACTTCTTCGGCTTTATTCTTTGTTCTGTTAATTAATGTAATATGCTCATTTTTAGTGTGCTTAACAAGGTTTTCGCATGTGTTTCTACCAATTTTTCCAGTGCCAAAAAGTAAAATGTTTTTATGGGTTATATTCTCTACATTTTTCATAATGTATTGAACCGAAGCAAAAGAAACGGATGTTGCTCCAGACGAAATATTTGTTTCAGTTTTGATACGTTTGCTAGCTTGAATCACGGCATTTATCAGTCGTTCTAAAAAAGCATTTAATAAGTTGAATTTTTTAGAATTTCTAGCACTTGCTTTAAGCTGACTAATGATTTCGAAATCACCAAGAATCTGACTGTCTAGCCCAGAACCCACTTTAAACATGTGCGAAACAGCTTCTTTCCCTTTATAAATATAAGCCACATCTTGAAACTCTTCTACAGTACCTTTGGTGTTTTCGCAAAGTAATTTGATAAGTTGGTAGGGATGTTCAGCAAAACCATAAATTTCTGTTCTGTTACAAGTAGAAGTCACAATTAGACTTTCAATTCCTGTTTCTTTGGCCTGTTGTAATAAGTTAATCTTTGCCAGTTCGTCTAAACTAAAATGACCTCTAATTTCAGCATCAGCTTTTTTATAGCTTAAACCAATAGCGTAAAAGTATGTTGTTTTGGGTGTATTCATATATTCCATACCTGACTTGGGAATTTGAAAGCAAATGTATACCTATGTTTAGATAAAAAGTAACGCTCAAAGAACTTTAAGTGTCGCTAATCGTTTTTTAACTATATTTTTTAATATAATATGATAATTATCATACTTTTGCCCTTATATCAATGCTTTTAAATAATTTAGTTTAGAATGAATCTAAATAAAATAGAATGAATTCAAGTTTTAGTGCAGAAAAAAACATCGCTAAAGGTGCTTTTTCTGAAGTGGATATTGATCAAGATTTTTTTGTTTTGACGTATCAGAATGAAAGTGGAGTTTTTGAAACTCTTGAACGTAAGATAGATAGTAGTTTTATTCAATTTCATTATTGTGTTAAAGGATCCAGTAAATTTATTTTTAATGAAGGCAAATACGCTTTAGATATTCAGGATGAGAATTCGTTACTACTTTATAATCCGCAACGCGATTTACCAATACATTTAGTAGTGAATCCACATTCATGGCTTGTTTCGATATTGATTTCTATTAAAAAATTTCACAGCCTATTTTCTCAAGAGGCAGATTATATCACGTTTTTAAGTGATGATAATAAAGATAAAAAGTATTATAAAGATGGTAAAATCTCACCTTCTATGTCTATTGTTTTAAATCAGCTGATAAATTACAACCTGAATTCATCAATAAAAAACCTGTATTTTAAAGGAAAGGCATACGAATTATTGAGTTTGTATTTTAATAGAAGCGAAGATGCTAATATAGAACAATGCCCTTTTTTAGTAGATGAAACCAATGTTATTAAAATTAGAAAAGCTAAAGATATTATTATTTCTAGAATGTCAGAACCTCCAACACTACAAGAACTTGCAGACGAAATTCAGCTAAGCCTAAAAAAACTAAAAGAAGGATTTAAAGAAATCTATGGCGATTCTGTTTTTAGTTTTTTATTCGACTATAAAATGGAGTTTGCCAGAAAGCTCTTAGAATCTGGAGGACATAATGTAAACGAAGTAGGTTTGAAAGTAGGTTATAGTACATCGAGCCATTTTATCTCGGCATTTAAAAAGAAATACGGAACGACTCCAAAAAAATATATAATGTCGGTATCTTCGCAGACATAATTTTTTAGAATTTTAAGATCAAGATTTTTATTTTTTTGTTAAATATATGAAAGGAATATTATTAGTAAACCTTGGATCTCCTGAAAGTCCTAACCCTAAAGATGTTAAAGAGTATTTAGGAGAGTTTTTAATGGACGAGCGTGTTATTGATGTACCACTTTGGGCAAGAACACTTATTGTAAAAGGCATTATTTTAAACACCAGGCCTAAGGCTTCAGCTGCTGCTTATCAGAAAATTTGGTGGGAAGAAGGGTCTCCTTTAATTGTTATCTCAGAAAGATTACAGAAAAAAGTGCAGCAACAACTCGAAAACTATCCTGTAGCTTTGGCTATGCGTTATGGTTCCATGACCATTCAAAAAGGACTTCAGGAATTAGTAGATGAAGGTGTGGATGAAGTGTTGTTAATTCCTTTGTATCCACAGTTTGCAATGGCAACAACAGAAACCATTTTAGTATTAGCCGAACAGATTAGAAAAGCTCACTTTCCAAATATAAAAATCACAGATTTTCCAGCTTTTTATAATAATTCAGAATATATAGAAGTGCTTTCAAATAGTATTTCAAAACATTTGGAGGGAAATCCATACGAACATTTATTGTTTTCATATCACGGCGTTCCAGAAAGACATATTTTTAAAAGCGATGTCACTAAATCTCATTGTAAAATAGATAGAAGTTGTTGCGAAACCCCGTCGAGTGCTCACGAATTTTGCTACAGGCATCAATGTTTGGAAGTCACGAGGTTGGTTGCAAAAAAATTAAATTTAAAGCCAGGCACTTATTCAAGTAGTTTTCAATCTCGTTTAGGTTTCGATCCTTGGTTGCTACCATATACAGACAGAACTATTGAGCGATTAGGTAAAGAAGGCATTAAAAATATGGCTATTGTAACACCTGCTTTTGTTAGTGATTGTCTAGAAACTTTGGAAGAAATTGCCTTGGAAGGTCAAGAAATATTTCATGAAATTGGAGGTAAAGAATTTACAACCGTTCCTTGTTTAAACGATGATGATCCATGGGTGCATTTACTGGCAAAATGGATAAAAAGTTGGGCAGAACCTAGTATAGCAGAACGCGTTTAATGGCAAAAGCAACGTCACAAGATTTAGGCAAACAACCTATAGGTAAACTTCTTATAAAACAAGCAGTTCCAGCTTCTATTGGCATATTGGTCATGTCTCTAAACATTCTTGTGGACACAATTTTTGTGGGTAATTGGATTGGGTCTACTGCCATTGCTGCTATTAATGTGGTCTTACCAGTTTCTTTTTTTATTGCTGCCTTAGGAATGTCTATTGGTATTGGAGGTTCCTCCATTATTTCCAGAGCTCTTGGTGGAGACCACACAGAAAAAGCCTTAAAAACATTTGGTAACCAAATAACTTTAACGCTTTTGTTTACAGTTACTTTAGTGGTTTTTGGATTGTATTATGTCGATGATATTATTCCTGCTTTTGGAGGAAAAGGAGCCATTTTCGAACCTGCAAAAATTTATTATACTATTGTGCTTTATGGTGTGCCATTTCTAGCCTTATGCATGATGGGGAACACAGTTATAAGAGCAGAAGGCAAACCCAAATTTGCCATGTACGCTATGATGATTCCTTCGGTAGGAAACCTTATTTTAGATTATATTTTTATAAATCTTTTAGATTTTGGCATGGAAGGAGCGGCTTGGGCAACTACCATATCTTATTTGTTGTGTTTTGGATTTATTTTCTGGTATTTCCTTTCTAAGAATTCAGAATTAAAATTGAAATTCCCACATTTTGGACTTCAAAAAGCTATTGTTTCGGAAATTGGATCCCTGGGTTTTGTTACATTGGCCAGGCAAGCCGTTGTGAGTATTACCTATCTTTTTATGAATAATATTCTCTACGATTTAGGTGGAGAATCTTCAGTAACGGCTTACGCTATTGTTGGCAGAATGCTCATGTTTGCTTTATTTCCTGTGTTTGGAATTACGCAAGGATTTTTACCAATAGCAGGATTCAATTATGGTGCAGGAAAATTTGCAAGAGTTAGAGAATCGATTAACACAGCTATAAAATATGCGGTGTTTTTAGCAACCTTTATTTTTATATTACTCATGATTTTCCCTGAAGCAATAACAAGGTTATTTACTAACAATGCAGAGGTTATTAAGGAAACTCCAAGTGCAATGCGTTGGGTTTTTGCAGCGACACCTATTATAGCCATTCAGCTTATTGGTGCTGCTTATTTTCAAGCTATCGGGAAAGCCATTCCAGCACTTTTATTAACTTTAACAAGGCAAGGCTTCTTTTTTATACCTCTAATTCTCATTTTGCCTATATTTTATGGCGAATTAGGTGTTTGGATGTCCTTCCCAATTTCAGATATATTAGCCACTATTGTCACAGCTTTTTATTTAAATAAAGAAATAAAAGCAACATTAGTCATTCAACTAGAAGAAAAAGAATAAGTACCTTTAGACTGTGGAATATTACAATTACATAAAATCACTTCACCTTATTTTTGTGATTACTTGGTTTGCAGGTTTGTTTTACATTCCTAGACTTTTTGTGTATCAAATAGAAGCGTTTCATAAGCCTTCTCCAGAAAAAGAAATACTTGGTAAACAATTAAAGCTTATGGCAAAAAGATTGTGGAATATTATTACTTGGCCTTCGGCTATTTTAGCAACTATTTTTGCTGTCTGGTTATTAATATTACAACCGCAATGGTTACAACAACCATGGATGCATGTTAAATTAGGGTTTGTTTTGCTTTTATATATCTACCATTTTAAAACACATATCTATTACAAACAATTGCAACAAGATGTCGTTAAAAAGTCATCTAATTTTATGAGACTTTGGAACGAAGGAGCCACATTTATTTTATTTGCAGTGGTGTTTTTGGTTATTTTAAAAAGTGCAATTAATTGGGTATTTGGTGTTATTGGTATTTTTGTTTTGGGCATGTTATTAATGTTAGGTTTCAAAATGTACAAAAGAATTAGAGAGAGAAACCCAGAAGCTTAATAAGCTATTTCTAAACCGTACTTTTCATTTTTTTAAACGTAGCAACCAATTGAATTTTAAATATAGCTTTAGTCAAGCACATTTGGTTTGATTATTGTTATATTTATTGCAGCACAATTTTTAGCATGAATTTAGGAAAACTTTCGCTTCGACTTCGCATTTTTATAGCCATGATTCTATTGGTTTTATTAGCATCTATCCTTATTGCTGCTGTAACTATTTATCAATATAATGAAGAGGCCAGAGACTACCATAAAGAACGATTAGAGCGAAAAGAAGAAAATATAAAAGAAAGTATAGAATACGCTATAAAAAAAACAACCTATCCCGTTACTACAGAAAATATCGCCCTTATTTTTAAAGAAGAAATTTATGAAATTGCTGCCATTCATAAATTACAGATTAACCTATACGATTTAGATGGCGAACTTATAAAATCTTCAAAACCACGCTTTGTAACAGATTCCATTTCAAAATGTTTAGACCCTGAGGTTTTAAATGTTATTTCTAATACGTACGAGCATAGATTTGTAAGTAAAACTGTTGAAGGTGGCGAGTCCTTTTTGTCTTCATACACCTATATTACAGATAAAAAATTCAAACCATTAGCCATATTAAACTTACCATATTTAGAGAACGACGATTTTCTAAACAAAGAACTTAACGAGTTTTTAGAGCGATTAGCATATGCCTATTTATTAATGCTTGTAATTGCCATAAGTCTGGCATATTTTCTTTCAAAATATATTACCAAATCGCTTAAAACCATTAGTGATAAAATGAATGAAACCAGACTGGAAAAACACAATAAAAAAATAGAGATTGAATCTTCCAGCGAAGAGATTGCAGCTTTGGTAAAATCGTATAACGACATGATTGATCAATTAGAAGCAAGTGCTGTAAAATTAGCCACTAGCGAACGTGAACAAGCTTGGAGGGAAATGGCTAAGCAGGTAGCGCATGAAATTAAAAACCCCTTGACACCTATGCGATTAAGTGTACAAAGTTTTCAGAGAAAATTCGATCCAAACGACGAGAACATCTATCAAAAAGTAGACGAATATTCTAAAACGCTTATTCAGCAAATAGACACCATGAGTTCTATTGCTTCGGCATTTTCAAATTTTGCTAAAATGCCAGCTCAACAAAACGAAATGTTGAATTTGGTTGAAATTACACGCTTGGCTTTAGATATTTTTAGTGAAGATTATATTGTGTTTCAATGCGAAGAAACTGAGATTATGGCTAAATTAGATAGAACACAGCTTATTCGTGTGATTACCAATTTGGTAAAAAACGGTATTCAAGCCATTCCAGACGAGCAAGAAGAAAAACATATTGGAGTTAAATTATTTGAAAAAAACAAACAAGTAATTATTGAAATTACAGATAATGGTATTGGTATTACGGAAGAAAATAACCGAAAGATTTTTGAACCAAAATTTACCACAAAATCAAGTGGTATGGGATTAGGACTTGGAATGGTAAAAAACATTGTGGAAACTTATAACGGAAATATTACCTTTACAACTCAAAAAAATAAAGGCACAACGTTTAAAGTGTCTTTTCCAAAAGATTAAAAAAACTTAAATTATAAATATGATCGCTCTTGGTTAATTGAAGCGTCATTATAAAATCAACAATCATGTCATACAACAACATCATTTCAGAAAGCAATAACGGAATAACAACCATAACTATTAACAGACCAAGTAAATTAAATGCTTTAAACAAGGCAACAATTCAAGAATTACATGATGCTTTAGATGCAGCAAATAAAGATGCCAACACCAGAGTCATTATTGTAACAGGAAGTGGCGAAAAGGCTTTTGTTGCTGGAGCAGATATTAGCGAGTTTGCGCATTTTGATGTTGCAAATGGTGGAAAGTTAGCAGCAAAAGGGCAAGAATTACTATTCGATTTTGTTGAAAATTTATCAACTCCAGTAATTGCTGCAGTTAATGGTTTTGCACTTGGTGGAGGCTTGGAATTAGCAATGGCTTGTCATTTTAGAGTGGCTAGCGATAATGCTAGAATGGGACTTCCAGAAACGTCTTTAGGTGTTATTCCTGGTTATGGTGGCACACAACGTTTACCACAATTGGTTGGGAAAGGTCGTGCTATGGAACTAGTTATGACAGCTGGAATGATTGACGCTAACCAAGCACTTGCTTATGGCTTGGTAAACCATGTAACTAACCAAGAAGAACTTTTACCACTTGCAGAAAAAATTGCCAGTAAAATTATGCGAAATTCCTCAGTTGCCATTAAAGGCGCAATTAAAGCTGTGAATGCAAATTTTAAAGATGGCGTAGATGGTTTTCAAGTAGAAATTGAGGAATTTGGAAACTGTTTTGGTACCGAAGATTTTACCGAAGGAACGACTGCTTTTCTAGAAAAACGTAAAGCTGATTTTCCTGGGAAATAAAAGATTATTTTACAGATTTAATTAGAATTTCATTTACGTGTTTGTGTATGATTTGTGGTGTGTTTAAGTACCTAATTTAGCTAATAAAAACCGAATAGAAAATCCGTGAGGATTTTCGTAAGTAGGCTAGAACTAGCAATTAATTTTATACGGTGTTAGCTGCTGGAATTTTGTATTTTAATGAAGACTAATGACTCTCGTCACAGTCCAATTTTCATCCGTTTTTTTCCAAATCATAACGAATCTACTTGCTTGTGTTTTATTTTCTGGAGTTTCTTTGTTATTAAAAGTATGATAACCCATAATAACAGCTCCATAATCCTTTATAGGGTAAACCTCTAAACTACCATCAATTAAGGTTCTTGAAACTTTATTGCAAATATTGTTTTCCAGTGCAGTTAGAACTTGTTTTTTTGAGGTAGATAGGCCTCCTTCATCGTGAAAAAATTCCAAATCTTCCGAATAAAGAGCGGTTTGCACATCCATATCACAGGAATTATAAGCATCAAATAATTTTTTATCCAATGATACAATAGTTTCATACAATTCTTGATTGGCAGGTACATAAGTTCTTCCTAAAATATCTTCATATGTTTCTTGTGAATAGGATAATGAGGCTTGTAATAGAATAATTGAAATAAAAAGCAATCTTATTTTTTGAAAAATCATATCATTTTTAATTTAGGTTAATTGTTTCTTATTCTTGCAGCTAACGGTCTGATATGAAATTGTTTTAATGTTTAATATCAGCTGTAAACGAAGTTCGTCTTTTTTTTGCACAAAGTCAAGATTAAGAGATTTTGTTAATTGCCAAATTCAAGTTGTCGTTGATATTCTTTGGTATCAAAATGGCCTTTCGATTCTTGGATGAGTCCTTCTTCACTTAAAGTCCATGCTTCAAAACCACTAATTTGCACTTTTTTACCAGTGCCATTAGGTCCAGTGTTTGTTCCTATTAACGTCCAATGGAATTCGGTGCTATTTGTTTTTGGAACAAGGCTATCAAAACGTACAACCATATCTGGAAAAGCAGTCATAAATCCTTGTGCCACGTTTGTTATCGCTTCTCTGCCAATGGCATGATCGCCATCATTTACTTGTAATGATCCATCTTCTTCAAAGAACATAGCTACAAATTCCGGTCGCACACCACTCCAGACCTGCGCGTAGCTTTTAGCAAAAATCTCCAAATCAAATTTTCTCAACTCTTCAGGTAAGCGTGTATTTGTAAATGAGATGTTAATAAACTTCCATTTACCATCTTCCTTGACAAGCGTGAAATTGTCGATGTTATTTGTCCGTGGAACACCAAAACTATGTAAGGTAGCATCAGCCCAAACAAAAGCAATTTGCCCTTTATTTATAAGGATTTTGTATTCATTTACTGGCTCGTAAAAGGGCTTCCGTTCACGATTTTTTTGTGACTCAAAATATTCACCAATTGTGATGACGGAATTTTTCGAAGCTCCATCTCGAATTATGGCACTTGCCAAGTTTGCTTTGTTTGAAACTATGGAATCCAAAGCTTGCCAATTAGAATTACCTACATTAAATAATAGCTTTTCTACAAGGGCTTTTAATTCTTCTTCCTCTGGATTTGGGGTTATTTCATTTTGTTCTGTAAGAACTTCTTCAATGACATCTGGTTTGTCTTGTTTTGATTGGCAACTAATAATAAGGATGGAAAGAACCAAAATGAATACGTTTGGATTTCTTAAAGAATTCGTCATCATGAATACGTTTTATTTATAATATAGATTGATATGAAACGCTATTTCTTGTAGGTAGAGAGGTACTAAGATATCATTTATTTCTAATAATGATAATTAGGTTGCAACTTAAAATGGATTCTTCAGTCGTTTCTCCTTGATTGACGGTCTGTCTTCTTGACTAAATTTTTCAAGATGTTGTTATTTCAACGATAGGAGGAATCTATAGTAATAAGATTCTTCGGTCGTCCTTTGAGACCCTCTTTGTATGACATATAAACTATTTTTCACCTTCCCATTCGGCATAAAATTGCTCTAGATAAACCATCATGAACTCATGGCGTTTTTCGGCAATTAGCTTCCCTGTTTTTGTATTCATGAGATCTTTTAACAACAATAATTTTTCGTAAAAATGGTTGATGGTTGGAGCCGTAGATTTTTTATAGACATCTTTGCTCATGTTGAGGTCTGGAAGAATATCTGGATTGTAAAGTGCTCTGTTTTTAAAGCCACCATAATTAAAGGTTCTAGCAATACCAATAGCTCCAAGTGCATCTAATCTATCTGCATCTTGAACCACATCTAATTCTGGGGATTTAAAAGTCTTTGAAGGATCAAGAGATGAGTTGTATGAAATGTTTTCAATGATATTAACAACATGTTCAATTACTTCTTTTTCAACATGTATACGAGTTAAAAAATCTTGAGCTAATTTGGGCCCAACTGTTTCGTCTCCATCATGGAACTTGCTATCAGCAATATCATGTAATAAAGCACCAAGTTGGACAACAAATCCATCCACTTCTTCTTTTTTAGAAATAAGTAAGGCATTTTTATAGACCCTTAAGATGTGAAACCAGTCATGACCACCTTCGGCATGCTTTAGGGTTTCTTTTACAAAAGTTTTGGTGTTTTCAATTTGCTCTTGCTGTGTCATGTTAAGATTTAAACAGCAGGTTCCACCCATTTAAACTGATGCGAATTTTCTGGAATTTTCATACGTTCAGAAAGTCTGGTTAAACGCGATGGTAGTTTCATTAAATAGTCTCGCGCTTTTTCGGCTTCATCAGATAGGTTGGTTATTTTATCTATTTCCCAACGTTTAATAAGCTTATCTAAAATATCCACATAATCGTTGGATGTGTAAACACCAATTCGTTGTGCTGTATTTGAAAACTCTTCGAAAGCAGAACCAATTTTACCACCAGATTCTCTTAAAAAATGTGCTGGCATCGTAATTTTTAGCTTCATCATTTGTTGAAAGGCCATCATCATTTGGTTGGGATCTACTTTAAAAATGCGTTCTACAAATTCGCAATAAGCATGATGGTGTCTCATCTCGTCTCCCGAAATAATTTTACACATTTTGCTTAATTGCTTATTGCCTTTGTCTTTAGCTAGTTTAGCCACACGATTGTGAGAAATGTAAGTGGCTAACTCTTGAAAACTGGTATATAAGAAGTTTTTGTATGGATCTTGATCTGTACCAATATCAAAACCATCGGCAATAAGGTGTTGTGTGGTTTTTTCAATTTCTTTCATATTTACACGCCCAGAAAGATAAAGATATTTGTTTAAAACGTCTCCATGTCTATTCTCTTCGGCAGTCCAGTGTCTTACCCATTTTCCCCAAGAATTTCTACCAACTTGATCCACACCTTCTACATCCATTAACCAAGACTCGTAGGTTGGTAAAGCTTCTTCAGTAATCATATCTCCAACTAAAACCACCCAAAAATCGTAAGGAAGTTCTTTAGAAAGTTCTCTAATTTCTTTTACTTCTTCCATGAAGTTTTCCCCTTCAGAATTAGGTAAAAAATCTGATGGTTGCCAAATACTATCTATAGGAATTAAATATTTTTCAATTAAAGAATCGACATCCTTCTCTAAATGGTTCATGACTTCTAATCTGACATTTTTTAACGACATAATTTAGAATTTTAAGGTTTTATACAAGAACAAATAGTGGTTTCAATTTGTTTAATTAACTTTTGCTTATCATCAAAGTTAGTTAATTTTAAAGGTTCATGAACCGTTAATTGGATGTGATTTCCAATTCCCATAGGAAATTTACCATATCTTAACATTTTCCATGAATTATTAATAGTAATAGGAACAATGGTTGCTGAAGGAATTTTTTTAAATAACATTTCCAATCCTTTGGTTTGAAAAGGTTTTGGGTGTCCATCTTTACTTCTTGTGCCTTCAGGAAAAATAACGGCTGAGCGTTTGGTTTCTTCAATATATTCTCCAAATTTTAAAATAGCAGGTAAGGATTGTCTTGGGTTTTTTCTGTCGATCAATACCGAACCACCATGACGTAAATTGTAGGACACGCTTGGAATGCCTTTGCCTAATTCCTTTTTACTGATAAACTTTGGATGATGTTTGCGCATATACCACATAATAGGTGAAATGTCGTACATGCTTTGATGATTAGACACTATAATTAAGGGAGTATCTTTACTTATAGTATGTGGATTGGTAAAGGTGTAACGGGTTCCTAAAATATTGGTACACCTCATGATAAAAAACTGAAGCCAATCGACACTAATTTTATGGGCTTGATATCCTAACACATTATAACAAAACCATTGGATAGGATGGAATACAACTAAAGTCGATAAAAAGACGACAGCGTAAATAGACGTTAAGATATAAGCTACTAATTTTTGCATGTTACAAAATTAAGAAAATATAAGAGCTTACAAACATTAATAGATAGGAATACAGGTATTATCTACGCAGTTGAAACCTATTGGAGGTTGTGGAGTATCACAAGTTGACATTCCACCACAACCCTCTTGATTGAAAGTCGCTTCAAGAGTATTGAAATCAGTAACCCAATTAGTAAGTTCTAATGTGTCAATGGAAGTGGTATAAATTAAGAATTCCCATGGACCACCACATGGTTTGCTTCCGAAAGCTATAAAACGACATTCAAAATCGTCACTACAGATTGAAGTTTCTGCAAAAGCTCGGATTTGGTTTCGCTGTTCGTTTAAAAATAATTTCCTGTCTTTACATGAAGTAGGTTCATCATCATCTGAACAACTAAAAGCAGCTAAAAAGATTAGTTGCGAAATGATTAAGCTTATAATAAATGAGATTTTCATTACGGTTTTTTAAGACACAATATTATTAAATCCATATGAAATTCTATAAAAAAGCCACGATAAAAATCGTGGCTTTATAATTTTAATTATAATGCTAGACTAACAGTGTTCGTTATAAGCATCGATTAAGTTTTCTGCAATAATTTCTGCTGGACGTCCTTCAATATGATGACGTTCTAACATGTGAACCAATTCACCATCTTTAAACAAAGCCATACAAGGAGAACTAGGAGGGAACGGAATCATGTGCTCTCTAGCTTTATCAACAGCTTCTTTATCTACACCTGCAAAAACCGTTACTAAATTTGTAGGACGTTTTGCGTTTTGAATACTCATTCTTGCTCCTGGTCGTGCATTAGCTGCTGCACATCCACAAACCGAGTTTACTACTACTAAAGTAGTACCTTGTTTAGCTAAAGCAGTTTCAACAGCTTCGGCAGTATGTAATTCTTCAAAACCAACTTTGGTTAAATCTTCACGCATTGGTTTTACTAATTCTGCTGGATACATATCTTAAATTTTTAGATTAATATTTTCCCGATGTCTCGGGACTGCAAAGATACGGAAAAAGTAATCATTTGTCATGGAGCATTAGCAGACTTTTAACGTGTTAAGATTTTTTGAAGACCAATTAAATTTTAGGGCGTTTGCGTAACAATTTCAACAAATAATCGACTAACAATAGTATATTTGCCCAAAATTTAATAGTGTAATAATTCGGATTTCGTGAACCTGTTAAAGAATCTAAACATTTTTCAATAATAATGAAATCTGTACAGGTTTACCCAAAAATTGATAGGTTTAAATGACAGTTTTAAATCCTTAAAAAGAACAAAAATAAATGAGTTTTTCAAAATGGATTGGTGCAGCTTTAGGATGGTCGATTGGAGGTCCAATAGGAGCTATACTTGGTATGGCATTAGGCAGTGTGGTTGATGGATTTTCTAATGGAAGTATTAAAGTAGATACACAACAGCCTTATAGAAGAACTAGGCAAACCCAATCTGGCGACTTTGAAGTGAGTCTCTTGGTGCTTTCTTCTATTGTTATAAAAGCAGATGGCAAACAAGATCAACGAGAATTGGATTTTGTACGTCAGCAATTTGTTGGAATGTACGGTAAAGATAGAGCCAATCGTGCTTTTAAGTTGTTTAAAAATATAAATAAACAAGACATTCCAACACGTCAGGTTTGTTTGCAAATAAGACAAATGATGGATCATCCATCACGTTTGCAATTGCTTCATTTTTTATTTGGAATAGCTAAAGCAGATGGGATTGTGGTTGAAAGCGAAGTGAGCATTATTCAAACCATTGCAAATTACTTAGGGATTAGTCACCAGGATTTTGAAAGTATCAAAGCCATGTTTTATAACAGCAGCGATAACGCCTATAAAATTCTTGAAATAACTAAAGAAGCTACTACTTCAGAAATAAAAGCGGCTTATAGAAAAATGGCTAAGAAATACCATCCCGATAAAGTGATTCATTTAGGTAAAGAACACCAACAAGGGGCAGAAGAAAAGTTTAGACAGGTTCAAGATGCTTATGAGCAGTTGCAGAAAGAGCGAGGGTTTTAACCTCTAAACAAGAAGAAATCGTCTTTCATATCTTCAATTTGGGCATCTTCGTTGGTAATTATATAATTGATAGCTTTTGAAGTAAATTCATCTCCTTTTTGGGTTAAGGACACAATATTATTGTCAATAATAATCATGTTGTTTTTTAGGGCGAGATCCAAAACGGTTTTAGCTCTTACTTTTTGCCAATTGATATGTTCCTGAAGGTGATTCACATGTCGTTCACGTGTTTCAGAATGATTTTTTAAATGAAGTAAAAAGGTCAATAGAGATACTTCTGTACGTTGTTGTTTTTCTCGATACATTACAGCAATCAACCCTTTGCTTGGCGCAAACAAATAGATAGTTAAGAACAATAAACCCAACATGGTTGTAATAGAACCTGCAATAGAAGCATCCAACCAATGAGCTAGCCAATAGCCAGAAATTGCACTAAACACACCAAAGGAGATAGCAATACCCAACATCTTCTTTAAATTTGTGGTCAGTAAATAGGCGCTTGCAGCAGGAGCAATCATTAATGCCACTACAAGAATGGCACCAACAGCATCGAAAGCACCAACAGTTGTAACAGAAGCAACTGTCATTAATCCGTAATGAATTAAGGCTGGAGAGAACCCTAAAGAAGCTGCTAAACCTGCATCAAAAGTGCTTATTTTTAATTCTTTAAAAAAGGCAATTAATAAGCCAATGGTCATGGATAAGATTGTTCCAATAATCCATAAGGATTTTGGACCAACATCTGCTCCAGCAATCATAAGCCTATCGAATGGAGCAAAAGCTAATTCACCTAATAACACAGCATCCACATCTAAATGCACATCGTTGGCATTTTTAGCAATTAAAATAACGCCAATACTAAACAAGGCAGGAAAGACTAGGCCAATGGCTGTATCTTCTTTTACCAAGCCCGTTTTTTGAATCCGTTCAACTAAAACAACTGTAATAACTCCCGTTAAAGCAGCTAATAAAATAAGCAAAGGAGAGTTGAGGTCTTGTGTAATGAAAAAGCCAATGACAAGTCCAGGTAAAATAGAATGACTAATAGCATCGCTAATCATAGCCATTTTTCTAAGCACTAAAAAAGTACCTGGAATAGCACAAGCAACAGCCACCAAGCTTGCAATTAATTGTATTTCTATTTGTGCATTATTCATCTTTTATGGCTTGTTGATTATATAAATTGGCAGCAGTTTCAAACCCTTTTTCTGTTAAACTCCACATGGTTCCATCTAAGGTTACATAATCTTTATCTACTAATTTTTGAAGGGTTTTACGTGTGTAACCTTGAAAATTATTTAAGATTTTTATGGTATGTGGATGCGAAATATTCTCGTGAGTTTCAGCAATATGATACATAAATGCTAAGGTTTTTTGTTGTTCTAAATCACGTCTGTTAGAAATAAATCTAATTTGACGGAAAAGCAATCCTCGACTAGGTGAAAAAATGAAAGAGAATATGACAAAAACAGAAGCAACAATAACAATAACTGGTCCTGTAGATAAATTGTTTTGACTAGCACTAATTGCAGTTCCAAATACACCCGAAAATGCGCCAAAAATTGCAGCTAAAAGCACCATTTTTGATAAACTATTTGTCCACTGTCTTGCAGCAGCTGCAGGCGCTAATAACATGGCACTCATTAGTACAACACCAACAGTTTGTAATCCTAAAACGATGGCTAAAACAATGAAAGACGTAATAAGGATGTCAATGAATTTGGTATTAAAACCAAGGGTTTTAGCATAGTCTGCATCAAAGAGAAAGAGTTTGAATTCTTTCCAAAAGAACAACAACACAATGAGGCATAGACCTGTAATAATTGCCATTAGCCACACATCGCTTTCTACTAAGGTTGCAGCTTGACCAAATAAATATTTATCCAATCCAGCTTGATTGGCATTCGGTTGCTTTTGTATAAATGTTAATAGCAACATTCCAAATCCGAAAAACAAGGAAAGGATTAAACCTAAGGCTGTATCTGATTTTAAATGTGTTTTAGTAACAATCCCTCGAATCCAAAAGGTCCCAATTAAACCACTTACTAAGGCTCCAATAAGTAAGGTGTTGCTGTCTTTAGCTCCGGTAATTAAAAAGGCAATGGCAATTCCGGGAAGTGCAGCATGAGAAATAGCATCTCCAAGTAAACTTTGTTTTCTTAATACAGCAAAACTACCAAGCATACCAGTAACAGCACCTAAAACAGCTGTTCCTAATGTAATAGTTCGTAACGTGTAGTCACTAAAAACTAAAGAAAAATACTCTTGAATGTCCATTATTCTTGAATGCTTACTTTATAATTTATGCCGTATGTTTTGGTTAGATTATCATCATTAAAGATGTCTTTAACAGGTCCAGTTGCTATTTTCTTCACATTTAAAAAAGTAACCCAGTCGAAATATTCTGGAACGGTTTGTAAATCGTGATGAACCACAATAACCGTTTTTCCTGCTTTACGTAATTCCTTTAAAATATTAATAATAGCAATTTCTGTAGTAGCATCGACACCTTGAAACGGTTCGTCCATAAAATATATTGAGGCATCTTGCACTAAAGCACGAGCTAGAAAAATACGCTGTTGTTGGCCTCCAGAAAGCTGGCTGATCTGTCTGCCTTTAAAAGGTAGCATGCCTACTTTTTCTAGAGCTTCAAGAGCTGCTTTTTTTTCTTTTTGCCCTGGACGTTTTATCCAACCTAAGCTTCCATAAGTTCCCATCATAACAACATCTAAGGCTGTTGTAGGAAAATCCCAATCGACACTTCCTTTTTGAGGCACATAAGCAACTAGTTTGCGTTGCTGGTCGTATGGTTTTCCATAGATGCTTACACTTCCGGCAATAGGTTTTAGAATGCCTAATATGGCTTTAATTAAGGTGGATTTTCCTGCGCCATTTGGACCAACGATAGCCATAAGAACCCCTTCGGGAATTTCTAAATCAATATCCCAAAGTACAGGCTTGTAATTGTATGCAACCGTTAAATCGTCTACTTGTACTGCTATTTTTTTGTCCATTATTTTAATGCATTTACAATTGTATTGACGTTGTATTCAAACATACCAATATAAGTGCCTTCAGTTGTTCCAGCATTTCCTAAAGCATCTGAAAACAAAGTGCCTCCAATAATTACGTCATGACCTTTAGACTTAACTGCTGCTTGTAGAGCCTCAATAGTTCTCTTTGGAACGGAACTTTCAACAAATATAGCTTTCACTTTCTTATCAATAATAAAGGTTGTTAATTTTTGAACATCTTGCACACCAGCTTCGGTTGCAGTTGAAAGGCCTTGTAAGCCTACTACTTCAAATCCGAAAGCTCTTCCGAAGTAATTAAAGGCGTCATGAGCTGTAACTAAAATGCGTTTGTCCTTTGGAAGGATACTTATAGTTGTTTTTAATTTTTCGTTTAAAACGTTTAATTTTTCGATATACGTTTTTGCATTTGCCTCATAAAAAAGCTGGTTTTCAGGATTGATTTCAGATAATTGATCTGCCACATATTGTGTGATTTGAATCCAATAATCAACATTAAACCATATATGAGGATCGTAATTACTTGCAAAATATTCTGAAGAAATAAGTGTGTTTTGATCTAATGCATCTGAAACAGCAATGGTTTTAATGTTTTGATGACTCATTTTCTCGAAAACTTCTACCAATTTACCTTCCAGGTGTAATCCACCATAGAAAACAACATTTGCATTTGCCAATTTAGTAACATCTCCTTCACTTGCTTTATATAAATGTGGATCGACACCAGAACCCATGAGTCCCTGCACATTTATACGGTCTCCGCCAATGTTTTTTACCAAATCGGTAATCATGGTTGTGGTTGTTACAATATTTAATTTACCATTGTTTTCTTTTTCGTTTTTACAGCTACTAATTGCTAGAAACACTAAGGATAAAAGAATAATATTTTTCATTTCTAATTGTTTTTTGAAGGAATTCTATAGCTAAGGCCAGCACTTATCATTAAATCTTGACCTTTTGTGATGCTAGTTCCAAAACTTGCATCTAATTGTAAGTTGTTTGTTATTAAGTAGGTGGCACCTGCATCCCAAAGATGATTGGCTTTACTGTTTTCAGGAAAATCTCCATATAATTCTGCATAGGCACCCATTTTTTCTGTTAAACTATAACCATAAGCTATGGTATAAATATAAGTTGCTTCTGGAGAGTCATTTCCCCAAGCAACTCCAAAGTTGTAAGATAAATTTGATTTTTCGTTTAGGGTATGTGAAAAAGCAAACCTAAAATCTATTCCTGTAGTGTCCGGTTTATAATCTGAACCAGCTGTAAATGGTAAGTACAAGTGTCCTAAAAGGCCTATTTCTGGCAACCAATTATTTTCTTTTGCTATACTCGTTTTAATTCCTAATAATAAAGGACTAAAGCCACTACTTATATCATCTATTCTATTGTTGTTGATTTTGGTTTTATTTTCATCAAAATTCCACCCTAAGCGTAATTCTAAATTACTAAGTAACCCATATCGAACTAAAGTGGTGTTGTAAGTGGTGTTTTCAGTTTTAATATTTTGGTTTTTAAAAACCTCATAAGCTGCGCCAGTCTCAATTTGAATGGATCTTTTTGAAACAAGGTTTGGAGATTCTGTTTGATCTGGTCTGTCTGTTATAAGAGGTTCTAGAGTGCTTTTTTCTTGTGCAAAACTCATTGTTTTTGCAGTAAATAAAATTAAGCCTAGAACCGTATTCTTAATAGCTCGATTCATTGACATATATAATATTTGTAAAATCTTCATTAAGAACAATGTTGTTATTATTAATAGTGATTTGAGTCATTTTATTTTTATTGAATTGCTTAGTAACAAGAAGAGAGTTCCCATATTTTAATCCATTTAATGCGCAAAAATCAAAAAACTCTTTATCATCGCTCATGAGTCTGGAAATGATATATGTTTTACCTTCTTGTGTGTTAGAAAGAGCGATGGAGTTATCAATAGTTGTTATTTCCCCATGGGCGTTAGGAATAGGGTCTCCATGTGGATCGAATTTTGGATTGCCAAGATATTCACTAATTCTATCTGCTAAAAAATTGGAGGTTTCATGTTCTAAAAGCTCGGCTTCGCGATGTATTTCATGAAGAGACATGTCGAACAATTTAAACAATAAGGCTTCCCAAAGACGATGCTTCCTAATAACATTTAAAGCCATTTTTGTACCTTCATCAGTCAATTGAAGGGCTTGGTATTTTTCGTACTTCAATAAATTTTTTGAAGCTAATTTTTTAGCCATGTCAGTAGCAGCAGCATTCGATATTCCAAGTTTTTTTGCAATATTACCAGGCTTAGTATCGTTGGTATTGTTTTTATCGTTTTTGTAAATAGCTTTTACAAAATTTTCTATAGCTACAGACATTTCAAGTGCTTTAAATTTAATTTAAGTATGCTTAAATATTATTCAAATGTAACTAAAATATATTTTTAAGCAAAATAATTTGTAAATTGTCCATAATAAATGTAAAATGTCACTTATGAAGTTCTATTTATTAATTGTGTTGGTTTTGATTTCAAAACACACTATGGCCCAAGATTCTACTAACATCAAGATTGAAGCTCCAAAAATTGTTGCAAAACTACCTTTGGGAAAAACCTATAATTCTGAAGACATTCAAATTAAATTTGTCGATGTTTTAACTGATTCTCGTTGTCCAGAAGATGCCACCTGTTTTTGGGCAGGACAAGTTGTTGCTTTAGTTGAAGTGTATAAAAACAATACCTTATTAACTCAAAAAGAATTGGTTTTTGAGCCTGGAAAAACCATGAGTAAAGATTTAATGACTTTATATGCTTCTGAAGAAACAGTGATATTAGCGCAAAATGTGTTTCCTTATCCAAGAGACAAAAAACAGATTAAAAAGGAAGATTATTATTTACAGTTAGGAGTACATTTAAAGGAATAGATGTCTTTTTAATGACAATTATCGCAATCATGGATTTTAATTCCTTTTTTAGGTTTCGATTTTTTCCAAAAGAATTTCTTCACCAAAAAGCTTAATGCCATAAATAGGGCAGTAAAAGCTAGAATATTTTGAAGTAGTTCGTTCATAATTTCTTTGTCGTATTTTTTTCTTAAACCTTATATCAAAATTTGATAAGCTATTAGTGCAACTACATATGCAAAAGCACTCATAAGGACTAATTGTAACGTAGGCCATTTCCAACTATTGGTTTCCCGTTTTACAATGGCAAGTGTACTCATACATTGCATGGCAAAAGCATAAAAAAGTAATAAGGAAATTCCGGATGCAAAATTAAATAGTGGTCCACCCAGTATTGGGTTTACTTCACCAGCCATACGGTTTTTAATAGTTTCTTCTTCGTCGTTACCAACACTATAAATAGTCGCTAAAGTACCAACAAATACTTCTCTGGCTGCAAAAGAACTTACAATGGCAATACCAATTTTCCAATCGTAACCTAAAGGTCTTATAGCAGGTTCAATAGCTCTTCCTGTTAAACCAATAAATGAATATTCTAATTTTTGTGATGCAATTTCTTTGTCTAATTCATCTTCAGATAAATTTTGAGATGCGAATTTTTCGGTGACTATTTGTTCGGCATTATTAAATTGTTCGCCTGGACCATAAGATGCTAAAAACCATAAAACAATGGAGATAGCAAGTATTATTTTTCCAGCTCCAAAGACAAACGATTTAGTTTTTTCTATAACCGTTAAGACCACATTCTTTATTAAAGGCAATTTGTAATTTGGCATTTCAACCACAAAAAACGATTTGCTTTTAATTTTTAAAATTTTATTTAATATCATGGCAGAAATTAAAGCAGCTCCAAATCCTATTAAATACAGAAGCATTAATGTAAGAGCTTGGTAGCTTAATCCTAGAAAACGACCTTCAGGAATGACCAATGAAATGATAATAAGATAAACTGGAAGCCTAGCTGAACAGGTTGTAAAAGGAGTAACCAATATGGTAATTAAACGTTCTTTCCAGCTTTCAATATTTCTGGTAGCCATAATGGCTGGAATGGCACAAGCAGTTCCGGAGATTAAAGGGACAACACTTTTTCCACTTAAACCAAATCGGCGCATACCTCGATCCATTAGAAATACAACACGACTCATATAACCACTTTCTTCAAGAACAGAGATAAACAAGAATAAGAAAGCAATTTGTGGAATAAAGATAACAATACCTCCAAGGCCTGGAATAATTCCTTCGGAGAGTAAATCTGTAAAGGTACCAGGAGGTAAAGTGTTTTTTGTCCATTCACTAAAAGACGCAAAAGTGGCATCGATAAAATCCATTGGAATTGCCGACCAATCGTAAATAGCTTGAAAAATGGTTAATAAAATAATTCCAAAAATAACATAACCCCAAATTTTATGAGTTAAGATTCTATCTAATTTAATTCGTAAATCTTTAGCAGTACTTAGGTCTATAGTTTGCCCAATTTTAAGGGTGTTGTTTATAAACTGATAGCGTTTTATAGTTTCTTTTTGCTGTAGTTTTTTTAAATCGGCTTTGGTTTTAGTTTTAAAATCTGCAACAGCATCAATTTCGTTTCTATCCGTTTTTCCAAAATTCACATCCTGGGTAATAACAAGCCATAGCTTATATAGTAACTGATTAGGAAAGGCTTTTTGAAGGTTATCGAAATAGATTTTGTCAATTTCGGATGCGTTCATGCAAGGTTCAACAGACAGGTCTTTATAATTAAAAATAAGTTCCTTTAGGTTGTCTATACCTTCTTTTTTTCTAGTACTTATAACTGCTATTTTTGTTTTAAGTTCAGTTTCTAGAAATGGAATATCTAACGAAATACCTTTATATTTCATCCTGTCTGACATATTAATAACAAGAATAGTTGGTATTTCTAAGTCTTTAATTTGTGTGAATAAAAGTAAGTTTCGTTTTAAGTTTTCTACATCACTTATTACCACAGCAACATCTGGAAAATCTTTATCGTTTTTGTTTAAAAGTAATTCAATAACTACATTTTCATCCAGAGAAGAAGCGTTTAAACTGTAAGTTCCTGGTAAATCTATAATATGTGCTTTAACGCCACGAGGGAGTTTGCAAATACCTTCTTTTTTTTCGACGGTTATGCCTGGATAATTTCCAACTTTTTGGTTTAATCCTGTTAAGGCATTAAAAACCGATGTTTTTCCAGTATTTGGATTTCCAATTAAGGCAACGTTTATCTGCTTACTCATGGGTTATTTCAATTAAAATATGAATAGCAGTTTCTTTTCTTATAGCTAAATGCGTCCCATTAATGTTGAGGTATAATGGATCTGAAAAAGGAGCTACTTGTAAAAGCTCGACACTATTGCCTGGTAAACAACCCATTTCCAAAAGTTTTAATGGGATGTTCATGGAAGAGACATCAACAATAATGGCCTTTTCCCCTCTTTTAAGATGTGCTAATGTTACTTCCAAGCTTATTTAGATTGATTTTAAAGAAGCAAAAATAAGTTAAAAAATCAGTCTAAAAAAATTGTAAACAAAAAACTATTTATATTCTTCTTTTAAGATTTTAATATCTTCAAGTAAGCGTGAAATGTCTTCGGGGTTTGTACCATCATAATAACCTCTAATTTGATGTTTTTTATCTATTAGCATAAAGTTTTCGGTATGAATCATATCATACTCGTCGCCAGCTCCAACTGTTTTAACTGCCAAATAACTTTTTCTTGCTAATTCATAAATTTCCTTCTTGTCTCCAGTTACTAAATTCCATTTGTTATCGTTCACACCTTTTTTAATAGCATATTTTTTAAGTTGAGGAACACTATCAATTTTTGGAGTTACAGTATGAGAAAGTAACATAATGTCTGGATCATTCATTGTTTCTTTTTGAATTAACACCATATGATCTGTCATAATTGGACAAATGGTTTGGCAGGTTGTAAAAAAGAAATCGGCCACATAGATTTTATCTTTATAAGTATCCTGTGTGATGGTTTCTCCATTTTGGTTAATGAGACTAAAATCGGCAATTTTATGATACTTTTTTTTGTATTGAATGGTACTATCTACCATTTCGATATTTACCATGGCTGGTTGATAAATAGGAAGTGGCTTATAAACATCGAAAATATTGTAGATAATAGTAATAATGATAAGTGAAAGGGTTGCAAATACTATGGCAAAGTATTTATAGTCTTTAAAAAATGAAAGCATTTTCTATTAATTTAAAATTTCTTATAAGATTTGATAGCAAAAATACGACAGATACGTGTTTAATTAGGTATTTTTAACATCTTAAATACAACGTTGTGAAAAAACTAATGAATTACCTTTTGTTACTACTTCCAGTAATTTCTTTTGGACAAGATTTTACAGAATCAATGGAACAGATTAGAGAAGCTGAAACCAAAGCAGCTTTAAATAAAATGCTTCATCGGGTGAATATGAATACTGGAAATTACGATGTTACCTATCATCGTTTAGAATTTAATATAGATCCATCTCAAGCTTTCATTTCAGGAGATGTAACAACTTATTTTGAAGCCAAAGAAAATCTTTCAGAGGTGACCTTCGAGTTAACTCAAAACATGGTTGTTTCTCAAGTAATGCAACGTGGGAACCCACTTTCGTATACACAAAACACAGATGATGAATTGGTTATTACTTTAGATCAAGTTCAAAATATGGGTGTTTTAGACTCTTTAACCATAAGTTATTCTGGAAATCCAATTAGTTCTGGTTTTGGTTCGTTTGAGCAAACAACCCACAATGGAGATCCCATAATCTGGACACTTTCCGAACCTTATGGAGCAAAAGGTTGGTGGCCTTGTAAACAAGATTTAATCGATAAAATTGATAATATTGATGTGTTTATTACCACACCAATAAACAATCCTTCCAACGAAGAATATGTTGCTGTTGCTAATGGTTTGGAGCAAAGTCAAACTATAAATGGCAGTAATAAGACCACGCATTTTAAGCATCAATATCCTATTCCTGCTTATTTAGTTGCTATAGCTGTTACCAATTATGAAGTCTATTCTCATACTGTTGCAAACAATGGCAATCCGTTTGAAATTATTAATTATGTCTATCCAGAAGATTTAGCATATGCTCAATCTAACACGCCAGTTACTGTAGACATAATGAATCTTTTTACAGACTTATTTGAAGAGTATCCTTATGCTAGCGAGAAATATGGTCATGCCCAATTTGGTTGGGGAGGAGGCATGGAACATACCACAGTTTCTTTTATGGGAAGTTTTGGTAGAGGTTTAATTGCACACGAATTAGCGCATCAATGGTTTGGAGATAAGGTGACTTGTGGTAGCTGGAAAGACATTTGGTTGAATGAAGGTTTTGCAACCTATTTGTCTGGCCTTGTGGTTGAAAATTTAGATGGTAATAGTTCTTTTATCAATTGGAAACAAAACTTAAACAACTCTATAACTTCTCAAAATGGAGGCGCTGTTTATTTATCAGATACAGATACTTTAAGTGTTAATAGGATTTTTAGTGGCAGATTGAGCTATAATAAAGGAGCTATGGTTACACATATGCTTAGAAAAAAGCTTGGAGACGCCATGTTTTTTCAGGGCATGCAAAACTATTTAGATGCTCCCAACTTGTCTTACGCCTATGCTAAAACAGAAGATTATAAACAAGTTATGGAAGCAACTAGTGGTCAAGATTTATCCGAATTTTTTAGCGATTGGATTTATAATCAAGGATATCCAAGTTACGCAATAGAATGGCATCAACCCAATGCAAGCCAAGTAAGAATTACAATTACTCAAACTCAAAGTCATTCCTCTGTTTCTTATTTTGAAGCTCCAATACCTATAAGACTTGTTGGAACTTCTGGAGAAATTTTAGATATTGTTTTAGATAATACTTCAAATAACGAAACTTTTATTAGAAATGTTACATTTCCAGTAAGCACTGTTTTGTTCGACCCAGAAGTGGATTTAATATCTAAAAATAATTCGGTTACTCTAGGCATCAATGACGTTGTATTAGAAAATCAATTAATTATTTATCCAAATCCTGCAAGCCATTCTATTTCTATTCAAAAACCTAAGGCTATGGAGGTAGAAAGTATAGAAATTTATAATTCTTTGGGTCAGTTACTTATTAAAACCAATTGGCAAGAGAGTATTGATCTTTCAGCATTATCTACTGGATTGTTTTTCATTCAGCTACAAACAAATCAAGGTATAATTAATAAATCGGTGTTAAAAAACTAGGGTTTGGGTAGTTAATAGTTTTCTAAATGATGCTAAAACACTACTTTTGCAAATTAATTTACATTAGACAAGAAATTACATGGAGTTTGTTATAAAAATATCTCAATTTTTATTGAGCCTTTCCTTATTAATTGTTTTACACGAACTAGGTCATTTTGTTCCTGCAAAACTATTTAAAACCAGAGTTGAAAAATTTTACCTGTTTTTTGACATCAAGTTTTCTTTATTCAAAAAAAAGATAGGAGACACTGTTTATGGTATTGGTTGGTTGCCTCTTGGTGGTTATGTTAAAATATCTGGAATGATAGACGAAAGCATGGATAAAGAGCAAATGGCACTTCCTCCACAACCATGGGAATTTCGTTCTAAACCAGCTTGGCAACGATTAATTATTATGCTTGGTGGTGTTACCGTTAATTTCCTATTAGCTATTCTAATCTATATTGGTATGAGTTATTATTATGGAGATAGAATTTTACCAAATGAGAACATTAAAGATGGTCTTTTAATTGAAAGTTCGGTTGTAAATAATGCTGGTTTAATTACAGGTGATAAAATTATTTCAGTTGATGGTGATAAGATAGATCACTTTTCGCAAATTTCAGAAAAGGTTCTTTTTGGAAAAGAAATCACCATAGAAAGAAATGGAAAACAATCAACCGTTGTTTTACCAGAAGATTTTTTAGCTCAATTAATAGATTCTAAAGAAAAGAAATTTATTGATTTACGCATGCCTTTTGTAATTGCTGAAGTGCCAGACACCTCTTTTAATAGAGGAAGTGGTATTTTAAAAGGCGATATAATTACTGGGTTTAATAATCAGGAAACAAAATATATTGATGAAGTGATTCCTGCACTTGAAACGTTGAAAGGACAACAAGTAGAAGCAACTATTTTAAGAGATAATCAAAGCATCCAAATTCCTTTAACTATTAACGAAAAAGGGAAATTAGGGTTGGTATATGCAACAGGAGCAACCCCTGAAACTTTAGAGGCATTAGGGTATTATACTTTTGAAACTCAAAATTATAGTTTTTTTGAAGCTATTCCAGTTGGTCTTGTAAAATCTAAAGATAAATTAACTTCATATATAACCCAAGTGAAGGCTATTTTTACTCCAAGCACAGGAGCTTATAAAGGAGTAGGTGGTTTTAAAGCCATTTACGATATTTTTCCAGACTACTGGAGCTGGCAAGTATTTTGGAATATTACAGCCTTTTTATCCATCATGTTAGGATTCTTAAATTTACTGCCAATACCTGCTTTAGATGGAGGACATGTTATGTTTTTACTATACGAAATGATCTCTGGTAGAAAGCCTAGCGATAAATTTTTAGAATATGCACAAATGGTTGGATTTATTCTTTTAATTGCTTTGGTATTATTTGCAAATGGGAATGATATCTTTAAAGCTATTTTTAATTAAAATTTTTTAAAATATAATTTGTTGTAATTAATAAATAATTTATATTTGCGCTCGCAAAAGCGAAAAGAACACTCTTTTTAAAAAGAGTGGAAGTCAGAAAAAAGACTCAAAAAGACAACATACTCCTCCTTAGCTCAGTTGGTTAGAGCATCTGACTGTTAATCAGAGGGTCCTTAGTTCGAGCCTAAGAGGAGGAGCAAGTTAGACAAAGCCTTTACAGAAATGTAAAGGCTTTTGTTTTTTGTATGGGTCGAACATAGGTCGAACAAATGCTTGGAAAATTAGACTGATAATTAGTTATAAAATAATTTTGCTTATAAGGTCTTGTTGTTGGATATTGTGAAGAAGGAAAGAAATTACTTTTAAAGTAAATACAATTCCATGAATTCTTTTAGGGACTTTATTTGATTGTTTTTGATTTTACTTTTTTAAAATTCCCAAAAACCAAACTAACGAAAAGCTATATTTTAAGATGGTTACAATGTTGGTTTATTCTTAGTGATAGTTCAAGTCATTTAAATTATAATAGCAAAAGGCCTATTTATTTTAAGAAATAGGCCCTAGCTAACATAAAATATAGATTGTTTATAATGGACTATCTATTAAAGTCCCGTTTAAAATAGAATTAACTAAATCCCTATTTAATTCACTATCAATTTTTTTATCACACGTATTTCTTCGCCTTTTAATTCTACAAAATATGTAGCATTACTTAAACTCGTAACATCTACAATCATGTTATTACTACCTGTTAATACCTCCGATTTGATAACGACTCTTCCAGTTATATCATAAATGGTAATGGTATTGATGCCTGCAAGCTGAAGGTTTTTAACAGTAAAGGTTGTGGATGCAGGGTTGGGGAATAACTGCAATAGATTTTGATTAAATTCACTAACTCCTAATGTAGGCGAAACAGTAATTGTAAAACTACAAACGGTTTCGTTTCCGGCAGCATCTGTAGCTGTAATGGATACAGTTATTACATTATTAGTAGGTACCATGGTACCTGCTATTGGATCTTGCACTATTGTTAAATCTGATCCTGATGAACAATCATCGGTAACGGTATACCCATAATCTAAAACCGTATAATCTGAATCTGTATTCACTTCAAAATCTACTGGACAATTAATTACTGGACTTTCTGTACCAGAAACAATGACATCAAAACTACAAGTTGTTGTATTTCCAGCTTCATCCGTTGCTTCAAAGGTATTTGTAGTCGTTCCTAACGGAAAGGTGCTTCCACTTGGTAAACCAGCAATTTGTGTCATCTGTCCTTTTGGTTCTACAATTTCTGATACAAATGATGTTGCAATGGCTTCCATAGTTGCATCGTCTACAACACCACTATCAATACTCGCAAATAATAAATAGTACAACCTTGTTGTGCCTGTTAAAGCAGTTACTTGATGTTGATCGTCACCTGTATCTGTGGTAAAGTTATGAGTCGCATTTACGTTCTCTGGGATAATTATCAAATGGTTTACAGAAGGATCGCTATCTACAACTCCTACTTCCTCATTTACACGTTTGGCAAAAATGTTATAATTAAGTCCTGCAACGTTAATAGTTGTGGTGTATCCTGTTGCTGTACCATCACCATCTGCACCTAAATTTCCCTCGATATTAAAACTATCAATAGCATCTAAATCTGCCACTAACAACCACATATCCTCTACCTTTCTAGTGAAATATTGGCCAGTCGTTCCAAAATTGATATCTGAAACCACTAAATTATCTGAATAGCTAATATCATTTCCAGTCTCTGTAGAAATGTAGTTACCACCATCATACATGTCATTTCCGCCATCGTCAATATTATCACTGTTTAGCCCATCATCCAGAATAAAATCGAAGGCATTTGGAATTAAAGCCGTGACACTTGAATTGTTGCCGTTAAAATTTGATAAAATAGACTCTAAAGATGTATTAAAAGTGGTACAATTATCTGTTGCCGTTGGCATGTTATAAGTAACAACAGCATCACATTCATTCGCAGCGTTTACCACGGTTATATTTGTAGGACATGTTATTACTGGATTTTCAGCATCATTAACTGTAATAGTTTGTGTACAATTCACACTATTACCTCCAATATCTGTAGCAGTCCAAGTTACAACCGTATCTCCAACAGGATAAAACCCTGAAGCGTCAGCTGTTTGATTATAATCATTTGTTAATTGAATGGTGCCAGTTATTAAAGCATTTATAATAAACGTATCTGGGTTTTCTTCACCTTCATCACATTGACCTGAATCGACATAATCATTTGCTATTAAAGTAAATATTAAACTAGACCCAAAATTAGTTACCCAAGTATTCCATGTGGCTAAAGGCACAGTTACTTGCCTGTTAATTAGATCGCAAGTACCTTCCATATCACATTCAGAAAATAAGATATTGCCATCAGGATCGTTTAGCTCAAAACATTCTGTTGTCCCATTAAGATCACCTCTAAAGGTCAGGTCTAACACAACATCCGATGAAGCTGTAATTGCATTTAGCAAGGTTCCTGGAGTATCTATTAATTCGCCATCAATATTAAAATTAAAGTTTACAAGTCCTGTGGAAGGCGCAATAGCAGTACCACAATTATCAATTAGAGTGGGTGGAGTAAGAGTGACAGCTGCACCACATAAACCTAAATCGTTATTGACTGCTACATCTCCTGAACAAGTTATTGTTGGTGGAATATTATCCTGCACAAAAATGGTAAAGCTACACACCGTCATAATGCCGTTTAAATCAGTTGCAGTAAACTCTATGGTATGTGATCCAGCTGAAAAAACGGAACCACTTGGCATGCCTGCTGTTTGTGTAACTGTTACAGCGCCGGCACAATTATTTGGAGAAACAGGTGTGTTAAAATTAACAACAGTATCACACATTCCTGGGTCTACATTTACTGTTATATCTGAAGGGCATTCTATTATAGGAAGTGTATCTAATACCGTTACTGTTGCATCACAGCTAACAACTGTACCACAAATGCTTGTAACAGAAACGGTAACTGTATTAGCTCCAAGATCTGCACATGTAAAATTAGAGACCGAAAACGTTGCATTAGTTATTGGTGTTGCAATAAACAGATAATCTATAATACTATTATTAAGTGTTGTTGCCTGTGGCCCTAAGTCTGTTAAAGATCCAGAAATTAAATCTACAGATAGATTCCCATCTCCGCAATTGTTTAATCCTACTACAACGGTATCTTTTCCTAAATACTCTATAGCTTGAACGTAACATGCATCAAGAATGTTTCCTGTAGTTAATACGTTTTTAACACCTGTGTTTAAATCTATTTCAGTAAAAATAAGATCGAATGATCCACCACCACCTCGAGGTGAGACATACACACTTGTTAAATAAATCAATCTGTTATTTTTTAGATCTGTTGTTAAGCTTATAGTTCCATCATATAAAAAGGAAGAAAATGGACTCATAGTATCTGTAGCAATATTATAAGCGTTTATTTCTCCAGATTCGAAAGCAAAATATAATGTACCATCGGGACCAAAACTCATACTTAATGCAAAAGGGTCTCCAGATACAGACTCTAAAGAGCTAATTAGCACAGGATTTAAAGTTCCGTTTTGAAGCGTGATAGTATATAAATTACTAATAGTTTCTGGGCCTGTATAGTCTTGCCTTAATAAATAAACAGTCTCATCAACGGGGTTAATGTCTATACTCAAATGAGGTCCTCCTGCTAAGGTAGAACTTCCTGTAAAACTAGGATCAACCGTTGTGGTAGGGGTATTTGCATCGTAATCATAAAGTGCAATATCGTTAATGCCTTCATTGTATAATGCTAATCCATAAAGTTTACCCTTTCCATGCAAAACGTCTTCAGCCGTTATAGATGCCATTCCGTTTTCATCTAAATAGATAGAAACATCCGTGCAATTTGCTACAGGTGCTTCTTCTACAACAGTTACGGTAGCTGTACACGTATCCATTAATTCGTCACCACCAATTAGTCCAGCATCTGTAACAGTTAGCGTAACTATATTAGCTCCTAAATTGGAGCAATCAAACGTATTTTGGCTCACAGAAAATGTTAATGCTAGACCTTCGGGATCACTAGAGCCACCATCAACATCAGTAGCAACTATAGTTGCGTTACCAGTGGCATCTAGTTGTACTGTAATATCTTGACAAACAGCTATTGGTGCTAAATTAACAAAGCTAAACACTCTTGCATGGCCAAAATTAGCGCTTGAAGATGCATCACCTGCATCATTGTATCTGGCTCCAATGGCTACTAGAGTTCCATCACTATTAATACTAACAGCATAACCAGATTCATCATTAGTTGCTTCGCCATCTATATCGGAGCCCAACTGTTCCCAAGCATTGGTTCCGCTATTAAATTCAAATACCCTTGCATGGCCAGAATCTACACCATTTCCCCCATCATTATATCTCGCCCCTACAATAGTTCTGTTGCCATCAGCACTAATACTTGCTGATGTTCCAAACCAATCTCCTACAGCTTCACCATTTATGGTTTGCATGAGCACCCAAGAATTAGTGCCATTATTATATTCATATATTTTTGCAAGTCCAGTATTTAAACCACCAATATCAGACCTTGCTCCGGCAATAAGTCTAGTTCCATCTGAATTTAAACTTAGTGATTGACCAAAAAAATCGTCGATACTATCACCATCCATGTTTTGTCCTAATTGTTCCCATAAACTTGTGCTATTATTATATTGGTATACTTGTACTTGACCAGAATTATCAATGGTGTTAGCATCAGTTCCCGAAGCGCTTACTGCAACAATAGTACCATCTGCATTTAAACTAACCTTTGAACCAAAAAAGTCTGAAAATGCCATACCCTCTATATCTTGTCCCAATTGAACCCAATCTGTAGAAAACGTATAGGCACGCATATAACCTCCATTAGATGCGCCACCAAATGAAGCTCCAATAGCGATAATATTTCCATCATCACTTATGCTAACTGAACTTCCAAATTGATTGTTTTGTGATTCTCCAAAAAGAACAGATCCTACTTGGACCCAATTATTTCCTATATTATCATAAACTGTAGCTGTACCGTAATTAGTTTCTGTACCAATATCTACGCCAAGCGCTCCAATGACAACACGATTACCATCAGCACTTAAAGCCACAGAGCTCCCAAATAAATCACTTGCAGATACACCATTTATATCAGAACCAATTTGAAGCCAATTATTATTTATATTTTGAAAGATTCTTACATGACCTGAATCCGGCGCCCCACCATCGTTATATTCTCCACCAACGGCCATTATTGAGCCATCGGCATTTAAACTTATGGCTCTTCCAAATTGATCGGAAAATGATTCGCCATCAATATCAGAACCTATCTGTGTTTGTGCGTGTAAGTTGCTACTTAAAATAAAAGTAATTAGTAAAGCAATCAGTTTGAACTGATGTCTTTGCTTCCATACTAAATTATTTAACATTGAAAAATCAATGATTTTTCTACGGTTTTTGAGGGAAGATGTACCCTTAAGTTGTTTTTGTTTCATTTTTAAAGATTTTATGGTTGCTAGTTTGCTTCATCAATATTACCTAACATGACCTTTAAAATCTAACATTCAACATGGACAAACACATGGACAAAAACTAACGCTACAATATAAAATACTGATAATAAGCAGTTTAGCAAGTTGTGTTTAATAGAAAGAGATAAAGGAGTTAGTATTAAAGCACAACCTTTAAAGTAATAATAAGAGTCTTAAACTGTCATTTAATTGATAAAAGGAATCTTCTAAAAAAAGGAATAAATTAAATTCTATCACATATATTTACTCAAATAATAATCTCATAATAAATTTGAGAACTACTTTTTTACATGATTAAACACTCCATTCTCTTCATTTTTTTAATATTTATTTTATCAAACTTACAAGCACAAGAATCGATAAGCATTACAGATTCCATACAAAAATCTCATTACTTAAAAGCGTTAGATACCATCCAGTCAAAGGAAAGTAGAGTTGAAGTAATAGGTAAATTAATTCCACTTTTAGATCAAGACCCTATAGATTACCCAAATTATGTTGAAGAATCTGTTTATTTAATGATGGATTTAGAGCAATATGATCAGGCTGCAGAGCTTGCAATCAAATCATTTTATACGTTCAATATTCGGCTAAATCAAACAGAAAGAGCACTTCATCTAATGGATACGGTAGAACTGGTTATCTCTAAAATTGAAGATTCGCAACACAGAGGAAACATCTATTTTAAGAAAGGAGAATATTATTTAAACCGAGAGGAATATGTAAATGCTAATAAAAATTACGAGCTAGCAATTAAGACCTTTGGAAAAAAAGATTCTATTTATGTGGCAGACTCTTATTTATCAAAAGGCACTACCAATTTTGAATTAGGCAATTATTTAGAAGGATTAGAGGACACTCAAAAAGCTTCTAATTACTACCTAAACCTTAACGATATAGATTATTTTATTAATGCTCAAAACAGTATTTTTATTTTATATGGGGAAATGGGCATGCACGACAAAGCCTTAAAAGAACAAAATAAATTAATTGAAATTATTCGTGGTCATAATAAAAAAGAAAGCCTATCTACTTTGCTTTTTAATAAAGCCTTAACCCAAAAAGAATTAGGAGATTTAAGAGGACAAGAAAATAGTTTACTAGAAGGGCTTGCATATGCAAAATCAATAGAATCAGAAAGAAATGGTACGGTATTAATATTCTATGCAGTCTTGGCTAAATTTTATGCAGATGATGATTTATTAAAAGCGAATGCCTATTTAGATTCTACAAATCTAATAAAAAAGAGCACCAACATTTCTCCATGGTTTCTTAATCAATCAAAGTTACTTACTAGTTATTTATATTCTAAACAAAATAATCACGATTTAGCTATAAAAATTAATTTAGAAGAATTTCAGTCTGCTAAAGTAGATAAAGCTAAAACCAGAATGTTATCTATATATGAGAATTTGTATAAAATATATGAAAATAAAGGCGATAAATTAGCTGCATACAATTACTTCAAATTATATTCTAACCTAAAAGATTCTTTAAAAAATGTGAAGCAAGTTAACGCCTTGTCTTACTATCAGTCGTTATTTGAAACTGAAACTAAAGACAAAAAAATAAGTTTACAAAAAGCAGATATAAAAATTTTAGAGCAGCAAAAATCTATTGAAAAACGCAGAAAAACAATTTTATTTTTAGTGTTGATACTAATTTTGTTTTTGGGTTTTACCATTATATATTACTTAAGAAAACGCAGCTCGAATTTAAAAAAGCAATTGGTTTTAAATAAAGAAGAGTTAGTATCTTATACAAAAAGACTTTTGGCAAATGCTAAAGAACTTAAAATTTTAAAAGATGAAGTACATAAGTATAAAAAAGATTTTAATAAAATTGATGAGTCTAAAAACATTGAAACATTAATGTCGAGTAAGATTTTAACGGAAAATGAATGGACGGAGTTCAAAAACAGATTTAATAAGGTATATCCATCCTTTTTAATTCAAATAAGGAAAAATTATCAGGATATTACAAATTCCGAAGAACGTTTAATATGTTTGGAAAAACTGAATTTAAAAACTAAAGAAATTGGAGATATTTTAGGAATATCGAAAGAAAGCGTTGTGAAATCTAGATATAGATTAAAGAAAAAGCTAAATGTTGATAAAGATATTCCTCTTGTTGAATATCTAGAAAATTAAAAAATAAATGTTTAATTTAATAAAAATAACTCTGCTTTTAGTGTTGATTACTGGAGCTAATAAGTGTTTTTCTCAAACAAAATCTGTTTTGTTTTATAAAGATGGAACCTCACAAACAGGTTATGTTACTTTTAAGAAAAAGGAAATTAAATTTCAAGAACAAAAGAAAAGTAAAAAAGAAAAAATTAAATACGAACAGTTAGATTCTATATCTGGTTATATAAACCCTCGATCCAAACGAAAGGATAATAACCCCAGAATGGCTTATATTTTTCCTACTGGGAAGGATGGTAAAGATTTTAAAGTTTACGATTTAGTAAAAAAAGGAAAGGTTAATTTGTATACATACAGTAAATATGGTAACTATCCTGTGCTTTGGTTGCCCTCTAGCAATAATATTGGAACGACTCCTGTTTTTACTGGCACAAGAAATAATATTACCATTTATGGAGTTAAAAGAGACAATGAAGCTTTTGTAACCATACTAGGAAATAAAGATACGTCGGTATCATTTATTACTATTGCAGATAGTTTTAAAACTCAAGGGAGTGAATATTTTTCAGATTGCTCTGAATTAAAAATAAAAATTAAAGAAGGTGAAAAAGGTTTTAGCAAAAAAGACATAAAAAAAGTTGTGGACTATTACAATACGAAATGTCATGAGTAACAGTTTAATATAAGTTAAAACCATTGAAGTCTTAATATTTTAAATTTGAAGGTTGAAAAACATCTTAGATTACAATATCTAAAGTTAGATTAATATCCAATTTACATTTAATAGTGAGTTTAATTTTTTGATGTTTATTTAAAAAATTGCACAAACATTACTTTTACCGTCCTCCATATTTCCAAATTCATAATATTTTTTATTTTGTTTAAAACGCATGCATTCAGATATATATGTTTTTATGAGTGTTTTAAAAGAGTTGTAATAATGATAATGAGTGATTAATAATGGGGGCTTTTTTTTTCTTCAACATGCAGTTGACATAGTTTTAGTTTTTGAACTTTTACCTTAAATATTAACAAAAACAAAACAAAATTATGAAAAAAATTACCTTATGGTGTTTCGCCATTTGTCTTTTAGCCTTTTCATGGCAAAGTAAAGCACAATTTGGATGTGGATCAGCTATTGCAATTTCAGATGGTTATACAGCAACAGGAATAACCACCTTAGGAGACGGCTCTCAAGACTGGAATAATAACCCACCTAATAGTTGTTTAAATGGTATTTACTTTAACTCAGACGTATATATGTATACATATACTTCGACTAATAACGAAGAAATAGCAATGACACTTATTAGCAATGTAGCTAATGCAGCAGCTGGGATTTATTCAACTTGCTCAGGTGTAGATTTTAACGATTGTTTAGATGGCTCTACACTTTCCACATCTCCTACTACTATTTCAGCCACATTATTGCCAGGACAAACGGTATATATTGCTGTTGGAATATATGCTGGTGGTTTAAATTTTGATGTTACAGATTTTAGCGTAACAACAATAACTTGTCCGCAACCTTCTAATATTACAGTGTCTGCAATTACTACAACCTCAGCAACTATAGATTGGACTGCAGGAGATAGTGAATCTGACTGGGAATATGTAGTACAACCTTTAGGTACAGGTGAGCCAACAAGTTCTGGAACTCCATCTGCTTCAAATTCAATAAATTTAACGACTCTAACTCAAGGTACAGATTATGAAGTATATGTAAGAGCAGATTGTTCAGTAGATGGAGTTAGCTATTGGACTGGGCCAGCTTACTTTAACACCGAATTGGCTTGTCCTGAGCCTATTAATATTGTAGCAACTGCAATTACTACAACTTCAGCAACTATAGGTTGGACTGCTGGAAATAGTGAAACTCAATGGGAATATGTAGTGCAAGCTCGTGATACTGGAGAACCAACAGATTCTGGAACAGCAACTGCTTCAAATTCTGTTAATGTTAGCTCTCTAACTTCTGGGACACCATACGAAGTGTACGTAAGAGGAAATTGTAATATTGATGGATTTAGTTTTTGGGCTGGTCCTTATAATTTTTCCACAGCATGTGATGTGGTAACACAATTTTTTCAAGATTTTGAAAGCACTGAAGGTATTAATTTGCCTGTATGTTGGAATCAAGTAGGAACAACAGGGACTGTTAGAACAGTTAATAATGCATCTGTTTCATCTACAGGGTCTCGTGCTTTACATATACAAAGTACGTCTGATATAGATAGAGGGATGGTTGCTTTGCCAACTGTCAACAATGCGGATGCTGGAACCTATCAATTAAAAATGAATTATAAAGCAACAGTAACGTCTCAAATAGGACAAACTCTAGAGCTGGGTTATTTAGCAAACCCTACAGATGCTAATACATTTGTTTCTATTTCATCTGTTGTTACAACTTCTACAACTCGTAGTGAATTTATAACCATTCCAACTGGAATGCCTTCAGGAAATGTCACATTTGCATTAAGAACTGGTGATTTAAATAAGAATTTACTTGTAGATGATATTGTTTGGGAATTAGCACCAACATGTCCTTATCCAAGTGCCTTATCGGTTTCAAATATAACATCTAATTCTGCTGATTTAGAATGGAATGAATCAGGAACAGCTACAACGTGGGATATCGAGTGGGGAGTTTCAGGGTTTACACCGTCAGGAACACCTACTATTGAAGATACTATTAATAATCCTTATACGTTATCTGGATTAGATTCTGCAACTGCTTACGAATTTTATGTGCGTTCTGATTGTGGTGGTGGAGATACAAGTGATTGGGTTGGACCTTTTGAATTTACAACAGAATGTGCAACTTATACCATGCCTTTTCTGGAAGATTTTACTAGTTTTTTACCATCATGTTGGAGCGAAGGGAACAATACAGATATAGCTACAGGACCTGACGGAGTTAATGGAAACTGGTCTCAAGATGGATTTTTAAATAATGGTACTAGTGGCGCAGCTAGATTTAATTTCTTTGGAGGAACCGATCAAGATTGGTTAGTTTCACCAACTTTAGATTTATCTAGTGGAGATAATGGTGTATCTGTAAATGTTGGAATTACTGCTTATTCAGGATCTGCTGCAGAAACCATGGAAGTGGATGATGAAGTTCAATTTTTAATTAGTGAAGATAATGGTGCTACATGGAATCTTATCTATACTTGGAATGAACTTAACTCACCTTCAAACACAGGAGAACAGGTAATTATAGATTTGTCTTCATATAGTTCAGCTACTTCAAAATTAGCTTTTTGGGCTAATGAAGGAGGCTCAGGAACCAAAGATTACAACTTTTATGTAGATGATTTTAATGTAGATAGTTATTCAACCTTATCTGTTGAAAATGTTGAAAGTCAAGAATTAAACCATCTTACTTACTTTCCAAATCCTGTTAGTAATGTTTTTACTATTAAAGCTCAAAAGCCAATTGATAGTATTTCTGTATATAATTTATTAGGCCAAGAGATGTTGAGAGCTACTCCTAAAACGTATAGTAGTGAATTAAACCTTTCGCAACTTAATGTTGGCATGTATTTAGTAAAAGTTAGCATAGAAGGAGTTTCTAAAAATATTCGAATAATTAAAAGATGATTAGTAGATTGATTAATATTGTTTTTTAATTTAAAGAGCCTGTTATATAACAGGCTCTTTTATTATTATATGAAGTTGAATTTTGAAAGCTAGTTAAGACTCATTTTGTCTTTTATCAATTACCATCACAGGCTTTCTACTCATAATAGGGAATTGTAATTTTTGGATGACTTTTTTATCGTGTATTTCAATGCGAGGAGACACACGAAGTTTGGCTCTAAAATGATCTTTAATTCTAGACAATAAATTATCTGTTGGTGCATTGGTTGCTATTTTAATACAGATTTCGTCTGTTCCAATAGTGTTTCTAGAAATTTCTATAATATAGCTTTCAACCTCGTTAAAATCGTTTAAAATATTATCCATTGCTGGAGGGTATAAGGTTGTGCCTTTATATTTAATCATCTGCTTTTTTCTGCCTACAACAGGCCCTAAACGCATCGTGTTTCTACCACAACTACAAGCTTCAGTATGTGCTTGAACCATATCTCCCGTTTTAAAGCGAAGCAAAGGCATGCCTTCAATTCCTAAAGTGGTAATGGTCAATTCGCCAACATCATTTGCTAAAACCGGTTGATCGTTTTCATCTAAAATTTCAACAATAATTAATTCTGGATGATGGTGTCCACCTTGTTGTTTTTCACATTCATTAAAAGCTGTATTCATTTCGGTTGAAGCATAGGTAGAATACAATTCAATTTGCCATTGAGAGGTAATTTTATCTGCTAAGGTATTCAACGAAAAATCTTGATTTCGTAAAGGTTCCCCAATACAAATAGCTCCTTTTACTCCAGAAGATTTTAAATCGATATCATGTTGCTTGGCATACTCAATTAATTTCAATAAAAAAGAAGGAACTGCAATAAGGTAGGTAGGTTTAAATTTTAAAATAGAATCCCATTGTAATTCTGGAATGCCTGCTCCAACACGAATAATGCCAGCACCAAGTTTTCTAGCTCCAAGAAAATAAGCCAAACCAGCCATAAAACGTCTGTCTATGGTGGTCATGAGTTGCAAAACATCGTTTTCTGTAACGCCAGAACAAGCAAAAGACAAGGCTTCGTTATAGGCTAAACGGTTTAAATCGTTGTCTGTTAAAGCAAAAGTTACCGGATCTCCCATAGTACCTGAAGTGGTGACATAATCGATAATTTTGCTTTTAGGCACACATAAAAAATCGTTATTATATTGTTGTAATTGATCTTTAGTTGTGGTTGGAATCATGGTCAAGTCTTCCAAAGCATGTATAGAACGAATATCTATATTTTGCTCTTTAAACATCCGATTGTAATAAGGTGAATGAGTGTTTAAATATTGTAATAATTCTTTCAATTTGTATTCTTGAAAGGTTTTTATGTCTTGGGTTGATGCTTTTTCTATTTCGGGAATCATTCTTCGTTTAATTTCCTTTTAATCTTTTTAATATACAAATCTATCTGTTCTTTGTCAGGAACTGTTGTAATTTCTTTAGTTTTTGCTTCTTCAAAAGCATTTAATGCAGCTCTGTAATGCTTTTTTTCATAATGATATTTTCCTACTAAATAATACCCTTTCCAATAATCTGGATTTGCATCCTGTAATTCTGTTAGCATGATTGGAACAATATGGTCATCATGACTTATAGATTTTTCAACTTGCCTGCTTAAAACACGATAGGTTTCATAATCTAAATAGGCTTGTGTGTATTGAAATGGGTCTTCCTCAATTGTCAGCGACTTGTTATTTAATGGTTCTGCTTGATTGTTATTTGGTGCTTCATTAAAAACGGTGTTCAAGTTAAAAGCTACAAATTCTCCTAATTGATACGGATTTGACGATACCCAAACCAAGCGATCTTCGGGTTTAAAAACAATTCCATGATGTGCTAAAAGCTGATTCAAGGCTTTTTCGTTTCCATAACCAATGGTTTTATCATGCAAACCTTCTTTGTTTCTTAAAATATCGACAGCTATTTGTGGTGTTAGTTTTGGAGTGTCATTTAAAAGCTCTTCCATGCGTTCGTAACGATATAGTGAATGACTCTCAAGTTTGTGTTTTGTGTTTTTTTCGTCGTTAGCATAAGCCTCACTTTGAAAGTGATTGGAGCAAATTAATTGATTGGAATTTTCAACGTCATACACACCAAAATTCTTTGGAGACACTTCAATAGTAATGGCTCGATTGTCTTTAGCACTTCCAATAAAAATGGATTCGGATACAAAAACTTGACGTTTTTTTGCAATTTCAATAGCTTCATCAATATTAGAAGCATATTGTAAAATCTCTCTAGTTAAAATGGAAATAGGTGTTTTTGCTACCCATGGAATATCAGATTTTCCTGCATTTATAGTAACTGTTAACCCTTGATCGTTCATACCAGAAACCACTCCCAACATACCTGCCCATGTAACGGACATAAAACTATAACCGTTTGTGGGTTTTATAAAAGCAATTATTTTGTCTTTTGAAAAATCGTCTCCTGCATAAAAATCGAAATTTCTTCCAACGATTAAGTCGCCATCTTCTGTTTTATTTCCCCAAGCAGCAAAAGACGAGCAACCTACTAACATGAGGTCTTGTAACGCATGACCAATATCGTGAGCACTATGGAAATAAAGAATTCGCAAATAATTGTCTGCAACATAATCGTAAGTGTCTCCTGCATATTTCGAAACACCCAAAATTTCAGATTTATATTCTTCAGGAATATGTAAGTACATTTTACGATTGTACCAAGCCAACATTTTTCTTAACAGATATTGTTTGAATTTTGAAGGTACTAATTCGTCCACTTTTCCTAAAAAAGCGTGTTCTTGTTTTTCAAAAAGCTCCTGAGTTAAACTTCCGGTATTTAAGCCAATTTGATAAGGGTCTCCAGTAACATATAATTCCCATTGGCCAAATTTATTTTTTGTGAGATACCCATTTTTAGTTGTAAAAGAAGTGTCTGATATGGTTTGACGTTCTGGAATGGTTGGATTGTAACTGCTAACATCTGGAATATCATGTAAGGAATTAGAAACACCACAAGAAGCTAAACTTAACAGAATATACAGAGATAATATGTAGGTTTTTAATGTCATGCTTGTTCTGGTTTTGAAGGCTTATTGGCCTCCACAATTTTATTTAATAAATACTCTTGCCCTAAAATTTCAGAGCAGGTAACAACGCCTCCAATGGTAACACCTAAGATGCCATGCATGTTTAAACATTGTCCTGTAAATAACAAGTTTTCTATTTTTGTTTTAGGGGAAATAAAAGACTGCATGGATTTATTGACATCTTTTGCATAACCATACATAGAACCACGATTGGTAGCAATATAATCTCTGTAAGATAAAGGCGAGGAGGTGTACGTTTCCTGAATACAGTCTCTAATATTTGGAAATTTTTTCTCAAGTTCTACGATGATTTTTTCTGCTTTTTCACTTTTAAATTCTTCGTAAGTCTGTCCCCTGTCATTTTTATTTGCTGTGGTATTAAACGTGTTTTCCCAAGCTTTAACTTCTTCATAACGCATGTAAGTCATTATGGTTATGTTGTCTCCATATGCATCGTTATTTTTTTTAATTCCCATGGATAACATGTAGTTTTCTGGCCAACTTTCTTGGGTGTAATGTTGTGCATTCCAAACAGCATCAAGGGATTTAAAATGGTAATAATTCTTGTTTAAATATTTAAAACAACCTGGTTTTAACACAATATATAAACTAAAAGCTGCAATAGTACTTTCTATATTTTCAATTCTATTAGTGTAAGATTTTCGCAGTTTCCCATCTCCAACAAGTTTTAGTGTTTGTTTAGGTTCTATGTTAGAAATGAACATGTCGCCTTGAATCTTATTGCCATTTTCGCAGATTACAGAACTTATTTTGTTGTCTTCAAACTCAAATTTTACAGCTTCATGATATTTGTAAACTTCACCACCAGCTTCTAAGAGTCTTCTAATTAATAATTTGGTTATCTGACTGCCTCCATTTAAACAACGATACGAACTTTGTATGTATGAGTTTACAGATAAAGAATGCACATAAAAAGGGGTTTTATAACCATCGCCTGCATATAGAAAATTGGTTCCAGCTAAAACAGCCTGAAGCCTTTTGTTATCGGTAATAGACTCTAAAAACTTTCTTATTTGTAACTTAAAAACACCATCGGCATAAGGTCTTCCAAGTTTTAAACGGTACAGAGGAAACTTATCGCAAGTTTCTTTAATTTTGTTGCAATATGCTTGTATGGCTTCAGCTTCATTTGGGAAATCTTTGATTAAGCTTTTAGTGAATTCTTCATAGCCTTGTGCATACTTATATTCTTTTTCATCGTCGTCGAAGGTGATGGCATCAAAACCATCTTCATCCATTTTTTTAAGAGCAAGTTCGTCCATAATACCTAAATAATTAAAGTATTGATGCAGGTTTTGTCCTTTGTCTAAACTACCTATATAATGAACACCTGTATCGAAAATAGATTTATCTCTTACAAAGGTTTGAAGATTGCCACCATATTGCTGATTTTTTTCCAAAACGCAAACGCTGTAGCCTTCTTTAGCAAGAATAACTGCTGAAACAAGGCCTCCTAAACCACTACCAACTATAACAACATCATATTTAGATTTTGGTTTCAAAGGAATTCTGTTTTTGTTAATATGGTTATTTTTTCAGCTTGATGGTTCACTTTAAAACTCTGATATTCAATTATTTTAGGAGATAGATTTATGCTAGATTGCAGTAAAACAATTTTACAAACGCCATTTTGAATAGCTGTCTCCAACTGATTACTGGTTAATTGAATATCGTCTATAATAATTACATTCGCTTGATAGTTTAAAACCTCATCACGTGTATTTAAAACCGAAATACGATAGTGATTATTGCTTAAATAACTGTTTCTGATAATCTCTCTGATGGTTTGATCTTCAAAATAAGTATTTATTTTTCTATCAGGTCTATCTAATGCTAATAAGAAATCTAATTGCCCACAAGTTTTTGAAAAGTGAAGAATATTGTCTTTTTCTCCAATGGAATCTATAATGGTTTTGTAAACTATTGCATTGGTCTTTAAATCTAATTTCACTTGTTTGTATAAGGTATCACCTTTATATCTAAATTCTTCTAAAACCACCTTATGAAAATAGGTTGCATCTTCTTTTATTTTTCTAAATGCATTAAATTCATTTTTAAAATGGCGACTTATTTTTTTGGTTAGTTCTCTATTTCCCTCAGAAAGGGACCCATCCTTAAAAGGAATTCTATCTAATATTTTTACTGAAATAATCCCTTTCTTAATAACGAAATTTCCTTTTGGAAGTACTTCGGAATTTCCATGAATTAATACAGGCACAATATCTAATTGAAACTTTTCAGCTAAAAAGAAAGCCCCTTTATGAAAGCGTTTCATTTTGTTTGTATAAGAACGCGTACCTTCTGGGAAGGCCATTAAACTATAACCTTGTTTCACTTTTTCCTGAAGATGGTCTACGCCTTTTTCAATGCCACTAGATACCGGATAAAAACCGGCAAGTTTCACTGCTTTACCAAAAAAAGGCGAATTGTAAACCCAGTCGTTTACCAAGAAAATAATTTTTGGATGGAGCATGCCAATAGCAAGAATATCTAGAAAAGATGTGTGATTGGCTATAACCATGGCTTGTTTTTCAAAGGTTTCTTTAGATTCATTAATCACTTTCGTTTTAAAGAATGGATATGAATCTAAAACAGATTTCATAAACTTAGACATGACTCTATGGAACCAATTCATTTTAATTTTCATGCTTATAGGTACTACTTTCATAACGGCAATTCCTATTAAAGACAATAATAAACCACCCAAGCCATAATATGTAAAAGATATGGATGAATGAATAAACATGTGTACTGGTGAAGGTCTACTATGTTTGCTTCCAATAAAAAACATAAACAAAAGTGGCTGAATAGCAAACGAAATTAACATGGCAGAAAGAATACCAATTAAAGACACCAAAGAAATGCTATGTAAAGCTGGGTGCTTCGCGAAAATTAAAACTCCTACTCCTAAAATTGTGGTAATTACAGAAAGTAAAATAGAGGTTTTATGAGTAGGTAAAGAGCTTTCGCCTGTTCTTAATTCATGGAGTAAACCATTTGTTATAAAAATGCTATAATCGATGCCTAAACCAAAAATAAATGTCGTAATAATAATATTGAAAATATTAAATTGAATATCCAACAAGCCCATAATTCCAAGGGTTAAAAACCAGGTTAAAGCTATTGGAAGAAGTGTAACAAGTGTTAATGAAAAGCTTCTGTAAAAGAGTAGTAATAGTAATAAAACGACAACAAATGAATAGCCTACTAAACTATTAAAATCGGTTTTAAGGCTTCCCAAAAAGGTTTCATTCATTTGTTTTCTGTCAATAACCATGGTTTGTGAGCTGTTTTCAAATTTATTAAATAAGTTTTCGGCTTGCTCATCCTTTAGTTTAACTAAAGTCGTTATGGTTGTAAAATCATCTTTGGTAGCTATATAATCGTCAACCGAAATGGTTTCAAAGTCGTTAAAAGCTTCAGGGTTTAGGGGTTTGAAATCCTTATTTAATTGTGTGTAAAACTCCTGAAAACTAGTTGGCTTAAACCCTAATTTCGAGCCACTTTCGATGAGGTTTTTTTGGATGTTTTGTTTAGTGTCTTCTGTCCAGAAATTATTCCAAAATGCAAGTTGCTTTTCTTGGATTTTATCTGATTTTATTAAGGCACTAATGGAACTAAAACCAATAAGACTATCTTTTTTTCTAAGGGTTTTTAAGGCTGAAAAAACGCTGTCGTTTGTAGATAAAACGCTTTGTTCATTTGTTCCGTAAGCAGCTATATAAACAGATTTTGAATTGATATTGGTTAATGCATCTAATCTGTTTTGGGCTTCACGAAGTTCGGTTGGTTCAAAATTTAAATTGGCTAAATCGTTGTTGAAAGTTACTTTGTTATAGGTAAAGTAGCTCATGATAAACAACATGACTAAACCAATTAAAATCCATTTGTTTTTATGTAATGGATAACTTGCAATCTTGTCTAAAATTGTTGTTTTTTTGGCTGTTTCACTTTTGTTTTTATAAACTAAAGGAATAAAAATCAAGGCAAAAAATGATGATCCAAGCACACTAATAGCAGCGAAAAGTCCTAAATCTTGAAGGGCTTGAGAATCTAAAAACAACAAACATAAAAATGCTAAAGCTGTTGTTAAACTGCTCATTAAAATAGGTTTGGTAATTTCTTGATATAAAGCTTTAACGTTGTTATTACTTCGAATATGCGTTAATATATGCAAGGCATAATCTAAGGTAATCCCTAGTAAAACGGAACCAATTCCTAAAGAAATTGCAGAAATTTTAGTGCGTATTAAAAAGAGTAACGCTACAGCCAGCAAGGCGCCAAAAGCTGTTGGTGTAAATAGAATTAGAGGAACGCTTAGCTTTCTATAAAAAAGAATTAAGATTAAAAGTAAAACCGAAATAGCAATACCAACCGTTAATTGAATGTCTTTTTTTATTTGTTTGGCATTAGCTACAGCAACTAAAGCGCCTCCAAAATATTCGCTACTTACCTTGCCTTTAAAGACATGATTTAAATTTGTATTTAATTGATAAAGTTGCTCAGCAAAAAGGGCGTTTTTTGATGTTTCACTAGATGCATGCGTTGGAGAAATAAAAAGCAGCACGTGTTTTTTGTCTTTGCTTAATAAAAAGCCATTTTGCATGGTAAACTCATTACCAAAACTTAAGAGTTGTAATTTTTTTAAAGCTAAAAAAGATAAACCCAAAGGGTCTCTCAAAATGGTTTCTTTAGCAACCATTCCAGAGGGCGAAATCAAAGTTTTATAATTGGCTTTGGTAATAGCTTCTATACTATCTTTTTGTAGTTTATTTTGGATGGTTTTATAGTCAGATTCTTCAAGAAAATGTGGTAAGTTGTTATAAACAAAATCTAAAGTATTGAGAATATCTTCATCTTCAACTTTTCCTTGAATTTTTGTGAAATATTCACTAGAACTGTTGTTAATACTATCAATAAACTGCGAAGCGTATTGTGTTAAGTCGTTGATAGAACCGGCAGATTCTCTCTTAATATTTACAATAATCTTATCGGCAAAATTGACTGATTTTAAAACTTTTTGAGCATCAGAGTTTTCTTCGTTTATTGGAATAAGCTTTGTAATATCTTCTTCAAATTCAATTTTAGATGCTAGAAACCCTAAGCTTAAAACCAGTAGGACTAAAGCAAAAAAGCCTACAATTTTTCTTGAGGCTAAATACGTATGTATGTTGTAAAAAAAGTTAGTCATTTTTTAATGCCATTTTCTTCTTATTAAAAAAACTGAAGAAAATATATCCTATAAATCCAAAAACAATAGCTCCAATAATTGCTAAGGCAAAACTTCCAACAAGATACGTTTTTAGATGTTTAAAAGCTTCAAAATTAGCCATCATTTCTTCAATAGAGTAAGAGATTTTTTCACCTAAAACCCACTGTCCTAATTCTAAACTAGCAAATATAATAAAGGGAATAAAAGGAGGTAAGCTGACGTTTGAGAAAGCAAAAGCTATGGTTTTGTTTAATTTTAAAAACACAGCAAGGGTTAAAACTAAAATGGTATGAAATCCCCAAAGTGGCGAAAAACCTATAAAAGTACCTAAAGCAATAGAAAGGGCTTTCTTTTTAGGAGAATCGTTACTGCCTAAAAGGTCTTCTACAAAAAAACGCTTAAGACCTTTTTTTTTAATATTTCTAAAAATGCGTCTTGGTAAATAATAGATGAGGGTTAAAAAAACCAGCCATGTATTTAAGATACTTATTCTGGTAAAATCTTTAAAAGGTCTAAAATGTGAGACGCGTTCAGATTCATCGTAAAGAACTTGAATTGGCATGTTTTTAACTTCAATATCTTTCCATGCCGTTTTTACAATCACTTCAATTTCAAATTCGAATTTGGTGGTGTAGAATTTTAGGTTTTTAATAACGTCTAAAGGATACAATCTAAACCCCGACTGCGTGTCTTTTAGTTTGATACCAGTTTCTGCCCAAAACCAAAAGTTTGAAAATTTATTTCCAAAACTACTTTTACCAGGAACACCTTCTTGCTCCATGTTTCTAGAACCTATAATTAAGATGTTTTTATCTTCATTTTGTTCTAACTCATTGATGAAATTTGGAATATCATTTGGAAAATGTTGCCCATCAGAATCAATAGTAATAGCAAATTGATACCCTAAAGAAATTGCGTGTTTAAATCCTTCTCTTAAAGCAACACCTTTGCCTTTATTTTCAGAAAAATGAATCTGTTCTAGTTGCTGGTAATCTTTAAGAATGGTTGAGGTTGTGTCTGTAGAACCATCATTTACAATAAGGATGTTATTGGTAAGTTCTAGAACCCCTTCAACAACTCGTTTTAGGGTGTGCTGGTTGTTGTATGTTGGAATAATAACACATACGTTTAAATCGGTAATTTTTTGTTTAATAAGCTCGTTAGTCACTTCAAGGAAGCTTTTTTGTTACTGTTCCCAAATTACTGATTTTTACTCTTAATTTAAGCGATAGTTTAAATAATTAGGACTAAAATTTCTGATCCGGTTTTTTGCTTTTATTTTTAAGTAGGTAATTGTAATGTTTCAAAGCGTTTACAATAGATTGGGCAGTATCATGACCTTCAACACTCATTACTAATTTGCGTTTATCCCACTTGTCTTTCTTTTCGTTAAATAAGAATGGCACATGAAAATTGATATAAGCTAGCTCGTTAGCTCTTCTATCAGGCCTTCTAAAAGAATACACGTTTTTAAAATTGTATAAATAGTTGCTTAATTCCTTGGTTTGATTTTTATTCATGACAATTAATCTTAAATAATCACCTTCAAAGATTGCTTTATATCTATTTATTAAATAGCCATTATCATCATAGCAATAGGTTTCAATATATTCTTTTAAAAATGCTTCTGTTTCTTCTAATGTGGCACTTTTTTCTTCAGATGTTGTATTATTTGAATCAGATTCAAAGGTATCAACATCTCCATTTTCAAAAATAATTTTTGTTACATCTGTTTTTTCTATATGATAGGTAGGTCCAGATAAGTTATTAAATTTTTTATAAGAAATTGTTTCAATATGAATCTCTTCAACTTTAGCAGAGATTTCTTCATTGGTTGATGTTATAATAAGATCTTGTGCTGAGATAGAAAGTGAAAAAACAAAAAAGACTAATAGGGTAATTTTCTTCATAATATATTTAGGGATAAAAATAATGATGCTTATTGGTTATTTATGGTTTGTTTTTCTTCATCTGTAAAGACAGTAGATTGTAAAATATAGTCTTTTACATGCATTTTTAAATTTGCTGAAGAAATATTTTGATATTGTTTAAGCAAAAACAATTTGTCCTCGTCTATATTACTTTTATACTTTAAAATTTTTGGCGAATTCTCTTGTATGCCAATTCTAACAAATCGAGGTTCCACTGCATTTGGTTCTTTCTCGATTGCAAATTCTATATAGGACACGCCTTCAATAAACCCTTCTTTTTTGGCTTTAATAGTTTTGGCATATTTGGCTTTTAAAGCAATGGAAGCGCCTTTATAAGCGACTAAAGCAACATTATCTTTTTTTGTTACTTCTTGAAGCATCTGACTAAAGTCTTCTACTTTAGATTTATCGTGAGCAGCTTCCTTATAAGCCACACGAACTTTGCTTAAGTCTAGATCTAGACCTAATAAGCTGCATGAGAATATAAGCGCAATAAAAAATTTCACAATATTGGATTTATTTTATAATGTAATTAGTAGTCAATTTTAATGCCACAGTGTCACCAAATGTGGTATTGTTTTTTACTTTGTAGCCAGAATCTGTTTTAGTAATATCTAATTCCAACGTTAAATCTGGTGTCTTATCTGGATTAATAATTGCCATAAACTTGACATTGCTTGCCGATTCCATAAAAAGTTTTTTATCGACAATTTGCTCTGTAAGCTCTTTAATTATCTGCATCATACAAACACCAGGAGTAACAGGATTTCCAGGAAAATGCCCTTTAAAAACCTCATGGTCTTTGTTGATGGTAATTTTAGCTATTGCCAAATTTTCTGTTACAGTAAGACTATTTAATTTGTAAAAACCTTTTAAAAGCATGATTATTCTTTTTTTGTTAAGCTGAATGTATAAGCTAAACCAATTTGGAAAACAGAATTAAATTGGGTTTCGTTTTCAAATAATTCAGATTCAAAATTATGAAATGAACCTGAATAAACATCAATTAAACCTTGTTTATATCGTGCTTCTATAGCTAAGCCGTTTTTAAATTCGATTCCTAAACCAAAAGAAAGTGTAAAATCTATAAAGGTAGCATTATTTCCACTTCCTTCCCCTCTGTTAATAAGGCCAATTAGTGTGTCGTCTAAATCAAAATCAAAACCAGGAGTGACTAACATATATAAGCCTGCTTTTGGAGATAAAAACAATTTATTGGTAATACCTAAAGTAAGATATTCCACATATATATTAGCATCCGTAGTTTTGCCTCCTTGATTGGAATAACCTATTTCAGGTTGTAAGGCATATAAGTCTGACAATCTTACCTGATAAAATATACCAAAATAGCCATTGGTTTTATAGTCTAAGTTTGCATTGGTAAGTTTAGAGAAATTTAAGCCACCTCGAAACCCTAATCCTTTTTCGTTTTGTGAAAAAGACATGTTTATAAAAGATATAAAACATAATGAGAGTAGTAAGTTTTTCATGATAAAAAGTTACATTCCGAATTTATAATACACATTAAATTGAAATACAGAGTTTAATTTATTTTTTCCGTTATAGTATTCGTCGTCGTAGTTATAATCGTCGTAATAAATATCATAATAACCATCTCTAACATCAACAATTCCTTGCTTGTATCTAGCTTCAATACCGAGACCCATTGGAAATTCGTAACCAATACCACCAAACAGAGATAAATCGACAGGTGTAATGTCATAATACGAATTATCTGAAATATTAAACTCCAAACTTGGACCAACAATAAAATGCAAGCCTAAATTAGGGACTACATAAAATTTATTTGCAATACCAAGACCTAGATAATGGGTATTTACATCGCTATCACTAGAAGTAATTAAAGGGTCAAAAGAACCTACATATCTATGTTGTACTCCATTAAAACCTTGATTAGAGTAAGTTAATTCTGGTTGTAGTTCGTAAAAATTTGCAAGATGAATGTTTACAAACACAGCACCATTTAACCCAAAAACTCTTTCAGAATTATAATGGTTTGTAATATTAGAAGCGTTCAATCCTAAGCGCAATCCTGGACGTACTTTTACTTGAGAAAATGTAGGTAAGCTAATGGCAACACATGCGATAGCAAGAATTAGGTTTTTCATTTTTTTAGGGTGTATTTATTAAAAATCGAATTTATAAGATACATTTAATTGAAACACAGAATTTAGTTTGTTGTTGTAGTTATAGAGTTCATTGTCATCATGATAGTTAGGATCGTCATAATAATCTTTTCTAACATCTATGAGTCCTTGTTTGAATCTAGCTTCAATACCAAGTCCCATTGGAAATTCGTATCCAACTCCGCCAAATAATGAAAAGTCAATTGGGGTTATATCATCATATTGAGAATCGTCTGAAACGTTCATTTCAATACTTGGGCCTACAATAAAATGCAAACCAGTATTTGGAACAACAAAAAATTTGTTTGCAACTGAAAGACCTATATAATTAATGTTAAAGCCACCTCCAATTTCATTTGTTCCATTTCCAGTATAATATATAATATTTCGTCTCTTAAAACCTTGGTTAGAATATGTTAACTCTGGCTGTAATTCATAAAAACTGGTAAAATGAATATTCGCAAATATGGCGCCATCAAATCCAATCTTTCTTTCAGAGTCTTCATGATTGGTAATAGTAGCTGCATTAAGCCCCAATCGTAATCCTGGTCTAACTTTTACTTGCGAGAATGTTGGTATGCTAATGGCAATAATAGCGATAGCTAAAAGTAGGTTTTTCATTGGGTAATAGATTTTAGGGTAATTTGTAATTTAATATTGTTGTGTTTTATTGAAATTTGATTGGCAAAATTAGTGCTTATTTCTGTGAATAAAAACTGAACATTTTCTTTTCCGTTTTTTGTTCGAATAACATGGGAAAGTTGATTCTCATTAAAATAATAATAATGTTTTTTATTATAAATAATTGTTTCAAAAATATGATTATCAGCTTCTGAGAATCTGTTCGTTACGTTAATTTTTTCTGTAATTAAGACTTTGAAATCTTTCTTTAAAATATTGATAAGTATTTTTTTATTAAGCTCATCGAGAATAAAATTGACTTTAAAGTCGTCTTCAAAAAAGGAGAAATCGAAAAGTTTGTTTCCCATTTCGGTTGTAAAAACAACTCGATGTTCCTGCTCATTTATTTTTTTGATAATTAAAAGGCCACCAAAATGCTTGTCGTACACATCAATGGATGCTTTGTAAATATAATCTTTTGTTTCATCTGAAAAATAGGGGTTTTCGATACTTTTTGAAACCGAATTATCTAATTGAAAGTGTTGTTTTTTGGGATAACTGGCACAAGATACAAGCAACAAACAAATACTAATGAGTAAAAATCGCATCAGCAAGTGGTTTGTTTAAGACTTTGTTATTGAAGACGATTTTAGTAAAATCTCCTGAAGGTTCTATCATTTTCACTTCAATAACATCGCCTTTTGTATTAAAAGTTATGTGAAATGCAGAAATGTATTTTGAGGATTTTTTGTCTTTAGGAATAAAATGTACCAGACTGTTATTGTCTATTTTGAAGAATTCAATTTTAAAGGTTTCATCATCGAACATATCACCTTTTATGCTATTAATAATTAAACTGTTTAATTGTTTAAACAATTTATTAGAACCCATATTTACCTGGTTTTTTTTACCTTCATCATTAATATAAAGGGTTTCATTTTTAAAAAGCACTGTATATTTATATGGGTCTGTATATTCCCACTTTACTAAATCTGGTGTTTTAAATGCTAAAGTACCTTTAGTGATAATATCGTTTGATAGAAAATCTAAATGTTTGTATTGTATAAAATTGCTAGAAATAGTTTTAGTCGTTAAAGCCTGACTTTTTACTAGGGTTTTTAATGTTTCTGCTTCAGATATAGACATTTTTGTTTGCGCTTGAACTGCAACACACATAAAAAATAAAAGAAAAACAATACTACGCATAAGGTTCTATATTAAATAAGCTATCAACAGTTACAGCTTGTAAATTTTGCTTTTGTAAAATTAACAATAACTGTTCCAAAACCCATAAGGTTTTTTCACTTGCATCATGAAGTAGAATGACATCTCCTTTTTTTAGGTTTTTAGACGCACGATTTAAAATGGTTTCTTTACTTAAATTTGTGGTGTCTAAAGAGCGTTTGTTCCATCCAATAGCTTGAAGTTGCGTTGCTTTTAATGCTTTTTTAATTCTAGGGTTTGTTACTCCAAAAGCAGGCCTGTATAAGTTTAATTTTAAACTTGATTGTTCGAACACTATTTTATTGGTTTGCTTTAATTCTGAAATGATTTTTTCAGTGCTAAAAAACCCGAAAAGATGATCATGAGAATAAGTATGATTTCCAACAGTATGCCCTTCGTTAATGATGTTTTTGAATACATCTGGATAAGCTTCAATTTGTTTCCCAATACAGAAAAAGCTAGCTTTTGCTTGATGTTTTTTTAAAAGCTCTAGAACTTTAGGCGTGAATTCTGGGTTTGGGCCATCGTCGAAAGTGATAGCTACTTGATTTTTTACAATTGAAGGATTACTATTAAGAGCTACTAAATGATAATTCCAGCCAATTAAACCAGAGCCTAAAGCAGTTAATATGAACCAAAAAAAACCTAATAAAAGAAACCACCAAAAAGAAATGCCAATTAAAAAGTAAGCGACTATTAAACTTATTAAAACAATAAGTGTTAAGCTGTTTACTGTTTTAAAGTTTAGCATGTTTTAAGCAAGGTGAAACTATGATTTTCTCCACGATACTGATTATAAAGTAAGATGTTTTTAAAGGAACCTGTTTCTTTATCGTTCAATTTTAAGATATCAGGTAAGCTTTGTGTTTTCAATATCTTTGAAGCAATCCAAATACCAAAAGGAGATGCTGTATTGAATTCGCCACAAAGATGTTTGTAACAAACTTGTTGGGTATTGTTAAAAACAGTAGAAGTCAATTGGTTGTAATACCCATCAAAATCTACATCGCCATTGTTGCCTAAAACAACAACATCAATATCTTCTATAGTTAGATTATTCTCTTCTAAAAAGGTAGTAGCTAGTAGAGAAATCTCATTGAGAGACAAAGTATTATACATCTTTACAGAAACAACTTCTGCATAAGTTGATGCTTGTTTTTTATTTGATAACACAAAAAAGTTAGCTCCTTCGCCAAACATGGAACCTTTAGTTTTTGAACTTAAAAGCGTGTTTGATGTTATTTCTTCTTTTTTAATATGATGAATTAATTCATGTAATTTTGTGGTATGATCTCCTAATTCATCTACACCACCAATTAAAATGTTTTGTGCTTCATTCAATTCTAATTGAAGTTTAGCATCCAATAAAGCCGATTCAAAGGAATTGCTTCCATGAACATAAGTAAAATTATAGCCTTTACATTGTAGCTCTAAAGCAATTTGTCCACCAACTGTATTATGAGTAGATTGAATAAAAGACGTTGGAGTTAAAAACTGTTCGTTATTATTAATAATACCACTTAAAAATTTTTCAGAATCGCGTAAACAACCCATTCCTGTACCAGTTATAATGGCATCTACATGTTCTAATTTGGCTTCGTGTAAAGCTATTTTAGAAGCTACAACTCCCATTTTAATCCCTTTTGCCATACGTCTTGCAGCAGCAGGAGGAATGTAATCTTTATAAACAGGTTCTATAGCATAAACAACTTGATTTTCATGATTAATAACCTCATTTAAAAACTCCGAATTATCGAATGTTTTTTGAGGTGAAATACTTGCGATGCTATTGATGTAGACTTTTTTCATAGTTAAACCCATTATTGTTCTTTCGAAAAAATAACCGTGGAACAATTCCCCCCAAATCCAAAAGAATTAGACATCACTGTTTGCAATGTTTTTTCTTTAAGTTTCAATTGAGGAGTGATACTGAACTCTTTCATTTGAGTTTTAAAATTCAGATTAGGATAAATCACATTGTTTTGTAACGCTAAAATTGAATATACAGCTTCAATGGCTCCAGCAGCAGCTAAGGTGTGACCTGTATATGCTTTGGTGGAACTGAATTCTGGCGTATTTTCTCCAAAAACTCGAATAATAGCTCGTCCTTCAGACAAATCGTTATTTCCTGTGGCTGTGCCATGGGCATTAATATAATCGATGTCATTTGCAGAATAACCAGCAACTTGTAATGCTTTTTCCATGGCTAAAGTCGCCCCATCTCCATGATCTGAAGAAGCTGTTTGATGGAAGGCATCATTGGCATTTCCATACCCTTTTACATATCCTAGAACGGTTTTGTTTTCAGCTTTTACTACAGCATCAGATTCCAAAACTAAGAAAGCAGCAGCTTCTCCAAGATTCAACCCTTTTCTATTTTCGTCAAAGGGTGTGTTGTAAGTATCTGAAAGAATCATTAAGGTTTTAAATCCATTGATAGTGAATTTAGACATACAGTCTGATCCACCAACAATCACACGATCTAATTGTCCAGATTTTATAAGTCTCGCTCCAAGCATTATAGCATTTGCAGCCGATGAACAAGCGGTGCTAATGGTGGTTACTAAACTTTTGTCTATGCCTAATTGTTCAGCAATTTTTTGAGTAGAATCTCCTGCATGATGACCTTCAATATATTTTAAGTTTGTTTTGCTTTCTAGATATTCATAATAAAAACGTTCTGTCATATCCATACCACCAACACTTGTGGCAGATATTAAACCAGTTTTATATTTATTAATATCATTAATTCCGGCATGCGCAACAGCCTCCTTAGCAGCTACAGTTCCAAGTAACCCTGTTCTTGAAAAATTATTATCTGGAGATAAACCTAAAAGTTGCTCTAACTGACTATTAGTATAGTCAATTTCACCAACCATAATGTCGTCTTTATGAATGGTTTCTATTTTAGAAATTCTTGAAATTCCTTTTTTAGCTTCAATAAGCGACTGAAAATTTTCTGCAACATTGTTTCCAATAGCAGATATAATTCCCATTCCAGTTATAGCAATTCCTTTACTCATGTATGTTTCCTGATTTTAGCAGGAATTTATTATTTAGATCTGTGCTCAGTAATGTAAGCAGCCATCGTATTGATAGATTCAAAAATGGCACGACCTTCTTTTGGGTCTGTTAATTTAATACCATAGTTTTTATCTAGCATAACAATAAGTTCTAAAGCATCAATTGAATCTAATGCTAAACCATCACCAAAAAGCATCTCATCATCTGCAATATCAGTAACCGTCATGTCTTCAAGATTTAATTGCTCGATAATGTTTTCTTTTAATTCTTGTTTTAAAGCTTCCATATTATGTATTATATAATGTTATTATGTTCTGTTTATTGTGTTCTATATTGCCTTCATTTGAAACCAAATATAAAAAGGCTTCATAATGATCTCCTTCAAATTCAACCCAACCACAAAGCACTGATTCTGCTTTGTTTGTATCTAACAAACTGTTTGTATATGTCAACAAATGCTTGGCATTAAAGTGGTCAAAGATAAAAAAACTATTCTCAGTATATAGCTTATATTTAATACTTATCTCGCCAAGGCAAATATTTGGTAATGTGTATACAAAAACAGCAGGGCTAGGAAAATAATTGTCTTTATGTTGAATGGCTTTTTGGTGTGACCTATCTGTGTCTAAACTCGATGCTTTGTTAGAAAACACTAAAGCAATATTATTGGTTTCTTCTAAATTTAAGTTTTCATTTTTAAGTAAAATATCTGCTGCCAAAATGGCGAGTTTACTTAGATTATCCATTTTAAAAAACTTAGGATATTTTGTGTCTTGAGATTTATATGCTGCTTTTATAAATTCAGGAAAATCTAGTAATTGCTCACTAAAAATAACAGAACCATTTAAAGAAACTTTAGAATTCTTTATATGGCAATAGGATGTTATTTTATAATTAGTGTTCATTATGTTATTACTTTTTTTTACAAACTAAAATGGTGTGATATTCTCCAACAGCAATATCTTCTTTTAACACCAATCCTGCTTGATCTATAAGTTTCATAAATACTTTGGCTGGATACATTTTACTATTTCCATTTGCCATAACTGTAAAATAAAGTGATGTTGCTTCAAGTGCAAATCTGGCATTGTCAAAACGTTGTCTATCGGTAAATGTTTCCATGATTAGAATTTCTCCATCATCATTTACAGCAGCAGCACAAGCATTTAGAATGGTTAGAATTTCATCTTCTGAAAAACAATCTAAAAACTGACTCATCCAAATAGTATCGGCGCCTTTTGGTAGTTGTGGATTCTCAGATAACCAATCTATTTCATGATGTGTTACTCTGTCTTTAAATCCTGCTTCTGCTACATTGCCAAGCGCAATTTTTAACTGTCCAGGTAGATCGACCATTTTTATAGAAACGGAATCGTTGTATTTGCTCCCACTTATAGCAAATTTTCCAGTATTTGCACCAACATCGTAGAGAGTTTTTGGGTTGTTTCTAAAAACAGTTTCTAATGCTTCTTGAAACACATCGTCTGAATAATGATGATCAAATTCAAACCAAGCTTTTTGAACTTCTGGTGTTAATTGCGATAGGCCTTCGTAAATAGTGCTCCAATCTCCTAATTCTTTTAAGCCAGAAGGTTTACCTGTTTTGATTGCTTCTTCTAAATGAAACAATCCTTTATAACAAACATCTTGTGTAAAGTTGATGTTGACATCAACCGTTTTGTGGGAGTTTAAATAATACCCAATAGTTGTTAATTCGTAATGGTTATTTTCGTCTTTAGAAACAATATCCGAACTTTCTGCAATTTCTAATAAAACACCTACTCCATAAGCGCTAAGAGATAATTCTGATGCGATATCTTCAATAGAGATTCCTCCTTTTTTTCTTCTTTCGAAAATAAGGTCGAAAATCCCAAGATTTCTTAATGAAACAACGGCTTGAAATACAAATGGAGCAAAAGCAATTTTTTGTGCTTCTTGAATAGCATCTATAGCTTTAATAGGGTTTTTAGACATGATTTTTAGTTTGATTAATTTTTTTAAATATAACAGCAGTATTACAGCCTCCAAAACCTGAAGCCGTTTTTAAAAAGGTTTTTAATTCTTTTGATGTTGTTTTTGTAATAACATTTATGGGTTTCGAAACACCTAAGGTTTCAAAGCCTTTCGATGCGTAAAGAGTATTATTAAACAAGGAGTGCATACCGACTATAGTTTCCAATAATCCTGAAGCTCCTAAAGTGTGTCCAAAATAGCCTTTCAAACTATTTAAGGGCACCTTTTGTAATTCTAATCTATTTATAGCAATAGCTTCCATCTCATCGTTAAACATGGTTGCAGTTCCATGAGCCGAAATATAATCGATGTCTTTAGTTTTAAGGTTTGCTTGATTTAAAGCAGAGAACATGCTTCTGTATAACCCTTCTCCAGTTCTAGATGGACCAGAAATATGATTGGCGTCGTTACAGGAACTTTCTCCTAAGATTTCAACAGCATTGTTTGAAAGATTTTTAGAGTTATTAGTTACCAAAACACTTGCAGCAACTTCGCCAATATTGATTCCTGTTCTATTTTTATCGTAAGGTCTGCAAGGCACATTGCTTAAAGCTTGAAAGGAATTGAAACCCGATAGAATAAATTCTGTAACCACGTCTCCACTAACAATAAATACGTGGTCGTAAGTGTTTTGCTGGATGTATCTTTTAGCAATAGCTATTGCTAAAATACCAGAAACACAGGCGTTTGAAACAACTATGGCGTCATTTTTAAAACTAAAAAACTCTTTGATATTTTTACCTAATTCACTTAGATAAGCACGTTCTATTGGAAACGGGTTGTTTTCATCTAAGGCATCAATATTGCCTTTTGTTGTTGAAATAATGAATCCTACGCGTTCGTTTAATTCAATTTTTGAACTTTGAATAACTTCATTTAAAGAAGTGATCATCATTTTTTCTAATCGTGTAAAATCCTCTTTAGGTTGAAGTTTTAAAAATGCTTGTTCTAGTTCTTCAGAATTTATTAATGCTGAATAAAAAGGTTCAGGTAGGACATTTTTATTGTCTATTAATTTCAAACCAGAAACTTCATTGCGAATGTTTTCTACAACCGTTTCACTATTAAAACCTAATGATGAAACTATGTTATTATATGAAACAAATGTTTTATTCATCCAGTAAGCCTACGTTTTGTTTCCAATCTTTAAAAAATGATGGAATGGTTAGCCACAAATCTCCTTCTCCAATTTTGTCTACAAATACTTGTATGGTTTCACCTGTACAAACCAGCTGATCGTTTTGGTTGTAAATTTCGTAACGAAACACCATTTTTGCAGCCTGACTATCTACATAAATGGTTTTAATAGTCGCTATATCTCCATATCGCAAAGGTAATTTATGATCTGTGCTGGATTTTACAATTGGTGTAGCAAAACCGTATTTTTTTTGGTCTAAATAAGAAATACCATGATGTCTTCCAAAAGCTTCACGACCATCCTCAAAATATTGAATGTAATTGCCATGCCAAACAATTCCTAGCGGATCTGTTTCAACAAAGCGTACACGCACTTGACTTTTGTGAACGATTTCTTTTGGTTTAAACGGTGTTTTTCTTTTCATTATAAACAATGGCAATTAATGTGGTTGCTATAAAAAACAGGAATAGCAAGCTAATTTCAGGTAAAATATCTAACAAGGAACCATGACGCAAAAATACATCGTAAAATGCATTTAACCCCCAATTCATCGGCGAAATATTAGAGAGTGTTTGCATGAATTTTGGCATGATAAAGACAGGAACCCAAACACCTCCTAAAGCAGCTAGAATAACAACAAACGTTGCTCCAAAAGGAGCTGATTGCTCTTGAGTTTTAGCAATGGTACCTAATAATAAGCCTAAGCCAATAGCGGCCAGACCAGCAAAAATAGCTACCACAAAAAGCAATGGTAATCTACCAGAAATATCTAAGGTTGGTAAACCTATGGCTGGAAATAAATAAACTCCTACTAAGAGCATTAATACAAATTGAATAAGGCAGACCACTAAATAAACAAGTGTTTTACCTCCTAAAACGGTTGCGTAGGAAACCGGATTTGTACGTAACCTAACAAAAGTCCCTTGACTTTTTTCTTTTACGATATTGATTGAAAGAGGTACAATTATAAAAAAGATAGCGAACAAGGTCCAAGCTGGAACGTTGTGTTGTACCGAATTTGGAATAAGTTCTTCATTATCTTTTTTAGGAAGTATTTCTTTAAAAGTGATGAAGTTTTCAGTTTCAAAAATAGTTTCTGTTGGGTCGTCTGTTATTTGTTCTTGAAATGCTTTATAAATGGATTCTGTTTCAATTTTAGCAACCATTTTATCAATCCCGTTTTTTACAGAGCTTTTAAAAGTTATTTGTGTTGCAGGATCGAAATAAAGTTTTACCACTTTACTTTCTATGATTTGATTTGGAGGACCTTCAGTTTCATCTTCTAAACCAAATTTTTCAATAATACCTTCCACATTCTGAGCTACTTTTTGCTCTAATCCAGAACTTAAGCCTTCAGGAATAATAATAGCTAATTGAAAAGTCCCTTTAAAGACCAAATCTTTTGCAATGTCTTCGGTGTCTTTTATGTTTACTTCAAAAGCATTAGATTCTTCTAATCCTTTTAAAATAGTTTCAGAAACTTTACCCTGATCGTTATTTACTACCAGAATAGGAATTTTGGCATCAGAAACTGTTTTAAATGTACTATCTTGAATGAGTGTAATAGTTACAATTAATACCAATGGCATGATGAAAAGTATGGCAATACCACCAATATCGCGTATAAGCAATAAAAACTCTTTGTGTGCTGAAGCCTTTAATTTATGCATGATCTCTTAAGGCTTTTCCAGTGATACTTATAAAAACATCTTCTAAATTGTGTGAGCCTTCACTATTCTCAATCAATTCTTTTGGTTTCCCTTTAATAACTAATTTTCCATGATCTATAATAGCAACTCTAGTACAGAAGGTCTCAGCTTCGTTTAAGTGATGTGAGGTGTAAATAATGGTGGCTCCATTTTTATTTAATTCTTGAAGGAATTCGATAATAACGTTTTTAGATTGCACATCCACACCAACTGTTGGCTCATCTAGAAACAAGACTTTAGGGTTGTGAAGAATGCTTGCAATTAAATTGATGCGACGTTTCATGCCACCAGAAAACGTATCAATTTTTTTATGAGCAAAAGCTGCAAGTCCTAAATGTTCTAAAGAGTTATTTATCTTATTGTCTAAAACAGTTCCTTTTAAACCATACATGCTTCCGAAGTATTTTAAATTCTCAAAAGCTGTTAACGAAGGATATAAAGCATACTCTTGTGGCACAATACCAATAAGCTGCTTAAGTTCATTTTTGTTCTTCTGGTAGGTTAATCCATCAATAGAGAAGGAGCCAGAAGTAGGTTTAATAAGCGAGCATAAAATGGAAATTAATGTAGTTTTGCCAGCACCATTGGGGCCTAATAAACCAAAGATTTCTTTTTCAGTAATGAGCAGATTTAAGTCAGATAAAGAATAATTATCTGCATGTTTATATTTTTTAGATATGTGCTCAATGTTGATCATTTTTATTTAATAGCGTTCTTTAACTTTTTAAAGAAGACCTCTTCTTTATCTGCAATAACTTCTAGTTGTGTCGCCACGTTGTTATAAGCATCTTCTTTAGCGCTTCGGTTTTTATAAATTCTTGAAGCATCTACTGCAAAATCCCGCCATGAATCGCCAATTAACGTCATTTCTTTAGACAGATTAGAAAGTTCTGGTTTATTTAATATGTTACTAGATTCTTGTAAAAAAGCTGCAAAAATATACCTAAAACCTCCACCTCCAGTTCCAATTTCCTCTTGCATTCTAACTATTTGACCTAAGTAATGATTGGCTTTTTTAACACCTTTTTTCTTTGGCCATTTTCTAATAAGTTTGGCAGTATGTCGAATACCATTAACCCCTAAAACAGGAATAGGAGCCAACATGTCTTTACAAGTATGTTTGATGCCTTTTACAATGGCTTTCTCTAAGTCTAATTCTTTTGGGAAATCTACAGGGTAATATATGTGTCCTTTTGGAGCGAAGGCTCCTTTAGCAAAACGGACTTTTTCCAATTGTTTGTCTGTTAAGGTGGTTACCGTTTCCATAACAGGATCGCTAATTAAATAGGTGTCGTTTTGCTTACCGTAAACTACTAAATTATGTGCGTTAAAATGAAAACGATATTCATCTGGAAAATACACCAAATTATATACACCAACTTGAAGTCCAACAGGGTTGTTATTTTTTAAATTCTCGTCTAATCGAGCTTTAGCTTGTTGCGGGTTTTTAAATTTTTCTCGTTTTATTTTTATTCCAACACGTTTAGCAAAACGTTTAAAAATAATCCCTGGTAAAGCTCTATATGTAAAAGCTGGTGCATGGTTTACCATTAAGAAAGGAATGTAACAAAACAACAAGCCAGAACCAATACCAAAAGCCATAGGTTCACTAACTTGAAAACCATGATGTTTCATTAAATTAGAAATCACACCGTTTTCGCAATGTGCCGATTGATGATGTGTGAAATTAATTTCCATGAAGGGTTATGTTATTTAGTTGTTCCATACTCACGTCGAAAACATCTGCATATTTTTGTAGTATTTTTTTAGGTAATTTATTGAATACTTTGGGTTTGAAATGTCTTTTTACACGCCATTTCCACATACCAACGTAACTAGCTAAAATAGGAAGGTCCATTTTATGAAATTCCATGTAATATTCAATAGGGCTGCTTTGGTTATTTAAAACACGTTGTTTGGCATCTTCAACACGTTCTTTAATATCTTCAATAGCTTTGTTTAATGCAATGGTTTTTGGGTCCCAACCGGAACTATTAACGGTTGTATATTCTCCATTCTCATCGACAGCATAACACAATTCTTTAAAATTTGCCGATTCTAGATTACTCTTATCCTGTGGGACTTCATCTTTTTTCATACTGAATTTATTTGACTTCTTGTATAACCAAATTTAATTCGCAAGATAGTAATTCTTTATGGTCTAGTGTTGTAGTACAAATTATTGTACAGATGCTATATTGGTCTGTATCGAATCTAGATTTTAGTTTTGCATTTGTTACTATAGTACTGCCTACTTTTGGGCACAGACTCACAACTACTTTCTTTATGGCACTAATAAACCCTATTAATTTTACACCTTCACCTTCAGTATCATCTTCTTTAAAAAAACTTTTTCCAACAATAGATGAACAGGTTTGTGCTGCATTCTCAAGTAAACCTGCTTCATTAAAAACACCAAGTTCATTAAAAATACAGTTTGGTTTAATATTAAATGAAGTAGAAACATGCTCGTCATCGATAGACAATACTTGGTCTACCATTAAAAACGGCGCACGATGTGGTAAGAATTTTTTTATGTCTAAATAGTGACCATCCATTAGTTAGCAATAACCGTTTTCATTTCACTAGAGGCTATTTCTTCATTATCATTATTAAATACGTTAATCGCAACCATGGTAACACCATTAAACTCGTGTAAAATATCTACTTTGGTTGTGATAATATCGTTTAAAGCTGGCAGTTTTGAAATTTCAACTTTTTTAATTGAACCTATATATCCTGTTGGTGCTTCTTCGTTTTTAATAAAAAAGTCGTAACCTGTATGAAGTGCAACGGTTTGGGCCATATTTTCAATAAGACCAGACTCTAATAAGATATTGTTTTTTACAAATAGGTTGTCTTCTTTTATTAAAAATGAAGAAACGACTTTGCTATTGGTGAAATCCAACAAGGTATCTACCATCACAAAGGGTTTTTTCTGAGGAATTAAATGAGAGATATCTGTTATTGGAAATGAATGCTGTATCATTTTAACAAACTGTTAAAAGGGCATAAGCATAAGCAAAACGTGCGCTTTCTGGAACAGATAGCAATATGTTATCTCCTTTTTTTAATTTTCCTGAAGAGGATAACTCTTCTAACATAATATAAATGGATGCGGCTCCAACATTCCCTACTTTGCTTAAATTCATAAACCAGTTTTCCCAAGGGATTTCAACGCCTTGTTTTACCATTTCTTCGTATAGTTTTTCTTTAAAATAATATGAAGAAATATGTGGTAAATAATAATCAACATCTTCTGGTTTTAAACCATGTTTCTCGATAGCCATTTTTAAGCTGTCAACACCTTTTACAAGAATGTTTTCGCCTAAAAGTTTGACATCTTGTTTCATGGCAAATAATGATTTTTTACTCCATTGATCCGAGGGGTACTCGCTCCATGGTTTTAAAAAGCCATTTTCAAGCTTATCGGCTCCAGCATACATACATGCTTCTAATTCGTGAGCGTAAGAATACCCTTCCATCCATTCAATTTTCAGAGGAAGTTCTCCATTTGGTTCGTTTTCTAATAAAAAAGCTCCTGCGCCATCCGAAAGCATCCAACGTAAAAAATCTTTATTAAAAGCTAGAATAGGGTTTTCTTCAAGGGTATTTAAATGTTTTAATTCGTCTTCAAAGGTATCCGATTTCATCCAAGAAGATGTGCGTTCTGAACCTGTACAAACAGCATTTTCTGTTTGTCCAGATTTTACTGCTAGAAAACCGTATTTTAACGCATTCATTCCAGAGCAACATGCTCCTGAAGGTGAATTTATTTCTGTATTCCCGTTTTTTAAGAATCCATGAACCATGGCTGCATGGGAAGGTAATATTTGATCTGGACTCGATGTGCCACAAGATAATAATTCAATGTCGTTTGGACTTAAGGTATCATCATATAATTTTACAATTGCCTCTTTAGTTAATTGTGCATTGTTATGAGTCATGTTTCCATGATCATCAATAGCATAATATCTTGTTGTTATTTTATTATTACGTAAAACAATACGTCTCCCTTTAGAAGATTTTCCATCAATTATGCCTAATTTATCTTCCATTTCGTCATTACTAATGGGACGATTGGGTAAAAATTTTGATATTTTTGTAATGTAAACTTCCTTCATTTTTTTAGTACCTTCTATTTTAATACAACAGATGAGTAATAGATCTTATCTTTTTTTATTTTACCATATAAAGGTAAATAAGTGAGCAAAAATAAGATAAATACGATAGGTGCAATAATCCATATGGCAAATAAAAGATAATAATTAAACATTTTAACGAATAATTGCCTTTTTGAGACGTTTTTTCTTCCTTTCGATTGAATTAAATGTGCCCATTTTGAAAATAAAATGTTTGCTCTTTTGTCAACAGTTATTAAAAATGGTTTAATTTTTACAGCATCTTGGCTTAAAAGTTCGGGTTGTAAGGTACTATAATTATTAGTTAATAAGTGATTTTTTATTACTAGTCCAAATTTAACAGATTCATCGATATCTTTTTGAGACACTCCTGGTTTTGGAAAGATTCCTAAAAAACGTTCTTTTTTTCCAGAGAACATCCATTGTGCAATAGTTATCACACTAATATGATTAATATGTCTATCAGCAAGAACAATATTTCCTACCAAAGTTGCTTGAAGATCTTTTAGCTTTCTCTTCATTTTTTCTTGTGCCATTATCCACATATTTCTACAACCTATAACTGTTATTACTGGTGTGTTTGCAAATAATTTTTTAGCATCTGGAGAATTTAAAAAGGAAGTTGTAGGCAAGGATGGAGTTAAATACCAAATGGCATAGCCAAAAACTATTAAATCGTACTTTTTATTAAGAATGGATTCTGGAACTATTTTTGTTTTTTGTGGAATTTGAAGAAAAGTTTCTGGAAAAACACCATAAAACTCTTTCTTGTTCCAAGGGAACGGAAATGGGTTTTCCATTTCAATATTTAGAAAAGTTAGATTTGTTTCTTCAGTTTTTAAAGGTGAAACAATATTATTTACAATCTCTGTTAATTGGCCAGATTGCGAATAATGTATGACTAAAATTTCTTTCATAAATCTTTAATTATTTTTTGAACGAACTCCAAAAATCAAAATAGTTAAACCATTGTAAAGGATATTTTTTTAACATCCAGCTAACACTTTCGGTATATTCTTTTAATAAAGCTTGCGCATCTCTATGCTTAGCAGTTGCTCTTCTAGCATATAAATGATAATGTTTCTTAGGTTCTTTCATAACATATACAAACAACACTGGAACATGCAGTCTGGAAGCCAACATAAAAGGGCCAGCCGGGAACTTGGCTTCTTCTCCTAAAAGTTTTTCTGTTAGAAATTTAGAGCCTTTAATGTATCGATCTCCAGTAATACAAACAATTTCATTTCTTGCTAAAGCTGCATTGACTTCAAAGATATGAGATAAATCGTCTTTTATGATTATTAGATTGATGTTCGATTTTTTTCTAACACTATCTAAATAGTCTTTAATAGCTGTGTGTTCAATGTCTGTAGTAAGTAAACTTATGGACGCATTTTCTTCAAGTTCTCCAAAAAAATACTCAGAAATTTCAAAATTTCCAACATGAGCACTAATCAAAATACCTCCTTTTTTTTCTTTAAGGGTTTCGTTTATAAGATGAACACCATCTGACTCGTAAGTAAATTTATGACTTAAATTTGAAGAGATAGCAATTTTATCCAGAATGGTTTGACCAAAAACATAATAGCTTTTATAAATATTTATAAAACTTTTAGCTTTAGAATAATTTAACCGATGTTTTAGATAATAATAGATGGATTTTGTGCTGTCTTTTGAAAAAAGACAAAAATAAGCAGCTACAAAAAATAAGATAAAGTAGGCTGCACCAATTCCAACTTTCTTCATGAAAAACACGAAGATTTTGTACCCAAGAACGGTTCCTCTGGATTTACCTTGCCATTCTGCAGCCATATATTATAAAGTCTAGTTTTTTAGGCTAGTTTATTTTCAATAAGTGTATAGAAATCGCTTAAAGATTTAACATTGATAAAATCTTCTCCAACCAATTTAACACCAAAATTAGATTCTACAGCAACCACAAGATCTACAAAATCTAAACTGTCTAATTCTAGAGTTTCTTTTAAGTTAGCATTTGGTGAAATGTCTTCACTCTCAACTTCAAATTCATCGATAAGAAAGTCGTTTATCTTTTCAATAATAACCTCTTTATTCATTACTACACTATATTTTTTTAATTATTAATGCTGAATTTGTTCCTCCAAATCCAAAAGAATTGGACAAAAGTACATCAATTTTTTTATCTAGCGTTTTGTTAACTAAATTTAATTTTATAGCATCATCGTCTGGTTCCTCTAAATTAATGTTTGGCGCAATAAAATCATTCTGCATCATTAGGACTGAATATAACACTTCGCTCGCTCCAGCCATCCAACATTCGTGTCCAGTCATAGATTTTGTTGAGCTTACATAAGGGCCATTTTCACCAAATACTTCAAAGATAGCCTTTGCCTCATTAGCATCGCCAACAGGAGTTGAGGTAGCATGGGCATTTACATATTGTATATCTGTTGGATGAATACCTGCTTGTTTGATTGCCATTTTCATAGCTCTTGCTGGTCCATCGACATTTGGAGTTGAAATATGGTCTCCATTTGAAGAAAATCCATAACCAATTACTTCGCCTAAAATAGTTGCTCCTCTATTCACAGCAGATTCGTATGTTTCTAATATGAGAGTCGCTGCACCTCCACTTGGTACTAAGCCATCTCTGTTTTTATCGAAAGGTCGAGATGCTTTTTCTGGATTATCTGTATTTGTTGAAAACACACCTAAACCATCAAAACTACCCATGGCTAGTTTGTTGATTTCTTGAGCACCACCACAAATAATACAATCTTGTAAACCACTTTTAATTAATTGATAGGCCATGCCAATAGAATGAGAGCCACTAGCGCATGCAGCACTAATTGTAAAGTTGATACCTCTTAATTTAAAAATGGTTGAAAGATTCATGGTAACGGAAGAATTCATGCCTCTAAAAATAGCACCAGAACCAACAAGTGTTGTGTCTTTTTTATCTCTTATTATATCATTCGATTCAATAATAGACTTTGCTGTACTATCGTTTCCATAAAGAATTCCCACTTCGTTTTGGTCTAAGAATTCTTGAGATATTTCAGCTTGATTTAAAGCCTCGACTGTAGCAATATAGGCGTATTCTCCTTCTTCGCCAAGGCTGATGCGTTGTCTTCTTGAAAGAGATTTTTTTAGATCTGGAATATTAACCATTCCTGTTAAAGGAGAACGATAGCCAAATTCTGTTCTTTCTTTGTCTATGACTATTCCAGATTTACCTTTGTATAATGATTCTTTTACTTCATTTAAATTTTCTCCAATACAAGAATAAATTCCCATTCCTGTTATCACAACTCTCCTCATCTTCTATGTAATTTATGAGTAAATCCCTCCATTGATATTAATAACTTCTCCTGTAATATACGATGCTTTTTTCGATGCTAAAAAAGAAACAGCATAAGCCACTTCTTCAGGTTCTCCAAATCTATTTATTGGAATTAAGTTTTTTAATTCACTTTCGTTTAATTCGGCTGTCATGTCCGATTTAATAAATCCAGGTGCCACAGCATTAACGGTTATTTTACGTTTTGCTACTTCCTGAGCTAAAGCTTTTGTTGCAGCTACCAAAGCGCCTTTAGCAGCAGAATAATTAGTTTGCCCTGCTGTGCCTTTAACACCAGAAACTGAAGCAACATTAATAATACGACCATATCTGTTTCGCAACATTTTTTGAATAAGATGGTTGGTTACATTGAAAAAACCATTTAAAGAGGTGTTGATAACGTCTTGCCAATCGCTTTGCGGCATCCACATAAACAAACCGTCTTTGGTAATTCCTGCATTGTTTACTATTACTTCAATGGTAGCTTCTTTGTTCTTTTCTTGCCACGTATCTAAAGTTGATTTAACCTGGTCAGCATCTGTAACGTTAAATTGAAGAATGTCTCCAGTATTCCCTTCGGCTTCAACGTCTTTTAAAGTTTCAAGTGCAGCTGTTTTGTTGCTGTTATAGTTTATAAGAATATGATAGTCTGAATCTTTTGCTAATTGGACACAGATAGCTTTGCCAATCCCTCTAGACCCACCAGTAATTAAAGCACATTTCATTCTATATATTGTTTTTGTATCGTTTGTATTGAAATAGAAAACTCTAATTAATGGAATAATTCTAAATTCTCAAACTGCAAGTTTTTTAGTACTTCGCCTTTCGTATTTAAATAGACCCAAGATTTTTTTTCCTTTACTCTTGCTAGACCATTTAAAAAGCCTTTTGGATTGTTTTTTTGGAAAATTGAAAAACCTCCAGCTGTAATATCGTATTTTTCTTCGATGACTAATTTCCCTTCAGTATTAATAAATCCCCATAATTTTGAAGATTTTACAGGCGCTAATCCGTCTTCACTAAATATTTCAGCATCTCTATATTGGAATGGAATAACTGTTTCGCCTTTAGGGTTGATATAACCCCAAGTTTTATCTTTCATTACAGGTGCTAAGCCATTAATAAAAGCACGAGCTTTATCGTAAGTTGGCTCGATAACCCATTCTCCTTTATTGTTTATAAAGCCCATCTTGCCATCTTTCTTAGCATATGTATATTCAGAATTATTAGAAAAATCCCAAATATCTTCAGCTCCAGGAACTACTTTAAATTCGTTGTTGATAATAAGTCCGTGATTGTCACCTAAATTAGCCACAATATTACCGTTATAGAAGTTGCTAACCCCATCGTATTCAGTTTTTACTAAATAGTTTCCTGTTGGATCGATTAAACCCCATTTTTCATTTTCTAAAACTTTGGCATAACCGTTTTCAAAATTGAACGCTTTTTTAAATTTTGCAGGCACCACAACTTCACCTTTGGTATTAATAAAACCAACAAAATCTCCTTGTCTAATTATGGAGTAACCATCTTTAAAATCGTATAATTTTTCTGTTGTAACATTAGTAAGAGTTGGCTCTCCCTTAGTATTAATGTAAAACCACTCTTTGTCTTTAAGTACAACTGCAATTCCAGAATTAAATTCTTTTGTTTTATCGAATGCAGGTTGGATTACCCATTCGCCTTTTCGGTTTATAAACCCCCAGGTTTTTCCATCGTTTGAAGCTTCGGCTAAATCTTCAGAGAAATTTTTAGCTACTTTAAAGCTGGGATTAATTTGCCAATCTCCTGTTTTGGTAATATAACCATATTTACCATCTTGATTAGCAAGTGCGAGCTCTTGTGCAAAACCAGAGAAACCCATGATTAAGCATACAATTAATAAACATTTTAATTTCATGATTAATAGCTTTTAATGATTTAATATATAGTCTTTAACCTTATTTACATAAGGGTACATGATGACATCTTCTGTAAAGATAGGAACTAAATTTCTAATTTCATCGTACATCTTTTTAGTTTTAGAAGAAACACTTTCTTGTACTTTTAAATATTCAATGGCTTGAACAACAGTAATCATTTCTATTGCCATGACTTCAAAAGCGTTTTCAATAACTTTTTTAGTAATCAATGCAGCATTTGTACCCATACTAACAATATCTTGATTGTCATTATTGTTTGGAATACTATGCACATACATTGGGTTAGAAAGCATTTGATTTTCAGCAGTTGTTGAAGTGGCAGTAAACTGGACTCCTTGCATCCCAAAGTTTAAACCTAATTTTCCAAGATTAACAAAAGGAGGAAGCATGTTATTTAAGCTTGAATTAAGAAGATAGTTAAGTTGTCTTTCAGAAAGCATGCTTAGTTTTGTAACAACAATTTTTAGTTTATCCATTTCTAAAGACACATAATCTCCATGAAAATTTCCACCATGATAGACATGTTTTTTCTCTACATTTACTATGGGATTATCGTTAGCGGAGTTTACTTCTTCAATTAAAATATTCTCCACATTGTTTAAAGTGTCTAAAACAGGACCTAATATTTGAGGGACACAACGTAAAGAGTAATATTCTTGGACTTTATCTTCGAAAACAGAAACATCATCGTTTTTTGAATACAAATGGTGCTCTCTTTTTCTAGTAAGAGAACTGTCTTTTAGATGCTCACGCATAGATTCAGCAATTTTTTGTTGCCCAACATGTCTTTTAGATTGATTTAATTCGAAAGATAAATGATCGTCATAAGCTTTAACAATTTCATTAATTGACGCTGAACACGAGGTCATCCAATCGAGTAGTCTTCTGGTATAAATAACATTAACAATACCAATTCCTGTCATTACAGAAGTGCCATTCATTAAAGCTAAACCTTCGCGTAATTCAACAGAAATAGGTTTTAAGTTTTCTATTTCAAAGACTTCTTTTGTAGCTTTTCTTTCGCCTTTATAGAACACTTCTCCTTCACCAATAAGTACTAATGCTAAATGAGCTAACTGTACTAAATCGCCACTAGCACCAACGCCTCCATGTTGGTAAATAAGAGGTGTGATATTTCTATTAATAAGCTCTGTCATTAATGTAATTACAGAAACATGAACACCAGAATTTCCAAGAGACAAGGTGTTTAGCCTAGCTAACATTGCAGCTTTTACATACATTGGAGCAATTGGTTCTCCTGTTCCAGAAGCATGACTCCTAATAAGGTTGTATTGAAGTTGTATTCGTTCAGAATCTTTAATTTTATATTGTGCCATTGGTCCAAAACCAGTGTTCACACCATAGATGACTTTGTCTTCGGAGAATTCTTTTAAAAAATTAAAACTCTTTTCAACAGTTTCTATAACTTGCTTATCGATTTGTATCTTAGTGTCTTCGAAAATAACTTTGTAAAAATCTTCTATTTGTAATTTTCCGTTAAATGTTAGCATCTATATTTTATTCTGTTATTTTTTTAATTTATTTTTAATAACTAAAACTAAAGTAGTTATTTTGGACTGCAAATTTATAATAATAAATGAATTAATACTATAAAGACTATGAGCGATATACATGTAGATGTTTTAATTATAGGCGCAGGTCCATCTGGTTGTGTTGCAGCAGCTTATCTTAACAGTCAAGGTTTCAATATAAAAGTTGTTGAAAAAAGTTTGTTTCCAAGATTTGTAATAGGTGAAAGTTTATTGCCTAGATGTATGGAACACTTTGAGGAAGTAGGCCTGTTAGAGAGTTTAAAAGCAGCCAATTTTGAAATAAAAAATGGCGCTCGTTTTTTAAGAGATGATGTGGTTTGTAATTTCGATTTTAGTAAAAAACATACCGATGGATGGGATTGGACATGGCAAGTGCCACGAGCTGATTTTGATGACATTTTAGCCAAAGAGATTGTAAAAAAAGGGGTTGATGTTTCTTTTGAACATGAAGTAGTCGATGTTACTTTTGAAGCAGATGGATCTTCGATAACAACAGTGAAAGATGCAGATGGAAATAATTATAACATTCATGCAAAATTTATTGTAGATTCTAGTGGTTATGGCCGAGTATTACCTAGGCTATTAGATTTAGATAAACCTTCTTCAATACCAGTGCATTCATCCATTTTTGGGCATGTAAAAGACATTAACAGACCAGAAGGCGAAGAGGGTACTCTTATTACTTTCGATGTGCTTGATAAAGATACCTGGTTTTGGGTAATCCCTTTTTCGAATGGTAATACAAGTTTAGGCTTTGTTGGTAAAAATGAATTTATAGATTCTTTTAATGGGACAACTTCAGAACGTCTTCAAAACATGCTTAAAGAGTCAGATTACTATTACCAAAGATTTAAAGATGCACCATTATTATTTGAACCAAAGAGTATTAGAAATTATTCTAAAGCTGTTAAACAGTTCTATGGAAAAGGTTATGCATTAACGGGCAATAGTGCAGAATTTTTAGATCCTGTGTTTTCCTCAGGTGTCACGTTTGCAACAGAATCGGCTTTAAAAGCCGCAAAATTAATTACTAAAGAATTAAAAGGAGAATCTGTAAACTGGGAAGAAGATTATACCAATTATATAAAACGTGGGGTTGATGTTTTTGCAACTTATGTAAAAGAGTGGTACACGGGTAATTTACAAACTTTATTCTTTCATAGACCGGAAAATCCTGAAGTGAAACGTCAAATTTGTGCTGTTTTAGCTGGATATGTTTGGGATGAAACAAATCCGTTTGTTAAAAAGCATGACCGGTTGGTTAAAACATTAGCACATTTAATAAATATGGAAAAAGAAAAAAGCGAGTCTAATTAGACTCGCTTTTTAATTGTTTTTGAGAATTATATTTATTTTGTGTTTTTGTACATGTGTTTAGTTAATGCTCTCGCAAAAATTATATAAGCATCTGCAATTCGTTGTCCAGAATTAAAATCGTAGCCACCACTACCTGCACCTTCAATTTTTGTATAATCTACTTCGAAGATAACATCATCAGGACTGTCATTTTTATATACACTAAGTGTAACTTCAATTTTAGAATTTTTTCTAACAACACCTACATTATAACCAGGATAGATAAAAGTTGTGTGAATTTTCATAGTATATTCAGCACTTCCTAAATCTCTGTCCACTTTTACAAGACCATCTTTATATCTATCATTAAAGGTTTCAATAAATCTTGGTTCGTAAAAGTTCTCTCTATCCGAAAACCAAGATTCTTTAAATTTTTCTCCAGTTCCAGGTTCTTTTTCATCTCTTTTGGCCATTTTGTCTTCTAAAAAGGCTTCTTCAGAATCGAATTTTGGAATTTCTAAATCAGAATAATCAAACACAAGAGTATACTCTGAAATCCCTTTTAAATTGTCCCAATCGCCCTTTGTAACATTTGCTTTTTGAGAAAACATGATTGAAGTAGAAAGTAAGAATGCAAAAAATAATATTTTATTCATGGTAATAAGTTTTATTGATTATTGGGCTAATATAAAGTAACTTTATGATATGCGACATACGAAAAACTACGTATTTTAAACTTTGTGGTTTAAAATATTTATGATAAAATAAAACGAGAATTGCTTAAACAGGTTGTTTAACTTTTGCTTTTAGGTTTGTAAGCATTTCTCGAGTAATATCATCTAAAGAAAAAGAATGTTTCCAACCCCAATCTTCGCGAGCTCTAGTATCGTCTATGCATTTAGGCCAAGAATCGGCTATTTTTTGTCTAAAATCTGGGTTGTATGAAATAGTAAATTCAGGAATATATTTTTGTATTGATTTAGCGATTTGTTTTGGTGTAAAACTAACGGCTGAAATGTTATAAGAAGATTTTACTTTTATGTCTTCGGGTTTGGCATCCATAATAGCTATTGTTGCTTTTATAGCATCATCCATAAACATCATTGGTAATTCGGTGTCCTCAGATAAAAAGCATTCGTATTTTTTTTCAGCTATTGCTTTGTGATAAATTTCTACAGCATAATCAGTGGTTCCTCCTCCAGGCATTGTTTTCCAACTAATAATTCCAGGATAGCGTAAGCTTCTAATATCTACACCATATTGTTTATGGTAGTATTCACACCAATGTTCTCCTACTTCTTTCGTGATACCATAAACAGTAGCAGGTTCCATAATGGTGCATTGAGGGGTGTTTTCCTTGGGAGTTGTGGGTCCAAATACTGCAATACTTGAAGGCCAAAACACTTTTTTAATAAAGCCTTCTTTGGCTAAATCTAATACATGAAATAAGGATTCCATGTTTAATTCCCATGCTTTTCTTGGAAATTTTTCTCCAGTAGCACTTAACATGGCTGCCATTAAATAAATGGTATTTATTTGGTATTTTTCAACACAAATTTTAACAGAACTAAAATCTTGCGCATCTACTATTTCAAAAATACCAGAATTAACTAATTCAATATTATTGTAGCTTATATCACTAGCAATAACATTATTTGCAGGATAAATGCTTCTTAATTTTTGAGTTAGTTCAGATCCTATTTGACCACCTGCACCAATTATTAATATTTTAGGAATCATTTTTTAGTATTTGGTTTTCAAAAATAATAAGATTTTTATAGTTGTATTATAAAATTAACTTAAAAAATGCGCTTTAAATATTAAACATGTGCTAAACAATAGGATATAAAAAACCGAAATCTATATATTTGCTATTCTTTATAAATTGCACATGAAATTAATTTTAAGTTTTTTCCTAATTGTATGCCTGTTTTCTTGTGAAGAGAACACTAAAAATGAGCAACAAACAGAAAACAATACAACTGTTTTAGTTTCTAAAAAGAATATACAAAAGCTTAATTATACAGATTTTGTTTTAGATTCTAAAGTTAAGAAAAAAATTCAAGGTTGGAATAAGTATACCGAGTTGGAAGGTGTTATTTTAAATTTAAAACAGGGAAATTTATCTTATTTTAAAGAGAATCATGATATATTAGAAGCATTAATCACTGATCTTAAAGAGACCATTCCAGAAAGCGTTAATTCGCCATCAGTTATGTCAAGATTAATTGCTTTAGACACAAAACTATACAAATTAGAGAGTGTAGTAAATCTTTCAAATACAACTTCAGATAAATTAATTATTCCAATTAAGGAAGTGTTAGTTTCTTTTTCAAATTTAAATCTTCAAATGAATAAAAAGATTGAAAGAGAATCTCAAAAAATTCAAAAACCTTAGTAAAGTTGCTAGATTTATTAAGATTTTGTTAATGTGCTTATCTAAATAAGTAATTACTAGTATTTTTCGCGTTTTAATATTCAACCCTTACTCTATGAACAAAAAAAACATGAGACTGTCGCTATTTAGCGCTGTAGCTTTAGCAGGTTTAATTGCATGCAAAAATGACCAAAACAAAGACATGGCACAACTTGAAGTTGAAAAAATTCCGGGAATAAATTTAGATTTTATGGATACCTCCATAAAACCAACCAACGATTTCTTTAATTATGTGAATGGAACCTGGTTAAATACCAATGAAATTCCAGCAGATAGAACTCGATGGGGAAGTTTTGATGAGCTTCGACAAAAAACAGACGAGGACGCTTTGTCTATTTTAAAATCTGCAATGTCTAATAATAAAGATTTAGAAAAAATTGAAGTTCTTCCTGGTTCAGACCAAGAGAAAGCTGTAAAACTTTTTCAGACTATTATGGATACGGTTTCTAGAAATCATCAAGGTATCGATCCTATTAAACCTTATTTATCTAAAATTGAAAACATTACAGATATTGAAGATTTACAAGCTTATTTAATAGAGATGGAACCTCAAGGAGGGGCTGGCTTTTTTGGGTTTGGAGTAGGCTCTCATCCAAAAAATAGTGATTTAAACGTTGGTTATATTGGTAATGGTTCTTTGGGATTAAGCAGAGATTATTATGTAGACCAAGACGACGATACGAAAGAAAAGAGAGAGAAATATCGTGCACATATTGCAAGGATGTTACAATATATTGGTGAGACAGAAGCATCTTCAAAGCTAAAAGCAGACCAGATTTTAGAATTCGAAACACGAATGGCTAAATCAACAATGACAAAAGAAGACAGAAGAGATGCCAGAAAAAGATTCAATCCAAAATCTTTAGAGGACTTAAAAGTAATGACCACCTCTGTAGATTGGGAAGCTTATTTTAAGGGTATTGGTGTAACATCTATTGATACAGTTATAGTTTCAGATCCAGGTTATTTTAAAACACTTGATGTGTTATTAAAAGAAAATAAAGTTGATGTTTGGAAAGATTATTTAAACTGGACCTTAATTAGACGTGCAGCAGGAAAGTTAACAACCGAAATGGAAACTGCAAATTGGGAGTTTTATAGTAGAGACTTAAGAGGTTCTAAAGAACAAAGACCAAGGGATGAACGTGCCTTGAATACTTTAAATGGTACAGTTGGAGAAGCTTTAGGGAAATTGTATGTAGACAAAATGTTTCCGCCAGAAGCTAAAGAGAAAGCAGAACTGATGATAAAAAACATCATGATTGCTTTCGAAAATAGAATTCAGAACTTAGAGTGGATGGCACCAGAAACTAAAGTAAAAGCTATTGAGAAACTTCAAAAAATGAGTGTTAAAATAGCCTATCCAGATAAATGGAAAGACTATTCTGCTCTTGACATTAAAGGAGTCGATGAAGGTGGGTCTTATTTTATAAACTTAAATAATGCTTCTAAATGGAATTTTAATGAAAGTTTAAATAAGCTTGGAAAACCAGTTGATAAAAGCGAATGGCATATGGCACCACAAATTGTGAATGCTTACTTTATGCCTTCATATAACGAGATTGTTTTTCCTGCAGCTATATTACAACCACCATTTTATAACTATCAAGCAGACGACGCTGTAAATTATGGAGGTATTGGAGCTGTTATTGGACATGAGATATCTCATTGTTTTGATGATTCAGGTTCTCGATATGATGCCAATGGCAATTTGAATAATTGGTGGACAGAAGAAGATTTAGAAGAGTTTACTGTTTTAGGAAAACAATTATCAGAACAGTTTAGTCAAGTAAAAGCTTTTCCTGATGTTTCATTAAATGGAGATTTTACTTTAGGAGAAAATATTGGAGACTTAGGTGGTGTTAATGCTGCTTATGATGGTTTACAGATGTATTTAAACGAAAAAGGGAGACCTGAGGACATTGATGGTTTTACACCAGAACAACGTTTCTTTATGAGTTGGGCAACTATCTGGAGAACCAAATACACAGATGATGCTTTAAGAAATCAAATTAAAACAAATACACATTCACCAGGTATGTATCGTGCTGTAATGCCATTACAGAATGTAGATGCTTTTTACGAAGCGTTTGATGTTAAAGAAGGAGATAACATGTATCTAGCTCCAGAGAATCGAGTTAAAATATGGTAATTTTTAAAATATATTAAAAACTAAAAACCAGCACTAAATTGCTGGTTTTTAGTTTTAGATAATTATTAGATTATGTTTATTCTTTTGTTTTTGACTTTTGTCCTAAAAGTGCATTTCTACTTACAAAGGCCAAATTGAAATTGGGTGCTATAGTTAATGCTTGTTCTAGGTATGAAACAGCAGTGTCAATATTTGTTTCTTTATTTTGGTTAAAAACTACAAGTCCTTTTAAATATAAAAAAGCAGCTTTTAGAGGCACTTGATATGGCTGTTGTGTTTCATAAAACGTTTTTTTAATGTTGTCGTCTACATGTAAAAGGCCGTATTCAACTTTTTTAGAAGCTTCTGTTATATTTTGTGTTTGTAAATATAATTCTGCTAATTCGTAAGCAACTGTTACGTTTTCAGTTCTTCTAAATAGTTCTTCAAATTGTTTTAATGCGAGCTGTGGCTGGTTTAAAGATTTTAAGGACACCGCTTTAATCTCGACAGCCATATCTGAATCTGTTGCAAAGAGCTCTACGCCAATGGTATTTATAGCTTGTGTAAACTTACCGTCTTTCATGTATAAAAAAGCTAAAGTGTCTTGTCTAGCATCAGAAGGTTCTAAAACAATTAAATGTGTTAGCCCATTAATAACCCCTTGAATATCGCCTTGGGTTTTCATTTGTTTATAATAAGCTTCATAATGCTTTAATAACTCTTGGGTGTTTTGTGCATTTGCACCTAAATTTAAACACATGGTAATGCAAAATAGAAGAATGGCTCTTTTCATAAAAATCTTATTTTTTTATCTCAAAATTATAAAAATTCATCACTTAATATCTTTAAATCCTGTTAATTATTCATATTGTACTTATTCAATAACAATGGTTTTTTTAAGCAACACCGCATCATTTATTACAAATGGTTTTGGAATCATTTCATTGGGTCTTTCTTCAACTCTAAACAAATCATTATCTAATAAATCGAAAGACATGTCATAAAATGTGAAGGTGGTTTTCTGGTTTTTAGGAACGCTAAATTCAATTTCTAGAAATTTATTATCCACCACATAATATTCAAACAGTCTGTTATATTCTCTTTCTGAAAACACAAAACCTGCTTTGTTTTTTTCTATTTCAAGACCATTTACATTAAAAGAGGTAAATACATTTGTTGAATCGGCATAAAGATCCATTCTATTTACAACACGTTGTGGAGAAATAAAAAGTTTTAAATACCTGGATTCACCAATAATGGTATCTTTTTGTATATCCACATAAGTTTCTTTAAAAGGTTTAATATTTGCTTTTTTACTATAGGTGAAATTCGTATTGTATTTGCTTGCAAAAGTTATTTTTGAAATATCGTGGTTTTCATCTGGAGAGTCAGTAAGATATGCTTCAGTCCATGGATCTAATACCTTGTCGTAAGTTGTCCAAATAGCTTCATTTTTATCCATATCTAAGTAATAAACCAAACTATTAGGTTTTGGGTGTTCTTCATTAAAATCAGCATTTAAATGCGCAGACACAAAACAACAAAAAGCTAAAATAAATAAGATATAAGACCACCTGTTTTTATATCTATAAAATCCAAATACACCAATACATAATGAGAAAATTAAGGACACCAAAATGGTAGTAGCAATAATGGTTTTTAAACCTAAACCAACAGGAAACATTTTAACAAAAGGCGATAATATCAATAAAGCAGGAAACAGTAAAAACGTCATTAAAATTAAACTAGGATGTTTTTGCCTTACAAGTACAAACAAACTTATAAGTCCGAAATAAACAGGAATAATAAAGAAACTAGCACCTTTAAGCTGAAAAGCAATGACACCACAAATAACTAACCATAAGAATAATGGAGGAACCACTAAGCTTGCCGTATTTTCTGGCTTATATACTTTATTATAAAGCCACATGCAAATAGCAGCAGAAAGTAAACTAAATGCTAAAATGTAGGTAGTGCCATTATACGTAAACCCTTGAAGTATTTCGTTGTATTGAGGATAGATTGTTGTTAATATTTTCCATCCAAAATACCCAATGCCACCATTAATTATTAAAGCAGCAATTCCAGGTAAAAAACCAATAGCAATGTGTTTTGAATTTAAGGTTCTTTTATTTATGCCATAAAATACTAATGCTATAAATATCAATATGGCTATAATAAGCATTGGAAAAACCCAAGAATACGGATATGTTACTGTTTTAAAAAGAGGTACATTAAAGTAGATATCGTCTGTATCACTTTTTAGATTATTAAGATTGGCATCTGCAAAATAATGTAGTAAAGGCATCAAGTAGCTGCCTTGATGTTCTAAGGTATTTCGGTCTAATCTTTCGTAAGTATCTAAAGCAGTATGGTAATCAAAATGGTCGTCTATAAAAGCAAAATTAAACCCTTCAATATTTCCATCTTCTCTAAAACGAGTTAAATCTGTATCGTTTGGTAGTTTTTTATACACACTATAAGCTAATGAGTTGGCTACTGGATATTGTGGATTGGCAGCCTTAAAACCAGAAATTAAGGCCTTATTTCCTCCGTTAGTTTCCATAAGCATATAACTTGGACCACCACTTCCTCGAGCTTCAAAGTTTAAGACTAAGCCTACATCTTGAGCCCAAGGGTGTTTGTTTACAAAAAGAGAAGCACCATTTAGGCCCAATTCTTCCGCATCAGAAAACATAATAATCAAATCATTTTTTGGCGTTTTATTTTCGTGTAAATAAGCCCTTAGCCCTTCCAGAATAGTAACAACACCAGAGCCAGCATCACTTGCTCCTAAAGACGCATGAGATTTACTATCGTAATGCGATAGTAACATCAAGGCCTTAGAATTCTCTAAACCTTTAATTCTCGCTAGGATGTTTTTTGGTTTGGTTATGGTTCCCCAATCTGTTAAGATATATCCTTCTTGAATTTCGGTTTCTAAACCTAAATCTTGTAATGCTTTTACTAGGTAATTTTTAACTCTCTCATGATCTGGACTCCCAACATAATGAGGGTTTTTTGAAATTTCTTTTAAATGAATTAACGCTCTTTGTGTAGAAAAGGTACTGTTTGGTGCGTCTATAGAAGAAATATTGCTTGGCAATAAAGCTGAAAAACTCCAGTAAATAGCAGCAATAATTAAAATAATGGAAAACACTTTTTTTAACATGACTGGATGTGGTTGGTTAGTTTTTATAAAAATAAGAAAATAATCTCAGCAAATTATCAGTTAGGATAACTCATTAATAATAAGTATATTTAAGATTAATAAAAAATTGATTCATCATGGCAATAAAGAGTTTCCAAGGAGCTAGAAAGCAACAATCAGATACATCTGAAGACGCTCCATTTAAAGTTAGTGATATTATGTGTAAAGATCTCATCACTTTTAAACCAGAACAATCTGTTGAAGAAGTTATTGAAACGTTAATAAATAAAAAAATATCTGGTGGCCCTGTTGTAAATGATAATAATGAATTGATTGGGATTATTTCTGAAGGAGATTGCTTGAAACAAATTAGTGAAAGTAGATATTATAATATGCCAATGGAGAATGATAATGTAGAAAAGCGTATGGTAAAAGATGTTGAAACTATTGATGGAAACATGAATGTGTTTGATGCTGCCAATAAATTTTTAGAATCTAAAAGAAGACGTTTCCCAATAGTAGTAAACGGTAAATTGGTAGGACAAATTAGTCAGAAAGATATTTTAAAAGCAGCCATAAGCTTAAAAGGACATACTTGGGACAAATAATAATTATATATTATTTACATTAAAGAATCCTCCTTTATTTTGTTTTCTTTTTAAAGATTGTCCAATAATTAAATGGGCAACATTTACCATATTTCGTAGTTCGCATAGTGTGGTTGTAACTTTAGACGTTTTATAAAGTTCTTCAACTTCTTTATGGATAATATCTAGCTGTTTAGTGGCTTTTAATAATTGGTTATCACTTCTTACAATGCCAACATAATCACGCATTAAAGTTTGTAATTTCTTTAGGTTATGTATAATTAAAATATGTTCTTTGGGGATGCTTGTTCCTTTATCATCCCAAAATGGAAGCATTTGTTCTTTAACTGATACGAGATTTTTGCATAGATATTCAAATATACTATGAGCATAAACTAATGCTTCTAATAATGAATTTGAAGCTAATCTGTTAGCGCCATGGAGTCCTGTTCTTGAGCATTCACCACAAGCAAATAGATTGGTAATAGACGTTTTTCCATCTACATCAACTTCAATGCCTCCACATACATAATGCGAAGCAGGAACTACTGGAATCCAATCTTTCCCAATGTCAATATTGTTGTCCAAACAGGTTTTATAAATATTTGGAAAATGGTGTTTAAAACCTTCAATATTTAAATGTGTACAATCTAAATAGACACAACTGTCTCTAGTTTTCTTTAATTCAGTATCAATACTTTGAGAAACTATGTCTCTAGAGGCTAATTCGGCACGTACATCATAATTTGGCATAAACCTATTGCCATCCTTTGTTCGTAAATACGCTCCAAATCCTCTAACAGCTTCCGAAATTAAAAAAGCAGAACCTTCCCGATTTGTGCATAAAGCTGTTGGGTGAAACTGTACAAACTCCATATCCTTTATTCTGGCTTTCGCTCTATAAGCCATAGCAATCCCATCTCCAGTGGCAATAGTAGGATTTGTTGTATGTCCATATAAACGACCAATGCCACCAGAAGCCAATACAGTATTATCTGCTTGTATTGTTAGAATCTCTCCAGTTTTTTGATGCAACACATAAGCACCAAAACAGTTGATGTTTTTAGACACTAATTTTAATTGATGTTCAGTAATTAAATCGATGGCAAAATGATAAGCTAATATGCTGATGTTTTTAAGTTGATGCACACGAGCTAATAATGCACGTTCAATTTCGTAACCTGTGATATCTTTATAATGCACAACTCGATTCTGACTGTGGCCACCTTCTTTTCCTAAATCGAGTTTTCCTGTTTGATTTACATCAAATTGTGCTCCCCAGACCATGAGTTCTTTTAAGCGCTTGGGACCTTCTGTAATAACCATGTTTACAACGGCTTTGTTGCACAAACCATCGCCAGCAATTAACGTATCTTCAATATGTTTTTGGAATGAATCAGTTTTGTAATCTAATACAACTGCAACACCACCTTGAGCGTATTTGGTGTTAGACTCGTCCTCATCTCCTTTGGTTACAATGGTGATGTTTTTCTTAGGAAAAGCTTCAGCATACTTTACAGCCAATGTTAAACCTGCAACCCCAGAGCCTATAATAAGTAAGTGGGTTTTCATTTATTTAGATAGTTCCAGCATGCGTTCAATTGGTATTAAAGCCTGTTTTCTAATAGGTTCTGGAACATCAATTTGTGGGGATTCATTCAATAAACAATCGTATAGTTTTTGAAGTGTATTCATTTTCATAAAAGCACATTCACTACAAGCACAGGTGTTATCTTCTTCAGCAGGAGCAGGTATTAATAACGTATTTGGTACTTCTTGTTGCATTTTATGAAGGATTCCTGCTTCTGTAGCTACAATAAATTTTTCCTCCGGATGTTTTTTTACAAATTGAATCATCCCAGCTGTAGATCCAATGTAATTGGCAGCATCAAGAATATGAGCTTCAGATTCTGGATGAGCGATAATTTTGGAGCCAGGATGTTTTTGATATAAATTTAATAGTTTGTCTATAGAAAAGGCTTCATGTACTATACAAGCACCATCCCAAAGTGCTAAATTGCGACCAGAAACCTTACTGATATAATGACCTAAATTTTTATCAGGTGCAAAAATAATTGGGATTTTCTTTGGAACAGATTCTACAATTTTTAGGGCATTTGATGAGGTGCAAACTATATCACTCATAGCTTTAATTTCTGCAGAACAATTGATGTAAGTTATCACTAAATGGTCTGGATGTTGTTCTTTAAAAGTTTTAAATGCGTCTGGAGGACAGGAATCTGCTAAAGAGCAACCAGCTTTTAAATCTGGTAAAACAACGGTTTTGTTTGGGTTCAAGATTTTTGCTGTTTCAGCCATAAAATGAACACCAGCAAACACAATAATGTCGGCATCTGTTTCTGCTGCCTTTTGAGACAAACCTAAGCTGTCACCTACATAATCTGCCACATCTTGAATTTCAGGCACCTGATAATAATGCGCTAAAATAACAGCGTTCTTTTCATTTTTTAAACGAAGTATTTCTTTTTTTAAGTCCAAAGTATCTAGGGATTAAGAATAATATATGAAGCAAATTTATTGGTAAGCTGCCTTACAAATTATGATATAAATCATATATCGACTTATTGATTAAAAATAATAGGACAAAAACATCTTTTTTATATCTTTGAAAAAAAACACTGTGTTATCAAATGCTTGTCAGTATGCTATTAGATCCATTTTTTATTTAGGAATGTGTTCTGATGAAAAGCATAAGATTGGAGTAAAGATTATCTCTAAAGAATTGGAAGTTCCTCAGCCTTTTTTGGCTAAATTACTTCAACAATTAAATAGAAACAATCTTGTTACTTCAACTAAAGGACCTTATGGAGGGTTTTATTTAAGTGATGAAAACAAACAACATTCAGTTTGGGATATTGTGCTAGTAATTGATGGTCAAGAAAAGTTTAATCAATGTTTTTTAGGTTTATCTAAATGTGGAGATGATAATCCGTGTCCAGTACATTTTACAGTTTCTGCTTTTAAAAAGAAACTTTTTCAAGATTTTAAAGAAAAATCTATTGCAGAATTTGTTGAAGACATACAGATTAAAGGCAGATACATTTCATTAAAAGATTTTAATATTTTAGATGAAAACTCTTAATCAAATATTTAGCTTTCACGTTTTACCAAAGCATAAAAGTCTCCTTCAAGAGGAAGATATCCTTGATCGTAAACAAAATAATAAACAGTTCCTGCTTTAGTAGTATAAATACTTGTAAAGTAGTTAAAGTCGAATCCTTTTTCTATAAGTTTGGCTCTGGAAGTTTTGGTTTTCTGCTCAGGATTGAGTGCTTCTAAAATTCGGTAGTTTTTTCTCAAACGGTTATTGGTGTTTCTAATTAGATTTTTAGAATCTTTATTTACACGGTTATTAAATGAATTCCTACAAGCATCACAACAGAATTTTTTGTCAATTCTGCCAACAATCTTATCACCACATTCCAGACATTGTTTTTGCATTTTATTTTTTTAAATTCCCATTACGGGCTTGTCATTTTATACCAACGTAAATTTACTTGCTCTTGTTCAAAATAAAAATCTTCCACATAGTACAAACCTATTTTTAAAAGAGCATTGTGTGACGCTTGATTCCCAAATTCAGTAGTTGCATATACTTCAGGAAGTTTCATACAATTAAAAGCATAATCTACAGAAGCTTTACCAGATTCAGTAGCATATCCTTTTCCCCAAAAACGTTTCATAAGTCTGTAACCAACATCGTAATATCTAGTAAAGCCATTCATATTGTATTCTGTATTTAAACGCAAACCAGACCATCCAACAAAATCACCCGAATCTTTTTCAATAACGGCAAACCTGCCAATGCCTCGTTCTTTATATTGCTTAAGCACGCTTTCTAGAATTTTTTGAGATTCATCTATTGTCTTTACAGGTTTATTTCCTAAATATTTATGAACTTCAGGATCTGAGTCTAAAGTAAACATCCCTTCCAGATCAGATAATCTTAATTCTCTTAAAAGGAGTCTTTCTGTTTCAATGTAAAATGTCATGCTACAAGATACAAAATATTCGTTTACAAACGACTACAAACATTTACAAACGAATTTAAATAGTTAATAACCGACTAACATTTGCAAGTGGTTGCATCTTTGCCTTGTTGAATTGACCGAACGATATTCAATAGTATTAACTGTTTAACAATTAAAATTTAAAATTATGAACACGCTTAGAAACAAAGTACAGTTGATTGGAAATCTTGGAAACGACCCAGAAATTATCAATCTTGAATCAGGAAAAACATTAGCAAAATTTGCTATAGCAACAAACGAAAGTTATAAAAATGCTAAAGGCGAAAAAATTACAGACACACAATGGCATAATGTAGTTGCTTGGGGAAAAACGGCAGAGATTATTGAAAAATATGTCACAAAAGGCAAAGAAGTTGCTATTGAAGGAAAATTAACTTCAAGAAGTTACGAAACTAAAGAAGGTGAAAAACGCTATATAACCGAAGTGGTATGTAATGAACTTTTGATGTTAGGAAAATAGTATTTGTAAACTATATATTTAAAAAGCGACTTAGGTCGCTTTTTTTATTTTAAAAATCTGTTTCTCAATGAAGGTTATACGTATGCCAAACAACAAAATAAATCCACCAAGAACCATTTGTAAAGAAATTGTTTCATCTATAAACATCCAAGCCAATAGGGACGCTAAAATACCCTGTCCCAACAAGCTTACCGATACTCTAGTTGCTCTCATATGCTGTGTTGCATAACTAATAAGAAACCAAGCTAATAATTGACATACAACAGCCTGAATAATTAAAACGAGCCAACCTGCATTAGAAAAACCAGTAAATGGTTCGTTAATGGCATAACTTACAAGGCCTAAATGAACTGAAGAAGACAGTAAACTTAAGGTCATAAATGTAATAACATTCATCGTTTTTAAGACCTCCTTACTAATCAACATATAAAAGGCATAAAGCACACCTGAAAGAACTCCAAAACTAAAAGCCAAGTCAAAATCAAGGTTTCTAAATACAGTAAAACCAACCAACATCATCATCCCAAAAACGGCAATAACTGTCCCAATCCAAAAATTTGTTTTTGGTTTATCTTTTACAAAAAACAACGATAAAACGCCTACCCAAACAGGAGATAAGTTTGTTAATAATGAAGCTTGAGTTGCTGTAGATTCTTGGATAGCAACATTCCAAACAGCCACATCGCTACCAAAAACAATACCACATAAAATAGCTAAAAGCCCAGCTTTTAAATTTGGGATTTTAAATTGTTTACTTATTAAAACATAAGGTAGTAACAACACCAACGAAAACAACATTCTGTAGAATGCCGAAATAACTCCTGGTGTCAAGTTTAACTTAACCAAAATAGGGAATATTGAAATACAAAATATTCCAATAACTAGTGCTATTCTTGCCTTTTTCATGTAAATCTATTTAGTAACTTAATTTGAACCGGCAAAAGTACTTATAATTTACAGGTTTTACTGAGACTAAATTAGCCAGTTGTGATTAAATATTATCCTATTTTATTTATGAAGTTTTAACTGGATGCGTTTTCGTGCGACATCTACTTCTAATACTTTTACAATAACTTGCTGATGTAAACTAACATGTGCATTTACATCGCTAACAAAACTATCTGATAAATTGGACACATGAATCAAGCCACTTTCTTTAATTCCAATATCTACAAAAGCACCAAAATTGGTTACGTTATTTACAATGCCAGGAAGTAATTGCCCTTCTTGTAAATCGGTTATGAATTTAATGTTTTGATTAAACGTAAACACTTTTGCTTGCTCACGAATATCTAGACCGGGTTTTTCCAATTCCTTAAAAATATCTTGAAGTGTTGGTAAACCTATAGAATTGGTACAATATTGTTTTAAGTCTATCTTTTGAAGAAGTTCTTTATTCCCTATTAAATCTAAAACTTCCTTGCCCAAATCTTTTGCCATTTTTTCAACAATCGCATAACTTTCTGGATGTACAGCCGAATCGTCCAATGGATTCTTTGGATCTTTAATTCGTAAAAAAGCAACACCTTGTTCAAAGGCCTTATCTCCTAAACGTGGAACTTTTTTAATGGCATTTCTGGATTTAAAAACGCCATGTTCTGTTCTATAATTAAAAATATTTTCTGCTAATTTGGGTCCAATTCCAGACACATAACTTAATAAACTAGTGCTGGCAGTATTGATATTTACACCAACAGCATTTACGCAGTTTTCTACTACAATATCTAGTTCTTTTTGAAGTTTGGTTTGGTCCACATCGTGCTGATATTGTCCAACACCAATAGATTTGGCATCAATTTTAACCAGTTCTGCAAGTGGATCTTGCAGGCGCCTTCCTATAGAAACAGAGCCACGGACTGTGACATCGTAATTCGGAAATTCGTCACGAGCAATTTTTGATGCTGAATAAATACTAGCTCCAGCCTCACTAACTACAAAGACCTGAATATCGTTTTTAAAACGAATCTTTCTAATTATGGCTTCGGTTTCCCTAGAAGCTGTCCCGTTTCCAATGGCAATGGCTTCTATTTGATACGCTTCAGAAAGTGAACTTATTTTTTTCATGGCTCCAATAGTATCACTTTTTGGAGGATGTGGATAAATGGTTTCGTTGTGTTTTAAATTCCCTTGTGCATCCAAGCACACAATTTTGCATCCTGTTCTAAAACCTGGATCGATGGCTAATACGCGTTTTTCACCCAAAGGCGAACCAAGTAATAACTGTTTTAAGTTTTTAGCAAATACATTAATAGCAGATTCGTCAGCTTTTTCTTTGGCTTTTTGAAGCGCTTCATTCGATAAAGATGGGAACAATAAACGTTTATAGGCATCTTGAATGGCTATTTCAAGGTGATTGGAACAGGCATTATTAGACCGAATAATACGATCTTCAATTTTAGCTAAAGCTTTCTCGGTGTCTATAGCTATTTTAACTTTAATAAATCCCTCTTTTTCGGCTCTTAAAATGGCTAGTAATCTATGGGATGGAATTCTACTTAAAGTTTCTTCCCATTCAAAATAATCTCTATATTTTTGAGCGTTTTCATCATCTTTTTTAGATTTAATTACTTTGGTTGAAATCATGGAGAAACGGTCTAATTGATGACGTATAGTATTCCTGACATCTGTTCGTTCGTTAATCCATTCGGAAATAATATGCCTGGCGCCTTCCAAAGCATCTTCAACAGAAGTTACATCACCTTTTACATATTTATAAGCAATAAATTCTATATCTGAAGCATTTTGACTCATGATAATTTTAGCCAAAGGTTCCAAACCATTTTTTCTGGCAGTTTCTGCTTTGGTTTTTCTACTTTTTTTATAAGGCAAGTACAGGTCTTCAAGGGCTGTTAAATCTTGAGTGGTTTCAATTTTTCTCTTTAATTCTTCCGTTAAAACGTCTTGGTCTTCTAAAGCTTTTAAAATGGTGGTTTTTCGTTTTTCTAACGTTTCAAATTGTTCTTTATATTTTACAATATCTCCTATTTGAACTTCATCTAGATTGCCAGTACGTTCTTTTCTATAACGTGAAATAAACGGAATGGTACAAGCTTCATCTAATAATTCGACCGTGTTTTTTACAGATGTTTCTGGAAGTTTTGTTTGGGATATAATATACGAAATCATAAATCTATTTTGAATGTCGAAAATACTAAAAAAACCTCGCAGTACATCGTCTGCGAGGTTTTTCGTTTATAGAAATTTAATGGACTTATTCTGCAGTTTCAAAAACTGCTAAAGGCGCCATTTTTGCCTTATTTAGTGTCATGGTATTTGCATTTAAGGAAAAGTTGTCTGCTGTATTTAAGACTTTAATAAATTGATCTTCAACAGTCATATCTGGGCAAGCCATCATGGTTGTTGCTATTTTAGAAAGTTCCAATTGTGTGTTATTTTCAATGTTGTATGTACCAGTAAAGGTGTTGCAACCAGAATTTCCAAACACACGATTATCCTCTGTTGCAAAAGAAATAAAGGCTTCGCTATCAGTTATGTCTTTTCCCATAAGTTTTACTAATTTCCATTTGGTATCTGTAAATGCAATTTCTTCATTATTAGACAAATCTTGTTTTTTTAGAATATAAAAATCGGCTAATTCGCCAGTCACTTTATTTCCGGATTTATTGAGTTGCGTTAAGGTGTTTTCACCAACAAAATACATCGTTCCATTATCGTCTGACAATAGAATTTTTTGACCATTATCGATCCATTTTATGTACCCACGACTATCAAAAACACCATCTTTTTCACCTAGATAATTGTCTTTGGAAACATATGTTTGGTCTTTATTAATGGTAATGGTTCTCTCAATTCCTTCGCAGTCTGCACATGGAAGTGTGCCTTTATAAGTGCCTTCCCAATCTAAGGATTTTTCACTTGTATGAGAATCGATGACAACTTCTTCTTCAATTAAGTTCTCCGAAGTCGTTTCAGCATTCTTTTTATTGTTGGAATTGCAACTAGTAAAAAGAATAAATACAATGGCCGTAAGTTCTAATAATCTAAATTTCATTTATATAATTTTTTAATTGTTTACTTCGTTTTTAGCATCTTCAATCATTTGTTCACTAGGTAAAATGGCAACATTAACACGTCTGTTTTTGGCACGACCTTCAGCAGTTGCATTATCGTGCATGGGTTGGGTTTCTCCAAACCAGTTGGTAGTAAATCTACCATTACTTAGCCCTGAACCAATGAGGTAATTAGTTACAGCATAAGCTCTGTTCTTTGAAAGCGTCATGTTATAAGATTCTGCTCCCACACTATCTGTATGGCCAACAACCAAAATATTGGTGTCTGGATATTCTTTAAACACATTTGATAATTTGTTTAAGGTTTCTTGAGATGCATTATTAATATTGTATTTGTCTGTAGCAAAATACACGCCACTATTTTCATCGAATGTAATTACAATACCATCATCGATACGTTCTACTTGAGCTCCCGGAATTTCTTCTTCAATTTTTTGAGCTTGTTTGTCCATTTTATTACCAATAAGTACACCAGCTCCTCCACCAACTACGCCACCAATAACTGCGCCAATTTCGCCATTGCCACCTTTACCAACATTGTTGCCAATAATAGCTCCTAAAATGGCTCCACCGGTAGCACCTATTACGGCACCTTTTTGTTTGTTGTTTGCGTTATCTACAGCTTTGCAATTGGCAAAACTGATTAATATGATACTGGCAAGTGCAATTATTTTAATTTTATTTATATGTAAGTTCATGATTTTAAAGTTTTGTAAAGTTCATAATTATAGTAAAAGGCTTGTTGTCCACTGTAACGGTTTGCTGCCATTGCATATTGGTTTCTGATAGCGCATTTAGTTTCAATCTAAACCCTTGATTGGTTTCCGATTTGCCTTTTTTGTTTGTTGGTTTTAAAAGAAAATCATACAAACCAGTAGTTTCGTCTATTTCTTGAATGGTAAATACAAAAAAGCGTTCTCCAGTAGAACAAGACGTATCATTAATAGTGTAAAGTCCTGTATTGTTGTTTGGAATAAATTGCCAGGTACTACCTTCAAAACAAGTTTTAGAAGCATCGCCAAATAGTGATACATTGTAAGTTCCAGTCTCACTATAACTTATAGCGTTTAAGGTCCAATTTCCTTTGATAACTTTTTTAGAGTCTCGAACTGTTTTGGAGCTTCCACATGAAAGCATCGATATTGTTAATAGGAATAGGATTAATTTTTTCATAAGTGATATTTTTTAAACTGATTCAAAATTAACTAATAAAACATTTTCTAATTGATGCAATAGAGTAAAAAGCTAATTCATTTACTTGTGCAACTATCTTATTTACGGAAGAATTTTCCTATAGGATGTTTTAATTCTTAACTTTCAGAAAACATTAACATCTTTTAAATAAAGTATAGACATATGGACGTTCGCTACCAAATGGATTGATAAATGTATGGTTGAAAGAATTTATAAGCTTAAAGCTGTTTCCTAATTTATTTTGAAGCATTTCTACATTGTAACGTTTCAAATCTAAACCACAGCATTTTTCTGCGCCATCTAAACTGAAAACAGCAATAAGCACATAACCATCTTTTGTAACTATTTTTTTAATAAGATTGAAATAGGCTGTTTGTTCTTCATCTTTTAAAAAGAAATGAAGCACAGCGCGATCAATCCATAAATCTATTGACTCTAGATTTTGTAATACTATAGGTTTGGTTAAATCGTCTACAATACTGTTTAGATTATAATTATGAGATTTTAATATACGTTCTTTTAATTTCTCAAGAGCTAAATTGCTTAAATCGTTTGCAATTAGATTAGTGAAACCTGCATCTAAAAGTACATCGATTAATGTCGTAGTTCCTACACCAACATTTAAAATTCTGGCATCTTTTTCAAGCTTACATGTGTCAATAAGTTGCATGGTTGGTGTTGGGTTTTCTTCAAACCAACCCAATTGATTATCGGCTTTATCATAAGCTTTGTTCCAGTGTTCTTTTAAATTTTGAGGGTAGTTCATTTGCTAACTAATATGCAATCCGTTATTAACTGAAGCATCATCAGGATTTACAAACACCAATTTCCCTTCTGGAGTTTCAGTCATTAAAATCATCCCTTGGCTTTCCACACCACGTAAGGCTCTTGGAGCCAAATTGACTAAAACAGTTACTTTTTTTCCAACAACTTCTTCTGGAGTAAAACTTTCGGCAATGCCTGAAACTATAGTTCTTACATCAATTCCAGTATCTACTTTTAATACTAAAAGCTTTTTAGCTTTTGGCATTTTTTCAGCTTCCAAAATAGTTCCAACTCTAATGTCTAATTTGGTGAAATCATCAAATGTAATTTCTTCTTTTTGAGGTTCTACTGTTTTGTTGGCTGCTTCATTAGCTTTTTTAGTCGCTAATAATTTATCTACTTGTGCTTGTACAGTTTCATCTTCAATTTTAGAAAATAATAATTCTGCTTTTCCTATCTGATGCCCGGAAGGAAGAAGAATGTCTTTTGAAGAGATGTCGTTCCAACTTAGAGCGTCATTGCGAGACTCATTTTTTTGAGTCGTGGCAATCTCTTTGTTTGATGAGATAACCACGTCGCTTTGTTCCTCGTTATGAAATAATCCTAAAATATCTTTTAATTTATTGGAAGTAAATGGTAAAAATGGTTCGCTTAAAGTGGCTAAAGCTGAAGCTATTTGTAAAGCGACGAACATGATGGTTTGTGTTCTGGCTTGATCTTCTTTAATCACTTTCCAAGGCTCTTCGTCTGCTAAATATTTGTTTCCAAGTCTAGCTAAATTCATTAATTCTTGTCCAGCTTCACGAAACCTGTATCGTTCAATCGAGCTTGAAATTACGGCTGGATAAGCTTTAACAGTTGCTAAAGTTTCTTCATCTATTTGAGAAAATTCAGATGGGTTAGGAATAACTCCATTGTAGTATTTATTAGTTAAAACAACCACACGATTGATGAAATTTCCAAAAATAGCCACCAACTCGTTATTATTTCTAGCCTGAAAATCTTTCCAAGTAAAATCGTTATCCTTTGTTTCTGGAGCATTAGCAGTTAAAGCATAACGCAATACGTCTTGCTGATTTGGAAAATCTTCCAAATATTCTGGTAACCAAACAGCCCAATTTTTAGAAGTTGACAATTTGTTGCCTTCTAAATTTAAAAACTCGTTTGCTGGTACGTTATCAGGTAGAATATAGCTTCCTTCAGCTTTTAACATGGCTGGAAAAATAATGCAGTGAAATACAATATTATCTTTCCCTATAAAATGCACCAATTTGGTGTCTTTATCTTTCCAATATGGCTCCCAATCTTTTCCTTCGCGTTCTGCCCATTCTTTGGTTGCAGAAATGTAACCTATTGGAGCATCGAACCACACATAAAGCACTTTGCCTTCGGCATCTGGAAGTGGTACAGGAATTCCCCAATCTAAATCTCTGGTTACAGCTCTGGGACGTAACCCATCGTCAATCCACGATTTTACTTGTCCGTAAACATTAGATTTCCAGTCCTTTTTATGACCTTTTAAAATCCATTCTTTTAAAAAGGCTTCGTGTTTATCTAAAGGTAAAAACCAGTGTTTGGTTTGTTTTAAAGTTGGGACATTTCCTGTAATAGCCGATTTAGGATTAATTAAATCTGTGGCATTATGACTGGTTCCACATTTTTCACATTGATCGCCATAGCTTTCTTCGTTGCCACATTTTGGACAGGTTCCAACGACAAATCGATCAGCTAAGAACTGATTGGCTTCTTCATCGTATAATTGTTCAGTAACTTCTTCATTAAACTCTCCTTTTTCATATAAAGTGGTAAAGAAATCTGAGGCTGTATCATGATGAATTTTAGCCGTAGTTCTAGAATAATTATCTAAAGAAATGCCAAAGTCTTCAAACGATTTTTTAATAATTGCATGATATTTATCAACAACATCTTGAGGCGAAACACCTTCTTTTTTCGCTTTAATGGTAATGGGAACACCATGTTCATCACTTCCACAAATAAAGGCCACATCGTTTCCTGTTAATCTTAAATAGCGAGCGTATATATCTGCTGGCACATAAACACCTGCAAGATGTCCAATATGGATTGGACCATTTGTGTATGGTAAAGCAGCTGTTATGGTATATCTTTTTGACATTTTTAGAACTTTTTTGAGATTACAAAAGTACACAATTTAAGGGCTATTTAGAAAAAAAACGTACTTTTACATTATGACAAAAAGCATCTATTTATTACCCTTGTTCTGTCTGGTTTTTTTCTTCGGAAAAAAGACACTTTTAGCACAAGACATCCAATCGAAAAACACACAAATTTTGATACAACCACCATATTTAAAGGCTGGCGATACAGTTGCCATTGTAGCACCTTCAGGAATCTTAAAAAATAAAACAGGTGAAGTACAACAAGCTGAAGATTTACTTAAAAGTTGGGGGCTGAACGTGGTTATTGGAAAACATGTCTTTAGTCAAGACAATCATTTTGCTGGAACTGATGCTGAGCGTTGTGAAGATTTTCAAAATGCCATGGACGATCCAACAATTAGTGCTATTTGGTGCGCTAGAGGAGGTTATGGTACCGTTCGGATATTAGATAAACTAAGTTTCGAAAAGTTTCGAAAAAACCCTAAATGGCTGATAGGTTATAGCGATATTACTGCGTTACACAATCAGTTTCATAACGAAGGGTTTGAAAGCATTCATGCACTTATGTGTACCAGTTTAACCAAAGATTTAAACGATATTCCTGAATCTATTTCAACTTTCAAAAAAGCTATTTTTGGTGAACCTTTAAGTTACACGCTTATTGGAACAGATTATAATAGAATAGGGACCGTTACAGCGCCATTGGTTGGTGGAAACTTAACCATATTGCATACTATGTTAGGATCTAAAACAAGTATTGATACCAGTGGAAAAATTTTATTTATTGAAGAGATAGGTGAGTATAAATACCATATAGACAGGATGTTACAGAGTTTAAAACGTGCAGGTTATTTTGATAATTGTGCAGGTGTTTTGGTTGGTGATATGAGTAAAATGCGTAAAAATACAACCCTTTGGGGAACCTCTATTGAACAACTTATTTTAGATGCACTTTCAGACTACAACTTTCCAGTAGCTTTTAATATGCCTGCAGGACATGAGAAAGATAATCGTGCCATGATTTTAGGGAGAACAATTGAAATGACTGTAGGGAAAGATAAGTCGACGGTTGTTTTTGAAAATAATTAATAACCTTCTGAATAATCCTTTAATAACCTTCGATAATTTGTTAATATTTTAGATCGACTAATAAATCCACAAAATTTCTTATTTTCATCTAACAAAGGTAATTGCCAGACATCTGCTTCATCAAACATTTTTGTGACTTTCATAACCGAATCCGTTTGGTTGATAATGAATGATGGTTTAATAGCTAAGCTGCTTACATTTGTTTCATCGGCAGGTTTTTTTCCTAATAGATAAGGTCGTAAATGCTCTCTATTTAAAATCCCTAAAAACTGATTGTTTTTATCAATAACAGCCATACTATTTTGGTCGCTGTTTCTAAACTTTTGCATAACTTCTTCCATGCTTTCTGTTGTACTTAATATTAACGACGCAGGATTGATACAATCTTTTAATGAGATTTGAGAAAGAATGTTTTGATCTTGCCTGGTGGTGAAAATCTTACCATCTTCAGCTAATTTATTGTAAGCAGGATTAATTGGTGAAAAGAACCTATTAACAACATATGCTATTACAGAAACGATCATTAATGGTATAAATAAATCATAACCACTACTGGTTTCAGCTATCAGAAAAATAGCAGTAAGAGGTGCGTATAAAGCACCAGACATGACGCCTGCCATACCTACTAACATTAAATTTGTAACTGGTACGTTTTGAAACCCCATTAATTCTAAAGCAAAACCGAAAGCATATCCTAAAAAGCCACCAGCGACTAATGATGGTGCAAAATTACCACCATTCCCACCAGAACCAAGTGTTATACTTGTAGCAAAAGCTTTTAATAACGTAGCAAAAGCTAAAAAGATTAATATAATAAGTTGTGAGTCGCCAAAATATTTAAAGAGACTTTCATGTATCAGTTGATTGACATTACCTTGATGTAAAATTTTAATATTGAGATATCCCTCACCAAAAAGAGGAGGAAATGCAACACATAACAAAGAGAGTAAGCCACCACCAACAAGAGCTTTTAATATGACTCGTTTTCCAAAACGTTCAAAAAAATGATGCACTTTTTGACCAACCATTAAAAAATAGCGAGCATATAAACCGGTTAATAAGCCTAAAACAATGTAGTAAAGAATATTAAAGTGGTTAAAAACTTCACGAGTCTGAAAATTAAACAGGATTTCTTCATCTAATATAATAGTTGAAAGCAAACTTCCACAGATAGCAGCAATAACAAGTGGGATAAAATCTGTAAAGACTAAGCCAGTAAGTAAGATCTCAAAAGCAAACATAATGCCTGCAATTGGAGCATTAAACGCTGCAGCAATACCTGCAGCAGCACCAGATGCAAGTAATAATGTTCTTTCTTTAAACCCTAACCGATAACGTTGAGCATAATTAGAACCAATAGCAGACCCTGTAACTGCAATTGGTGTTTCTAAACCTACAGATCCACCAAAACCAACAGTAATTCCACTTTGTATGATTTGAGAATACATTTTAGTAGATTTTACTTTACTTTGATTTTGAGAAATATCTTTTAAAACAAACGATAATTCTTTTTCCTCATCTCCTTTAAAAAAATACTTAACAACCAAAGCCGTTAATGTAATACCCACTACAGGAAAAATAGCATATACAAACATACGTTCCTTAAAAGGAACTTCTGTATTAATAAAAACTTGAATATGATGGACTATGACTTTAAGCACTACACCTGCAAAACCAGCTGTTAATCCAACCGTTACACCTGATAAAATAAGAAACTGAGAACGTGTAAGTCGTTCACTTACCCAAAACAAAAGGATTTCAGCAAAATTAAATTTTCTATAAGGGTAATTGATAAATGCTTTTTTGAATTGTAAAAAGCTATTATAGAGTTTTTTAATTTTATTCATGTTGATTGATAAGTCAATTTAATTTAATGTTTTAAAAAATTAAGATATTTTTAAATACAAGCAGTAAATGGATTTATTCAAACCCTTCAGCATTAAATTATCATGCAAATTTCGATAAAAAATAAAAGAAAGCTTCTAAAACAATTAGAAATTTACACTTTTCTCAATTAATTTACGCATGTTAAAAAAATCGTTTTTGAAACTTAAAAAATAAAAAAGCACCTAAAAAATAAAGTGATACATCTATTACATCTTTAGTATATCTAGGATGAAGTTTTGGCATGAGCCATTCAAAATAGATCGCATAATAAGTCGTTAAAACTAGAACAATACTTAAAGGTACATAAATAGCATCTGTTTTTTTTATAAATCGGAGTGCTGCCAAACTAATACTTAATACCATGGGCATGCATAAAAAATCGTTTACATAAAAGTAAATCCATGAAGGAAGAGGTAATGCTAATCTGCTAGCTACATAAATAAATAAAGCAATAAAACAGAAAGCTATTAGTAAAGGGTTTTTAATAATTTTCATGCGAGTACAGCTGAAAACAACCAAGCAAAAAACATTCCAATAGCCATAAATACAAGCCAGATAGAACGAAGGATTTTAGTAATAAAACGTACTAAAAAAAAGCGATGATTGTTATATTTCTCAAAAGAGGAAATTTCCTTTTCTTTAGATGCAGCTTGTTTTAAACGTTTTTCCTCCTCTTTTTTTAATGCGAGTTCACGTCTTATTTTATAGGAAAGAACGGTTTGACATTCTTCGCAATAATCTCTATCTGTATTATAAACACCACAATTAGGACATTTAATGGTAGCCATGTTATACTCACTTTAATGAATGTACAAAAGTAATACTTATTGTAGGATTTAATTTTTTATTTGAATTAATCATTTTGGGTTGTTAAATGTTTGATTGTTAGTTATCTTTAACTTAAACAATTTACAGGAAGAGATTTCTGAATTCATGGAAACTGAAAATGGCACAACACAACGAACTTGGAGAATGGGGAGAACAATTTGCAGCTGAATATTTAATAAAGAAAGGCTATGAAATTTTGGAGCGTAATTATTTTTACGATCGTGCTGAAGTAGATATTATAGCAAAAACCAATGCAGGAGATAGCATGGTATGTGTAGAGGTGAAAACCAGAAATTCTGATTTTTTTGGCGATCCACAAAGCTTTGTAAGCCAAGGAAAAATTAAGCTTCTAGTAAAAGCTATGGATGCTTATTTAATGGAACATGATATTTCTCTTGAAACACGTTTTGATGTTATTGCAATTATAAAAAATAAATCCACTGAAGAACTCACGCATTTCGAAGATGCGTTTTATCATTTCTAATCAACGATTGGTTTCAAAACAGCCAAAGCTTGTTTTACGGTTTTAATATTCTCGAACGTTAATAATAAGCGCAAGCCATTTCTGGTTTGTTTTTCTTTCATTTTACAAGCGCCTGGATGTTGCTGTACATATTGTAAAACCTTTGTGAATCCATTACTTTGATAAAAACCACTCTTTTGATCGGTTATAAAATACCCAATCAATTTCTTTTGTTTCATCACTACTTTTTCAAGCCCCATTTTAGTAGCTATCCATTTAATTCGAACGCTGTTTAATAAATCGATTACCTGTATAGGAAGCTCACCAAATCGATCCACAATTTCAGACTCAAATTTTTGAAGTTCTTCTTCAGTTTTTATGTTGTTAAGTTGTGTGTATAGGTTTAATCGTTCAGAAATATTATTGACATAATCGTCTGGGAAAAGCAATTCAAAATCGGAATCGATGGTAACATCTTTTACATATTCTTTTTCTTTGCCTGTATCTTCATATAAATCTTTAAACTCATTTTCTTTTAGTTCTTCAATGGCTTCGTTTAAAATTTTCTGATAGGTATCGAAGCCAATATCGTTTATAAAGCCACTTTGTTCTCCACCCAATAAATCTCCAGCACCACGAATTTCTAAATCCTTCATGGCAATATTAATACCACTTCCAAGTTCAGAAAATTGCTCCAGAGCTGTAATTCGTTTTCTGGCATCATCGGTCATTGCTGAGTATTCTGGCGTAATAAAATAACAAAAGGCTTTCTTATTGCTTCGCCCAACACGACCACGCATTTGGTGCAAATCGCTTAGTCCAAAATTATTGGCATTATTAATAAAAATGGTATTGGCATTTGGAACATCAAGCCCGCTTTCTACAATGGTTGTGCTTACCAATACATCAAATTCACTATTAATAAAAGCAAGCATTAAGTTTTCTAATTTTTTACCTTCCATACGTCCATGACCTATTCCAATTTTGGCATCAGGGACTAAGCGTTGTAACATGCCTGCAACTTCCTTAATGTTTTCAATACGATTGTGAATAAAGAAAATTTGTCCACCACGTTGAATCTCGTAGGTAATGGCATCTCGTATAGTTTCTTCACTAAAACGAATTACATGGCTTTCAATGGGATAACGATTTGGAGGAGGTGTGGTAATAACCGACATGTCTCGTGCTGCCATTAAACTAAATTGAAGTGTTCTTGGAATTGGAGTAGCAGTAAGGGTTAACACATCTACATTTTCTTTAAGTGTTTTTAGTTTTTCTTTAACGGCAACACCAAATTTTTGTTCTTCGTCTACAATTAACAGTCCTAAATCTTTAAATTTTACGTTTTTATTCACTAGTTGATGGGTTCCAATAATAATATCGACTTGTCCATTTTCTAACTGTTCTAAAGTCTCACGTTTTTCTTTAGCTGTTCTAAAACGGTTTAGATAATCTACAGTAACAGGAAAGTCTTTTAAACGCTCTTTAAAAGTTCTAGAATGTTGGTAGGCCAAGATAGTTGTTGGTACTAAAACAGCTACTTGTTTTCCATTATCTACGGCTTTAAATGCGGCACGAATAGCAACTTCGGTTTTACCAAAACCAACATCGCCACAAACTAAACGGTCCATAGGTCTTTCGCTTTCCATATCTGTTTTTATATCAGTGGTTGCTGTGGTTTGATCTGGTGTGTCTTCGTAAATAAAGGAAGATTCTAGTTCCAATTGCATGTGACTGTCTGGATGGTATTGATAACCTTTTTTCAGTTTACGTTTGGCATATACCTGTATCAAATTAAACGCAATTTCTTTAACTCTAGATTTCGTTTTTTGTTTAAGGTTTTTCCAGGCTGCAGATCCTAATTTGTAAATCTTTGGCGCCTTACCATCTTTGCCATTGAATTTCGTGATTTTATGTAGCGAATGAATGCTTAAATACAAGATGTCGCGTTCGCCATAAACCAATTTTATGGCTTCTTGTTTTTTGCCTTCTACATCTATTTTTTGTAAACCACCAAAACGACCAACACCATGATCGATATGTGTAACATAATCGCCAATCTCAAGATTTGTAAGTTCCTTTAATGTAATGGCTTGCTTTTTGGCATAGCCATTTTTAAGATGGAATTTATGATAACGTTCAAATATTTGATGGTCTGTATAACAAACAATTTTATTTTCGTTGTCGACAAATCCTTGATATAGAGATAAGACAATGGTTTTATATTGAACATTTTGGTCTACATCTTCAAAAATATCATGAAAACGTTTGGCTTGCTGTTCGCTTGAGCAAGCTATATAATTGGTAAAACCTTTATCGTGATTGGTGTTTAAATTTTCAATTAATAGATTGAATTGTTTATTAAATGAAGGTTGTGGAAATGTGTTAAACTGAATGACATTGTCGTTAGTATTAAAAATAGCTTGCGATCCAAACTCAACAACCGTATAATCCAATAACTGCTTTTTTAATAAAGTAGCATTGCAAAACAGTTCTTCTGGTTCGGCATGTTTCAATTCGGATGATAAGCTTTTAAAGGCTTCTACGGCTTTTTCAAAAAAATCATCGATTCTTGAAAACAAAAGATCACTATTTTTAGTAAAAACCACAGTTTTAGAAGCGATATAGTCTAAAAAACTTTGTCTGCTTTCGTCTAAAAATTTATTTGCAACATTTGGAATGATGTTTATTTTTTTGATTTGCTCTGTAGAGAGTTGTGTTTCTACATCAAAGGTTCTAATGCTATCTACTTCATCGCCAAAAAACTCAATTCTGTAAGGCTCATCATGGCTAAAAGAAAACACATCGACTATTCCACCTCTTACTGAAAATTCACCTGGTTCAGTCACAAAATCGACACGTTTAAATTTGTATTCAAACAAGACTTCGTTTACAAAATCGATAGATAAATTATCATTTATAGAAATTTTAAGGGTGTTGCGTTCCAGTTCTTTTCTAGTGACTACTTTTTCAAATAAAGCATCTGGGTATGTAACAATAATGGCTGGTTTTTTACGCGAGTTTATTCGGTTTAAAACCTCTGATCTTAAAAGGACGTTAGCATTATCGGTCTCTTCAATTTGATAAGGTCTTCTATAGCTTCCAGGATAGAAAAGGACATCCTTATCGTTTAGCATCACTTCTAAATCGTTTAAGTAAAAGGCAGCTTCTTCTTTATCGTTAAAGATTAATAGAAATGGTTTGTCAGCTTCTTTAAATGTTTCTGTTAAAACAAACGATAAAGAAGAACCAATAAGGCCTTTTAAATGTGTTTTACTTTGATTTTTGGCAATAGCAGTTTGCAGATTTTGTGTTTGCAAAGCCTGTGCATATGTTTGCGAGAGAAGAATTTTGCTCACGTATTTTATTTTGAGCAAAGATAGTATTTACATTTTTTTAGTCGCAGATTAACAAATATTTTTTTCTTCATTTATTGTATGGGTTTCTTATGTATATTGAAGTCGTTATGCTTAAGTTAAAAACCAACTTTTGAAGCTTTAACGTATGAAAAGAATGTCCTAAAAAAAAGCAATATTTATATTTTAAAAGGTAGTATCTTTGTCTATATTTGCACGACTTTTAAAACAAAAAAAATATGTCATTTTTAGATTTATTCGATAGTGGATTTAAACAACGTAATGAAGACCATTTTGCAGCAATTGTTAGAGTGGCTATGGACGATGGAATAATAACAGATGAAGAGAAAGCGTTTTTAGATCGTTTGGCTCGTAATTTAGATATTGGAGAAGACACGTATAAAGAAATTCTTAAGGACTATAAGTCTCACCCTATAAATCCACCTGTATCTTATGATAGACGTTTAGAGCGTTTATACGATTTGTCTCGTATGGTTCATGTGGATCATATAAAAGGCGATACCGAAGTATTGGTGCTTAAAAAGATAGCTGTAGGTTTAGGTTTCACGCCAGATAACGTTAAGTATGTGGTTGATAAAGCATTAACCTTAGTAAGTAATGGTGTGGATTTAGATACTTTTACTGAAGAAATAAAAAACATGAATAGATAGATTATCTATTATAGCATAAACTTAAAAAAGCGAGTTATTTTATAAAATAACTCGCTTTTTTTGTGTTTTATATTTGCCTGTTATTTGGCATTTCGCATAAATTCTTCTGCTTTTTCCACCATGTTTTTACTGCCACAAATAAATGGGACACGTTGGTGTAATTCGGTTGGTTTAACGTCTAGAGTTCGGTTAAAGCCATCACTTGCCTTGCCATTAGCCTGTTCTGCTAAGAAAGCCATCGGATTACATTCGTATAATAATCGCAATTTTCCGTTGGAGTTCTTCGAACTTTTTGGATACATATAAATACCACCTTTAATCATATTTCTATGGAAGTCTGAAACTAAAGAACCAATATACCTACTTGTATATGGCCTATCGTCTTCTTCCATTTGGCAATATTTAATATAATCTTTAACACCTTGTGGGAAATGGATGTAATTTCCTTCGTTTACAGAATAGATATTTCCATCAACAGGAAATTCCATTTTTGGATGTGACAAGTAGAATGTTCCAATTGCTGGATTTAATGTAAATCCGTTTACGCCATCTCCAGTAGTATACACTAACATGGTCGATGTGCCATAGACCACATAACCAGCAGCTACCTGTTTACTACCTTCCTGAAGAAAATCTTCTATAGTTACTGGAGTACCAACAGGAGTAACACGTCTATAGATAGAAAAAATAGTTCCAACAGATACATTCACATCAATATTAGAGGAGCCATCTAAAGGGTCAATCAGTACGATGTATTTATTCTGATTATTTTCATCTTGACTATTAATCGATATAAAGCTATCTTCTTCTTCACTAGCAATTCCGCAAACAATGTTTCTGTTTTTTAAAGTTTGAATAAACTTTTCGTTGGCATAGACATCTAACTTTTGTTGGTCTTCACCTTGAACGTTTGTATCTCCAGCAGCACCAATAATATCTACTAAACCAGCTTTGTTTACTTCGTGGTTTACTACTTTTGCTGCCAAACGAATAGAATTGATTAGTCGAGATAATTCTCCAGAAGTATATTTAAAAGACGATTGATTTTCAATGATAAATTCTCCTAAAGTTTTGTTTTTTCTTGACATGAAGTTTCAATATGTTGATTGTATTGCAAATATCGTATTTTTTAGCAAACTACAACGTTTTCAGAACGGATTAATAATACAAAATAGGCAACTTTAAACTATCTTTAACCCAAATTTTTTATATGAAAATCTCTATTCGGGAAGCCATAAGGGAAGACATGGCAGCTGTGTTAGAATTAATTAAAGAACTAGCTATATTTGAAAAAGAGCCAGATGCTGTTGAAGTAACTGTAACAGATTTAGAACGTGATGGTTTTGGTAGTAAACCTGAATTTCGTTGTTTTGTGGCCGAGGTAGAAAATAAAATAGCTGGGATTGCCTTAGTATATAAACGTTACTCTACTTGGAAAGGCTCTGTATTACATTTAGAGGATTTAATTGTAAGTAAGCATATGCGAGGGAATAATATAGGAACATTGTTATTGGATGAAGTGGTTAAATATGGCAATCAGCTAAACGTTAAGCGTATTAGCTGGGAGGTTATTGATTGGAATGAATCTGCTATCTCTTTTTACCAAAAAAAAGGAGCCAACGTAATGAGAGATTGGGATGTTGTTCAGCTAGACGAAAAAGGAATTAAAGATTATCTAACAAACATATAATGCAAGTATTTAAATTTGGAGGTGCATCTGTAAAGGATGCTAATGGTGTTAAAAATTTAGTAACTGTCTTACAAAAGATGGGTTTTAAAAATACGTTGATTGTGGTTTCAGCTATGGGAAAAACCACCAACGCCTTAGAAATGGTAATAGCTAATTATTTTGATAAAAAAAACGAATTACAAAGTTCGCTACAAGACGTTAAAAAGTTTCATAATGCCATTTTATTAGACTTGTTTGAAAACGAACAACATCCATCTTTTAAAAGAGTAAATAGTTTGTTTGAAGAATTATCCTTGTTTTTAGAGACCAATAAATCGCCAGATTATAATTTTGTTTACGATCAAGTAATAGGTTATGGAGAGTTGGTTTCAACAATTATTATTAGTGAATATCTTAACGAAGTTGATTTAAAGAACAATTGGCTTGACGTAAGAGAGTTTATTAAAACAGATAATTATTATAGGAGTGCCCATGTTAATTGGGACATAACGCAACAACAAATTTTAAATAAATTTGACAAAGGTATTTTAAATATTACTCAAGGGTTCTTGGGGAGCGATTCTAATAATTTTACAACAACTTTAGGCAGAGAAGGAAGTGATTATACAGCTGCTATATTTGCATATTGTTTAAATGCCGAAAGTGTGACAATCTGGAAAGATGTTCCAGGAATTTTAAATGCCGATCCACGTTATTTTGAAAACGCCCAACTATTAAATAAAATTTCATATAGAGAAGCTATTGAATTAGCATTTTATGGAGCATCAGTAATTCATCCTAAGACATTGCAACCTTTACAACGAAAAGAAATTCCATTATTTGTTAAATCGTTTTTGGAACCTGAAAACAAAGGGACAAAGGTTTGTAAAGAAGCTGGGCTAGATCCACAAATCCCTTGTTTTATTGTCAAGAAGAATCAGGTTTTGATTTCGTTATCTTCTTTAGATTTTTCCTATATCGTGGAAGATAATTTAAGTGATATTTTTAAATTGTTGCATTTATATAAAATGAAAGTGGATGTGATTCAAAATTCAGCCATTAGTTTTTCGGTTTGTGTAGACAATATGTACCAGAATTTAAATCCATTATTACAACATTTAAAGGCTAAATTTAAAGTAACTTGTAATGAAAAGGTGTCTTTATATACCATACGACATTACAATCAAGCTGCAATTTCTCAAATTGAAAAAGATAAAGAAGTGTTACTGAAACAATTAACACAAGAAACGATGCAGATAGTTACTAAATAAACAATTTCACTACATTTGTATTCATGAACAATCAACCAGATAAAGGATTAGTTACAGCAAAAGAAGTAGCTAAAGCCATTCAATTAGATTCCTATGGCTTTATAGGAACCTTTGTTGGTTGGATTCTTATGAAAGTCTTGAAAATATCGACACTAAACAATATTTATAATAGAAACAAGCATCTAGAGAAAGTCGATTTTTTAAATGGTATTCTAAGTGAGTTTCAGATTAAATTCGAAATTCCTATAGAAGATTTAAAACGTTTACCAAAAGATGGTGCCTATATTACAGTTTCAAATCATCCACTAGGAGGGATAGATGGTATTTTACTTTTAAAATTGATGCTTGAACAACGAGATGATTTTAAAATAATTGCCAATTTTTTATTGAATAGAATAGAACCTTTAAAGCCTTACATCATGCCTGTTAATCCTTTTGAAGACAAAAAGGATATAAAATCTAGCATTGCAGGTTTTAAAAATGCTATTAAACACTTACAAGAAGGTCATCCATTAGGGGTGTTTCCAGCTGGTGAAGTTTCAACCTATAGAGATGGCAAACTTTTAGTAGATAAACCTTGGGAAGAGTCTGCCATGAAGCTAATAAAGAAGGCTGAAGTTCCTGTAGTCCCAATTTATTTTCACGCCAAAAACAGCCCACTTTTTTATAAATTATCTAAAATTAGTGATACGTTTAGAACTGCCAAACTGCCTTCGGAATTATTAACACAGAAACGTAGAACTATTAAAGTAAGAATAGGAAAACCTATTTCTGTTGCAGATCAAAAAGAGCATCAAAGTCTTGAAGAGTTTTCAGAATTTATAAGAAAGAAAACCTATATGTTATCAAATTCTTTTGATGAAAAAGGAAATTTATTAAGCAACATTTCTTCTACTTTAAAAGTGCCAAAACCTCCAAAGAGAATTGTAACACCAATCTCAAAGGATCTTATGAATAAAGAGGTTGATGCCTTGAGAAAAAGAGATTGTAGGTTGTTACAAAGTAAAAATTATGAAGTCTTTTTAGCCACCTCTAAAGAGATGCCAAACATATTAAGAGAGATTGGAAGGTTACGTGAAATTACCTTTAGGGAAGTTGGAGAAGGGACAAACGAGGCCATAGATTTAGATTCTTTTGATACCTATTATCATCACATGTTTCTTTGGGATAGCGAACAAGAGCTTGTTGCAGGAGCCTATAGAATGGGATTAGGGTCAGAAATATTTGCTAAACATGGTATTGATGGGTTTTATCTACAAGATTTATTTAGGTTTGAACCAGAATTATTTAAAATGATGAGTGAGTCTATAGAAATGGGGCGCGCTTTTATTATTAAAGAGTATCAGCAAAAACCCATGCCATTATTTCTACTTTGGAAAGGCATTGTACACACAACCTTACGTTATCCTGAGCATAAATTTTTAATTGGAGGGGTTAGTATTAGCAATCAATTTTCAAATTTCTCTAAATCGCTCATGATAGAGTTTATGAAATCTCACTATTACGATCCATATATTGCTCAATATGTTCATCCTAAAAAAGAGTTTAAAGTAAAACTGAAGGATGCTGATAAAGATTTTGTTTTTGACGAAACGGAAGCTGATTTAAATAAATTCGATAAAATTATCGATGAGGTAGAACCAGGTGCATTACGCATGCCTGTCTTACTCAAAAAGTATATAAAGCAAAATGCCAAACTGGTTGCTTTTAATGTCGATCCCTTATTTAATAATGCGGTTGATGGATTGATGTATATAAAAATTGCCGACCTACCAGAAAGCACAGTAAGACCTGTTATGGAAGAATTTCAGGCTGAATTAGAACAGAAACTTTCCGAACAAAATGAGGACTCTTAAATGTGTTATTATAACGATTTAAACCAATCTTGAAATAAGTCTCCAAACAATGGAATAGGTTTCATTTCTCCACTCATAGAGCCCACCAGACTTATAAGCCATAATACAAAGACTCCTATATTCACAAACCACCCAATAACTGGAACAAAACTTAATAATATGGCGCATAACATCAGACCTAATACTTGTCTGATATAGAAAGAACCATAGGCGCTTTTATTATTGTTATTCATTATAAAGGCAATAATCCAGCCTATGATAGTAATATGGGCGATGATAGCCACATTCTTTGAGTCGTTTAACACGGTTCTAGCATCGTTAGAAAACTCTTCAGCTTTTTCCTTAAAGTCTTCTCCAAAATTTTTATTTTCTTCTGTCATGATTTAATAATTTAAACAAGGTAATTCTAAAGATAATAAAAATAATAATGACATCAATGTTTATTTGAAAGCACTATCAATTGGCTCCCAAAGTTCTATTTTGTTACCATCGTTGTCTAAAATCCAACCAAATTTCCCATAGTCGTATTCTTCCATTTCACCTACTACAGTTACACCTTCTTCTTTTAAAGTTGCTAATAATTCTTGCAGATTTTCTACACGATAATTAAACATGAAATCTTTTTTAGAAGGCTCGTAGTATTTAGTGTCTTCGGCAAAGGGGCTCCATTGTGTTGAACAATCTTTCCCTTCTTTATCTTTCCACCAAAACGTACAACCATATTCATCAGTATTAAAACCTAAATGTTTTTTGTACCAATCTTTAGATGCTTTTGGATCTTTGGTTTTAAAGAATAAACCTCCAATTCCTGTAACGCGTTTTTTCATTTCTTTTTAATATTAGTTTCGTAGATTTTAATCCATTCTTTGACAGTTATTTTGGTGCATAAATCACCTATTAAATCAAATGGGATTTCATCTATTTTTTTAAATCTAATACAACTTTTTCCCATGTCTAGTTTGTGTTTGCAGTATTTAGGATATTCATTAACAAACCAATCATGGATATCTGGATTTGCATAAATACCACTATGATATAGATTGATGGAATTTTTCTGTGATGCAAAACTCATAAATGGTAATGGCTCTGATGGCTTACAATGGTAGCCACCTGGATATACAGAATGAGGTACATAATAACCAATCATGCCATATTGAATCCCTTCTTCAAAACCTTTTGGAAGATTTATATTTATAGTTTCTCGAAGTTTTTTTAAAGCGCCTTTACGTTCTTCTGGAACTTGATTAATATAGTCTTCTGGAGTGTCTGCTTTATATTGCATGCTTTTGTGTTTCTTTATGTTATAAAGTTAACAAAATTTCTCTTTAATTTTATCGACTATAGTTTGTGCTAATTTCTCTTTACTTTCAATAGTCCATCCAGCTACATGGGGTGTTAAAATAACATTCTCGGCTTTTATTAAATATTTAAATGCCAATGGCATTTCTTCATCACTTCTGTTGAATAAGTTTTCAAAAGATGCTTTTTCGTATTCCAAGACATCTAGTCCTGCACCTAAAATTTTACCAGATTTTAAAGCCGAAACCAAATCGTCTGTAACAACACTTTTTCCACGAGCAGTATTTATAAACCAAAATGGTTTTTTGAAAGCTTTGATAAACGAAGCGTCTATCATGTTTTGAGTTAAAGGTGTTTGTGGTGTGTGAAGACTGACTACATCCACTTTTTCTTGAAACTCTTTTAACAATACTTGTTTAGCGTTTTTATCGCCAACATGCTCTTTAATATCATAACACAAAACATCTACATTGAAACCTGAAAGTTTTTTAGCAAAGGCTTTTCCCATATTTCCATATCCAATAATACCTACAGTTTTGCCATCTAATTCGATTCCTCGATTGGCTTCACGTTGCCATTTACCTTCACGAACTTCTTTGTCTGCTTTGTTAAGCTTATTAAATAAAGACAGCAACATGCCTAAGCTGTGTTCGCCAACGGCATTTCTATTACCTTCTGGAGCAGAAGCAAGATATATGCCTTTATTTTCTGCATAGACACAATCTATATTTTCTAAACCTGCTCCAACTCTTCCAATAAATTTTAAGTTTTTAGCAGCATCTATAAATTGTTTATCAATAGTAAACCGACTGCGAATAATAACGCCATCATATTGATGGATTTTAGCTTCAATAACCTTTTTTGATGATGTATAATCTTCATCGTTTTGGAAACCTAAATCGGTTAATTGTTCTATTATAAGTGTATGATTGGTATCGAGATGTAGGACTTTCATAATTAGAAACCTAAAATAAGTTTGGCTATTAAAAAGTAAGTTAAAATGCCAAATACATCGTTACTAGTAGTTATAAAAGGTCCAGTAGCAACAGCTGGATCAATGCCTCTTTTATCTAGGAATATTGGAATAAATGTACCAATAAGAGCAGCCATTACAATAACTGCAACTAAGGCAATAGCAATGGTTATAGATACAATATAAGGTGTTCCAAATACAAAATGAGTAATTGCCAACCCAATTAAAGCAATAGCAAATCCGTTTACTAAACCTAATAAAAACTCTTTGAACAAACGTTTCAAAATGTTGCCATCAACACTATCGTTGGCAAGACCCTGAACCACAATAGCAGACGATTGAACTCCTACATTTCCTGCAGTTGCTTGAATTAATGGGACAAAACTTAGAAGTACTATAAAGTCTCCCATTTCTCCATTAAAGTGTTCGATAATACTTGCAGCTCCAAGACCACCAAACATACCAATTAATAACCAAGGTAAACGAGCAATAGTTAATTTCCAAATACTATCATCTGCTTCAACATCTCGAGAAATACCAGCTGCTAATTGATAATCTTTTTCGGCTTCTTCTTTCATGACATCAACAATGTCGTCAATGGTAATTCTTCCGAGTAGTTTTTGATTGTCATCAACTACTGGAATGGCTTCTAAATCGTATTTCTGCATTACCTTTGCAACATCTTCAGCGTCATCATGAACATTGACAGAATCTACATTCGAGTTTGATATTTCAGCTATTTTTTGTTCGCTTTTAGCAGTAATTAAATCTTTTAAAGAGAGTCTTCCTATTAATCTATCTTGTTTGTCTACCACGTAAATGGAGTGGACTCTTGTAACATCTTTTGCCTGCCCTCTTATTCTGCGCATACAGCCAGCAACTGTCCATGTTTCGTAAACTTTAACCAGTTCTTTTGCCATAAGTCCACCTGCAGAATCTTCATCATAAGCCATAAGCTCCCGAATTTCTGCTTTGTGTTCTTCGTCTTCAATTTGTGAAATAACTTCTGCTTGTCGCTCTTCTGGTAGTTCGCCAATTATATCTGCTGCATCATCTGTGTCTAACTCTTCAATCTCTTCAGCAATCTCTTTGTTAGATAAGTTTTTTAAAACCTTTTCTCGATTGTCTTCATCGAGTTCCATTAAGATTTCAGACGTAGTCTCTGAATCTAACAATTTAATAATATAGACAGCTTCTTCTAAATCTAACTCGTCTAAAATTTCTGCAATATCTGCATGATGATACTCTTTTAGGATGAGTTGAAGTTCCTTATCGTTTTTAGTTTCAATAAGTAATTCTACTTGTTCTATAAGTTCATCGGTGAGTTCAAATTGTATGTTTTCGGTTTCTTCAGACAAAGGATTTAGCTATTTATATCGTTTTCAATTAAAGAGGTTAGTTTTATAAATTCAGAAACACTTAATTGTTCTGGACGCATCCCAAAGATACTATCTTCTCTTAAATTATCGCTTAAATTCAAAGTTTTTAAACTGTTGCGAAGTGTTTTTCTTCGTTGTTGAAAAGCCGTTTTAACTACTTTAAATAATAAGTCTTCACTACAAGGAAGCGTATAATGTTCTTTTCGTTTAAGTAATAACACGCCTGATTCTACCTTTGGAGGAGGATTAAAAACGGTTGGAGGAACTGTAAATAAGTATTCAGCATCGTAAAAGGCTTGTGTTAAAACCGAAAGAATACCATATACTTTATTGCCTTCTTTAGAACAGATGCGTTGTGCAACTTCTTTTTGAAACATGCCTGCAAATTCAGGAATTTGCTCACGCATTTCTAACGTTTTAAAGACGATTTGAGTTGATATATTATACGGAAAATTTCCAATAATGGCAAAGGATTCGTTTTCGAAAACCTCGTTTAAATTGTATTTTAAAAAGTCTTGTTCAATAACTCTATCTGCTAAATTTAAATAGTTGTTTTTTAAATATTCTACAGATTCTGGATCTATTTCAATAACATGTGTTGTTGTTTCTTTTTTTAACAGATACTTTGTTAGAACTCCCGTTCCTGGACCAATTTCTAAGACGTGTTTATAACCTTTAAACGATAGAGTATTTGCTATTTTTTCAGCAATAGACTCATCGATTAAAAAGTGTTGTCCTAGATGTTTTTTTGCTTTTACTTGATGGTCTTTAGACACAATATTAATTTGTTTTATTATTTAATTGTTACAGTAAACTCGTCGATTATTTGAAGCTCTGTTCTAAAAGTCAGCATTTTATCTGCGAATTTTTTTAAACCATCGAGCCTTAATCTATCTGCATGATGTGTATAATAAGCTTCTAAATGGTCTCTAGATTTTGCTCTATATTGAATGGAGTAGGTGACTCCTCCCATATCTTCTTCCACAAGAACGCGTGTTAATTTTGCTTCTGTGAAATTATCTGTTGCTAATACTTGTGGTATATGCTCTTTTATCCATACAAGCCATTCATCATGAATGCTTTCGTCAATATTGACTGTAACGTTGTATATAATCATGGTTGATAATTTAAAAAGGTCTATTAGATTTTAAACAGGTTAAACCTAAAAATTAAACTCCAAAGGTATTCGCAATGCTCAGTGTCTGAAATTTAATTATATGATTTATATTATAAATCTATTGCAAATAACAGAAGTTCTTCGTCATCTTCAAAGGGTTTGACTCTTTTTTCAAAAGATAAGCCTAATTTTTCTAATAATTTAATGGAATTGGTATTTGTTGGAAGTGTAATTGCAACAATTTTATCGAGATTGAATTTTTCTTTTGCTAAATTTAATATAGTTTGAGAGGCCTCAAAACCAAAGCCTTTGCCTTCGTATTCAGGTAACATAGCAAAGCCTATATCGACATGTTCTAAACTCTCTCTTTTTATTAACCCACAGGTTCCAATATTTTTATTATTTTCTTCTTTAAGTTGTAGTTTATAAAAGCCAAACCCATAGGTTTGATAACTTTTAAGATGCCCATTTTTTATGGCTTGCTGAGCTTGTTTTAATGTTTTTATTTGTCGATCTCCAATATACTTAATCCAATTAGGTGTATTAACTAGTTCTAAAAAAAAATTGGCATCATCTAAGGTGATTTTTAAAATAATTAGTCGGTTAGTTTCGGCGATTTTCATAAATAGAATTAATTTATAAAATCGCCACGAAGTGCCCTGAAATTATTTCTAGCATCTACAAAATAGATGCTGTCCTGATGCTCAAAGACTATTTTCTCGAAAAGCTCTTTAGCTTTTTCTGGTTGATTGAGTTTTTTGTAATACAGTTCTGCTAAATAAAATAGGGCATCGTCGGCAAGGATATCGTCACCGAAGTTTGTAATGATTGATTGATAATTAGCTTCAGCTTTATGGTATTCTTTCTTTAATTCGAATAATTGTGCTTGTTTAAATAAGGCTTGATCTTCTATGGTTTTGCCTTTATGTTCAGTTAAAATTTCATCTAAAAGCACAATGGCTTCGTCGTTATTATTCTGAAAAGCCATTAAATCTGCTTTAGCATAAAGCTTTAATCCAGCTTGTGTAGAGTCTTCATATTTGTTGTCTGTAATGAGTAACATAAGTTCTAGAGCATCGTTTGCAATGAGTTGAGATGTTGAAGATTTTAGTATTTTTAATTGAGATTCTGCCCATTTAAAATCACCTTTATAATAACTGGTTTTTGCCACTTTATATCGCGCTTCTTGCGAAATGGTACTATTTTTTAAATTGCGTTGTATTTGAGTATAATAAATTAATGCTTCGTTAAATTTTTCTTGTAATACTAAGATGTCTCCAAGTTCCATTTTAGCTTCAGCTTCTTGAAATGAAGATAATGGAAGTTTTAATGCTTGTTTTAAAAAAGAAATTGCTTCGTTTGGGTTGTGTTTGTAAAAGGCTAAAAAATGGGCATAAGATTTTTGGATATAGAATGTTTGTGGAAATAAGCCATAGGTATTAAATACTTCTTGATACTGTTTTTTTAAGTCATCATATTCAGATTCTGAAGCTATTTTTGTTTTAATTTCTAATAAATAATATATGGCATTTAATTTGGTTTCTATATCCTGTGCAGTATCTGCTAAATAAGAAAATATCGATATGGCTGTTTCAGATTCATAGTCATTTAAAGCAATATGAGCTAATTCTTCAATTCTATTTAAACTTTCTGGTTGTCTGTAAAAGATGGCTTTTTCTTGAGCAAAGGCTTTGTTATAATCTTTTTGTTGGACAAAGAGCCAACTTAACATTTCGTTCCAAAGTAAATTTTGGTCTGTTTGTATTTTTTTAAGAAGAATTCGTTTTAAAATCAAGTTGCTTTCGCTATCACTATTTTCTGTAATAAACTCGTTAAAAGCTCTTTTTATAGTGTTTAAATAAGTGTCGTTAAATTCTACAAAATTTAAATAGCTGTTAAACATTTTTTCTACATTGCCTTGTTCGCCATAGATTCTTGCTAATTGGATATTAAAATTTAAATCTGGTTTTAGCAACATGGCTTTTTCGTATGCGGTAATAGCTTGTTCTAATAACGACCTGTCTTCAAATGTTTTACCTATAATAAAGACATAATTAGGGTTTTCATCTAGAGTTGCAATTGCATTATTATAATACTTGTTAGCTTGTACTAAATTATTTTTTAACTGATAATTATAACCTAACTCTATTAAAAGTGGTGGGTAATTAACACGAGTTAATTGATCTAATAATAATGCTTGAGCCTCATCAAGTTGTTCTAATTGTTGATGTGTTTTTACTAATTGTAGAAGGTAGGTGTTGTTATTAGGAGTTTTGTTATATAGTCTCTGATAAGAAAGTAGTGCTTTTTCAAAATCTCCATTTTTAAAATACTCTGATGCCACAAGGTCTTCTTGAGAAAAGACATTGAAACTAAACAAAAAGCATATTAATAATAGAAACCTCATAGCATTACTTTGTGTAAATATAATAAATGTGGTTTGTAGAAAATGTAAATGTTATTATAAAAAAAATGCCTGAAGGTTATTCAGGCATTAACCAACCAAAATAAATGTGCTATTAATCTTGTTTATTTAACATGATTCAAATATTCGATTGGGACAAATTGTACTAAATCAAATTGATTTATTCTGTTGCAGCAACAGTCATGTGATTATTTTCAGATTTTGGTAATTCGAAATCTGAAAATAAGACTTTACTAGCTAATACAACGAGAGCAATAAGCAGAAAAACACGTTTTACATTTTTCATGAATAAGTAGGTTTTTATTTGGGAGTACTAACATGAAAAAAATATTTTAATAAACAAAGTAAAACGCTAAAAATTCGTTGAACAACGTTGTTTTTTAGCGTTTTATCGATAAAATAGGAAATATCCTACAGTATTTAATAAGTTAATTGATGATGTTAAAACCAGTATATGGTATTAAAACTTCTGGAATTTCAATCCCATCTTTGGTTTGATAATTTTCTAAAATACCAGCAAGAACTCTCGGTAAGGCAAGCGAACTTCCATTTAAAGTATGAGCCAATTCGTTTTTGCCTTCAGAATTTTTAAATCGCAGTTTGAGTCTGTTTGCTTGAAAGGTCTCAAAATTTGATACTGAAGAAATTTCTAACCATCTGTTTTGTGCTGTAGAAAACACTTCAAAATCGAAAGTCAATGCCGAAGTAAAGCCAATATCTCCACCACAAAGTCTTAAAATTCGATAAGGCAATTTAAGTTCTTGAAGTATGATTTTTATGTGATTAACCATTTCGTCTAAAGCCTGATAAGAACGATTTGGATGTTCTACGCGTAAAATTTCTACTTTATCAAATTGGTGCAATCTATTTAAACCCCTAACATGTGCACCATAACTTCCAGCCTCACGTCTAAAACAAGGTGTGTAACCTGTAATTCCAATAGGTAAATCGGTTTCATTTAAAAGAACGTCTCTAAAAATATTAGTTCCAGGAACCTCTGCCGTTGGTATTAAGTATAAGTTATCTTGGGTTACATGATACATCTGTCCTTCTTTATCAGGTAATTGTCCAGTACCAAAGCCTGATGCTTCGTTAACCAAAAGAGGTAATTGATATTCTGTATAACCAGCAGCTGTATTTTTATCTAAAAAATAAGCAATTAATGCCCGTTGTAATCTAGCTCCTTTGCCTTTGTAAACAGGAAATCCTGCTCCTGTAATTTTGTTACCCAATTCGAAATCTATAATATCGTATTTTTTAGCTAATTCCCAGTGTGGAAGTGCTTCGCTATGTAACACAGGAATGTCTCCTTCTTTAAATATTTCTTCGTTGTCATCTTCTGTAGAACCATTTGGTACAGTTGGATGTGGGACGTTTGGAATTTTATATAATAATTGGTTTAAAGATTCAATTGTGTTATTGAGTTTTTCTGTAAATTCTTTAGTAACCTCTTTAAGTTGTGTTGTTTTTTCTTTTAATACATTAGCTTCAGCAGTATTTCCAGATTTGTATAAGTTTCCAATTTCTTTAGAAATAGCATTTGATTCTGCCAAGGTATTATCTAATTGCGTTTGTAATTGTTTTCTGTCTTCATCTAAATTAATCACGTCCTCAATCATTTGAGTCGCATCGATATTTCTAACGGCTAATCGTTTTATAACATCTTCCTTATTTTCTCTAATAAAAGGTACTTGTAGCATGTATTGTTAATTTTAAGCGACAAATTTAATGAATTACTCAGTAAATTAATCTTGATTTGAGGGTAAAATCCAATCGCTATGTTTAAAAACAGACCAAGGAACAGCAGCCATGTCAACATCTGGATTGATAAGCTGTTTATAAGGCTTCCCATTAATTCTGATTTTACAATCGACATATACTGAAATATCCTCTCCTTTATTGGTGTAAACTTCTTTTAAGTGTTGCGAAAATTGCCAAATAACATCTGGTTTCGTAGATGCCAAATGAATTTGTTTATGACTTAGATAATCTTGAAGATTGATAAATGTTGGTTTTTTAGTCTTATTATTTACTACTTTATAAACTGCATACCCTTGTTTAGAACGAAGCATCATTCTCCAAGAGAGTCTATGGCCTTCTTCTGTCCAAAGGACATCGTCTTTTATAAAATGATGTCTTAAAGGAAGCGCTATCTGAACGATAAAGTATATAGAGAAAATAGCTATTAATGTTTTTTTGTATGAAGGAATAAGAATTTCCTTTTCAGTGTAAAAAGATTTCTTTTTTAAAAAGATTTGGTGAATGGTTCTAGGTTCAAAAAAGAATAGAGCAAATGCTAAAGATAAATACGGGAAAATGCCCACTTGAAATACAATAGAATTAAATAAATGAAAGAAAATCGATATAAAAAATGCCCACTTTCTAGTTGGTTTATAAAGTAATAATGGGATAATTAAACCATCGAATAAAATGCCTCCATAGGCTAAAAAATAGTGCAACCATTTTTCTTGTAACAACTCACCAACCAAGAAATAATGTTGTTTGCCTCTCATTAAGATTTCTATGAAAGAAGTGTTTAGCCAATCTGGATATAACTTAGCAATGGATGCATAGGTATAAACAATTAACATTTGTAAAATAAATATTAATCGACACCAATTAGGCATGGAAATACTATTTATACTTGGGTTGTTTTTTGCATCTAAAGAATAATATCTATTTGCTGGTTGAAAAACCATGAAAGCACTAAGTAATATTAATAAATAATAGTGATTGTTATACGAAGCTTTTTGCATGAAGTAGGTTCCAGCCCACATGATTGTAAACATAAGAGCACTAAACCGATATTTATAACCAAGCATAATCATTAAACCAAACAATCCCATGACTATATAATACGCATACATGTAGTTGCCAGGTAATGGTTGTAGCCATTCGAAACCTATAAAAGAAAAAGTAAATTCTGGATCAATAAGGGTTTTTTTTATCCATCCTGTAAAAATGGCACCAACAGACTCTAAAAAACACAACAGACCAAAAATAATTCTAAACACGATTAGGGAACTATTGTCTATTTGTTTAAAGAGGAGTTTATCTATCATGATGCCTTTCAATAAAATTCATAGAAGTTTCTTTGTCTTTTTGTAATTGCATTTTAAGTTCTTTAACCGAATCGAATTTTTGCTCGTCTCTAATTCTATCTAAAAGTTTTATAGTTAATATTTCATCATAGATAGTTTGATTAAAATCAAACAAATGTATTTCTATAGATTGTTTGTTGTTTGAATCTATGGTTGGATTTAGTCCTATATTCATCATGCCATAAACGACTTGATTAAGAATTGTAGTTTTAGCAATATAGACCCCTTGTTTTGGGATTAGTTTATAGGTTTCTTTTATATCGAGGTTAGCAGTTGGAAATCCTATGGTATTGCCTAACCCTTTACCTTTAACCACCTTTCCAGTAAGTATAAAACTATCTCCTAAATACTTGTTGGCTGTTTGTATATCGCCATCAGCTAAAGCATTTCTAATTTTTGTAGAGCTTACAGAGACCTCATTAATATCTTGTGCAGAGATTTCTTCTACATCAAAGTTGTATTGTTTGCCAAAAGCTTTTAAATCGTCAATGTTGGCTGAACGGTTTCTGCCAAAATGATGATCGTAACCAATAATTATTTTTTTAGCATGAAGTTGCTTGATTAATATTTCTGATACAAATGCTTCGGCAGAAATACGTGAAAATTCTTTGGTGAATTTTTTAATAACCAACACATCTAAACCAAGTTGTTCTAAAATAGAACTTCTTTCGTCTATGGTATTAAGAAGTTTGATATTAGCATCTTTTTGCAAGACCATTCTTGGGTGAGGAAAAAAAGTTAAAACCACAGATTTTAAATTACTTTTTTTAGCTGTGTTTACAATCCTTTCGATAATTTTTCGATGTCCAATATGGACACCATCAAAAGTTCCAATGGTAACCACTGTTTTCGAGTTAAAATCTGAGGGTAAGGAGTCAAAAATTTTCAAACGTCTTATTATTTCTTCAAAAATAAAAAAAGAGGATTGATAAACATCAATCCTCTTTTAAGTTTATTTAGTATTAAGGTTTATTTCTTAATAAAAGGTAAAGAAACTTGATTAGATTCTTTAGAAACTTTAATAAAATACATACCGTTACTTAAGCTAGATGTATTTATTGTTAAATCTGCTTGAGTAGAAATCTTGTTACTAAGCACTACTTGACCTAACATGTTATAAACAGCATAAGCATCTGGAACGTTATTATTAGTTGCTTTTATTGTTAATACATTAGAAGTTGGATTTGGGTATATTCCAATACTATTTAATCCAAATTCATCTACACTTAAAGAGCCTAATACATTTACAGAATAATCTTCAACTTCTGCATCGTGATTATTTTCACAAGAAGTCGCAGCACTAAAATATTTTGTAGTAACTCGCATGGTTGTATTTCCTAATACAGCATCGCTAGGTACTGTTATTGCCAACGGAGAATTACTTGTAGGTTGATTGCTTAAACCTGTGCCACCACCTAAGTCATATTCTTCACCAGCATCATCAAAGCTACAGTTTTGATTCCAATCAATCCAAACAGTTGTTACACATGGCCAATTTCCATCAGTATCTATATTGACAGTTAAGTCATAAGATTCTTCTCTTGCTATATCTGTAGATAGTCCAGTAAAATCACTGTATCCATTATCTCCTCCAGGGTTATTGTTTAAGTTGCTAATTGTGTTAAAAACAACACCAGTAGTACTAGTAAGATAAGTATCTGTTTCGTTTCCAATCGACACACAAGCACCACCATTAAAAGTATTGCTTTCAGATGCGTTATCATTAGATGTATTCATATCTGTTCCACCATTAGGAGCAGATAATTCCACATAAAAAGTATGAGCCCCAGAAGTAGTAATTATTTCTGGTAAAGAAATGATTTCAAATTCATTAATATCTAATGATCCCGACCAGTTATAATTTACTGGTGTATCAGCATCAAGGTAATAGCTTATTGTTGCAGAAGTTAATGTGTTATTTCCAGCATTAGTAAGTCTAACATCTGGAGTTAAAGATTGTGTAGAACAATCAACAATATTTAAATCTTCTATATTCAATCTACCATCTAAATCATAAACCATTGCAGGTTGACATGCATTAGATGTCACTAAAGTCATTCTATTAGGTGAATTAGCCATTACAGCAAGAATTCTTGTTTTTTGATCATTAGTAAATGTATTCATACAGGTGTCATCTGAATAATCCATATAGTTTTCAACCATATCAGGACCGTCACCAGTACAAGAATCTACACCTGTTGCACATCCAAAGTTTGAACCAGAAGCTGCTGGCGTATCTGCACAGTAATCATCTACAGAACATCCACCATCACCCCAAATGTGGTGTAAGCCTATCCAATGCCCTATTTCATGTGTCAATGTTCTTCCACGAGCATAAGCTCCACCTGCAGGGTTAGGCATAGCCTCAGAACCAACAGATGAGTTAAGAACTACAACACCATCAGTATTTGAAGGACCACCAGGATACATAGGTATTCCAGCACCAGTAGGGAATTGAGCATAACCCAATAATCCACCACCTAAGTTAGCAACCCATACATTCAAATAGCGTGTAGGGTCCCATTGTGTAGCTTGTTTTATACCACCATCCATACTTCCTTGACTTTGACCTGCATCACCATAATCTAAAACACGGTTAATACCGTTTTCAGACATGGCTAAACCGTTAGGGTCTTGTTGTGCTAAGCAAAATCTAACATCTGTATCAACAGCTTGGGCATATGGGCTATTATCCATATTACCAAAATCAATATTTAATTGATCTAATTGTGCTTGTATTAAAGCTTCAGATATATTATCTGCACCAGAACCATCTGTTAATACATGAAATACTATTGGAATCGTTATTGTTGATCCTCTTCCATTAGCTAGTAAAGCTTTAGTTTCTTCAACTTTAGGTGCTAACCAGCTTTCAAATTCTTCAGTTGTTTCTCTGTATGGGAATTTGGCTTGAAGTGCTCTTTCGTATTCTGTTGATCCACAGCGTATAACTCCGGTTTCTTCAACACTTCTTTGGTTGTCAATAGTTAATTCTTGACCAAAGATTTTTTTTGCGGTTTTATTTTTTTCTTGTGCCAACAAGAAAACAGGCATGCAAAAGAAGGTTAAAATAATAAACCTTGATGTAATTTTTTTCATAATAGACTAATTAATTAGTTGTTTAAGAGTATAAGGAGGTAAATTTAAATAAAAATCATAAGATTATTATAAAAAAACAGACCAAATCATATGATTAATTCAGGATAATGTAAAATTTTAACATAAAACAGGTGGCTTATTGTGGGTAAAATACAAAATTTGCTATTTTTTTTTATTTCCCATTAAAAGTATTCATGGTATTATTTATGCCTGCAGTACCAAAAGATTTAATTAATTCTATGGACTTGTCTAAGCGTTCGGGAAGGGTTTTATTTTCTTCTTCATCCCATTCTCCAAGGACATAATCTACTTGATTTCCTTTGCTAAACTCATTGCTAATACCAAATCGATATCTATTATATTTTGTGGTATTTAGTTTTTCCTGAATATCTTTTAAGCCGTTGTGTCCACCATCACTACCTTTTGTCTTTAAACGAATAGATCCAAAAGGTAAGTTTAAATCGTCTGTAATTATTAGTAGATTTTCTAAAGGGATTTTTTCTTTTGTGAGCCAATAAAGGACCGACTTACCGCTTAAGTTCATATACGTACTTGGCTTTAATAGAATAAAAGTTCTTCCTTTAAACTTGTAGGTAGTTAAGTCTCCTAGTTTTTGAGTTTCAAAAATAAGATCTTCTTTATATGCTAAATAATCTAATATTTTGAACCCTATGTTATGTCTTGTGTTTGTGTATTTTTCGCCAATATTGCCAAGGCCTACTATTAAAAACTTTTTCATGGAATTTGTTTCTTCTATTATTACAGGAGTTTTCTTTTTGCTAAATAATTTTTTTAGAAAATGACACATGTTATAGATTTGTGTAAAAATAAAAAAAGCATTCTGAATTTTCAGAATGCTTTTAATTAAGTTAATATTTGCTTAAGTCTATTCTTGAGATTCAGCAGCTACTTCTGGAGTTTCTCCTCCTTCAGCAGTTCCTTCAGCTCCTTCAGCATCTTCATCATCATCTTCGGCAGCAACAACCATTGCAGCTCTAGCACGTTTAATTTGACAAACAACCGTATTGTCTGTATGCATGATGTTGAAAGCTTCGTTTTCTAAAGCAGTGACATATAATTTGTTTCCAATTTTTAAATCTGTAATATCTACTTCAATAAAATCTGGTAAGTTTTTAGGTAAAGCTTTAATACGCAATTTACGAGCATTCTTACGTAAAACACCACCAGCTTTAACACCTTTAGAATTTCCAATAAAATGAACAGGAATTTCCATCATGATTGGTTTATCTTCAAATAGTTGATAAAAATCAATGTGTAAAATTTTGTCTGTTACAGGGTGAAACTGAATATCTTGCATGATAGCATTAAAAGTTTCGCCATTTTCTAAAGCAATTGCAACTGTATGCGCATTAGCCGTATATACTAGTTTTGAAAAGGCTAACTCATCAGCTGTAAAATGAACTGGTTTGTCTCCTCCGTATAATACGCAAGGAACCTGACCAGCATTACGTAAGGCTTTTGTTGCTTTTTTGCCTACGCTTTCTCTTTGAGATCCGTTGATTGTAATTGATTTCATTTAAAATTTATTTATTATTAATTATTACTCTTATTTAAAACCTTTTCTTCTTTCTATTTGTGAAGATTGGTAGGGTTTACATGATAAATTTAGAACTAATTGATTTGTTGTAATGCACATTATGCATCACATCTGCAAAAAGATCTGCACAGCTTAATACACGTATTTTGCTGTTTTTTTGTTTTAGAGGAATAGAATCTGTTACAATTAATTCTTCTAGTTTAGAATTATCAATTCTTTCGTAAGCATTACCAGATAAAATTGGATGCGTACAAATGGCACGAACACTCAACGCTCCTCGTTCCATCATTAAATCGGCTGCTTTTGTTAACGTTCCAGCCGTATCTACCATATCATCTACTAAAACGACATTTTTGCCAGTAACATCTCCAATTAATTCCATATGTGAAATAACATTGGCTTTTGCTCTTTGTTTGTAGCAGATAACTACGTCGCTTCCTAAAGCTTTGGAATATGCATAGGCTCTTTTAGAACCTCCCATATCTGGCGATGCAATGGTTAAATTATCTAGGTTTAAACTTTGTAAGTATGGTAAAAATATTGTGGATGCAAATAAATGATCCACAGGTTTTTCAAAAAAACCTTGGATTTGATCTGCATGTAAATCCATAGTTATAATTCTAGTAGCTCCAGCCACTTCCAACATTTTAGCTACTAATTTAGCTGCAATAGGTACTCTAGGCTTGTCTTTTCTATCTTGTCTTGCCCAGCCAAAGTATGGTAAAACAGCTGTAATGTGTCTAGCCGATGCTCTTTTTGCAGCATCAATCATTAACAGCATTTCCATTAAATTTTCAGGGCCTGGATGTGTGGAACCTATTATAAAAATACGCGTCCCTCTTATTGATTCTTCATAAGATGGTTGAAACTCACCATCGCTATAAGTAGAGGTTATTACATTGCCTAATGGAACACCAAAAGCACCTGCAATTTGAATAGCAAGTTCCTTACTTTGTGTACACGTAAAAATTTTAGCTTCTGTACTTACGTTTGGCATTGTTAAAGGATTGTTTTATAACGAATTAAACCGGTTTTGTTAAACGAGGTGCAAATTTAGGAATTTATTTCAACTCCAAAAGCATAAAAGAGACTATTTTTAATTGTTTGTCCTATTTTATTTTCTAATTTTGCATTCTATAATTTGCTCAAGTGGCGGAATTGGTAGACGCGCTGGATTCAAAATCCAGTGACTTTGGTCGTGTGGGTTCGATTCCCACCTTGAGTACAACTTAAAACCTCAATTTATTTTCAACAAAATAATTGAGGTTTTTGTATGTAATAATGTGTTGTTAAACTATAGATTGATTGTTTTAAATGGATGAAAACGACTCTCCTCTATAATATTCTAAAACAATCACACGTAGAAAATATTCGTATTTAGCATTTGCAAGATTTGTCTGGGAATTGTCTAGATTGTTTTTACTGGTGATATATGCTAAAAAATTAGATGCTCCATTATTAAATCGAATCTCATTAATACGAAAAGATTCTTTGTAAGCTTCAACTTGTTTTAACAAACTTTGGTATCGTAAAAAAGCAGCTTCCATGTCGAAATGTACCTGGTCTATAGCATTTTTAATGTTTTGTTGTGTACGTTCTAATTCTATAAGCGATTCTTCTAATTGAATTTTTTGCAGTGCCACATCGTTCTTTGCTCTAAAACCATTAAATAAAGGCACGTTTACTGATAGGCCAATAACGGTGTTCAAGTTATTATCAAATTGATCGCTATAGTTTATTTTTTGACTGTTAAATTCTGTTTGGTTTGTAAATACAGATAAGTTTTGTCCACCAGAAACCACAAAATCTGAAGTTTCAACAACACGAGAACCTGTTTCTGTAAATGTTTCAGCAGCACTAGAATAATTGGTATTTAATTGACCGAATACCGATATTTCTGGTACGAATTGCGATTTGGCTACGCTTATCCCTTTTTTTGCTGCTTTAATTCGTAAATCTTTGGCTTTAAAAGTTGCTAAATTTTGTAAAGCGTCGATGTAGACCTCCTCCGATGAATAAGGATAACCTTCTAAGCCCATTATCAGATCTTTGGTATCAATAGTAAAACCATCTTGTAAATTAAGGATTCTTACTAGATTTAATTTGGCATTATTTAAGGCGCTTTTAGAAGTCAAAATATTGGTCTCATCCATAGATTTTTGCCCAATAATATCGGCGTAATCTGCTGGATTACCTACTTCTTCATTATATAAATCTTCTTGTCTTTTTAATTGTTCGTTGGTTGCAATTAAACGTTTTTTTGATAACTCTAAAACATCCCGACTGTTTAAAACTTGTAAATATGCAAGAGTAACTCTTAATATTAAATCTTGTTTAGCTTCTTCAATTTCCATGTCTGAAGCTTGTTTGTTAAACTTGTCCTGTTTCACTGAATTAAGTAATCTAAACCCATTAAATATGGTGGCATCTAAATTTAAATTAGCATTAGAAAATGTTAATTCTTGATTGATGTAACTGTTTGTAAACGGATCGATACTTCGTCCGTTATTGACACCAATATTATAATTCCCATTTAATGTTGGTAACAAGTTTGCTTTAGATTGTTTAAAATTAACATCAGCTGAATTTGCATTTAATTCAGTAGATTTTAAATTGAGATTGTTTTCTAAAGCTAAAGAAATACATTGATTAAGGGTATAACTTTTTACGGGTTCTTCTTGCGAAAAAACAGCAACTTGAATTAAAAATATAAAGACGTAAATAACGGGTTTTAGAGACATTGTTTTTAGTGTTATTCAGTGACAATTCTGCCATCTAAAAGGTTAATAATTCGTGATCCATAAGCAGCATTACTTTCAGAATGTGTGGCTTGAATAATTGTTACACCTTCTTTGTTTAATTCTGAAAATAGCTCCATGATTTCTATGCCTTGTTTAGAGTTTAGATTTCCAGTAGGTTCATCTGCTAGAATCAATTTCGGTTTGGATATTAAAGCCCTTGCAATACCAACCAATTGTTGTTGTCCACCACTTAATTGCGCAGGGAATAAATCTTTTTTTCCAACAATATTAAAACGGTCTAACATATCTGCTACCATTGCTTTACGCTCAGAAGATTTTACATTCTTATAAAGCAAAGGTGTCTCAATGTTTTCTTTTACAGTTAACTCATCGATAAGATGATAGGCTTGAAAAACAAAACCTATATATTCCTTATAGAGCTTAGATCTATCTCTTTCTTTCATGCTATGAACGGGTTCTTCTAAAAACACGTAACCACCATCTGTAAAGTTATCTAGCATACCAATACAATTTAAAAGTGTAGATTTTCCGGAGCCTGATGGTCCCATCAATGAAATAAATTCACCTTCCTTTACATCGAGATTAATCGTATCAAGTAAGGTTACCTTTTTACCTCCAGATTTAATAATTCGGGAAGCTTGATTGAGTCTTAAAAGCATGATGTTTTAGTTTTTATTATTTTTAATTAGTTAACTTTAGAGATGGCTGCATCTCCAATAGTAATTCCTTTATCAATAGAAGCTGTTCCTTTATATTGTAATTCAGCTTCCCCATAGGCCGTAATTTTTATAAGATTTGATGCGTTTATTTTGAATTCGGCTTCGCCATAGGCTGTTATCTTTGTGGTATTATTTTCCACTGCAAACAGATTAATTTCCCCTTCCCCATAAGCCGTTATTTTTTGATTGTTAATGCTGCCACTTTTAATTTCAATAGTACTTTCACCATAGGTGTCTAAATCGAAATTATTAAAAGCAACGTCATTTAAAACAACTTGTGATTCGCCATATATTTTAAGGTCAAAACGCTCCACTTTTATAGGACTTTTACATATGGTAGATTCCTCCCCTTTAATTAAAAGCGAATTAAGGTTTTTATAAACAATGGTAATTGTTAGCATTTTGCCTTTGTAAATAGGAACTTTCATTTCAACACCATCTCTATTAACGGTTTCTGTTTTTGTCACATTTTTTGCATCATCTAAATAAACTTGAAGCGTTTTCCCTTTCACTTTTATGTTTATTTTATCTTCTGAAACTTTGCTTTTATTGATAGTTACAGATTCCTCATTTCCTTCTATAAATGTGACTTCTATATGTGGACTTATTATAGCACTATCGAATGTTTTAACTACTTCCTTTGTTTGTGACACACTAATTTGAGTTAAAGGAATCAAACAAAGGACTATGTAATATTTTAAATTTTTCATAATAGTATTTTTCAGTTTTATTATTCTGTTTTTAAACTTTTTACGGGATTTGCAATGGCAGCTTTTACGGCTTGAAAACTTACTGTTACTAATGCTATTAGAATGGCCATGATTCCAGCGATTATAAAAATCCACCAATTAATCTCGATTCTGTAAGCAAAGCCTTGAAGCCAGTTCCTCATTACAAACCAAGCAATTGGAATGGATATTATAATGGAAAGCCCAACCAGCTTTAAAAAGTCTTTAGAGAGTAATTTTACAATACCAGTTACACTTGCTCCCAGAACTTTTCTAACCCCAATTTCTTTACTGCGTTGTTCTGCTGTATAAGCTGCCAAACCAAAAAGTCCAAGACATGAAATTAATATAGCAAGCAAAGCAAAGATTTGGGAAAGTTTTCCAACTAATTGCTCGCTTTGGAATTTGGCATTAAAGTTTTCATCCACAAAGGTATATTCAAAGGGGAAAGCAGGGTTATATTTTTTCATTACGGCTTCAATCTTTGAAAGGGCTTCATTTGTCGCAACGTCAGAGTTTGTTTTTATGTAAAAAAAACGTGCTTGGTTTAGATAATTTAAAAAGAGTACTGGATCGCTTGTTGTGTACATATCTCCATATTGAAAATCTTTGGCCACACCAACTACTGTATACGGTTCATCTGCTGTAACTTGTTTACCAATGGCGCTACCTGCTCCCATGAGTCTTGCAAAAGATTCGGTTATTATTACACTTGTACTATCTTTTTCTATGTTTTCGTTAAAACTTCTACCCTCAATAATTTCAACTCCTGTTGTATTAAAAAAGCTAGAGCTGATATATCTAAAAGAAATCAACACATCTTCGGTGTTTGTTCCTCCTGTCCAAGTTAAGCCCGAGCCATTATTCCCACCCGAAAGGATATCAGAATTACATAAAGCCGCATCTTTAACTGCTCCTGTATTTATTAAATCTTGTTTAATGACAGGGAATTTTTCAATCATTTTCCCGTTAACTTTCATAGAAATAAGTTGGTCTTTTTCAAAACCTAGTTCTCTATTTTTTACATGTTGAATTTGCTGATAAACTAAAATAGTTCCAATTATAAAAACCGTAGAAATTGTAAATTGACCAACTACTAATCCTTTTCTAATAAATGAAGCAGAACCATGAGTCGATTTGATACCTTTTAGCACTTCTACAGGCTTAAAAGACGATAAATAAAATGCGGGATAGAAGCCTGCAAAAACCCCACAAAGAACGGTAATACTTAATATAACCATGATGTGTATTGGGTTAGTAAGTCCCAATGTCAGGTTTTTGTCTATTAAAAGATTAAACTGTGGAAGTAAAATTAATAAGAATAATATGCTTACAAATGAAGCTATAAAAGCCATGATTAAAGATTCTGAAATAAATTGCATCATCAATCGTGATCTGCCAGAACCCATAGCTTTACGGACTCCTACTTCATTAGCACGTTTCTCACTTCGAGCTGTCGATAGATTCATGAAATTGATACAGGCTATTAGTAAAATGATAAGAGCAATAATGGTAAATAAACGGACATAAGTTATCTGGCCACCTACTATTTTACCATCTTCAAATTTAGATCTTAAATGCCAGTTATTCATAGAATGCAAGAAGGCTTGAGAATCACTCTCTTCACTTTTTTCTGGAATTAGTTGACGGATACGAGCATCTACAGTTTCAAAATTCGCTTCGGGAGACAATTCTACAAAGGTGTCTGAAAAGAAACTACCATACTCTCTTGTCCATTCTTTATCATGACCAAAACGTTCAAAAGGAGCCACCCAATTAAAAGGAAATGAAACATTTTTAGGTAAATTTTCAACCACACCAGTAATCACATAATTATCTTGGTTATTTGCTTTTAGTACGTTCCCTAAAACTTTGGTGTCTGTTCCGTAAAGCAGTTCGGCTATTTCTTGGGTGATAACAATAGCTTCAGGATTTTTAAAAGCATCGGTTGCATTACCTTCAATGAATTTTAAACTGAAAATATCTAGAAAATCGGCATCTGCATATCTGCCTAATCTGTTAATGGCATTATCGCCAACAGTAAACATTAAATGCTCTCCCATAGAACGAGATGCTCTAAGAACTCCAGGGACTTCATCTTTTATTGCTTGAGCTAAAGGACCCGGAGTAGAATAAAAAGTACGCCATTCGCCATCATAACTTTGATTGGTAGGCAGGTAATACACTTGGTCTTGTTTTTCAAACGTATCAAAATTCATCTCATCTTCTACCCAAAGAAATATCAAGCTTGCACAGGTTATCCCAATGGCTAGTCCAAAAATATTTAGAAAACTATAGCCTTTATTTTTAAGTAAGCTTCTGAATGCGATTTTTATATAATTGAGTATCATAATGGTATTTTTTTTCTGATTTGATACTATTATTATAGTGAAGATGATGCCATAAATCTAAACACCTTATAGTCAAACAATTAACATTATTAATAAAAGCTATAGTGTTCGATTTTAATACACTTCTTGTTCGTAATCGAACACTTTAAAGACTTAAATAATTGAATTTTTTTAGGATTGCTAAACAAGTTATTCCGAGCGTAAAGAATCTACAGGATTTGCACTAGCAGCTTGTAGTGTTTTGAAACATATAACTAACAAAGCAAAACATATCATTGCAAAACCACTAAATAGAAACACCCAGAAACTGATATTTGTTTTATAAGCAAAATCCTGAAGCCAATTGTTAACGCCAAACCAAGCTATTGGTGAAGCTATTACAAATGCGATTACTACTAAAATTAAAAATTCTTTACATAAAAGCGAGTTAATTTGTATGAGTGAAGCACCTAAGACCTTACGGACACCTATTTCTTTTACACGACGATTTGTGGTATAGATAACTAGACCTAGTAAACCTAAGCAGCTTATTAGAATAGATAAGCCAGTTGCCCAATTTAACAGTTTTGAAACTTTACGTTCGCGATTATAAAAACGTTGAATAGTTTCATCCATAAAAACCAATCGATAATCTTCTCCTTCAGAATAAACAGATTTATAAGTGTTTTCAATTTTTGAAAGTGTTGTTTTTAAATTTTCTGAAGTTGCACTTTGAAAGGCGATATGCACCGCTTGAAACTGACTCCGTTCTGGACCATACCAATCACCTGAAAGTGCCATAGGTTTGATGTCGTTTTTTAAAGAACGCTGATAGAAATTTGCCATAACTCCAACAATTGGAATGGAGTTTTCTCCTATAACAATGGATTTTCCTATCGCTTCATCTGGATTTTTAAAACCTAAAAAACTTCTAAATGTTTCATTAATAACAAGTTCCTTGATGGTGTCGTTTCTAATGTTGCGTCCTGCTAATAATTTGAGTTCGAAAAGATGTAAATAGTTTTTATCGCCATAGATAAATTGTAAATCTGAGTTAATTTCTTTTTCTCCATCAATATAAGTAAAACCACTGCTATGAGTAGAAAACGAAGCAGGAGGTTGTCCACCAAGACTTATTTCTTTAACCTCTGGGATGGCTCTTAATTTTTCAGCATAAAGTTCTTTTTTAGAAATTTCACGTTCTCCTCTAGGACTGTAAACAGAAACAATCGCATCGGTTTTAAAGCCCATATCTTTATTTAGCAAGTAATTTATTTGCTTTCCTACAAGTAAGGTGGCAATAATAAAAATCTGAGCAATGGTAAATTGAAATACAGTTAAAAATTTTCTTAGTTTCACTTTTTTATCGCCTACTGTCAAATGATTTTTTAATACGGAAACGGTATTAAATTTTGATAAGATTAATGCTGGATAAAATCCAGATAAAAAGGTTACTATTAGTAATATTAAGATTATTCCAACAACTATTATTGGCGTTTTAAAAAGTTCAAAGCTTAGGTCTTCAGGTACAAAATCTGAAAACAACGAGATTAACCAATTAGAAAGAAGTAAAGAGAGGACTGCCGAAATTACAACCAACAAGAAAGTTTCACCCATAAACTGTCCAACAAGCTGTTTTCTAGAACTTCCTAAAGTTTTTCGAATCCCAATTTCCTTTGCTCTTTGCGATGCCTGAGCCGTATTAAGATTGATAAAATTTATGCAACCCAATAACAATAAAAATAAAGCAACAAGCGCTAAATTAGTAAGTAACGATTTACTGGCTTGTGTTTTAGTCCAATCGTAGGTGCCGTAATTTTCATTAAAATGGATATCGACAAGGGGCTGTAAAGTGAACTTTTGCTCCTGTCCAAATTTCAAATCTTCTTCATCTTGATGTTCTTTAACCAAATCGTCTAAACGTTTTTGAATAATAGTCAAGTCGGCTGTTTTACTGATTTTGACATACAGTTGAGAATTTGAATTTGTGCTACTCCAGTTTTTTTCTGTAATTTCTTGTTTAAGCCTGGTTTGTAAAAGTGTTGGTTGCGAAATAAATTCTTGAAAGACAAGATCAGTTCGTTGGGTGAAATTTTCAACAATTCCAGTAACTGTTGTATTTATCGAGTCGTTGTAAACTAGGGTTTTACCAATTATTTCTGAAGGCGCCAAATCAGGGAAGTAATCGGCTGCACGTTTATCTGTTAAAATAACTTCGTTTGGATTGGTTAGAAGCTGCTGCTCATTACCTGCTAAGAATTTATATTCAAATAAATTAAAATAATTCTGATTGGTAAAAATGACAAAATTGGGCCATTTAAATTCTATGTTCTTAGCTTTGTTTTCAACCTTCGAAGGTCTTTCAATGTAAAAACTGCTAACAGTTTCAAAATTAGAGTTTTCAGAAATGGCTTCTTCAAGTCCAAGGGTGATTCCTGAGTTGTAAAACTCGCCATCAGGAGATTTAAAATCGGTAACCACTCTGTAGATCCTGTCGCTATCTTTATGGAAAGTATCAAAAGTCGCATCGTAATAAATCATAAGTCCGATAACAAAAGATGCACTCAATCCAATTGTGAGCCCAATAATATTTATCAATGAAAACACTTTGTGTTTCATTAAATTCCTCCATGCTATTTTAAAATAATTACGAATCATAGTTATTCGGTTTTTAGGCTTTTTACAGGGTTAGCAATGGCTGTTTTTAAAGTCTGAAATAATATAAGGATGATAGTAATGCTTCCAATCAATAAAATTCCTATTAAAAACGGATTCAAACCTATGGTTATTCGGTAGGCGTAATTAGACAACCATTGATTCATTAACAAATAAGCTAAAGGGCAAGCAATAAGAATAGATAGCACTAGAATTACTAAAAACTCTTTAATAAATAAATAGCTTATGCTCGCTACTGAAGCTCCTAATACTTTTCGAATCCCCACTTCCTTTATTCGTTTATTAATGCTTAACGAAACCATCCCAAATATGCCAAGAAGCCCAATAATGAACGATAATATGGATGCTGTATAAGTTGCTTTTTTAAATTGTAATTCATTTTCATATAAAGTAGCCAAAGTATCATCCATAAATTGATATTCAAAGGATGAATCTGGCATCAGGCTTTGCCATTTTTGTTGAATAGCCATGAGGCTTTCTTTTATATTCCCAGCTTTTAACTTAAAGGATAAATATCTGTAATGAAGATTTGTATTCACGTTAAAAAACACTTGTGGTTTTATGGGTTGTTGCATGGATTCAAAGTGAAAATCTGAAATCACACCTATAATAGTCAACGGGTTTTCATCATCAATTATATTTAATTGATGACCTATAGCCTCTTCAGCATTTTTAAAGCCATAAGTATCGCTTGCTTTTTCATTAATTACCACCAAATCAGGATTTGTTTCTTCAGACTCTAAAAATCTGCCAGCTACTAAGGATATTTGATAGGTTTCAAGGTATGCATCATCACTCACTAAACCTTGCGTCGCATAAGACTGTTCTGGGTTTTCACCTGTTTTGTAAATAGACATTTGAAAACCGTTATTGCCATTAGGTATTTCATAAGAAAGGCTTACGTTTTCAACCGAAGGCAGTTTAGAAAATTCATTTCTAATTGTAAGCATTTTTTTAACACCTTCTTGAGTCCAATCTCTAGGGATGGTAGCTGTTATTAACGAGTCTTTATCATAACCCAAATTTTTACCAAAGAAACTATTGAGTTGTTGCGTTACCAAAATCGCAGAAATTAAAACGATGAGTGCCGTAACATATTGAAAGCTTAACAAGGATTTACGTAGATATACCGCTTTGGTTCCTGTTTTTAATTTTCCCTGTAATGCATCTATAGATTTAAAAGAAGACAATACAAATGCTGGATATAATCCGACAAATAATCCTAAAACGAGTATAAACAGAAAAGGGATAAATAAGAAATAAATAGGAAACTGTGAAAGGTTCATGAGTTCTTTGCCTATTAATCCTTCAAACCACGGACTTAAAAAAGGATATGACAAACAGGCTAACACAGTTGAAATGCTAACCAAAATAATTGATTCTGTTAGAAATTGAAGTATTAATTGTTTTCTATTTCCACCTAAAACCTTACGAACGCCAATTTCTTTTATCCTGCTTCCTGAATGACTTATGGCGATATTAATAAAGTTAATCATGGCCATAATGACTATAAAAAACCCAACAAAAGAGAGAGTATAAAGCATTTGTTTTAAACTCGCATGATCTTTGTTTAAGTAATAATCTGTGAGTTTTTGAGGCACTACTGTTAGGTTTTTCTGAAAAACTTCAGACGTATGATTTTGGATTAATCGCTCTATCGGATCTGCTAATTGTTGCGCAGTAATACCTGGTTGAAGTTCTACATAACAAGCAAAAATAGGAGCTTCCCAATCCTGAAAATGAGCGCGATCAAAATATGTTGCAGAATTTTTAGTAATGAAAAATCCGCCATTATTTTGTTTCGTTATCTGAGTAACAGAATTTTCTGGGGTTTTTGCTAATACACCTGTAATGATGAATTCGTGATTGTCTCCTTCAAAATTCTGAATTGTTAGAGTTTCCCCAACAACATCCGTTTTTCCAAAGAATTTTGTGGCCTTTTCAGACTTTATAACTACTGAAAAAGGATTGTTAAAAGCTGTATTAGCATTTCCATATAATAAATTAAAACCATACATATCTAGAAAACTCTCATCTCCTAATTGAATGCTTTCTCTGAAATTTACAGAGCCATTAGATACGATACTTGTTAGGCCATCCCATCGATAATAATTGGCAACCAAATGGGGGTATTCTTCCTTTAATCGTTCTGCTAGAGGAGCAAGAGTTGCAAATTCCACACCCATATTTGGGTTTTTCCATTGACTAGTAAGAATGTATTGAGAATTGGCGTTTTTCAAGTTTTTATTTCCTTGAAATTCTTGCCAAACAAAAGCTGAAATCAATAATGCAAAACTAATCCCAGTAACTAACCCTAAGATATTTATTGCCGTATAGAGTTGTCTTTTTTTAAGATTTCGCCAAGCGATTTTGAAATAAATCCAAATCATATTTACTCGGTTTTTAAGCTTTTTACTGGGTTAGCAATAGCCGCTTTAATAGCCTGAAAGCTTAAGGTTATTAGTGCAATGACTAAAGCTACAATGCCAGTTACTGCAAAAATCCACCAGTTAAGTTCTATTCTGTAAGCGAAATCCTGTAGCCATGAATTCATAAACCACCAGGCTATTGGTGTAGCAATCACAAAAGCAAGAATGACTAATTTTACAAAATCTGTAGACAGCATTTTTACTATAGTTGATACTGAAGCACCTAATACTTTTCTGATACCAATTTCTTTGGTACGTTGTTCTGCGATATACGTTGCCAAACCAAATAAACCAAGACAGGCTATAATAATTGCTAATAAAGCAAATGCTAAAGCAACGGTTCCAACACGTCTTTCTTGGCGATACATATCATCGAAAGCTTCATCTAAAAACTCATAATGAAAGGGCATGCCTGGAGCTGCAGCTTTGTATTTGTTTTCTATGGTTGAGAGTAAACCACTAACATTACTTGTATTAAATCGGTAAGCTGTTTCCCAACTATTGTTTCCTAATACAAAACTTAAAGCACCAACATTTTCGCGAAGTGATTCGTAATTGAAATTTTTTACTACTCCAATTATGGTAAATACTGTTACATTATTTTCTCGATCGGCAGAATAGATTTTTTTTCCAACAGGATTTTCAAACCCTGTTAATTTAACAGCAGTTTCATTGAGAATTATGCCTAATGAATCTGAACCAAATTCGCGAGAAAAACCTCGGCCTTCCTTCATTTCCATACCAACGGTCTCTAAATAATCATAATCTACTCTCCAAAATTGCATATTAAAACCATTAGATTCTGTCATAACCGTTTCTGTAGAAAAGGTAGTGTCTGATCGTGATGAACTTGAAACTGGTAAGTATCCTGCAAAAGAAGCAGATTTCACTTCAGCTAATTGGGCAATTTCATTTTTAAGCGACTGCCTTGTTTCACTTGGTAATCCAGAGTTATTTACTACGACCACTTGATCTTTATTAAATCCTAAATTGGTAGTTTGAATGTGATTAATTTGTTTATAAATAACGATGGTACCAATAATTAAAATGATAGATGTTGCAAACTGAAATACGACCAGAAAATTGCGTAAGGTGTTCTTTTTATGCCCTGTGGATAATTTGCCTTTCAATACTTTAATTGGTTTAAAGGATGATAGAAAGAATGCTGGATAGATGCCTGCTAATACACCAACAACTAAAGGAAGTAGAAAAAGGAATATCAAAAATTTCGGACTCAACAAAGATGTCAGTAACATGTCTTTTCCAGAAATATTGTTAAACCATCCAAGCGAGAGCCAGACAAAAAATAAGCCAACAATAAGTGCTAAACCAGCTATTAAAGTTGATTCTGTCAAGAATTGCCCAATTAGCGCTTTCTTTTCTGACCCTAAAACTTTGCGTATACCAACTTCTTTAGCTCTTCCTGATGAACGAGCCGTTGTAAGGTTCATGAAATTTATGCAAGCAATTAGTAATATAAATAGTGCAGCTGCTGAAAAAATATAAACATATTGGATATTGCCGTTAGCAGATAGTTCATAAAGACGTGATGAGTGCAAATGAATATCTTTTAGAGGAATAAGCGAGTATTCAAGTTTGTTTCCGGTCGCTTCAAATTCTTCAATAGATTCTATTTGCATGAATTGTGACGCTTGAGGGACAATGTACTTATTAATTACTTCTTTAAAGTTTTTTTGAAAAACTTCGTAATTTATTCCTTCTTTGAGTAATATGAAAGTATGGAAATTATGACTCATATAATTTCCAAATGTGTAGTCCACATTATCCATTGAAAAGAAAAAATCAAAATTAAAATGTGAATTTTCAGGAATATCTTCGATTACTGCATTTATTTTATAAAGGGTTTTGTTATTATCATCTGTTTCTAACATTTGACCCATGGCTAATTCTGCACTTCCAAAATAACGTTTGGCTGCCGTTTCTGTTATAACAACAGTATTAGGCTCATTTAATGCTGTTTTTGTGTTTCCAATAATCGCTGGTAAAGTGAAAATGTGAAACAATGTGGAATCGACATGTGTTGTTGCAGTTTCATTAATATATTCGTTTCCTTTTTTTATAAGTTTTGAACCACCTGAAGCATAGAAGCGTACATATTCATCAACTTCTGGATAATCCTTTTTCAAAGTTTCTCCAAAAGGGTCTGAACTTAAGGCCATACTCATTTCTGTGCCTCCAAAAATAATATCGGAATTAATTCGGTAAATACGGTCTGCATTTTCGTGGTAACTATCATAACTTAATTCATCTATCACAAACATAGATATCATAACAAAACAACCAATACCTAATGATAAGCCTATGATGTTAATAGCTGTAAAGCCTTTATTCTTTATAAGATTTCGCCATGCTATTTTAAAATAATTCCGTATCATAATATTCGTTTTTTGATTGATTTATTCAGTCCTTAAAGAGTCTACAGGGTTTGATGTAGCTGCTTTTATAGATTGAAAACTCACAGTAATAAGTGTAATAATTAGTGCTCCTGAACATGCTAATGCAAAAATATCCCAAGAAATGGTTGTTCTATAACTGAATTTTTGCAACCAATGACTCATAATATAATAGGCAATAGGTGAAGCGATTACCAATGAAATAACAACAAGTGTTATAAAGTCTTTTGAAAGTATTACCCATAATTGACTGACAGATGCACCTAAAATTTTTCGAACGCCAATTTCTTTAGTTCGCTGTTCGGCAACAAAGGCAGCCAGCCCAAAAAGTCCTAAACAACTAATAAAAATTGCTAAGCCGGTAAAGACTTTAGCAAGACTAGCAACACGTTCTTCAGATCTGAATTTTTGAGCATACTCTTGATCGACAAATTGATAATCGAAAGGCAGATTTGGAAAATTATTTTTAAAAGTGCTTTCAATGATTTCTAAATTTTGACTGACACTTTTATTTGGATTAAGTCGCAAGTTATAGTAGGCAGCGTTGTCATTAGTATCAAATACATACATAGCTTGTTTAACCGGACTGTAAGGAGATTGAACTATCATATCTTCAACAACTCCAACGATTTTTAAAGGTGGAGAGGGGTCTTCTGTATCAGCATCTCTAATAAATTTACCAATTGGGTCTATAAGTCCCATGTATTTTACGGCTGTACTATTTAAAATAACAGCACTTGAATCGGTTGCAAATTCACGGGAAAAACCACGACCTGCAACTAACTTTATGCCTAGGGTTTCAATAAATTCATAAGAAACAGCCGTATAAGCTAAGTCTTCTTGAAAGCCTTCTGGTTTTCCATCCCAAGTGTAACCAGCTCTATTCGACCAAACAGCTGTTGTTGGACTACTAGATGTTGACATTTCGATGGCTGCACCAGACGCGATAAATTGGTCTCTCATTACATCTGCTTTTCCAATAAATTCCGTGCTCATTGCGGGGATTTGAATTAGTCCTTCCTTGTTATATCCTACAGGTCTATCTTTACTAAATTGAATTTGATTCATGACAACCAAAGTCCCAATGATGAGTGCTATTGAAACCGTAAATTGCGTGACTACTAATATTTTTCTTGGAACAGCAGCAAATCTTCCTGCTTTAAATGTACCTTTTAATACGGCTACAGGATTGAAGGATGATAAATATAATGCCGGATAACTCCCTGCTAAAAAAGCTGTTATTAGAATAAATAGTATTGAAACACCCCAAAACTGAATGTCTAACCATGGAAAAATTATGGATTTACTTGCTAGATTGTTAAAACCATTTAAAAATAAGAGCACAATAGCAACGGCTAAAACAAATGATAAAATAACAACTAAAAAAGATTCACTTAAAAACTGAAAAATTAATTGGCCTCTTTTAGAGCCTATAGATTTTCTAATACCAACTTCCGTAGCTCTTTTTTCTGAACGTGCTGTGCTTAAATTGATAAAATTTATGCAAGCTAAAAGCAATACAAACAAACCTATTATACCAAACAACCATACGTTTTCAATGCGTCCTCCAGTTTGAACCCCATTTTCAAAATTAGAACGTAAATACCAATCTTTCATTGGTAGCAGAAATAATTGTGGGTTGTATTGGGCTTCTTCTATTGCAGTATTTTTTTTAACATCTTTAATTTTAGACGTTACAGCATCCATAGTTGTATTGTCATTAATCTGAACAAACATCTGGAATGAATTATTACCCCATTGGTCTTCAGATCCTGAAAGCCAATCTTGGGTTGTTATATAATGTTTCCAAGGAATAATGTAATGGGTGTTGCTAAATGAATTATTTTCAGGAAGATCTTCGTAAACAGCAGTTACCATCAAATCATCTTCATTATTGACTTTAATTATCTTTCCAATTGGATCCTCTAAATCAAACAACGCGTTAGCAGTAGATTCAGAAATCATGATTGATTTTTTCTCTTTTAAACCATTCTTTTCACCTTTAAGAATCTTTAAACTCAAGAGGTCAGGACCACCTTCTTGCATGAAATTACCATTTCTGTTAATGTTGGTTTCACCAAATCTTAGATATCTAGAAAACGTCCAAGAAGACATTACAATGTGCTTAAAGTTATCTGAATGATTTTCACGTAAAACAAACTCTAAAGGTCTTGGAATAGCAGGTCCCGTACCCTTCTTGCCATTAAATTCTTGACTTTGATAAACTTGTGCAATTTGAGTTTTGTTTTCGAAATAATTATCAAAACTCAATTCATCTGTAATCCAAAGTCCAATCATAATGGTTACAGCCATACCTATAGCCAAGCCGAAAATGTTTATAAGTGAATATACTTTATTCTTTAGAAGGTTTCTGAATGCTATTTTTAGATAATTTTTAAACATGATTGATTGCTTTTTGACTGTTCGATTTTTGATTTTCCTTGCATCGTTTTTAACGAAGTAAGGTTGATGAATTATTAAAAATTACATTAAAATATTTTCAGTAACTTTTTGTCCATCCAACATTCGGATGATTCTATGACTATATTTTGCGTCATGCTCACTATGCGTTACCATGATAATGGTCGTACCTGCTTCGTTTAAATCGATAAGCAAATCCATAACTTCATTCCCGTTGGTGCTATCAAGGTTTCCTGTAGGCTCATCGGCTAGAATTAATTTTGGATTATTAACTACAGCTCTTGCTACTGCAACACGTTGCTGCTGTCCACCAGACAATTGTTGTGGAAAGTGATTACGTCTATGCATAATTTGCATTTTCTCTAAAACAGCCTCCACTTGCACTTTTCTCTCAGCAGGTTTTACTCCTGTATAGATTAATGGCAATTCGACGTTTTCGAAAACGGTAAGTTCGTCGATGAGGTTGAAGCTTTGGAAAACAAATCCAACATTGTGTTTACGAAGTTCAGAACGTTTACGCTCGTTATAACCTGCAACTTCTTCTCCGTTAAATTTGAAACTTCCTCCATCAGGATCGTCTAGTAATCCTAGAATGTTTAATAGGGTAGATTTTCCACATCCTGAAGGTCCCATGATAGCTACAAATTCTCCCTTTTTAACTTCAAAGGATAATTTGTTTAAAGCAATTGTTTGAACTTCTTCAGTTCTGTAAAATTTTTCTAAATCGGTTATTTGTATCATTGTATTCGTTTTTTTAATTGACTCTATTATTTTAATATTAATTCTTCTGTATCTCCATAACTATCATAACTAGAGGTAATGACTTTATCACCAGAGTTCAGCCCTTCAAGAACTTCGTAGTATTCTGTGTTTTGGCTTCCTAATTTGATATTTACTTTATATGCAGAATTCCCGTCTTCACTCACTTTAAAAATCCAGTTACCACCCGTTTTTTGAAAGAAGCCCCCTTTTGCAACTAATAAAGCTTGCTTTTCGGCACTTAAAGCCACACGGATTTGTAAATTCTGTCCTCGACGAATTCCCTCTGGGACGTCTCCTTCAAATTGCATATCCACTTGAAATCTTCCATTATTAACTTGGGTAAAGACTTTTTTAATAGTCAATGTATAAGGTTTGTTATTAAACGTAAAGGTTCCAGTTTGCCCATTGTAGATTCTTGAAATATAATGTTCGTCTATATCTACACGTACTTTATATCCACTTAGCACATCTATTTGTCCTAAACGTTCGCCTTTATTTTTAGACTGACCAATTTCGGCATCTAAAGCAGTTAATTGCCCATCTACTGGGGCTCGAACAACTAAATCTCCAACTTTCTTGCGCATAAGTTCTAAAGCGCTTTGTGTTCTTGAATAAGAACTTTGAGCTTGACTAACTTCTTGTTTTGTAGAAATAGAATCTTGACTTAATACTTTTTTAGCCAGTTCCATACGTTGTTTTTGATAATTATAATTGTTTTCAGAAGATTCGAAGTCTTGTCTTCCAATAGCATCCTTTTCGTATAAACGTTTGTTTAAATCGTAAACACGTTTCGCCTCAATAAGATTATTTTCAACATCTGTAAATTGATTACGTCTGTTAATGGTGTTTTGGCGAGCCGCATTTTGTGAAATCTGCATTTGAGTTAATAGATTATAAACAGACGTCTCTTGATTAATTAAACTTAATTCTAAATCGGTATTTGATAGTCTTAAAATTGGTTCCCCTTTTTTCATGATAGCGCCATCTTCAACAAATTTCTCTTCAACACGTCCTCCTTCTAAAGCATCTAAATAAATTGTTGTTATAGGTAATACAATCCCATTTACTGGAATGTTTTCTTGAAAGACATTATTGCTTACTGTATTAATAGAAATGCGCTCTTTTTCTACATTTAATTTTGAGCCACCACTTGTTGATATAATCACAAAAACAATTAATACTATAAGCGCTAATCCACCACCAATAAGTAATAGTTTTTGTTTTGAATATTTTTTCTTTTCGATTTGAACGTCCATATAAGGTTTTTTAATTATAATACATATAGTGAAGATGATGCCAAAAGTATAAACTCCTAACAATCAAGACTTAATATTGTAATTAAAATTTAAAAGTGTTCGGTTTCGATACACATATGTTCGAAATTGACACACTTTTTTAGTGGTAAAATATTTTGTTTTTCTTAGGTTTATTTGCTGAATATAAAGTTGTAATATTGTATCAATGGTATTAAAAGAAGCTAAAATATTAGTTATAGATGATGATTTTGATGTGCTAACAGCACTACGTCTTTTATTGAAACCTTTGGTAAAAGAGGTTGTTGTAGAAAAGAATCCGAGTAATCTTAATTTCCAAATGGATAATAATAAGTTCGATATTATTATTTTGGATATGAATTTCAATGGTTTAGTAAATACTGGAAATGAAGGGATTTTTTGGTTAAATAAAATTAAAGAAAAAAACCCCGAAACAGCCGTTATTTTAATTACGGCTTATGCTGATATTGATTTAGCAATTAGAGGACTGAAAGAAGGGGCTTCAGACTTTTTAGTAAAGCCTTGGAAGAATGATAAGATTATTAATACCATTATATCTTTACTGGATGCAAAAAAATCTTTTGGAGGGAAACCGAAACTTCGTAATGTACAGAATTCTGAAATTATAGGTGAAAGCAATGCTATGAGTGCTGTTTTCTTGAAGCTTAAAAAAATTGCACCAACAGATGCTAACGTTTTGATACTTGGAGAAAATGGAACTGGAAAGGATTTGATTGCAAAAGCACTTCATGAAAATTCAAACAGACGTAATAAACCATTTGTAAAAGTAGATGTTGGTTCTTTATCTGCTTCACTTTTTGAAAGCGAATTGTTCGGTTATAAAAAAGGCGCATTTACCGATGCAAGAGAAGATAGAAAAGGGCGTTTTGAAGCTGCACATGGTGGTACTATTTTTTTAGATGAGATTGGCAATATTAGCCTAGGTCAACAAGTAAGATTATTAACAGTTTTACAAAACAGAGTGGTCACGCCTTTAGGCTCTAATGAATCCATTCCTATCGATATTAGATTGATTTGTGCCACAAACATTGACCCAAAAATTCTAGCCGATGAAAAGAAATTCCGAAAAGATTTAATTTATAGAATCAACACAGTAGATGTTATTGTACCTCCTCTAAGAGATCGAGAAAATGATGTGACCTTGCTCTCAAAACATTTTATTTCAATCTATGCAGATAAGTACAATAAAAGCGCCATTACCTTAGATTCTGGGTTTATTTCAAAATTAAAAAAACACCAATTTCCCGGAAATGTAAGAGAGCTTCAATATGTTCTAGAACGTGCAGTTATTATGGCAGATGAAAATATATTAAAACCCGAAGACCTTGTGTTTTCATCTATTGAAAGACCAACAACAACAAGCTCGATGCCCACAACAAATTTGGATGAACTTGAAAAACAAGCCATTTTAACAGTTCTTGAAAAAAATAAAGGAAATGTCACTAAATCTGCTAAAGAACTTGGTATTACCAGAGCTGCTTTATATAGACGATTAGATAAATATGAACTATAAAGGCTACATTTTAAAGCTCTTTTTAAGAATTCTACTTTTAGTTGTAGCGATTTTTTCTTTCGCTTATGTTCTTTTTTTAAAGAAAACAGTATTTGAAGTTCTATTTGGATTTATAATTCTGTATTTGTTATTTGATTTATATGCATTTGTAAAACGAAGATTTGCAGCCATTGGCGATTTTTTTGAAGCTGTTAAATATCGCGATTTTTCAAGATGGTTTCCAGAAGATCGTGGTCCAAAAGACATTCGGTTTCTATACACGGGTTTTAATGAAATTAATAGAACTATTAAAGAAATTAATTCTAAAAACGAAGCTCAATATGTTTACCTCCAGAAAATATTAGAAATGGTCGATATAGGTATTATTGCTTTTAATATTGAAACAGGAAATGTTTTATGGTCTAACGATTCTTTTAGAGAAACACTGGATGTTCCTGCATTTAAAAATATCCGTTTTGTTGAAAGCAGACAACCAGAATTGTATAATACTATTTTCGAAACCTACCACAGAGAGCCAAATTCTATTACCATAGCTGTACAAAACGAAAAGATTAAAATATTGATTTCCGACACGGTTTTTCAAGTAGATAATGACGCCTTTAAATTAATAGTTGTTCAGAATATTGATGACACTTTGAATAAAAACGAGTCTGAAGCATGGAAGAAATTATTAAGTGTTATGACTCATGAAATTATGAATTCCATTGCGCCAATTTCATCTTTGGCAGACACACTTCAAAGAAACTTACAATTAACCTTAGAAAAACCTGATGACTATAAGCTTGAGCTAGAAGATCTTAATTCAGGAATTAAAACCATTAAAAACAGAAGCGAAGGATTATTAAAATTTGCAAAAACATATAGAAGCTTAAGCAAAGTCACACATTTAAATCTTCAAAGAGTTAAAATTGTAGAGCTTTTTGACAGCATTCAATTATTGATGGAACCATCTATAAAATCTAAAAATATTGAGGTAGAATTTAATGTCTCTTCGAAAAAATTAGAACTTGACATAGATGCACACCTGATTGAGCAGGTTATGATAAATCTTATTTTAAATGCTATAGATGCTTGTAAAGAGCAACCAAATCCAAGTATTAAAATTATTGCAGAAAAAATGCCAAATAGAGACGTTGCCATTAAAGTTTATGACAATGGTTCCGGAATACCACAAGATATTATGGAAAATATTTTCGTGCCTTTTTTTACTAGTAAAAGTACTGGGAGTGGTATTGGACTAAGCCTGTGTAAACAAATTATGCTTCTGCATAAAGGCAAGATTTTGGTAAACAGTAAAGAGGGCGAAGGTTCTGTTTTTAGTTTGGTTTTTTAAAGGATACAAAGTCTGATTTTCAGCTATTTTCACTAAGTGTTACATTGTTTTATTTCATATAACAGTTAAAAATAATGTTGTTTGAAACAATTTAGACCTAATTTAGATTGTATTTTAGAGAACTACTAACTCTATAAACTTTTAATATGATTGAGTCTATAAAAATTTTTGAAGATTCCCTAAGCGCCTATTGGAATGATTTTGTTGCCAGTGTTCCAAAAATTATTCTAGCTATTTTACTTATAGTTATAGGCTTTTTATTAGCGAATGTTATTTCTAGATTATTCAAAAAAACCATTCTATTAAGAACTCAAGACCCATTAATGATTAATTTTCTGTCTAAAACAGTAAAACTGGGTGTATTAATATCCGTGATTATGTTGGCTTTAAATGTGGCAGGGCTTGGAGGTGTAGCAGCAGGTATGTTAACTGCTGCAGGAGCTTCTGCTGTAATTATTGGTTTTGCCTTTAAGGATGTAGGAGAGAATTTTATTTCAGGAATTATCTTGTCGTTTAACAGACCTTTTGATGTTAATGATACAGTTATGGTAGATACTATTTTTGGAAAAATTACGTCTTTAGAATTTCGATATACCAAATTAAAAACGTTTGATGGTCGCGATGTATATATTCCAAATAGTGATATTATAAAAAAAGCCGTTTACAATTATACCGAAGACGGGTTCTTTAGGTTGGATTTTATGGTTGGTATAGATTATGAAGATGATATTGATTTTGCTAAAAAAGTTATTTTAGAAGCTGTTCGGGCGTCGGAAGGGGTTATAGAAAATACAGAACACGAAAGTTTTGTAGTAGTTGATTCTTTAGGAGTAAGTACGGTGAATTTAAAAGTGTTGTTTTGGACCGAAACTAAGGAATATCGAAAAAGAGCAAGTGAAGTAAAAAGTAGTGTAGTTAGAAATGTCAAACAAGTCATTATGGAAAACGGATTGAATATGCCAGCCGATATTACCGAAATAAAATTATACGGCTCGCAAACCAGTATTCCAGTTACTGTAGATTATATGGATAAGAAAGAAAACTCCTAATTATTTTGGCTTTATTTTGTAAGTAATATAAAGTGATTTATAGACCAAGTTATTGCCATTTCATTATAAATTGTATCTTTGAAAACACCCAAATAAACAACAATAAACAATGTTTGAAAATTTCTGGTTTCACGTTGAATATGGCATCAATCACGTTTTAGATATCAATGCCTACGATCATGTTCTTTTTTTAATTGTACTAGCTGTCCCTTATCTTTTTAAAGATTGGAAACGCGTGATACTTTTAGTATCTTTATTTACTTTAGGTCATACGCTGTCTTTGGTTCTTGCTGCTTATAATGTAGTAAGTGTTAATGGACAATTGGTGGAATTTTTAATTCCAATAACCATCTTAATTGTTGCCGTTTTTAATGTGTTTACTGCAGGAAAAGGCGCTCAAAAAGAAAGGGTTGGCGTGTTGTTTTTCTCTGCTTTATTCTTTGGTTTGGTTCATGGATTAGGTTTTGCAAGAGAGTTTAGAATGTTGGTTGGTCAATCTGAAAACAAATTAGTAACCCTCTTAGAATTTGCATTAGGTATTGAAATTGCCCAAATAATTATTGTTTTTGTTATTCTATTTTTAGGCTACATCATGCAAACAGTATTCAGGTTTTCTAAACGCGATTGGGTAATGGTTATTTCAGCAATTGTAGTTGGATTGGTGATTCCAATGATTTTGAATAGCGATTTTATAGCTTAAACTAAACTTCAAGTTTACCTAAAGTTTTCATAAAACTTTAATTCACAGGTTGTAATTAAAATACTTACAGCCTATCTTCGTTGTATATTATTAAATTAGATTTTTCACCTTGTTAAACATTTATGAAGGAACACAAACAGCTTAAATACGATAAAGCTTATTTAAGAATTGCTAAAGAATGGGGAAAATTATCTTATTGCGAACGTAAACAAGTTGGCGCAATTATTGTTAAAGATAGAATGATAATCTCTGATGGATTTAATGGCACACCAACGGGGTTTGAGAACTTTTGTGAAGACGACGAAGGTTATACCAAATGGTACGTGCTTCATGCAGAAGCTAATGCCATTTTAAAGGTCGCATCTTCAACACAATCTTGTAAAGGAGCTACCTTATATATTACATTATCTCCATGCAAAGAATGTAGTAAATTGATTCATCAAGCTGGTATTATTAGAGTTGTTTATAAAGAAGCTTATAAAGATGATTCTGGACTGCAATTTCTTAAAAAAGCAGGGATAGACCTTGTTTTAATAGAAGATTTAAAAGCTTAAAATAGTAAATAGTATCATGAAATTAAAGAAAAAATATTTACCACTTATAATTGGTGTTGCAATTGCAGCAGGTATTTATATTGGGGGGAAATTAAATTTTTCTGATACTTCAGATAGATTATTTACCAAAAACAGCAAAAAAGACAAACTAAATAGACTTATAGATTTTATTGACTATGAATATATAGACGATGTGAATACAGACAGCATCGTTGATGTAACGGTTAATGGCATTCTAAACAATCTAGACCCGCATTCGGTATATATTCCTAAAGAAGATATGGAGCGTGTGGCTGATAATATGAAAGGAGATTTTGTTGGTATTGGTATCAATTTCTACACCTATAAAGACACTATTACGGTAATTAGAACCATTGATGGTGGACCAAGTGAAAAAGCTGGAATTATTGGTGGAGATAGAATTATTATGGCAAATGGTGATTCAATTTTTGGTAAAAATATGAGCAATAACGATATAATTAAAAGGTTAAAAGGACCAATTAATACGCTTGTAGATTTAAAAGTATATCGTAGAGGGGAACCAAAAATTTTAAATTTTACAGTAAAAAGAAATCACATTCCAATTAGTTCTGTAGATGCAGCTTATATGCTTACAGATAAATTAGGGTATATTAAAATTAATAGGTTTGCCGAATCGACTTATAAAGAATTTAAAAAAGAACTTAGTAAATTACAGAACGAAGGAATTACTGAAATAGCAGTCGATTTAAGAAATAACCCAGGAGGTTTTCTAGGCGTAGCCGAACAAATTGTAGATGAATTCCTTGAAGACGATAAACTAATTCTGTTTACAAAAAACAAACGTGGTGATATTGAAAAAAGCTTTGCCACAAAAAAAGGTTCTTTTGAAAAAGGACAAGTTTATGTGCTAATCGACGAAAATTCGGCTTCGGCTAGTGAAATTGTTGCAGGAGCCTTACAAGATAACGACAAAGGGACCATTGTTGGTCGTCGTTCTTATGGAAAAGGCTTGGTACAACGTGAAATGGAATTAGGAGACGGATCTGCTGTAAGATTAACCGTTTCTAGATATTATACGCCAACAGGACGTTCCATTCAACGCTCTTACCAAAATGGAAATAGAGATTATTTCGATGAATATTTTGATCGAATAAAAAGTGGCGAACTTTTAGATCCAGAAAAAATTGAAGTCGCAGACTCACTAAAATTTACAACTCCTAATGGAAAAGTGGTTTATGGAGGTGGAGGGATTATTCCAGATGTGTTTGTACCTTTAGATTTAAGTATGCAAAACGAAACACTTACGTTTCTTGAGAGAAGAGGTTTTATTAGCAATTTTGTTTTTGAATTACTAGAACAAGATCGGCATGCTTACGACAGTATTTCTAGAAATGAGTTTATTAAGGATTTTCAGTTTAACGACGATATGGTTCTGGATTTTCAGAATTATTTAAACGAAAAAACCAAAGCTAACATCACTTTTGTCGCTTACAACGAAGAAGTCAAACAGTACATTAAAGCGACACTTGCAGATCAGCTTTATGGAAATGGTGCTTTTGAAGAAGTTATCAATCAATCTGATATTATGATTGAAGAGGTTATTACATTAAGTAATCGAGGAAATTAAATTTTATCATGAATTTTAGTATGCTCACCATCATTCCAAAATGTTAAAATATCTGTAGCCACTTGAGCGCCACTACCACATGCTATAGCAAACTGACTTCGCCAACCAGCAAGTGTACCAGCAACATAAAGACCATCGATAATTTTATGATCTTTATTTTTTAACCAAATTCTGTTTTTCTCTGGTTTAGTTCTAGGATGAGGTTCAATGTATTTGTCTAAACCTTTAATATTCATTAAATTAGTATAGCCAACAGCAACAACTACCATTTTAGAAACATATTCTGCTTTATTGGTTTTTACAATAAAACCAGAGCCATTTTTAATAATTTCTGTAGCTTTTTCATGAACTATTTGTTGAACATGTGGATATAATAAAGTTAGTTGTTCAGTGCCGTTTGTAAGAATGGAAGATCCAGTTGTTCCTGGAGTTAACCCTAACACATTATTAAATAAAGCATTTTGCAGATGCGACGTTTTTTGATGTGTTATAATTCCAATCTGTTTGCCTGCTGCAAAAGCTTTGTCTTTTGCAGAGCCTAAAACCAAAGCACAAGAAAGTCCAGAGGCGCCACCTCCAATTATTAAAACATCAAACATTATTTATTTTGTTTTACGTGTTTTTCAATTTTTTTCGAAAGTCTTAAAATTTGTAACAGAATTAAAGCACACATTGAAGCAAAAATAGTAATAAAGGCAGTAATGCTACCGTCTTCTAAAGGGGAATTAAAATTAACTTTCGTGAAGTTGTACACAATTAAAATAATGGCAATTAATGATAATAGAATTTTGAAAATTTTCATCTGTTTTAAGTTTAAATATTAACAACTTTTCTCACCTTACAAATTTCGCTAATTTGAATGAATATTAGGTCTTTTTGACGTTTTATTTGTGTTTTTTAAATGTATCTTTGCTACATGTTTCAATTAGGAAAAACCATTGTTTCGGAAGACATTATTGAAAAAGATTTTGTCTGTAACCTATCAGCCTGTAAAGGTGCCTGCTGTATAGATGGCGATGCTGGAGCGCCTTTAGAGAGTGATGAAACAAAGATTCTAGAAGATATTTATCCAAAACTAAAACCTTTTTTAAGAAAAGAAGGTATTAAAGCCATCGAAGAACAAGGAGTTTTTATTACGACTGAATTCGGGGATTTTGAAACACCTTTAATTAATAATGCCGACTGTGCCTATGTAATTTTCGATAAAAGAGGAACAGCATTATGTGCCATAGAAGAGGCTTATAATCAAGGTGAAATTAGTTGGAAAAAACCAGTGTCTTGTCATTTATACCCTATAAGAGTAAAAGATTATACAGAATTTTCTGCTGTAAATTATGATAAATGGGAGATTTGCGATGACGCCTGTACTTTGGGCAAAGAATTGCAAGTGCCTATTTATAAGTTTGTAAAAGAAGCGCTTATTAGAAAATTTGGTGAAGATTGGTATACCGAATTAGAAAAGGTTGCTAAAGGTTATAATCGATAATTAGGGCTTAAGCTGTTTTTAGAACAACTGTTTTTATTGGAATATTTACAATCACTTTGGTTCCGGAAGGTTTGTTGTTTTCAAATAGATCTTCAATATCAATCTTGTAATCGTTTGTAAATCCTTTAGAAAAATTTGCAAGTCGTGCTTTTGTAATATTTATTCCAACAGATTTTCTTTTTAATTTTTTCTGACTTTTAATTTTCTCTGAAACAGATCGACCAACACCATTGTCTGTAATAGTAATAGTGATGTAATCGGAATCTTTTTGAGAAACATGTAATTGAATATTCTTCTCCCCAGTTTTAGAGGATAATCCATGCCAAAGTGCGTTTTCTAAAAAGGGTTGTAAAATTAATGAAGGAACTTTTATAACCGAAGGATTTACTTTATCATCTATATAAGTCTGGTAATTAATTTCATTAGAAAAACGCATGTTTTCAATGTTCATATACAAGGTCATGGTGTCCAGTTCATCTTGTAAAGAAATTTCTTTTTCTGTAGAAGCGATCAGAATTTTCCGAATAAGTTTAGAAAATTTATTTAAGTAATAAACAGCATTTTCTTTTTCATTATTAATAATATATAGTTTTATGGAGTTTAAAGAGTTGAAAATAAAATGAGGATTCATTTGATTACGTAACATTTCTTGTTCTAGTGTTACAATTTTCTTTTCATCTTTTAATCTGCGTTGTGTTTGAAGAATAACAAAAAAACCAACAATCAAAATACCTCCTAGTAAGCTTAGCAACAGAATTTTTCTGTTTTGAATTAATCGTAATTTTACAATTTCGTTTTCACTAGCTAAGGCTTTTATTTGGTTGTTTTTCTTTTCGCTTTCATATTTTAAAATTAAATCGCTTACGTATTGAAAGTTTTTTTCGTTAGTAATCGATTTGTCTAATGCGACATATTGTTGATAGAATTCAAGAGATGTTTTGTAGTTTCTCAGTTCTTCGTTAAGTTGCGATAGATAATTGTAAGTTTCAGATTCTTGAGATTTTAAGTTGAATTTTTTTGCAATTTTTAAGGCTTCATTTAAGCACTTTTCAGAAGTTTTAAAATCTTTTGTTTTTAAATATATTAAACCTAAATTAGAGTAGGAAAGAGAGATGTAATATTTATCGTTTATAATTTTTGCTTTTGCTAAGGCTGTTTCGATAATTGGTAATGCTTCATCAAAGTCGCCTTTTTGTATGTCTATTTTTCCAATGCTATTGTAACAAATTACACGACCAATGTCTGAGTCTATGTCATTATTATATTTTAAAGAGGTTTTGTAATTAATTAATGCGTCATCGAAATAACCTTTAGCTTCTTGTGCATAACCAATATTGTGGTAATTTATAGCCAAACCTAATTTATTGTCTAGTTCCTTTTCTATCTCTAAAGATTTATAAAACAGTCCTAATGCTAAATCATATTGTTTAAGAGCCAGATAAATATTTCCCATACTATTTTGAGAAATGGCAATATTATGTTTTAATTCAAGAGTAATGGGTTTGACACTTTCAGCTAAATCTAAAGCTTCTTTATGGTAATCTAGAGCTGTTCTAATAACATCTAACCTTCTGTAAACAACACCAAGCATGTTTAAACTAATTACTTGCAAGACAACATTGTCTGCTTCAATAGCTTTTTCTAGGGCTTCTTGATGTGTCTCTATGGCTTTATTATATAGAGAAAGGTTTCTATATGTTTCCCCAAGCTGGTTTAACGAATAACTTTCACCAACTAAAGAGTTTGTTTCTCTACTTTTTTTTAATAGATACTGCATTTTTAGAGTATCGTTTTTAGTCTTATCAAAAGCATCATTAAAAGCTTGATGTGTTTGGGTTTTATTCTTTAATACCTGTGTTACTTTAGCTTGAAATAAAGAATCTATGTTGTTTTGAGAAGTGCTGATTAATGGAGAAAGTAAAAGTGATAAAAATAAGATTGCTACTTTTTTTAATGTCATTATATGTAATAATAGATGAAGATTCATGACATTATAATTTGTTTAAAAAATCTGTTTTTCGTTGTCTAGCAACTGGAATTTTATCGTTAGATTCCATAACCACGTAACCATCATTTTTAACAAACTCTTTAATTTTATTTAGATTAATAATATAAGAGTTATGGATTCTAAAAAAACAGCTTTCAGGTAAAAGAGCATCAACTTCTTTTATTTTCTTTGTTACAACCATTTTTTGATTATTTGTTAGCATAAATGTGCTGTAATTGCCATCAGATTCAATATATAAAATATCATCAATATTTAAGAAAACAAGCTTCCCATCTGTGTTTATGATAACTTTTTGATGTTTTAAGTTCGCATTAAAGTTTAGTAAAACCTCTTCAACTTTTGCCACCGAAATATTATTAGCATAAAATTTTTTAATTTTTTGTATCGTTTCGCTTAAATCATCAGAATCTATAGGTTTTAATAAATAATCTATAGCTTCATTTTTTAAAGCCTTTAAGGCGTATTCATTATATGCTGTTGTAATAACTATAGCAAAATCCTTATGGACTAAACAATCCAAAAATTGAAACCCATCCATGGTAGGCATGTTTATATCTAGAAACAAACAATCTGGAGTATGCTTTTTTAAATAAGCTATAGCTTCTTCTGGTTTAGTAAACGTTTCAATAATTTGAACATCGTTACTAAAGTTTTCTAATTCCCAAGACAAACTTTGAATTGCTTTAGGTTCGTCGTCTACAATTACGGCTTTTATCATATATTCAAATATAACAATATATTGTTTTTAATAATAGTTTAGATGTATAGTTGGAAGTGTTTCTTGTATAATGAGCATTTTTAACCTAATTTTTTATTAATGTAAAAATTAGCTTACCAACTATACAGTATTTTATACCAACTATACAAAATCTCATTTTTGTTTCATAAAAATAGAGATATTTGTATTGCTATTAATTAAGGGATATGCATTTCATTTTATAATGTTTGCTATTAATCGATCTAAAAAAGTCAGTTTATGCTGACTTTTTTTTATGCAAAAAATTCAACTTTTTTATTAATAAACTTAGTGTTTGCCTTGCTTGTACAGCTGTTTAACATATATTTTCTTACTTAATATATTGTTTTTTTGTAATTTCAAACAACTGAAAATCAAGTATATAAAGCTTTTAGGGTTAGAGCGCTATATTTTGAAACTTTCTTTTTTTGTTAAAAACTTGTTTACAATGTTTATAACTTAACCTTTCATTTTCGAACTCATTTTTGAATCTTTGTTAGTTCCAAATTACACCGAATTTTTCAGTGAATTTTAATCATAAAACCATATAATATGTCTGAAGCTGTAGAACCAATTTTACAAGAAAACAAAGATAGATTTGTAATTTTTCCTATCCAACATCATGATTTATGGGAGTGGTACAAGAAATCTGAAGCCAGTATGTGGACAGCTGAAGAAATTGATTTACATCAAGACCTTACAGATTGGACACAGAAATTAAATGACGATGAGCGTTATTTTATCAAACACGTTTTAGCATTTTTTGCGGCGAGTGATGGTATTGTAAACGAAAACTTAGCAGAAAACTTTGTAAGTGAAGTACAATATACTGAGGCTAAATTTTTCTATGGTTTTCAAATTATGATGGAAAATATTCATAGCGAAACGTATTCTTTACTTATTGATACTTATGTAAAAGATGAAAAAGAAAAAGCAAATTTATTTAATGCTATAGAAACGTTTCCAGCCATTAAAAAGAAAGCAGACTGGGCTTTAAAATGGATAGATTCTCCAAGTTTTGCTGAACGTTTAATTGCTTTTGCTGCTGTTGAAGGTATTTTCTTTTCAGGATCGTTTTGTTCCATATTTTGGTTGAAAAAACGTGGTTTAATGCCTGGTTTAACATTCTCAAATGAGTTGATATCTCGTGATGAAGGAATGCATTGCGACTTTGCAGTTCACTTACACGAACACCACTTAGTAAATAAAGTTCCAAAAGAACGTATTAGAGAAATTTTAGTAGATGCTTTAGATATTGAAAGAGAGTTTATTACAGAGTCTCTTCCAGCAAGTTTAATTGGAATGAATTCTAAATTAATGTCACAATACTTAGAGTTTGTAACCGATGGATTGCTTCAAGACTTAGGTTGTGAAAAAGAATATGGAACAGCAAATCCATTCGATTTTATGGATATGATTTCGCTTCAAGGCAAAACCAACTTCTTCGAAAAACGCGTGTCTGAATACCAGAAAGCTGGTGTTCTAAACAAGGAAGAAGAAGAGAATAAATACGATTTTGGTTCAGATAATTTCGATTTCTAGAGCCATTACAATAATCAAAAATAGAATTATTTTAATTGGCTTCGTGTCGCTTTAGTCGTATCGATTTCAACATAAAGTGTTACAGCCAGTTTTAATTTCAATATAAATAATAATTAATTCAGCTATTAATCAGGTTTCTACCGATTAATAGTAACTAACTAATCCCTTTTTCTGAATGGTTGCTTCAGAAAAAAACTAAAAACGTGTAGCATATGTATGTATTAAAAAGAGACGGAAGAAAAGAACCAATCATGTTCGACAAGATTACGGCAAGAGTTCGTAAATTATGTTATGGACTTAATGAGCTTGTAGACCCTATTAAAGTAGCAATGCGAGTAATTGATGGTTTATACGATGGTGTTACAACAAGCGAATTGGATAATTTGGCAGCAGAGCAAGCAGCAACGATGACAACTGCTCACCCAGATTATGCACGTTTAGCTGCTCGTATTTCAGTTTCTAACTTACATAAAAATACAAAAAAGACTTTTAGCGAAGTTATGACAGATTTATATACCTATGTAAATCCTAGAAATGGCAAAAAAGCACCTTTATTAAGCGACGAAGTTTACAAAGTTATTCAAGATAATAAAGAGCAATTAGATTCGGCAATTATCTATAATCGTGATTTTGGTTATGATTACTTCGGATTTAAAACCTTAGAACGTTCTTACCTTTTAAAATTGAATGGTAAAATTGCAGAACGTCCACAACACATGTTAATGAGAGTATCTATTGGTATTCACCTTAACGATTTAGAGTCTGCTATAGAAACGTATGAGTTGATGTCTAAAAAATACTTTACACACGCGACTCCAACATTATTTAATTCAGGAACACCAAAACCACAAATGTCATCTTGTTTCTTGTTAACAATGAAAGATGATAGCATTGATGGTATTTACGATACTTTAAAACAAACAGCTAAGATTTCACAATCTGCAGGAGGAATAGGCTTATCTATTCACAATGTTCGTGCAACAGGAAGTTATATTGCAGGCACAAACGGAACAAGTAATGGTATTGTACCAATGCTTAAAGTCTTTAATGATACGGCTCGTTATGTCGATCAAGGTGGAGGAAAACGTAAAGGAAGCTTTGCTATGTACATAGAGCCTTGGCATGCAGACATTATGAGTTTCTTAGATTTAAAGAAGAATCATGGAGCTGAAGAATTACGTGCTCGTGATTTATTCTACGCCATGTGGATGCCAGACTTATTCATGAAGCGTGTACAAGAAGATGCCCAATGGACCCTAATGTGTCCTAACGAATGCCCTGGATTATGCGATGTACATAGTGAAGAATTTGAAGCATTATATACAAAATATGAAGCTGAAGGGAAAGGGAGAAAAGCGATCAAAGCAAGAGAGCTTTGGGAAAAAATATTAGAATCTCAAATTGAAACAGGAACGCCTTACATGTTGTATAAAGATGCAGCAAACCGTAAGTCAAACCAGAAAAATTTAGGAACCATTCGTTCTTCAAATTTATGTACTGAAATTATGGAGTACACATCTCCAGACGAAGTTGCAGTATGTAATTTAGCGTCTATTGCTTTACCAATGTTTGTTAAAAATGGCGAGTTTGACCATAAAGAATTATTTAGAATCACAAAACGTGTCACTAAAAACTTAAACAGAGTTATAGATAGAAATTATTATCCAGTAAAAGAGGCTGAAAATTCAAATTTCCGTCATAGACCAGTTGGTTTAGGAGTTCAAGGATTAGCAGATACGTTTATTAAATTAAGAATGCCTTTTACCAGTGATGAAGCTAAAAAATTGAATCACGATATTTTTGAAACATTATACTTTGCTGCTGTAACAGCAAGTATGGAAGAGGCTGAAAAAGATGGACCTTACCAAACTTATGAAGGATCTCCAATAAGTAAAGGAGAATTCCAATACAATCTTTGGGGAATTAAAGACGAAGAGCTTAGTGGACTTTGGGATTGGGCAAAACTACGTAAGCAAGTTTTGAAAAACGGTGTACGTAACTCGTTATTAGTGGCTCCAATGCCAACAGCATCAACATCACAGATTTTAGGAAATAATGAATGTTTTGAGCCTTACACATCTAACATTTATACACGTCGTGTATTATCTGGAGAGTTTATTGTTGTAAACAAACATTTATTAGAAGATTTAGTAGAATTGGGCCTTTGGAATGAAGAACTAAAAAACGAAATTATGAGAGCTAATGGGTCTGTACAAAATGTAGACTGTATTCCTCAAGACATTAAAGATTTATACAAAACTGTTTGGGAATTGTCTATGAAGGATATTATAGATATGTCTCGTCAACGCGGTTATTTTATAGACCAATCGCAGTCTCTAAACTTATTCTTAGAAGGAGCTACCATGGCTAAGTTAACCTCTATGCATTTTTATGCATGGAAAAGTGGCTTAAAGACGGGTATGTATTATTTACGAACAAAAAGTGCAGTAGATGCTAAGAAAGTAACTATTACAAGAGAAGTTAAAGCAGAACCTGTTGCTGAAGTACAAGAGGTTGCAGTAGATAATATAGCTCAGAAACAACAAGTGGCAGCTGAAACTGCAGTGAAATTTGCAAAGCAAACAGCAGAGAAGGTTGCAGTTGAGCCAATAAAAGTTGAAGCAGAACCAATGAGTGCAGATGAAATGAAAGCATTAATTGCTCAAGCTAAAGAAGCTGAAGGTGATGATTGCTTGATGTGTGGTTCTTAATTAAATTAGATTTAAGTGTTATTAAAGCATCTCTTTTTGAAGTTTCGAAAGAGGTGCTTTTTTTAGTTTAAAACAGATAAATCTTCCTCCAAAGTAGCTATTTGTTTAAAAATAATATGAAAGTCATACTAACAAAAAAAGCGCCAAATAAAGGCGCTTTTTAAATTTAATTTTTAAACTTTTATTCTCCTTGCTCATCAGCTATTTTAGCTGGTTCTACTGAACTGTCATGAGAATTATGATACTCTTCTAATAAATTCATGGTAGCTGTAAGTAAATCCCTTGTTTCTAATAAAAGACTAAAGTATAAAGTCGTATTTTTTGGACTGGATTCTTCCGTTCTAGTACGTTCTACTTGTTTTTGAATCTTATCAGAAACCAAAGAAATAATCTCTTTTTTTCTAGTTAAAATAATACCAATTTCTTCAAAAGATCTCGAGTCAAATGCTTTGTAAGTGTTGTTAAAGAAAAGTTCAAAACGTTCATCAACTTCTTTTAGCTCTTTTATTTGACTAAACTTAAGTTTCTTATGGTTGTTATGAATGTGTTTGTGACTTACTTTGGCAATATATTCCAAAGATTGGGTCATGTCTTGTAAGTAGCCTAAAACATTAATATAAAAATTACTTGCACCAATACTAGATTCATCTAAATTTTTAATGAAGTAAAAAATGTTATCACGTAAATCATCAACTTCATTTGTTAATTTAACAACTTGCTTTTTACTCTTTTTTAATAAACTTAAATCTTGTCTTGCAAGTCCAACAATAGCATTAGAGTAAATTCTATTAGAACGTTTCACGACGTTTGCAATGTTTTCAGCACTTTCATGAATAACTCCTTGTACAGAACTGCTTTCAGCTCTTCTTAAACTATCTTCAGCATTACTTTCTTTCGTTTTTTTATTGTGAGCTACGTAATTTCTTACTATCAAACCAATGGCTGCCAATAATAAAATTGGAAACATAATAGGTAAATTTAAGTTGAGTAAGTAAGCCACTAAAGCTGCAGCTGAAAACGCGATAATTGCTGTAAAAAACCAGCCACCAATAACATTAAGAACACCTGCCACTCTATATACGGCACTTTCTGCTCCCCAAGCTCTATCTGCTAACGATGTTCCCATGGCAACCATAAAGGTTACATAGGTAGTAGATAAAGGCAGTTTCATTGAAGTTGCTATAGAAATTAATACAGCTGCAACCATTAAATTTACGGCTGCTCTTACTAAATCGAAAGCAGGCATTTCAAAAGTTTTGTCTCTTTTTAAAGTAATTACTGGCTTTTCAAACTGTTTTTCAATTTTAGCTTGCCAAGATTCTGGTAAAATATAAGATGACATTTGAGACGATAACATAGCAATTCGTACAAAACCACGAGATAAGAAATTAGGTTGAAAACGCTCTTTTGTATCTTCTTGACTTGAAAGATCCAACGATGTTTTTACTACATCTTTAGCTTTACTAGAAAACCATAATGTAACAACCATTATCAATCCAGCTGCAACTAATAAATAAGTTGGAGTAGGTACTTTATCGGCAAGGAAACCCATACTGAATAACTCTGCAGACACACCTGAATCTGCCCAAGCAACATAAGATTGCCAACCAGCGATAGGCACACCAATAAAGTTTACCAAATCGTTCCCTGCAAAAGCAAGTGCTAAAGCGAAAGTCCCAACCAAGATGATAAGCTTATAAATATTCGTTTTAAAAACTGAAATGAATAAAAAAGATAAAAGCGACCAAAAAATCATGCTTACTGATACAATTAATAGGACATGAGTTTCTAAGTAATGACTGATTGTTTCGCCATTAATTATGTCGAAGGTTTGTTTAGCATAAGATGTACCCTTTAAACCTTTCATGAAGATAAAATAGGTAATAGACGTTAAAGCAACACCACCAAATAAAGCTCCTACCCATTTCGCTTTTCTTTCAAAATTAAAAGAAAGTAAAACCCTAGCAATGTATTGAACAAAAGCACCAATGGAGAACGCGACAACTACAGAGAGTAAGATTCCTATAATAATTTCAGCAGCTTTAGTAGTATTAATATAATTAATAACATCGACCAAACCACCACCATCATGACCTATTTTAATAAGAGCCATAGCAACGGATGCTCCTAATAACTCAAAGACAATAGATACAGTAGTTGATGTAGGCATACCAACACTATTAAAGAAATCAAGTAATAAAATATCTGTAATCATGACAGCCATAAAAATGATCATGATTTCATTAAACATAAATTCATGAGGATTAAAAATCCCCTTTCTAGCTACCTCCATCATTCCGCTAGAAAATACGGCTCCAACAGCAACACCAACACTGGCTACTATCATAATCGTTTTAAACGAAATGGCTTTCGACCCAATGGCAGAATTAAGAAAATTAACTGCGTCGTTACTAACTCCTACTACTAAATCGGCAATAGCCAAAATAGCAAGAGCAATGATCATTAATAAGTAAATATTATCCATATATTATTTTAATATCGTTTGCAAATATCTAAAGTGTTTTTAATAGACATGTTATCTAAATGTTATTAATTAAAAGTGAATGTCAAATTGAAGCCTATACGCTAAACGACTATTAAAGTTATCTGTATCTACATAAGTAACATCTGATTGTACTTTTAATTTATGTCCAACAATATATTTTGAAACTCCCAAGGTGTATTCATTTACCAAATCTTCTCCAGTAATTCCTTTATTTAAATCTACATTAGAATAACGACCTGCTATTTCCCAATTAGATTTAAATAAATATCCTGCTTGTAGGTTTATGGCGGTTCCTACCTGTACCACTTTACCAGTTGGTGTGCCATCTTTTTCCTTAGCAATTGGATCTTTGGCATCACGATTAGCATATTCGCCCATAAAAGAAAAGCCTTTGTGTTTAAAAATAGCATCAACAAAAAACGTTGTAATATTCGTTTCGAAAAAACCGTCTTCAATTACCATATAAGACCCTTGATTGCTTCTAGTTTTTACAGCATTATTGTTAAAATCATAAGTGACTCCAATGGCAAGTTTTGGGGTTTCAGGTCTGTTTAAAGCGCCACCTAAATAATCACCTTTACCTGGAAATAATCCTAATGGCAAGAATTCTAAGCGACTTGTGTATTGAAATCCACCAATATTTCCAGTAGTGACGTTTCTTCCCTCTCCTTGAGAAATAGCTAAAGCTTCTCTAATCACAAAGGTGTCTGTTAGATTAAAATGGTGTCTAATTTGAATCCCTAAATCCCTATCTATATTAAAACCCGCATTCAAAATAGAACGATCAACAAATTGTAAGTTTCCAGAAGAGATAACTCGTTCTCTATTGCCTGGTAGTTTGGCTTGACCAAACCATAATTCGAAATTTTCGTAGAAATTCCACTTCATAACAGCATCAAGAATAAATCTTGGGGTGTTACTTGTGTAGATGGATGAACCGGCCATGTCTCTATTTGATAAACCAAGTTCTATTTTGTATTTTAATTTTGGAGTTAAAGCGTAACCATCAAATTTTAACCTGGCCCTTCTAACTAAAAAAGCTGATTCTCCATGTATGAAATCACCATGGTTGTTTTCCCAACTTGCTAATGCTAGAAATTGCATTCTTGCACCAACTTTCATTGACCAAGTACTGTCTTTTCCAACTAGATTAAAAATGCCTTTTCCAAATGAAGGAGATTCAATTTCTTGAGCTTTCGAATGACTTATTACACTTAAAACAAGTATAATAAGAATAGCTTTAAATTTCATAAAGAGTTTTTAGTTTTTGTCGCTGCAAAGAACCAACTCTAATGTTAAATTAATGTTTCCTAAAGATTAAATCTAATTTATAATAAAAAAGGCTGCTTCGGCCAAAAGCAGCCATAGAATTCATTATAATATAGTCGACAAAAACTAATAAATTATATGAAATTACTAATTGATTGTCTTAAGACAAAACAAATATCTTTATTTGTCTCCATATTTTTGTAACCTAAATATTAAGTAATTGCTAAATTATAAAAACATATAATATCTTTATAATCAGAATATTGAAAGCTTAATGTTAAATTAATGTTACGTGAATGTTGTTTTAATGTTACGGAATTGTTATATTTGATTTGTAATAAATTAATACCCGAATAATTATGAAAAGAGTTATAGTATTTTTTGCCTTTTTAATGACAGTGGGTTCTTTTGCACAAGAACAAATTAGTCCTAAAGCTGAAAAAATAGGAGATAAAATAGAGGTTACATATTTTTATGAAAATGGTGCTGTTAAGCAACAAGGGTTTTTTAATCAATCAGGGAAGTTACACGGAACTTGGACCAGTTATGATATAAATGGAGAGAAGCTTGCTGTAGGTAATTATGACAATGGGAGAAAAGTTGGTAAATGGTTTTTTTGGTCGGATGATACTTTGAAAGAGGTTGATTTTGTAGATTATAAAATTGCAACAGTAAATGAATGGAAGAGTGATTCTAAACTAGCAATAAGAAATTGAGCATTAGTTTGACTTAACAAAAAAGCCCTCTCAATAATTTGAGAGGGCTTTTTTGATGTTTAAAGCTAAGCTTTTATTAAAAGGAATAGCTATATCCTAAAGAAAATTCTGTTCCAGGTTTTCTTTGCGAATAAATTAAATCCGTTGCATTATAAGATTCATATAGGCTTTCTCTGTCATCACCAAGTATGTTATTGATTTTTAAGTCTATTGATGATTTTTTGTTTTCGCCAAACTTTTTATTTAGAGTAAAATTTAGACTATGAAATGCTTGGCTATAAACATCAGGTATAATACCAGTTCCAACAACTTCTAAAGCCTTGCCTTGAACATTATAAAATAATCCAACTTGAAAGTCATCATTATCATAATCAAAACCTGCATTAATTAAGAATGGAGACTGGCCTTGTAATTCTCTTTTTCTATCGATACTTTCTCCTTCTCTGGCTGCAAGAACTCTTCTGTTATATTCACTATCAGACATTGTTAATTCAGAATAAATATAAGAAGCATTAATGTTTAATCTCAAATTCCCTAAGCTATTAGTTAAAAACCCAAAGTTTTGTCTAAACTCAATTTCACCTCCAACTACAGTCGCATCTCCTAAATTTGAAACTGTTAATTGAAGTGGAGAAGAAGGGAAGAAGACTGTTTCAAGTGGGTCATTAAATCCTTTATAAAATCCACTTACAGCAAACATTTGACCTTTTTCTCTAAATAACTCATATCTAACATCGAAATTGTTAATATATGTTGGTTTAACAGGTTCATATATAACAGAACCATTCTGATCAAAAATCCCAAAACCATTACCAATAAAAGTTCTATTAGTAATTGGATCAAAAATTTGAACTCGTGAAGATTCTTTAAAAGAAGGTCTTGCAGTTGTTCTTGAATAGGAAGCTCTTAAATTAGATTTATCGGATAGAGAATATATAACGTTAGCCGATGGAAAGAAATCGAAATTGTCAATGGTATTTACGTCATCATAAATTAAACCTTGTGCAGTTTGACCTGAGTAATACAATTGATATAATTCAGTTCTTAATCCTAAAACGGTTTTAAGTTTTTCACTTAAATTAAATTCGTTTGAAATATATGTAGAATATACAAACTGTTCCCCTTCATATGCGTTCGAAGCGTTAAATGTCTGATTGTTTGCTGTTGAAATTAAATAGGTGCCTTGGTTGCTTTCTGGTGTCCATAAATTTTGATCAATTAATAATAAATTTGTGTCTCCATTTGGAACAACTAAATTTGTGGCACTCATAAAAAACTCATCAATACTAAAATCTCTAAATTTATAAATATAACCACCTCCTATTTGGAATTTTGCTGGTTTTCCAAACAGCTTATATTTTTTATCAAAATCAGCTTTAAACACCCAGTTTTCTTCTAATAAATTTCTCCAAATTCTAGTTGGGTTAGTAGTTGTACTAGGGTTTATTACATACTCGTTCTCTTGTGTAACTAATAATGGCGTTATTCTATGGTCTTTGTCTTCTACTTTTGAAAAGGAAGGAGATAAGGTCCAATCGAAATCCCATCCTGAATTTACACCTAATTTATGATTTCCACTTAAATTGAAATTTGTAATAGACCTTTCAGTATATAAAAGGGCATCCTTAACCACATTTTCATAAGCACCACCAGCATTATCTTGGGATAATTCCTGATCATAAAAACCGGCAGAAGACTCTCCATTCTGTATATGCAACAAAGTAAATTTATATTTAGATAAATCGGTTTTGTAGGTTAATCCTCCAAGTGCACTTATTAATATTTCATTTATACCTTCATCACCAACAGTATAGAGTGAATAACGGGGTTGGTAATCGTTTTTGTCAGCGTCTTTAATAGCTCCACCATCAATTCTGCCTTCATAAAATTTTGTATTATTTTTATAAGATGCAGATGCTAAATAGCCTATTTTATTACCGTTATTAAGTTCAAATTGGTTGCCTGCAGTAGCTCCTATATTAAAATTAGGGTTACTTGTAGCCTTATCTGCTTTTAGTTGTTCTTGAAATCTATTTGTTAAACTAGTTAGCAAAATTTTATTTTCAAAAGTTCCGGGAATTGGCTGGTATCTGTTTATAGGTCTATTTCTAGTGCCATCGTCATATCCCCAAAAATCTGTATTACCACCTTTATAAGTTAAAAAATTATTATTGAAGTGCATGCTTGGATTATAACCAAAACCTAAAGAAAGACTATATTCTGCTTTTGTTGGAAAATCTTTTGTAACAACATCTACTATTCCTCCGGTAAAATCAGCTGGTTGGTCTGCTGCTGCAGATTTAATAACTAATACATTGTCGATAATGTTTGTAGGAAATACATCCATTGGAATGGTGTTTCTATCTGGGTCTAATCCAGGAATATCGACTCCGTTTAATATGGATTTAGTGTAACGGTCACCTAGCCCTCTAACATATACGTATTTATCGCCTTGAACTGAAACGCCTGGGACGCTTTTAATAGCACTTGCAATATTGCTTGCTCCCGTTTTTTTTATGCTTTGAGCTGAAAGTCCATCTAAAACAACAACAGATTTGCGCTGAATATTTAATATCGCATTCTCAGTATTCCTTTTTGTACTAGTAGTAATTATTATTTCATCTAATGAATTTGTGGTTAGAGTTAGATCTAAAATAACGACTTCATTAGCATGTATAACAACGTCGCTTACTTCTTTGGTTTCATATCCTACATAAGAGAATACAATTGTATAGTTACCAGGCTCTAATTCAAGTTCATACTTGCCATCAAAATCTGTTGTTGTTCCAGTTGTAGTTCCTTTTACTATAACATTGGCAAAAGGAAGGGGGTCAACAAATTCTCCGTCAATTAAAGTACCTGCTAATTTTCCGGTTTGTGAGTAACCAAACAAAGTAATAAACAACAAAGATAGCGTGAATAATATTTTGTTTTTTTTCATCTGAGCTTTTTTGTTATTTCTTAACTTCCAGGGTTTGCTATAAAAACAAGTGTGTATATTTCTATAGTTTTTCCTAATTTTTAAGAAAGATTAAAAAAAGCACTAAAGCTAGATAAGATAAGCTTTAGTGCTTCATAAAGATTTTGTTTTAGAAGTCTAAAGCTCCTAGTTCGCTAGCGTAAGTCCAGCCTAAAGTAGATGTGTTGGCTCCTACAGTTTGACTGCCAAAATTAACGGCTGTTGCTTCTGAACCATATCCAGGTGTTGGAGTTGTTCCTGAAGCTGTATTGTTGAAAACGTCTAATACGTCTGTTACTCCAGTTGGTAAAACAATTTCCCAATTAGAGAAAGTTAATATATCATTATTGTAGTTAGCAGCAACACCATCATTATCTAATTCAATATCAGAACTATCTTTAAAGTTAAATGCAAAAATGTTATTTGTGGCTCCCATTGCATTACTTCTATAATCAGCATATTCACCACCAGCAGTAATTGCATTACCTTTCATAGTTACATTTTGAAGAGTAAAAGACCCTACAGCAGATCCTTCAGGGCCATCTATTTCGAAAGCGTGATCTGAGCTATCTCCCAATATAACTACAGCATTATCTATAGTTCCAGAATAAGCTTGGTCAATATCAAGAGCATCATCTCCTTGAGCCCAAACTAATAAATTAGAAGCATCAACGGTTCCTCCAAAGAACTCAACACCATCATCCACATTCGCAACTATTTCAATGTTATCTATAAAAGTTCCACGTCCAACTCCACCAAGAGTTAAACCATTAATTTCATTTCCATCACCAATAAGTGTACCTCCATGTCTAATAGATATATATTGAAGTCTTCCTGAGTTGTCTTCAGGGTCATTACCACCATATAGTCCAAAAGTGTCATCAGCAGGAATACCTTCTATTTGAGTTTCTTCAACATCACCAGAAAGTGAACATGGCGCATAACCCATTATTAATAATCCTCCCCAAAGCCCACGATTGTTTTCATCTAAATTAGTTCCAGAAGTTTCTCCACAAGTAATATTGTCACTTTCAGATGTAAAAATAATGGGTTGATCTGGAGTACCTTCGGCCATAATTTTGCCACCTCTGGCAACTATTAATGCAGACGATAATGAACCTTGACCAGCTCTACCTTTTATAATGGTACCTGGTTCTATTGTAAGTGTTACTCCGTCTTGAACAACAACTTTTCTATCTAATATGTATATGTTATCATTAGTCCATGTTTCGTTAAGTGCAATACCACCAGCTTTTGTAATTGTTGGACAAGTTTCAGTATTACCACCACCATTTTCATTATAAATAGTAGTTTCTTCTATAACTATAGGTGTGTCATCATCTTTAAAACAACCAGTAAGAGTTATTGATAATAGGCCAATAATGGCTAAAGTTAATTTTTTCATTTTTTCAGTTTTAATATGAGTTTATCTTGATAAAAATCTTATGCAAATAAACTGCAACAATGTAAAGCTGTTGTTAATGCTGAGTTAAGGCTTCGTAATAAAACCATTACTTAAATGTTATGAGGTTTACATAACCTGCTCTTTTTAGAAACCATTTCTTAACATTAAGGTCTGTAGAATTGTTTATATCTGATTTGTAAATTGGATATATGAAAGTTGAAAAAATGTATCTTGCATCTCATAAATAGCAACTATGAATTGGGAACAATTACTCTCCTTAAAACGATATGGAGATACAAATAAGCGTTTAAGAAAAGAACAAGATGAAACGAGATTAGGCTTTGAAGTTGATTATGATCGGATTATATTTTCGTCAGAATTTAGAAGTCTTCAAGATAAAACTCAGGTCATTCCATTATCTCAAACAGATTTTGTCCATACAAGACTTACCCATAGTTTGGAAGTAAGTGTTGTAGGTAGGACGTTAGGTAGAAAAGTTGGAGCCAAATTAATTGAGAAATACCCACATTTACAAACCATTCATGGTTATCAAGCCAATGATTTTGGAGCTATTGTTGCAGCAGCAGCTTTAGCACATGATATTGGAAACCCACCTTTTGGACATTCAGGAGAAAAAGCCATAGGTGAGTTTTTTAAATCAGGAAAAGGGAAACAATTTAAAAATCATTTAACTGAAAAAGAATATCAGGATTTATGTGATTTTGAAGGAAATGCCAATGGATTTAAAATTGTAACAGAAAGTAGGGTTGGAAGAGAAGGAGGTTTACGTTTAAGCTATGCCACTCTTGGTGCATTTACTAAATACCCCAAAGAATCCTTGCCTAAAAAGCCAAGCAATCATATTGCAGATAAGAAATATGGTTTTTTCCAAAGTGAAAAAGAATTGTTTGAAGATGTTGCAAACGAATTAGGCTTACTCAAAAGAGGAGATAAAAATTGTGTAAGTTATTCTAGACATCCACTTACATATTTGGTAGAAGCAGCAGACGACATTTGTTATACCATTATTGATTTTGAAGACGGTATTAACTTAGGGCTTATTCAAGAGGAATATGCCTTAGAGTATTTAATTAATTTGGTTAGACATTCTATTAATTCTAAAAAGTATAACCAACTTTCAACAACGCAAGATCGTGTAAGCTACTTAAGGGCTTTAGCAATAAATACATTAATCAATGAAGCTGTTGAGGTTTTTTTAAACAACGAAGAAGCGATATTAAACGATACGTTTACTTGTGCTTTATTAGATAAAAGTAAATACGAAGCTCAAATAATTGATATTATTAAGTTAAGCATTAAAAATGTGTATCAATCTAAAGAAGTTATTGATAAAGAAATAGTAGGTTTTGAAGTGATTAGCACGTTATTAGAAAAATATTCTTCAGCCATTATTAATACATCTAATCAATTAGGATCTAATTACGATAAGCTTATTTTAAAAAGTATTCCAGATTTAACCCTAAATGAAAACCATAGTATTTACTATAAATTGCTTAGTGTTTGTCATTATGTGTCTTTACTTTCAGATAGTCAAGCGATATTAAAATATAAAAACATTAAAGGGATTTCTTTATAAAAACATGAAGAATATTGCATTTTGTCGGATAAATATTGCGTTTTAACGATTTAATATGTATATTTACCAAACCAAAACTCTAAATCTAACTTAAAATGAAAAAAAATTTACTTGGCGCAATCGTTATCGTTTTTGTAATTTTTGCCTGCCTATTAGTTATAAGCGAAGTAAATGATGTTAATGCTTCTGACGTTGAAGCTCAACAATACTACGCTGACTCAGAATAAGTTTTTAATAGGTTTTTAAACTTACTGGTTTAAACAATCTGAAATGAATTTAGAAATAGAATAACTATCTAAATGGCACTGTTGCTGAAGTTCCTCGGTTGTTCCATGTTCAATAAATTCATCTGAAATACCAAGTAATTTAAAAGTGTTTTTATAATTGTTGTATGAGGCAAATTCTAAAATAGCACTACCAAATCCGCCTTTTATAGTACCATCTTCAACCGTAATAATAGTTTTATAAGTTTTACAAATCTCATGAAGAAGTTTTTCGTCTAAAGGCTTCACAAATCGCATATCATAATGTGAAATAGATTGATTTACAGATATTGAATCAATGGCTTCGGTACAATTTTTAGACATGCTCCCAATGCTTAAAACGGCTATTTTTGTACCCTTTTTTAATTGAATGCCTTTTCCTATCTCAATCTCTTTAAATGGTTGTTTCCAATTTAAAGTAACCCCTCTTCCTCTTGGATATCTAATGACAATAGGTTGTTTTAAGTTTCCTAATTGCGAGGTATACATCATGTTACGTAATTCTATTTCATTTCTTGGTGCAAAAATAATTAAGTTTGGAATACAACGTAAAAAAGCCATATCAAAATTACCATGATGTGTGGCTCCATCTTGACCAACTAAACCAGCTCTATCTAGACAAAAAATTACGGGTAATTTTTGTAAAGCCACATCGTGAATTACTTGATCGTAAGCACGTTGTAAAAAAGTAGAGTAAATATTGCAAAATGGTATGAGTCCTTGGGTTGCCATTCCGGCAGCAAGAGTTACAGCATGTTGTTCGGCAATACCAACATCGAAAGCGCGATCAGGGATTTCTTCCATCATGTATTTTAAAGAACTACCAGTAGGCATGGCAGGAGTAATACCTATAATATTCGTATTTTTTCTAGCTAATTCTACCATTGTAAAACCAAAAACATCTTGATATTTTGGAGGTTGATTGTAATTAGTTTTTGGCACTAATTCCCCTGTTATAGCATCAAATTTCCCTGGTGCATGATAGGTGATTTGATTATCTTCAGCCTGTTTTAAACCTTTCCCCTTTTTTGTAATTACATGTAAAAACTTTGGGCCTTTTACTGTTTTTAAACGTTCTAATTCTGAAATTAATAGTGGTAGATTATGGCCGTCAATAGGTCCAGAATAATCAAAATTTAAAGCTTCAAAAATATTGTCCTGTTTTTGAGTACCTTTTTTAACATTCGTTAAATACTGTTTTAAAGCCCCTACCGAAGGGTCGATTCCTATGGCATTGTCGTTTAAAATAACTAATAAATTAGCTGTTGTTACACCAGCATGGTTTAATCCTTCGAAAGCCATGCCACTGGCTATAGATGCATCTCCAATAATGGCAATATGTTGTTTTTTAAAATCCCCTTTTAATTGAGATGCTATTGCCATACCTAAAGCTGCAGAGATGGATGTAGAAGAATGTCCAACACCAAAAGCATCGAACTCACTTTCTTCCCTTCTTGGAAATCCGCTAATACCATATAATTGTCTATTGGTCTCAAAAACGGATTGTCTACCCGTTAATATCTTATGTCCATATGCTTGATGACCAACATCCCAAATAAGTAAATCTTTAGGCGTATTAAACACATAATGTAGCGCAATGGTCAGTTCAACCACACCTAAACTGGCTCCTAAATGACCTTCTTTTGTAGCTACAATTTTAATAATAAATTCTCGCAACTCTTTTGCAAGTTGAAGTAACTGGCTATCGCTTAGAGAACGTAGTTCTTCTGATGAATTTATAGTCTTTAAAATATCTGTAGCCATCCAGGTAAAATATTCCGTAAAATTATTAAAATAGATAGAATAACTGTTAATATGTAAAGTATTTTAAATTTTTATTTTAATAATACAAATAAGCATGTTATATTTGAAGATTACACAAAATATTCACTAAGAAAAATAAATAATGAAAAAAAATTACATCCACAGCATTATGGTAGTAGGATTGTTGTTTTTTGGATTAATAGGGTTTTCACAAAACTCTTTGGTTAATTCAGAATATGGCAATGTTATTAAAACGTATTTAACACAAAATCAAGCTAAATATCATTTAACAGCTAATGATATTGAAGATTTATACGTGACCAAAGAATACTTTTCTAAGAGCACAAAAATCAATCACGTATATGTCAATCAAAGATATCAAGGGATTGAAATACACAACGCCATTTCAAGTGTAGCCATGAGAGATCATGCAGTGTTTTATTATGCTAATAACTTAATAGGTAATATTAACCAAAAAGTAAACACCATATCGCCACAAATTAATGCACAACATGCTATAGAAAATGTGGTAACACAATTAAACTTAGGAAGCTTACAAGGCTTAGAATTAATTTCTGGAAATAATAAAGAATTTTTATTTACAAACGGAAATGTTTCAAGAAATAATATCCCAGTAAAATTAGTTTATTACTATTCAGTTGAACAAGATGATTTAAAATTAGCTTGGGATCTAAACATCGATGCCTTAAAGAGTAATAACTGGTGGAGTGTAAGAGTTGATGCTGTTACAGGTCAGATTTTAGAAAAGAGCGACTGGGTTGTATCTTGTAATTTTGGAGATGGAAATCACGCAAATCATACAGATAATTCTAATCATCAAGTAGTAGCGCAAGAAAGCTTTTCTTTATTTAAGCCAAATGCACTTGTTGAAGATGGATCACATTATAACGTGTTTGCCTTACCTGTAGAAGCTCCAAGTTTTGGAGGAAGAACCTTATTAAGTTCTCCAGCCGATGATAATGCTTCACCTTACGGATGGCATGATACAAATGGTGCTGCAGGAGCTGAATATAACTTTACAAGAGGAAACAATGTTTTTGCTTATGAAGATACTAATGATATTGGTTCTGGATCTTCACCAAATGGTGGGTCTTTATTAAATTTTGATTTTGCATTAAATATAGATCAAGACCCAATTGGGTATCAAAATGCATCCGTTACTAACATGTTTTATGTAAGCAACATGATGCATGATGTTTGGTATCAATATGGATTTGATGAAGCATCTGGAAATTTCCAAGAAAATAATTATGGTAATGCTGGATTAGGAAGTGATTCTGTTAATGCCGAAGGTCAAGATGGTGGAGGAACAGATAACGCTAATTTTGCTACTGGACCAGATGGACAAAATCCACGTATGCAAATGTATTTATGGACGCCTCCGGCTATCCAAGAATTAATAAAAGTTAATAATACATCTGTTGCAGGTTTTTACCAAGCAGCAAATCCAGCAACTACGCCACCAAACAATATTACAGGAATTGGTAGTACACCAGTTACAGGTGAGTTAGTGTTAGTGGATGATGGTACAGCACTTCCTACAGAAGGGTGTAACCCAATTTCTAGTGTAGCAGGTAAAATTGCCGTGATAAGAAGAGGGACTTGCCCATTTGTTGATAAAATCCAAAATGCTCAAGATGCAGGAGCTATAGCGGTAATTGTTATAAACCATAACAACCCAACTAACGATCCTGCTTATGTGCCTTTTGTAACAATGGCTGGAGAAACTAATCCTTTATTTACAATTCCTTCTGTATTTACAAATTATGATAATGGTGAAATTTTACTTGCAGCTATGCAAAATGAAGGTCCTGTTAGTGTGACTTTACAAGTGGTTGCTGAGTATATGATTGACGGAAGTTTTGATAATAGTATTGTAGCTCACGAATATGGGCATGGTATTTCAAATAGATTAACAGGAGGAGCAGCATCAACAGGTTGTTTAAACAATGCTGAGCAAATGGGTGAAGGTTGGTCTGATTGGTTTGCATTAATGTTAACGATGGAACCAGGAGATGAAGGAACAGATGCTAGAGGCATGGGTACTTATGCTGCAGGGCAATCAACTTCAGGTGTTGGGATTAGAGAAGCGCCTTACAGTACAGATTTTGCTATAAACGATTATACATATGGTGATACTAATAACACAGTTTTAGCAGCACCACATGGAATTGGTTTTGTTTGGGCAACATTTATCTGGGATTTAACTTGGGCTTATGTTGATAAATATGGTTTTGATGAAGACCTTTATAACGGTACAGGTGGAAACAATAAAGTGATGCAAGTTGTTATGGATGGTTTAAAATTACAAGGTTGTTCACCAGGATTTGTTTCAGGTAGAGATGGTATTTTAGCAGCAGATATGGCTTTAACAGGTGGTGAAGACCAATGTTTAATATGGGAAGTATTTGCTAATAGAGGTGTTGGTTATGCAGCAGATCAAGGTTCTACTTTTAGTAGAGTGGATCAGGTTGAAGATTTCACCATGCCTCCAGCAAACGATCCTTCATTGGCTAATTGTACAAGCTTAAGTATTGAAGATTTTAATACAAGTAGTTATAAAGTGTATCCAAACCCAACCAATGGACGTTTATTTATTAAAACGGCTAAGAACTATGGTGAGGTTACTATGACACTTACAGATATTAATGGAAGACAAGTGCTTTCTAAAAAAGTAGAATTATTTAACCAAGTTGAGTTAGATATAAATAAACTACAGTCTGGTATTTATATATTAAGTATCAACGGACAATCATTTAGTGCCAATCATAAGGTTATTAAAAACTAATTGATTTTTAAATAATAATTTAAAAGCAGCTAATTAATATTAGCTGCTTTTTTTTTTTTAGAATATGTATAAAAGCAATATTGTTAAATCCTGAGTCTTGATATTTAATGCTTTCAATTAGATGAATTTAAAAGACTTTTTTTTTCTAACTTATTAATATTATAACTTGAAAGTTAGATTTGTAGAGATGTAGAAACTATATTTACACAATTTAAAAATTAATATTTAAGATAGAATGAAAAAAAATTACATCCACAGCTTTATGGTAGTAGGATTGTTATTTTTTGGATTAATGGGGTTTTCACAAAACTCTTTGGTTAATTCAGAATATGGCAATGTTATTAAAACGTATTTAACACAAAATCAAGCTAAATATCATTTAACAGCTAATGATATTGAAGATTTATACGTGACCAAAGAATACTTTTCTAAGAGCACAAAAATCAATCACGTATATGTCAATCAAAGATATCAAGGGATTGAAATACACAACGCCATTTCAAGTGTAGCCATGAGAGATCATGCGGTGTTTTATTATGCTAATAACTTAATAGGTAATATTAGCCAAAAAGTAAACACCATATCGCCACAAATCAATGCACAACGTGCTATAGAAAATGTGGTAACACAATTAAACTTAGGAAGCTTACAAGGCTTAGAATTAATTTCTGGGAATAATAAAGAATTTTTATTTACAAACGGAAATGTTTCTAGAAATAATATCCCAGTAAAATTAGTTTATTACTATTCAGTTGAACAAGATGATTTAAAATTAGCTTGGGATTTAAGTATTCAAACTAAAGATGGAAGCAACTGGTGGAGTGTAAGAGTTGATGCTGTTACAGGACAGGTTCTAGAAAAGAACAACTGGGTTGTATCTTGTAATTTTGGAGATGGAAATCATGCAAATCACATAGATAATTCTAATCATCAAGTAGTAGCACAAGAAAGTTTCTCTTTATTTAAGCCAAATGCATTTGTAGCTGATGGATCGCAATATAACGTGTTTGCTTTTCCTGTAGAAGCTCCAAGTTTTGGAGGAAGAACCTTATTAGATTCTCCAGCCGATGATAATGCTTCACCTTACGGATGGCATGATACAAATGGTGCTGCAGGAGCAGAATTTACCATTACTAGAGGTAACAATGTATATGCTTATGAAGACACTGCTAATCAAGATGTTCCAGGAGCTTCGCCAGATGGAGGAGCTACTTTAAATTTCGATTTCACTTTAAATATTAATCAAGAGCCAGTTGGTTATCAAGATGTCTCAGTAACTAATATGTTTTATGTTAGTAACATGATGCATGATGTTTGGTATCAATATGGATTTGATGAAGCATCTGGAAATTTCCAAGAAAACAATTATGGCAATGGAGGTTTAGGAAGTGATTATGTTGAGGCTGAAGGACAAGATGGCGGAGGAACTAATAATGCCAATTTTGGTACTGGACCTGATGGACAAAACCCATATATGCAAATGTATTTATGGTCAGAGCCACCAGGAGAAGCATTGGTTATTAACGATGGCTCTTTAGCAGGAGGTTATATTGCAGAACCAGCAACGTTTGGTGCTAATTTACCAACTACGCCACTTACTGCAAATTTAGCAATTGTTGTAGACAATGTAAATGACCCTAACGATGGTTGTAACCCATTAACAAATGCAGCAGAACTAAACGGTAAGATTGTAGTAATTCGTAGAGGTGAATGTGAATTTGGATTTAAAGCCAAAGCTGCTCAAGATGAAGGGGCAGTAGGAGTCGTTATTGTGAATAACGTTCCTGGAGGAACTATTGCAATGGGAGGAGGTGTCCTTGGAGGATCCGTAACAATTCCAGCAGTTATGGTAGATAATATTGATGGAGAAGCTATAATTGCAGCCTTATTAGCTGGAGATATTATTAGCGCTTCATTAGTTAATCCAAATTCTTACCAAAGAGACGGAAGTTTTGATAACGGTATTATTGCTCACGAATATGGACATGGTATTTCAAATAGATTAACAGGAGGCGCAGCAGCAGCAGGATGTTTAAACAATGCCGAGCAAATGGGTGAAGGATGGTCAGATTGGTTTGGTTTAATGCTAACCATGAAACCAGGAGACGAAGGAACAGATGCTAGAGGCATTGGTACTTATGCTACAGGACAGCCAACAACTGGAGTAGGTATTAGAAATGCACCTTATAGTACAGATTTTGCTGTTAATGACTTTACTTATAATGATACGAACGATACTGCTAATGTAGCAGCACCACATGGAATTGGTTTTGTTTGGGCAACATTTATCTGGGATTTAACTTGGGCTTATGTTGATAAATATGGTTTTGATGAAGACCTTTATAACGGTACAGGTGGAAACAATAAAGTGATGCAAGTTGTTATGGATGGTTTAAAATTACAAGGTTGTTCACCAGGATTTGTTTCAGGTAGAGATGGTATTTTAGCAGCAGATATGGCTTTAACAGGTGGTGAAGACCAATGTTTAATATGGGAAGTATTTGCTAATAGAGGTGTTGGTTATGCAGCAGATCAAGGTTCTACTTTTAGTAGAGTGGATCAGGTTGAAGATTTCACCATGCCTCCAGCAAACGATCCTTCATTGGCTAATTGTACAAGCTTAAGTATTGAAGATTTTAATACAAGTAGTTATAAAGTGTATCCAAACCCAACCAATGGACGTTTATTTATTAAAACGGCTAAGAACTATGGTAAGGTTACTATGACACTTACAGATATTAATGGAAGACAAGTGCTTTCTAAAAAAGTAGAATTATTTAACCAAGTTGAGTTAGATATAAATAAACTACAGTCTGGTATTTATATATTAAGTATCAACGGACAATCATTTAGTGCCAATCATAAGGTTATTAAAAACTAATTGATTTTTAAATAATAATTTAAAGGCAGCTAATGTTAATTAGCTGCCTTTTTTTATTTTTACCAATATGGAAAACATGTTCGACGATATCTATTTTATGAAAAAAGCGCTTCAAGAAGCTGAAGTTGCTTTTGAAAAAGGAGAAATTCCTGTTGGAGCGATCATTGTTGTGGATAATCGGGTTATTGCCAGAGCACATAATTTATCCGAACTTTTAAACGATGTAACGGCTCATGCCGAAATGCAAGCGATTACTGCTGCTTCAAATTTTCTTGGAGGGAAATACCTTAAAAATTGTACACTATATGTAACTTTAGAACCTTGCCAAATGTGTGCAGGTGCTTTGTATTGGAGTCAGATATCTAAAATTGTCTATGGAGCAAGAGATGAAGATCGTGGATGTATAAATATGAAAACAACCCTACATCCTAAGACCATTATTGAAGGAGGTGTTTTAGCAGAGGAAGCTTCTCAGTTGTTAAAGCGATTCTTTATTGAAAAACGAAATTTAAATTAAGCATCTTTTTTTTCTTTATAATCACGCATTTTTTCTAAACTTTCTTTGGTAATCATATAATCTTTAACGTTTCTGTCTTTCCATCTATAATATGAAAATAATGGAAACACAAAAATAAATAGCCCTATAACTCCAAAACCAATGAGTTTTTCAGCATCATCTAAATCAGATACATAACCAATAAAAATACTACCTACAGAAAGAATAAGTAGTATGAGAGTTATTATTTTTAAAACAGTTATTTTCATTAGGTAAAATTAATTAATTCGTGTCTGTAAGCTGTTAATAATTTAGATTTTGAAACAAAACCAAAATATTTGTCATTTTTAATAACAGGTAAATTCCAGGCTCCAGTATCTTGAAATTTTTGCATAACAATCCTCATACTATCTTTATTATAATCAATAAAACCAGGAGGCATATGCATAAATGTTTCAACAGATGTAGAATGGTATAAAGATTGGTCGAACATGACACTTCTAATATCATCTAAGAGTATAATACCTACAAGAATTTTATCGTCATTAATAACTGGAAATAAATTTCTATTAGATTTAGAAACCCCTTTATGAAGCATGTCTCCTAAAGACATTTCTGGGTGTAACGTAATAAAGTTTCTCTCTATGACACTGTCAAGATTCATGGTAGTTAACACATTTTGGTCTCTATCATGAGTTAATAAATCGCCTCTTTCGGCCAATTCTTTCGTATAGATGGTATGAACCATATAATTTTTTGTAATCATATAAGAAATGGCAACAGTTATCATTAATGGTAAAAACAACTCATATCCTCCAGTAATTTCAGCAATTAAAAAAATAGCAGTAAGAGGCGCATGAATAACACCAGCTATAAGCCCAGCCATGCCAACTAACGTAAAATTAGATTCAGACACTTGGTGGCCAAATCCTATATTGTTTATTACTTTTGCTACTACATTACCTAAAGCACTTCCCATAACCATAGTTGGAACAATAACGCCACCAACACCACCAGCAGCAAAAGTGGTGGTCATAGCAATGGCTTTAAAAATTGTAAACCCTATTAATAAAACAATTACAACCCAAATATTATCTAAATAGTCATCAAATAAATTGGTGCCTAAAGCGTGAAGGTGATTTCCATCAAATAAATCTTTTGTAAAACTTAACCCTTCCCCATAAAGTGGAGGGATAAAATAAAGCATAATTCCAATAGCCATGCCTCCGACAAGTAATTTAGTGAACCGAGTTTTAAACCTATCAAAAAAGGCATAAATGGCAAAGTAAATCTTAGTAAAATAGATGGATGCAATTCCAGTCCCTATGCCAAGTAGAATATAAAATCCTGTGTCATTTATGGTAAACTTATCGGTAAGTGTAAAGTTAAAAAGCACTTCATCTCCAAGAAAAAAATACGATGTTAAAACAGAAGATATAGATGCAATTAATAATGGTAATAATGAAGCAAAAGTTAAGTCTAAACTAAAGACCTCAACAGCAAAAACAATGGCTGCAATTGGCGATTTAAACATTGAGGCAATAGCACCAGCTGTAGCACAAGCAATAAGTAAGGTTCTGGTTTTCTTATCAATTCGCATCAGTCTACTTAAATTCGAACTTATAGCCGAACCAGATGTAATAGCTGGACCTAATAACCCAACCGAACCACCAAACCCTACTGTTAAAGGAGCCAGAATTAATGGATGATAAATAAGTTTATAAGATAAAAGTCCTTTTTGCCTTAAAAGAGAGTATAATAATGAAGGAATGGCACGCTTTATAAAAGGAGGTGTTGTTGGTTCTAATGCTTTTGTAAATAAATATTTTTTAATAAGATAAACAATGAGCAATCCTAGAAAAGGTAAAATAAAATACAATTGATTTTGAGAAAAAACAATGCCTTCTTCTAAAGAGTTTTGTATAAAATAGGTAATGTTTTTTAACGTTACAGCAGCTAAACCAGCTAATAATCCAACAAAAATGCTTAATAATAAAACAAAGTTTTTCTGTGAGATATGTTTATATCTCCAAATAATAAATTGCTTTATGAAAGACTTTATGTTCATGAAAAGATTGAATGGTTTATTAAGGTTTCATTGCAAAATAAGCATAAGTGTATAAACCAAACAAAATAATAGTAAAAGTAAGCACTATATATAAGATGATTTTTATTAGTTTCTTTCTCATGAAATAAAACTACTAAAAAATCCTGCAATTGCAGGATTTAATATTTATGATTTTAAATGTAGCTTCAAACTAAGTTCTTCTAGTTGTTTGTCGTCTAATGGAGCAGGAGCATCTATCATAACATCTCGTCCAGCATTGTTTTTTGGAAAGGCTATAAAGTCTCTAATAGTTTCTTGACCACCAAGTATAGCAACCAATCTATCTAGACCAAAAGCTAAGCCACCATGAGGTGGTGCTCCAAATTCGAAAGCATTCATTAAAAAACCAAATTGTGCTTTGGCTTCTTCTTCAGTGAACCCTAAATAATCGAACATTAAGGCTTGTATTTTTTTATCGTGAATTCTAATAGAACCACCACCAATTTCATTTCCGTTTAAAACCAAATCGTATGCATTGGCTTTTACGTCTCCAGGATTTGTAGCTAATAGTTCTAACTGTCCAGGTTTAGGCGAAGTAAATGGATGATGCATCGCGTGATAACGCTCTGTATCTTCATCCCATTCCAATAATGGAAAATCCATGACCCAAAGTGGTGCAAATTCGTTTGGTTTGCGTAAACCTAAACGCTCTGCTAATTCCATCCGTAAGGCACTTAATTGAGCCCTTACTTTATTTTTATCTCCAGAAAGAACACAAACTAAATCGCCAGCTTTAGCACCAGTTTTCTCTGCCCATTTTGCTAAATCGTCTTGATCGTAAAATTTATCTACGGATGATTTATAGGTTCCATCGTCATTACAACGAGAATAAATCATGCCTAAAGCACCAATTTGAGGACGTTTTACCCAATCAATTAGCTTGTCTATTTCTTTTCTTGTGTAAGCATTTCCTCCTGGAACTGCAATGCCAACAACCAATTCGGCAGAGTTAAATACACCAAAATCTTTGTGTTGAGCAACATCGTTTAATTCCCCAAATTTCATCCCAAAACGGATATCTGGTTTGTCGTTTCCATATAAACGCATGGCATCATCGTACAACATACGTGGAAACTCTTTTATATCAATGCCATTTACTTCTTTTAGTAAATGACGTGTTAATCCTTCAAAAGCATTTAATATATCTTCTTGTTCAACAAACGCCATTTCGCAGTCTATTTGTGTAAACTCTGGTTGCCTGTCTGCACGTAAATCTTCGTCTCTAAAACATTTAACAATTTGAAAGTATTTATCCATACCTCCAACCATTAACAATTGTTTGAAGGTTTGTGGACTTTGAGGAAGGGCATAAAATTGCCCTTCGTTCATTCTACTTGGAACCACAAAATCTCTAGCGCCTTCAGGAGTCGATTTGATTAAGTAAGGCGTTTCTACTTCGATAAAACCTTCTTTAGATAAATAGTTTCTAACTTCTTGAGTCACTTTATGACGGAAAATCAAACTATTTTTTACTGGATTTCTTCTAATATCTAAATAGCGATATTTCATTCTAATGTCTTCGCCACCATCGGTTTTGTCTTCAATAGTAAAGGGAGGTAGTAAAGATTCGTTTAAAATAGTCATCTCAGAAACTAAAATTTCGATGTCTCCTGTTAGGATGTTTGGGTTTTTAGAAGCACGTTCAATAACAGTTCCAGTAACTTGAATAACGAATTCACGACCTAATTTTTGAGCCATTTCTATCATGGCTTTAGGGGTACGTTCTTCATCAAAAACTAATTGTGTAATACCATAACGGTCGCGTAAATCTACCCAAACAATAAACCCTTTGTCGCGTGATTTTTGTACCCAACCAGATAATGTAACTTCGTTATTGATATGCGATGCTCTTAATTCACCACAATTATGACTTCTATACATAAATTTAAACTTTAAATTTGCTTGCTTTTACTCCAAGTAATTAAATAGGTTGCAAATTTAAGGAAGTTAAATGATTATCAAATAAAAAAAAGCCTCAACATTTGTCGAGGCTTTTCCGCTATTAATTAGTCCTTTTAACTAAGCGTAAAAAGGAAGGTAATTATATGATATCTGTTGTAGTTCTTTTTCTACGTATCCACATTTTTAATTGCATGGATAAGTAAAATAATACAGGTACAACTATTAGTGTTAAGAAAGTTGCTATTAATAAACCATAAATAACGGTCCATGCTAATGGTCCCCAGAATACCACGTTGTCTCCACCCATATAAATATTGGCATCAAATTCTTTAAACAGGGTAAAGAAATTGATGTTTAATCCGATTGCTAATGGAATTAAACCAAGTATGGTGGTAATAGCTGTTAATAATACAGGGCGTAAACGTGCTTTTCCGGCACGAACAATACTTTCAAATAAATCTTCCTTAGTTAAATAATCATTGTCTTTTAAATTCATTTGTTGTTTTTTCCTGTCAATGAGAAGCTGGGCATAATCGAGCAGAACCACCCCATTATTTACCACAATTCCAGCAAGTGCAATAATTCCAACCATAGTCATCATAATTACGAAAGCACTGCCCGTAAGAACAATTCCTCCAAAGACACCTATTAAACTTAAAAAGATGGCCAACATAATAATGGCTGGTTTGGAAATCGAGTTAAACTGAAATATTAAGATAAAGAATATTAATCCCAACCCAGTAAAAAAGGCACCCATTAGAAAGGTCATTTGCTTGTTTTGTTCTTCAATTTGACCAGTATAATCTATTTTAATATTCTTCGGTAACCCTTTATAAGTCTTCATTTCATTTTGAACTTGAGTTACAATGGCTCCAGCATCTGTAAAACCTGGGGATAATGCAGAATATATAGTTACAACACGCTTCGTGTCTTTGTGTTTAATAGCGCTAAACCCTGAATTGTTTTCGTGTTTGGTGACTGCTGAAACGGGAATGCTTTTTATTTTTCCTGAATTGTCTCTAAATGTGATATTCTGATTAAAAAGAGCACTTGTGTTATAGCGATTTTCTTCATTAAAACGTACGTAAATATCAAAGTCGTCTCCACCTTCTTTATAAATACCAGCTTTGGTTCCAAAAATAGAATTACGTAATTGTTGTCCTACTTGAGAAGCGCTTATGCCTAATTCACCAGCTTTTTCTCTGTCAATGACAACTTTCATAGATGGTTTATCTTTGTTCACATCTATTTTAAGCTCATCAATTCCAGCAATATTTTTATTATTGATAAATTCACGCATGTTTTCGGCTGTATTAATCAGCTCATCATAATCATCTCCTTCAATTTCAATATTAATTGGAGATCCAGCTGGAGGTCCATCGGCATTTTTTTCAACTGAAATAAGAACCCCTGGGAAAATACCAACTAAAGCTTTTTGCACTTTTTGACGTAGGAGCTCACTGTCTTCACCACGACGGTATTTATATTCACGCATGGAAGCCGTAATCTTAGCTTTATGTGGCATTTCGGCAGAAGAACCACTATCTGTTTGTGGATTTCCAGCACCTTCACCTACTTGAGATACAGCACTTTCTACCATAAAGTTATAGTCGCCATCTTTATATTGATCGTTGTTTACAACCTGATAAACAATTTTTTCTACTTCTTTAGTGATAACATTTGTTTTCTCTATAGCTGTTCCTTGTGGATATTCTATATAAACAATAATCTGGTTGGGTTTGTTATCTGGAAAAAACTCCACCTTGGTTCGCTGTGTCATTAAAGAAATACCAAAAGCTACAAAGGCTAGGATTAATAAAACAAATGTCCCAATAGTTAATATAAAAGGTTTCTTGCCAGATAAAGCCCAACGTAATTGACGCTCATACCAACGTTCTAATCTTACAAGTGTTTTTGTTTGAAAGCTATTAGCCCATTTACGTAAAAACAAACGATACACCCAAAGCATGATAGCTGTAAAAATCATTAATGATCCAAGAGCACGATAGTCTCCTCCAAAAATAAGGATGAGAATTCCAATAACGGCAATAATTATGGTGGTACGGATAATTTTATGAAGTGGCATGTTTTTATCTTCGGTATTCATAAACTGCGATACTAACACCGAGTTAAAGAACACTGCGACAAACAAGGAGGATCCTAAAACAACTGAAAGTGTAATAGGCAAGATCATCATAAACTCTCCCATAATGCCAGGCCATAAACCTAATGGAATAAATGCAGCAACAGTTGTTGCTGTCGAAATAATAATTGGAAACGCAATTTCTCCAATTCCTTTTTTGGCAGCTTCAATCCTACTCATGCCTTCTTCATCCATGAGTCGATAGACATTTTCTACCACCACAATACCGTTATCTACCAGCATGCCAAGTCCCATAATTAACCCGAAAAGAACCATGGTGTTTAAACTTTGTCCTAGCATGTTTAATATCATGAGCGACATAAACATGGACATTGGGATTGCAAAACCGACGAAAATGGCGTTTTTAAAACCTAAAAAGAACATTAAAACAGTGACCACTAGTATAACCCCAAAAATAATGTTGTTCACTAAATCGTCTACCTGACCAATGGTAACAGGAGATTGATCGTTAGCAATTGTTACTTTTAAATCTTGTGGGAACACATTGTCTATGGCATCTTGAACAATTACCTGAATTTGTTCTGCAGCAGCCACCATATTTTTTCCTGCACGCTTTTTAACGTCTAGCATAACTACAGGAGCTCCAAACTCTCTAGCAAACGTTGTTTTGTCTTCTTCATGGAACGTTACCGTTGCAACATCTTTTAAATAAATGGCATGGCCATTTTCAGCTTTTACTACAAAATTTTCTAATTCTTTTGGCGATTCTATTTCCCCTAAAATTCTGATGGTTCTTCGTTGTCCACTGGTTTTTAAATTTCCGGCAGACATGGTAACGTTTCCATTATTTATGGCTCCAATGATATCTGAAAAAGTGACTTCGGCAGCCATCATTTTATAGATGTCCACGGCAACTTCAACTTCTTTGTCTTGAGCGCCACGAATATCTACTTTCTTAATTTCTAATAAATCTTCAATTTCATCTTGAAGATACTCGCCATATTCTTTTAGTTTTTCAACCGGATAATCACCAGAAATATTAATGTTTAAAATGGGCATTTCTTCAGACATACTTAATTCAAATACATCTGGTTTTACTTTGGCTCCATTAGACATTGGCCAGTCTTCACCAGCTGTTTTAGTGTCTATTTCATCTTTTACTTTTTGTTTGGCCTGTTCAACGGTAAGATGCTCGTCGAATTCTACAATAATCATTGAGAAATCCTCTTGCGATGTGGATGTTATTTCAACCACATTACTAACCGTTTTTAATTCGTCTTCTAGTGGATCTGTAATGAGTTTTTCGACATCTTCAGCTGTGTTTCCCGGATAAATAGAACTTATGTAAATTTTGGTTTCATTAACTTCTGGAAAGTTTTCTCGTGGCATATCGAAAAAGGCAGAAACGCCTAAATAAAAAATCACAAGAATAAGCACATACATGGTGGTTTTGTTGTTGATTGCCCACGATGATAAACCAAATTCTTTTTCGACTTGTTTTTTCTTTTTTGTCATTAGTCTTTAGTTTTGTTCGTTAGTGCTGTTTATTGTTTCGTTAGGCAAGTTTATGACTTTAACGGTTTGCCCATCTTTAACACTTCGAGCTCCTTCTTTTACAATTTCCGCTCCATCTTCAACACCTTCAAGGACTTCAATGACATCGCCTTGCGTTTTTCCAGTTTTTATAATAACACGTTTGGCATCTCCTTCTCCATTAGAGTTTTTATTTGTAATGATGTAAATATATTGTTCGCCATCAGCATTTTCTGAAATAATACTTTGAGGTATAAGTATGGCTTTTTTATTTGTGTAATCGTTTATTTTAAGTCGAGCCGTAAGATTTGGTTTAATGGTTTTATCTTTATTTGGTACACTTACTTCAATTTTAAAAGTTCTATTTGCTGGATTGATTACATCTCCTGCTTGTCGAATTTTTGTTTCGATGATTTTTCCTAAAACGGGAAATTCTACCGTAACATTTTTTCCTCTAGTTACATCTCCAATATAACTTTCAGGAACATCCGTTTCTATATACATATTGTCTAAATTAACCATACGCATAAGTTGAGATTGACCAGCAGCAACAACACTTCCTTGTTGCGTAATTACATCGTCAATGGTTCCAGAAAATGGTGCAGTTACATTTGTTTTAGCCATTTGTTTTTTTAATTGGTTTACGGCTTCTGCTTGAGATTCGTAAGTAGATTTTGCTTGTAAAAACTGGATCTCACTTCCAATGTTTTGATCCCAAAGACGTTTTTGACGCTCAAAAGTGGTTTTAGCTAAACTGGTTTGAATTTCCAGTTGTGCTAATTGTTGACTTAAACCACCATCATCAATTTTAGCTAAAAGCTGCCCTTTTTTTACTTGTTGCCCTTCTTTAACATATACCTTTGTTAAAATGCCGTTGTATTCGGGAGTAATAACAAGTAAGTCTTTAGTTGTAACATTACCTTGAATTTCTAATTGATGATTAAACACTTCTTGATGTGCTTTAAATGTGGTAATTAAAGGGACCTTTTTAACTGTATCTAATTGTGCTATTTTTTCAATAAGCAACTTCATTTGATCGTTAAGTTCTTGTTGTTTTAAGTCTATTTCGTTTCGTTTTTCTTTTAATTCTGTTAAATTACCGGAGGCAAGCACATCATCTATTGATTTTGTTTTTTTATTGCCGCAAGAAGTTGCAATAAGAACAAGGATAATAAGGAGTTTTATATTTTTCATAAGAGTTAGTTGATTCGTTGACTTAATAGTTAACTGTGTTTAATATGGTTTCTAATTCGGCTTTATTAGCAATAACATTGAACATGGATTGTAAATACTCCTGTTGTGCTGTATATAGTTGTGTTTGTGCTTGTCTTAGATCGAAACTAGATGCAATGCCTTCAAAAAATTTGGTTTGATTTTTTTGTTCTATTCGCTCGGCCAAGTTTAGATTTTGTCTTTTGTTTTCGTATTCTTCAATAGCAAATTGGTAGTTGCTTTTTGCATTTGCAATTTGAAATTTTAATTGTTGTTCGGTTTCTGTGAGCTCTTCTTTTGCAATTTCTAAATCTATTTTTGCACGTTGCGTCGCAGAACTTCTCATGCCAGAACTAAAAATAGGAATAGACATACTAACGCCTAATAGAGATGAACCATACCAATCTTGATTGTTGTTAGCAAATGTAAATTTTTCGCTAAAACCACTATAACCAGCATTTACAAAGGCATTTAAACTAGGAAGAAAACTGCTTTTTTCAAGTTTTAAAAGAAGCTCTTTTGATACCTCTTGGTTTTTAGCTATTTGAAAATCTATGCTATTTTCAATATTCTCATCTGCATTAAGTAATTCTAAAGAGATGTTTTGAAGCGTTAAAGTTTCAAGGTTATCTGTTAATGTAATTTGTTTGTTAAGGTCAATACCTAACGTAATATTGAACATTTTATAAGATAAATCTTTTAATCTTTCAACGTTATTTAGATAGCTTTCTAAGCTAGTTAATGTAATTTGTAATTGTTCAACACTTTCTTCTTCAGCTAGTCCATTTTCATAGATTTTAGTAGTTTCGGCAAGATTTTTTTCTAGTACTTCTATGTTTTTGTTTACAATAAGTAGGTTTTCTTCAGCCAATAGTACATTGCCATAAGCATCAATGATTGATTGACGAACTTCTAAATCTGTTTTGGTTTTAGCGTTTTCGGAAATTTCAAGATACACCTTAGCAGATTGTAAACCTACAATATAAGAGCCATCAAATAATAATTGATTAAGGGTTGCGGTAGCGTTAATACTTTGTTTCGGGCTAAATGTAACTGGAACAAAGGTTCCTGGATCACCACCTGCAATTTCAGCAGGAAGTAAAGATACTTGTTGTTTTATCCAATTTTGATAATCTATACCACCATTAATTTGTGGCAATCCCGTAGCAGTAGTTTCCCATTTTTGTTTTTCTGCAGCTTCAATATTTCTTATAGCATTTTTTGCAGATCTATTATTTTCTAATGCAAATTCTATGGCTTCTTGAAGTGAAAAACTACTTGGTATTTCTTGTGAAAAAACCCAAGAAGTATAACAAAGAGTTATTAGAATAAATAATTTGTGTTTCATATTTGATGTACTTCTATTTAGTGTTTAATATGTTGTTAAGTTTTGTAATGCCTTTTTCAGTACTGATGCCACGAATGTGATACTCCAAATAATTATCCATAAGCTTTTTCATGGAAATATTATTTAATGGAAATATCTCAGGGTCTTTTAATAGCATCATGCTATTAAAATACAACCTAGATATAAACTCTATGTTAATAGAGTCTCTATAATAACCTTCTTTTACACCTCTAGTTAAGTTATTGGTAACACAGTCTTGCATGATGCAAAATTGATTTGTTTTTAGTTTTTCAAAAATTTTTGGATAATATTTTTGAAGTTGATGTTGTGGAGAAGATTTTTCGTCTTTTAAATGCTCCATGGTGAATTTTTTTATTTCAAAAATCTCATCAATAGGGCTTTTATTTAAAGCACAAATACAATCAATGCCATGTGAAATCACTTCAAACATATAAAGTGTAGTTGCTTCAACTAGCTTTGTTTTGTTGTCAAAATGCTGATAAATGGTTTTTTTAGATATGCCAATTTTGTTAGCAATATCATCCATTGTTACGCTTTTAAACCCATAGTTTAAAAACATATCTGATGCGTTAATAAGTATTTTGTCTCTCATAATAAGTGGCAAAAGTACAATAGGAAACTTTAAAAACCTAAAAAGTTTCCAAAGTTTTAACAATTTATTAATATTGATAAAAACTTATTGGATAAGTGTTCTTAATTACACTATTTTTGTTTGATGCAACAAGTACCAATTTATCAGGAAGCATTTGTTTCTTATTTAAAAAACTTTTTAGTTAAGAGAAATCCAGAATCTCTTTATAATCCAATTAATTATATTTTGAAACTAGGAGGTAAGCGTTTGCGTCCGGTTTTAACTTTAATGACAGCAGAAATTTTTGAATGCGATTATAAAACAGCTTTAAATGCTGCATTAAGTATCGAGGTGTTTCATAATTTTTCTTTAGTGCATGACGATATTATGGACGATGCTCCATTAAGAAGAGGCAAAGAAACGGTCCATGAGAAATGGGATTTAAATACAGCTATTCTATCGGGTGATGCAATGTTGATTATGGCTTACCAGTTATTTGAAAATTACGATTGTGAAACATTTCAAGCACTTGCCAAATTATTTAGTAAAACAGCTCTTGAAGTTTGCGAAGGACAACAATTTGATGTCGATTTTGAAACAAGAGACGATGTGACCATTCCGGAGTATCTGAAAATGATAGAATATAAAACAGCTGTATTGATTGGAGCTGCCATGCAAATGGGAGCTATTGTAGCTAAAGCATCTCTTGAAGACCAACATTTAATTTACGATTTTGGAATAAATTTAGGAATAGCCTTTCAATTACAAGACGATTATTTAGATGCTTTTGGAGATCCAAAGACCTTTGGTAAACAGGTAGGTGGTGATATTATTGAGAATAAAAAAACCTATTTGTATTTAAAAGCTGTAGAATTTTCGGCTGAAGATAAAAAAACAGAACTTCTACATTTATATAGCTTAGAGACTAAAAATCATTTTGAGAAAATAAAAACAACCAAACAGATATTTGTATCAAGTGGTTCTGCAGAAGCGACTCAAAAAGAAATTCAGAATTATACTACTAAAGCCTTTCTTGTACTGGATAAGTTGCATATTTCAGAAGAAAATAAACAAGCTTTAAGACAGTTTGGTGAAGAATTAATGAATAGGAACGTGTAATGCAATTACCTACCACATTTAATCAGTTAATTGAAGAAGCAACACAATTAAAGTTATACAGGAAATTGGTGCAACAGCTTAATAAAGATTTATTATATGCCAATATTGACCTGAGTTTTAATGAAGACGTCCTGCCAACTAGTTTAAAACTATTGCTCCATGAAACTGTTTTTAAATTAATTCAAGAAAAATTCATGGATTACCTCAATCTATTATACATTATAGATGTGTCCGAAAAGAAGATAAAACAATTAGATGGCACTGATGTGGTATTACTCTCGGATCAAGTAGCTTTTTTAATTTTACAACGAGAATGGCAAAAAGTGTGGTTTAAAAATAAATATTCTTAAAAGTAAATACGTATAAAAGGCATCCAAGGGTCTAAATAGGTGCTTTTAGAACTGTTGTAGAGCACATCAAATCGAATTCCAATGGTCACATTTCTAGTGCTGTAACCAGCGCCTAAAAAGAGGGATGGGTACCAATAATTGTCATCTGCATATCCAGTTCGACTATCCCAATCTACATTCACATTGTTTTCTTCAAATTCTGCAGAAATTTGTAATTCTCTAATAGGATTATAAAGCCCTATAAGACTGCCTCCAATTATGGAAGATTTATAATAATGTTTTTGGGAGTTATAGGTGCCACTAAGTCCAACACCTAATCCAAATTGACTATTAAATCTGTAAATAGCACTTGGCGCTAAGGTTCCGCTAAAATAATTACTACCAAAGCTAAGACCTATTCCACCACCAAACTGTACATGATTCCAAAAATCATTAGATTGTTTATGTGTAATTTCTTGGGCAGACACACCCATAGAAAACAAACATATTAAAAAGAGGTAATAATTCTTTTCCTTAAATAAAATGAATATTTTTTTCATGATTTTAAATTTCGTTGAAAAAGGTACTGGATAAAAATAATAAAACCATATCTAATTTTACTAAATGTTGTACTTTTGTGTAAATTTTGTTTGAACTATTTAGTTTTACATTTTATATGGATAAATTTTCCTTTTTAAATGCAGCACATTCAGCATACTTTGCTGATTTATACGACCAGTATTTACAAAACCCAGATTCTGTAGAACCAAGTTGGAGAGCTTTCTTTCAAGGCTATGATTTTGGTTCCGAAAGTTTTGGATTGGTAGATCAATCAATTGGAGACATTTCTTGCGAGCACGTTTCTGAGAGCTTGACAAAAGAATTTCAAGTTATAAAATTGATCGATGGCTATAGATCTAGAGGGCATTTGTTTACTAAAACAAATCCAGTTCGTGCACGTAGAAAATATGCACCAACATTAGAGATTGAAAATTTTGGACTTTCTAAATCAGATCTTAATACCGTTTTTAGTGCAGGAGAAGTTTTAGGAATTGGCTCTCAAACTCTACAACAAATAATAGATCATCTTGAAAAAATCTATTGTAACTCCATTGGTGTTGAGTATATGTACATAAGAAAGCCTGAAGAAATTAAATGGATCCAGGATAAGTTGAATATTAATGATAATCAGCCTAATTTCGATGTAGAACAAAAAAAATATATTCTTAAAAAATTAAATGAAGCTGTTTCATTTGAAAGTTTTCTGCATACTAAATATGTGGGTCAAAAACGTTTTTCTCTAGAAGGAGGAGAATCTTTAATTCCAGCTTTAGACGCATTAATTGAAAAAGCATCTGAGTACGATGTGAAAGAATTTGTAATGGGTATGGCACATCGTGGTCGCTTAAGTACTTTAACAAATATTTTTGGCAAATCGGCTAAAGATATTTTTAGCGAGTTTGATGGAAAAGATTATGAACAAGAAGTGTTTGATGGAGATGTTAAATATCATCTAGGTTGGACGAGCGATAGAATAACCAATACTGGAAAGAAAATTAATTTAAATATTGCACCAAATCCATCACATTTAGAAACTGTAGGTGCTGTTGTTGAAGGAATTGTTAGGGCAAAACAAGACGATAAATATCCGGATAATCCATCGCAAGTATTGCCAATTATTGTGCATGGAGATGCTGCTATTGCAGGACAAGGTTTGGTTTATGAAATTGTTCAAATGGCACAATTAGATGGTTATAAAACAAATGGTACTATTCATATTGTTGTAAATAATCAAGTTGGATTTACTACTAATTACTTAGATGCACGTTCAAGTACTTATTGTACAGATGTTGGTAAAGTAACGCTTTCTCCAGTGTTGCACGTTAATGCAGATGATGCTGAAGCTGTAGTTCACGCCATGCTATTTGCTTTAGATTTTAGAATGACTTTTAAACGCGACGTTTTTATAGATTTATTGGGTTATAGAAAATATGGTCATAACGAAGGGGATGAGCCTCGTTTTACACAACCAAAATTGTATAAAGCTATTGCGAAACATGAGAATCCAAGACAGATTTATGCCGAAAAGCTAATTTCTCAAGGGATTATTGATCAAGATTATGTTACAAAGTTAGAAGAAGATTATAAAGCATCATTAGAAGAGAAATTAGAAGATTCTAGAAAAGAAGACAAAACAGTTATAACACCATTTATGCAAAATGAATGGGAGAATTACATCACTGTTGAAGAAGATAAAATGATGAAACCTGTAGATACCACTTTCCCTAAAGAAGGCTTGGCTAAAATTACTGAGGTTATTTCATCATTGCCAAAAGACAAAAAATTTATTCGTAAAATTTCTCGTTTAGTAGAATCTAGACAAGACATGTTTAACGAAAATAAGTTAGATTGGGCTATGGCCGAACATTTAGCTTACGGGACATTACTTGAAGAAGGATTTGATGTTAGAATCTCTGGGCAAGATGTAGAAAGAGGAACCTTTTCACATAGACATGCTGTTGTTAAAGTTGAAGATAGCGAAGAGGAAATAATTCTTCATAATAATATAAGCGATAAACAAGGAAAGTTCTTTATTTATAACTCTTTACTTTCTGAATATGGTGTTGTAGGTTTCGATTATGGCTATGCTATGGCAAGCCCTAAAACTCTAACCATTTGGGAAGCACAGTTTGGAGATTTTAGTAATGGTGCTCAAATTATGTTAGATCAATATATTTCTGCAGCTGAAGATAAATGGAAGCTTCAAAACGGATTGGTTATGTTGTTGCCACATGGATATGAAGGTCAAGGAGCAGAACATTCATCTGGACGTATGGAACGTTACTTACAACTTTGTGCTAAAGACAATATGTATGTTGCAGACTGTACAACGCCAGCAAATTTTTATCATTTATTAAGAAAGCAGGTAAAAGCTAAATTTAGAAAACCTTTAATTGTTTTTACACCAAAAAGCTTATTGCGTCATCCTTTAGTCGTTTCAACTGTAGATGAATTTGCAAATGGAAGCTTTCAAATGCTAATAGATGATGAAAGAGCAAAAGCAGATAAGATTAAAACTCTAGTATTCCTAACAGGAAAATTCTACTACGATTTACTTGAAGAACAAGAGAAACTAAAGAGGAACGATGTGGCATTAGTAAGGATAGAACAATTGTTCCCTTTACCAGTAAAAGAAATTAAAGACATATTAAAAAAATATAAAAATGCTACAGATATAGTTTGGGCACAAGAAGAACCAAGAAATATGGGAGCATATAGTCATATGCTCATGCATTTAGACGAAGCAAAAACATTCAGAGCTGCAACCAGAAGAGCATATGGAGCACCAGCAGCTGGTAGTTCTGTTCGTTCTAAGAAACGTCATAAGGAAGTTATAGATTATGTTTTCGATAAATCAAAAAATAACCAACGCTAGTTTGAAAAATAAAATATTTATAGTGCTTTTTCTTTTGTCTATAGGTTCTTTTTCGCAAGAAAAAGAAAACTATAACAAAGTGGTATCAGAATTCCAAACATTTTATAATGAAGGGAATTATAATGCTATATTTAATATGTTTAATTACAGCATGAAAAAGGCATTACCATTAAAAAAGACACAAGCATTTTTTTCAGATTTAAAAAGTAAATTAGGTAAAATATCTCAGGTCGAATTTAATAAACTTAAAGACGAAACACATATTTATAAAATAACATTTGCTGCTGAGGTTAGGGATGTTACCTTACATGTTGATGGAAATAATAAAATTGGCGGCTTGTTAGTGACATACCATAAACCAGATAATTTGCCTGTATTAGAAAGAAATACTACAAAAATGATTTTGCCTTTTAAGGAAGAGTGGATGGTGTTTTGGGGAGGAACAAATAAAGAGCAAAATTATCACGTAGCTTATGAAAATCAGCAATTTGCTTACGATATTTTAATGGTTAAAGATGGCGTATCTTTTAATGGAGACCCTAAGAATAATGAAAGTTATTACGTTTTTGGGAAAGATATTATAGCTCCTTGCGATGCTAAAGTTGTAAAGGTTATTACTGGAGTATCAGATAATATTCCAGGAGAATTAAACCCAGAGCAACTTACAGGAAACACCATTATTTTGGAGACAAGTAATAAAGAATATCTTTTGTTTGCACATTTAAAAGAGAATTCTATTACAGTAAGAGAAGGTCAATTCATCAGACAAGGAGGATTACTAGGAAAATGTGGGAATTCTGGGAACACGACCGAACCTCATTTACACTTAAGCCTTCAAAATACTTTGGATATGAATATTGCTACAGGAGCCAAATTATATTTTGACAGAATTTTGGTTAATGGCGAAATAAAACAAGATTATCTTCCTGTTAAAGGAGATGTAATAAAAAATAGAGACTGATAACAACCCGTTTACAATTAAAATTATAAACTATGATTTTAGAAATGAAAGTTCCTTCACCAGGAGAATCAATAACAGAAGTAGAAATAGCAGCTTGGTTAGTTCAAGATGGAGATTATGTAGAAAAAGATCAGGCCATTGCTGAAGTAGATAGCGATAAAGCAACATTAGAACTGCCAGCAGAAGCAAGTGGCACCATTACACTTAAAGCTGAAGAAGGCGATGCTGTTGCTGTTGGAGAAGTCGTTTGTTTAATAGATACAAGTGCTGCAAAACCTGAGGGAAGTTCTTCTCCAGAAAAAGAAGAGGCTCCAAAAAAAGAAGAAGCCCCTAAAAAGGAAGAAAAGCCAGCAGCAGTAGCCGAAACTAAAACGTATGCTACAGGTACTGCAAGTCCAGCAGCTAAAAAGATTTTAGCCGAAAAAGGTATGGATGCTTCAAGTATTTCTGGTACTGGAAAAGATGGACGTGTTACTAAAGAAGACGCTGTTCAAGCCGTACCGTCTATGGGAACCCCAACAGGAGGTAACAGAGGCAATACTAGAAGTAGAATGTCTATGTTGCGTCGTAAAGTAGCTGAAAGATTGGTGGAAGCTAAAAACACAACGGCTATGCTTACAACGTTTAACGAAGTAGATATGTCTCCAATCTTTGCTTTGCGTAACGAGTACAAAGAAACCTTTAAAAACAAACACGGTGTAGGGTTAGGCTTTATGTCTTTCTTTACTTTAGCAGTTGTTAGAGCTTTAAAAATGTATCCAGATGTTAATTCAATGATAGATGGAAACGAAATGATTTCTTACGATTTTGTAGATGTCTCAATCGCTGTTTCTGGCCCGAAAGGCTTAATGGTTCCTGTAATTAGAAATGCTGAAAACCTCACATTTAGAGGTGTTGAAGCTGAGGTAAAACGTTTAGCAATAAGAGCACGTGACGGACAAATTACTGTAGATGAAATGACAGGAGGTACCTTTACAATTTCTAACGGTGGGGTTTTTGGTAGTATGTTATCAACGCCTATTATCAATCCACCACAAAGTGCTATTTTAGGAATGCATAATATTGTGGAACGTCCGGTAGCAGTAGATGGTAAAGTGGAAATTAGACCAATTATGTTTGTAGCTTTATCTTACGATCATAGAATTATTGATGGAAAAGAATCTGTAGGATTTTTAGTAGCTGTAAAAGAAGCTTTAGAAAACCCAACAGAATTGTTAATGAATAGTGATGTGAAGAAAGCTTTAGAATTATAATACAGGTTATTATTAGTCATAAAAAAAGCGCAATCTAATTTTTAGGTTGCGCTTTTATCTTGAAAATAACTAACTAAAAAAAATTAACAAGAATATTTATTGATATTACAGTTACAACAACAATAACCAATCCAATAATAAAATATTTGTTTACAGCTTGCTCCTCGTTTTCCATGTCTTTAAAAAATTTAGATTTAGGGTGTTTTTTAACTTTTAAAAGGAAATAAAACTCTATGCTTTTTACCACATAGAGTTTTGTAATTTATCCCTTAAAGGTAATTGATTAATAGCACTGTAAATATCTTAAATATCTTAATGCCAAACAATACGTAGTACTACGTATTTTTCATTATAAATTACAAAAACAAGAATGGTGTAAATGAAGAAAGCTCCAAATAAAATAATTTATTTAGAGCTTTCATAATTCTCCCTAAGAACTAATTAATAGCAAGACAAATATCGGTATAAAGAACATGCCAAACAATACGTAGTACTACGTATTTTTTACTTTAAATGGTTCTTATTTTCTTTAGCCCAGAAAAGTAGGCTGTATTTTGTTGGAGTTAGATTCAATTTTTTATTGATATTGCTTTTGTGTTTCTCTACAGTTCGAAAAGATATAAACATAAGGTCTCCAATATCTTTAGCTGTTTTATCTTCTGAAATGTGTTTTAAAACTTCAATTTCGGTTGGGGTTAAAGTTTCAAATTCTACTGGAGCCTCCTCAACTTCTAAATATGAAAGTAATTCCTGACTAAAATAAGGAATGTCTTTAATAACAGAATCGATACAATGTTCAATTTCTGCAAGAGCAAACTCTTTTAAAACATAACCATAGATCCCCAAGCACTTAGCTTGGTTATAAATTGTTTCATCCTTTTCGAAAGTTATAAGGATTATTTTAGTTTCGTAGTTAAGTTCTTTGCATTTTTTAGCAATGTCTAAACCAGTTAAAAAAGGCATTTGTATATCTAATATCGCAATACCAGGTCTATGCGTTTCAATAAGTTCAAAGGCCTCTTTGCCATTAACGGCACTAGATATTACATTATATTTTTTTTCTAAAAGGAAATCGTTAAGCCCTTTTAAAATTAGAGGATGGTCGTCTGCAATTATTATAGATGTATTCATGTGCTATTAATGTAATCAATATAAAGGTAAAGATATTTATTTTATAAGAAATTTACTACATTTTTAAATATAAATATTTTTTTTCATAGTCAATAATACCTTTTCCTTTCTTTAGAATATCAGCTCCAATAATACCGTCTACAGGTTGGGCATTATGGTTGACTAAAGCTGTATTAACATGTGTTAAGTTGAATAAGATAAGGACAACTTGTTCCTTATTCCATTTGCCAATTTTTAGCTTATTTTTTTTAGAAATTTGTGTGAGCATATCTGTCGCTCCAGCTCCAGCTGCCATTATTTCAGAGTCTTTAACTTTTAAACGAAACCTATCAATAGCTTCAAACCCAACACAAGAACTAGAAGCACCTGTATCTAAAATAAAAAGCCCTTTTACACCATTAATAGTTGCTTTAATTTCAAAATGATTGGTTTTTGTTAGCTTCAATTTAATTTTTGTATAGCCTTTTTCTAAAAGGAAGTCTTTAAGATTTTCCATAACTTCATATTTCTTACAAAGATAGTAATGTAAAAACTTATACTTTTGCAAAATGATAATTACAGACACTCATACACATTTATATAGCGAAGCTTTTGCTGAAGACCAGAAAGACATGATTCAAAGAGCTATTGAGGCAGGAGTTTCCCGTTTCTTTATTCCAGCAATCGATTCGTCTTATACAGAAGCCATGCTTCAATTAGAAAGAGATTTTTCAGAAAATGTTTTTTTAATGATGGGCTTACACCCAACATCTGTAAAAGAAAATTATCAAGACGAATTAGCACTTGTTGAAGACCTGTTAGACAAACGTTCTTTTTATGCCATTGGCGAAATTGGCATCGATTTGTATTGGGATACATCTACTTTAGATATCCAGAAAAAAGCGTTTAGGCGACAAATACAATTGGCAAAAAAATATAAATTGCCAATCGTGATTCATTGTCGGGAAGCTTTCGATGAGATTTTCGATGTTTTAGAAGAAGAGAAAAGCAACGACTTATTCGGAATTTTTCATTGTTTTACTGGAACCTTAGATCAAGCAAAACGTGCTATATCATTTAATATGAAGTTAGGCATTGGAGGTGTTGTTACTTTTAAAAATGGTAAAATAGATCAGTTTATCAATCAAATAGATTTAAAACATATTGTTTTAGAAACCGATTCGCCTTATTTAGCACCAAAACCTTATCGTGGTAAACGAAATGAAAGTAGCTACATTATAAAGGTGTTAGAAAAACTATCAGAGCTTTATAAGCTGCCTCAGGAAAAAATTGCCGAAATTACCACTCAAAATTCAAAAGACATTTTTAATATATAAGTATGGAAGCCATGAAACCCAACATTCTTTTAATATATACTGGTGGTACTATTGGAATGATAAAAAATCCCAATACAGGAGAATTACAAGCCTTCGATTTTAACAATCTCTTGAAGCGTATTCCAGAGTTAAAACTGTTGAGTTGTAATATTTCAACCGTTTCGTTTGAAGAACCTATAGATTCCTCTAATATGAATCCAGAATATTGGTTGCAAATGGCTGAAATTATTGAAAAAAATTATAACGATTTTGATGGCTTTGTAGTTCTGCATGGAAGTGACACCATGAGTTATACTGCTTCAGCATTAAGTTTTATGTTAGAGAACCTAGCAAAACCCGTGATTCTTACAGGGTCACAACTACCCATTGGAGATTTACGTACAGATGCTAAAGAAAATTTAATTACGTCCATACAAATGGCGTCTTTAATAAAAAATAACAAACCTGTTATTAGAGAAGTGGGATTATATTTTGAGTACAAATTATATAGAGGCAATAGAACTACAAAAATTAATGCCGAACATTTTGAAGCTTTCGAATCTTTAAATTACCCACATTTAGCAGAATCTGGAGTTCATATAAAAATAAATAGCGAAGCCTTATTTACTCCAAACGCTAAAAAAAAGCTGAAGGTCCATAAAGTATTAGATACCAATATTGCACTTATTAAATTATTTCCGGGTATTTCTAAGTCTGTTTTAGAATGTATTATTAATAATCCTAGCGTAAAAGGAATTATTTTAGAAACCTATGGAGCAGGAAATGCCACCACTGAATCCTGGTTTATTACTTTAATAGACGAAGTTATTAAAAGAGGTGTTCAAGTAATAAATGTGACTCAATGTTCAGGAGGAAGTGTTAATATGGGACAGTATGAAACCAGTTCTGAATTAAAAAAAATAGGGGTTATTACAGGAAAAGACATTACTACAGAGGCTGCAATTGTAAAATTAATGTATTTTCTAGGAGAAAAAATTTCGGCTAACACCTTCAAAACCATATTTGAAACCTCTTTAAGAGGAGAAATGTCTTAAAATTAACTGTCAAAATTTTTAGCTTTCAAAGTTTTTTTTGTTATTTGCCTAACGTATTATAAAATATAATATTGAGAGAGGTGGCCGAGTGGTCGAAGGCGCACGCCTGGAAAGTGTGTATACCTCAAAAGGGTATCGAGGGTTCGAATCCCTTCCTCTCTGCTGTTATTTTTATTTTTTAATCGTATTTTTTTTATATCTTTAACACTTTAACTAATAAAATTAAGAACAAGAACAATGAAAAGATTATTTTCTATTCTAGCCATTACTGGAATTATGGCTTTCGGAACTGTTAATGCAAATACAACTGCAAACATAACAGCATCAATAGCAGCAACTGTTGCTAGTGTATCACAAGACGACGCTGCAACTGATGATGTAGTAACTGAAGATCTTGGATTTCACCAAGAACTAAAAAAACGTTTTATAGAAGGTGGACCAGGTTTTATGGGAATCGTTCTATTATGTTTAATTCTTGGTTTAGCAATTGCTATCGAAAGAATTATCTTTTTAAACCTTTCTACAACAAACACTAAAAAATTAACTCAAGACGTTGAAGACGCATTACAATCTGGTGGTGTTGAAGCTGCAAAAGAAGTTTGTAGAAACACAAAAGGGCCTGTTGCCTCTATTTTCTATCAAGGTTTAGATAGAACAGACGAAGGTATCGAAGCTGCTGAAAAAGCTGTTATTGCTTATGGTGGTGTACAAATGGGACAATTAGAGAAAAACGTTTCTTGGATATCATTATTTATTGCTTTGGCTCCAATGTTAGGATTCATGGGAACAGTAATTGGGATGATTCAAGCATTCGATAAAATTGAAGCAGCAGGAGATATGCAACCTTCTTTAGTTGCAGGTGGTATTAAAGTAGCACTTTTAACTACAGTATTTGGTCTTATTGTTGCTATTATACTTCAAGTATTCTACAATTACATTATTGCAAAAATTGATAGCATTGTAAACGATATGGAAGATGCATCAATCACTTTAATGGATTTATTGATTAGAAACAAGAAGTAATAATAACCTAAAAACACATTAAACAATGAGTTTACATAAAATATTAAAAATTATTGTTGGTGTACTTTCAATAGTCGGTGTCATATTCGCTTTAATGATTATGTCCGGAAATGAAAGTATGATAGACAATATGATGTATGTTACTTATGTAATTCTTGCTCTTATACTAGCTCTAGTTCTAGTGTATGTGATTAAAGGATTATTTGCAGGTAACATTAAAAAGACCTTAATGTCTGTTGGAGCATTTGTAGTTATTCTTGTAATTTCTTATGCCATGTCTTCAGGTAATGATTTAGATTTAACCCCTTTTACAGATAAAGGTGTTGATGTAACAGAAGCAACTTCTAAATATGTTGGAGCAGGATTGTACGCTTTCTATGCTTTAGCAATTATAGCTATTGGTTCTATGGCGTTTTCAGGAATTAAAAATGTAACGAATAAATAATTATGGCAAAGAGATCAGCACCAGAAGTTAATGCAGGCTCTATGGCTGACATTGCTTTCTTACTCCTTATATTTTTCTTGGTAACTACAACTATTGAAACAGATTCTGGATTAAACAGAAAACTGCCTCCAATAGACGATACCGAACAAGAAGACGTTATTATTAAAGAGAAAAATATTTTTCAACTAAATGTAAATAAAAGCAACCAATTGTTTTTAAAAACAGGAGGTGAAGAAAAAATTATCCAGATAAAAGATCTTCGTAAAGCTGCAGTTGCCTTTTTGGACAATGGTGGTGGTACAGGTCCTGATGCTTGTAAGCGTTGTCAAGGAAAGAAAAATCCGAGATCTTCAGATAATTTCGACAAAGCCATTATTTCGTTACAAAATGATAGAGCAACAAAATACGATACGTATATAGCTGTTCAAAACGAAATTATTGCTGCCTATAACGAGTTAAGAGATAGAGAGTTTGAAAAAAGTTTCCCTAATTTAAGAATGAGTTTTGTAGAAGCAGAGAAACGCTATTCAGACCCTAGAACTTCTTCGGAAGAAAAAGCAAAATTAAAAGACAAATTGGAAGAAATTAAAATTTTAATTCCGCAAAAGTTCTCTGAAGCAGAACCTAAAAAGTCTAATTAGATAAATAAAAAATATGTCTAAATTTAATAAGAAAAAAAGTGGCGATATGCCAGCTGTAAATACAGCCTCTTTACCAGATATCGTATTTATGCTATTATTCTTTTTCATGGTAGCAACTGTTATGAGACAGAACACGCTAATGATTGAGAATAAGTTACCACAAGCAGATCAAGTTGAAAAATTAGATAAGAAAGATTTGGTAATGTACATCTATGCTGGAAAACCAAGTAGCAATTATAAATCAACATTTGGTACAGAAGCTAGAATTCAATTAAACGATAAGTTTGCTGAGGTATCTGAAATACCTGCTTTTATAGCTGCTGAGCGTGCTTCTAAAAGAGAAGAGTTAATCCCTTTCTTGACAACTGCTTTAAAAGTAGACAGTGATGCTAATATGGGGTTAGTAACAGACATTAAACAAGAATTGCGTAAAGTAAATGCACTTAAAATTAATTATACAACTAGAAAAGGGAATGCCCTTGATGGATTGAAAAATTAATAACATCTTAATTTTATATTATTAAAAGGCGTTTTGAGAAATCTTAACGCCTTTTGTTTTATATTTATCTAGGAAAAGGACTATTTGTTATGAAGGTTATTCTTACTTTATTTTTGAGCTTTTTTTGTGTAACTACCATTTGGTCTCAAGATGTCGTCATGGATACTACCAAGGCTGTAGACACTAAATATAGAGAAGATCAGTTTTATTTGGCTATTACCTACAACTTGCTTGCACAAAAACCAAATAATGTTAAACAAACCGGGTTTTCTAGTGGTTTCCATTTTGGATATATTAGAGACTTTCCTTTAAACGAGAGAAGAAATTTTGGTCTAGGTTTAGGCTTAGGAGCCTCAATAAACTCTTACAATCATAATATCTTTTTATCTGAAAACACTTCTGGAGAGATAGAGTATATTAATTTAAGTGATGCTGATATAAATTATACCAAAAACAAATTCTCAACCTATCTGTTAGAAATGCCATTAGAAGTTAGATGGCGAACATCTACAGCAGAAGAATATAAGTTTTGGCGTATTTATACAGGATTTAAAGTGGGTTATCTATTGGCAAGTTCCACAAAATTTAAAGGAGATTTAGGGAAAATAAAACATAGTAATATTAAAAGCTTTAACGAATTTCAATATGGCTTAACATTTAGTGCAGGTTATAATACCTGGAATTTCCACCTCTATTATTCTTTAAACTCGATACTTTCTTCAGATGCTAGGTTAGGAGAACAAGCAATTGATATGTATGCAGTTAAATTTGGTCTTATCTTTTATATTTTATAACCAATAATTAACTAAAATAAGCTGAGGTACTAAACCTATAAAAAAACCTATTAGTAACTCTATATTGCTGTGTGCCTTTACATGTAGTCTCGAAGTAGCTATGGCGCCAATCAATATAAACATAAGTGCTAATGTACCATTTACATTAATGCTAAAGTGAATGCTTAAGGCTATATAAAACATAGTTACTCCAGCAATTCCAATCATGTGAATACTTGCTTTAAACTTTAAGATGGCTAGAATAAAACAGGCTAGTGTAGAGATTAAAATTCCAACAAAAAAATAATACAATTCAATAATTTCTGTAGGAGGCAATAGACGATTAATAATTAATAGAGTAATACACCCATTTAAAAATAAAGGGATTAATCTTTCTTTTGTTGTATTTAAATAGATTGAATTTACCCTTCCAATATTCTTTAAAAGAAAGTAAAGCAAAATAGGCAGAGCAATGGTTAAAATTAATAAGGAGATGATCTTAGCTTGAATAATTTCTATGGGAATAAATCTAGGTGATTTAGAAAAGTAAAAAAGCACACCTAATAATGGCATGAGAATGGGATGAAATATTAAAGAGACACTTTTTAAAAGCCAGTTCATCATATTTTTTTACGTAATCTAGCCACAGGAATATCTAATTGCTCTCTGTATTTCGCAACGGTTCTTCTGGCAATTGGATACCCTTTTTCTTTTAATATTTTAGCAAGAGCTTCATCTGTTAAAGGTTTTCTTTTGTTCTCTTCTTCAATAACAGTTTCTAAGATTTTTTTAATTTCTCGGGTTGAAACCTCTTCTCCTTGATCGTTTGTCATCGATTCCGAAAAGAACTCTTTTATTAACTTTGTGCCATAAGGTGTATCTACATATTTACTATTGGCAACTCTGGAAACAGTGGAAACATCCATCTCAATTTCGTCTGCAATATCTTTAAGAATCATAGGACGCAATTTGCGTTCATCACCTGTTAAAAAGTATTCTTTTTGATAATGCATAATAGAACTCATGGTTACAAATAAAGTCTGCTGACGCTGTCTAATAGCATCTATAAACCATTTGGCAGCATCCAGTTTTTGTTTGATAAACATTACGGCATCTTTTTGAGATTTCGACTTGTCCTTGGCTTCTTTATAACCTTTAAGCATGTTGCTATATTCTCTGGAAACATGGAGTTCTGGTGCATTTCTTCCGTTTAAGGTAAGTTCAAGTTCACCATCAACAATTTTAATGGCAAAATCTGGAACAACATGTTCTACCATGCGGTTATTTCCAGAATAGGAACCACCAGGTTTCGGATTTAAATGCTCTATTTCGTCGATGGCATCTTTAAGTTGCTGCTCTGTGATATCGAATTTTTGAAGCAGTTTCTTGTAATGCTTTTTAGTGAATTTCTCGAAGGCATTGTCAATAATTTCAATGGCCAATTCAACATCTGGACGTTTTTCTTTTCTATGTAATTGAATGCTTAAACACTCCTGAAGGTTTCTGGCTCCAACACCTGCTGGATCTAATTGGTGGACTATTTTTAAAACCTTCTTAATCTCATCTTCTGTAGTGTAGATGTTTTGTGTAAAAGCCAAATCGTCCATAATATCGCTTAGGGAACGACGGATATAACCACTTTCGTCAATACTACCTACTAGAAATTCGGCAACATCAAACTCATCATCTGTTAATCTAAAAGTGTTTAACTGATTGATTAAATGTTGGGTAAACGACGTTCCAGCAGCATATGGCATGGTTTTTTCTTCATCGTCGCTACTATAATTATTAGCTTGTGTTCTGTAATCTGGTACATCGTCATCGCTTAAATAATCATCCACATTAATATCATCTGCACTTATAGATTCATTGTCATTGTCGTAATCGTCTGTATTATCAAAATCGTCATCAAGCTCCTCTAGTTGCTCTTTTCCACTTTCAAGGGCAGGGTTTTCTTCTAACTCTTGTTTTAAACGTTGCTCAAATGCTTGTGTAGGCAATTGTATCAGCTTCATTAATTGAATTTGCTGAGGCGATAACTTTTGCGATAATTTAAATTGTAAAAATTGTTTAAGCATTGTATGGATTTGGTTTCACCTGTTAATAATTATTGTTTTTCAATGGTCAGATGCAATGTCCTTGTTATTATATCGATTGGTATGTAATTTTTGTTACTGGCATTTCATATAAAAATAAAAAAAACAATCTATATAAACGTAGATATAGATTGTTTTATGATATAATTAGGTCTTTAATTTTAAAAGGAAAATATAAATGATTATAATTCTTTGTTTCGCTCTTAATAACAAGGTTTAGAACTCTGCATTTTGAGGTGTTCTAGGAAACGGAATCACATCGCGAATGTTGCCCATGCCTGTGGCAAACATCACCAAACGCTCAAACCCTAACCCAAAACCAGAATGGACTGCAGTTCCGTATTTACGTAGATCTAAGTACCACCATAATTCTTCTTCGTCTATATCTAAAGCTTTCATTTTTTCTTTTAACACATCAAGACGTTCTTCACGTTGCGAACCTCCTACCATTTCTCCAATACCAGGAAAAAGGATATCCATAGCACGAACCGTTTTACCATCTTCGTTTAAGCGCATGTAAAAAGCTTTAATGTTTGCTGGGTAATCAAATAAAATAACCGGACAGTTAAAGTGTTTTTCAACTAAATAGCGTTCGTGTTCACTTTGTAAATCGGCTCCCCATTCTTCAATAATATATTTGAATTTTTTCTTTTTGTTTGGTTTGCAATTTTTAAGAATATCAATAGCTTCGGTATAACTAACACGTTTAAAGTTGTTATCGACAACGAACTTAATTTTTTCAATCAAGCTCATGTCGCTACGTTCAGCTTGTGGTTTTGTTTTTTCTTCGTCTAATAATCTACTTTCTAGAAATTCTAAATCTTCACGATTGTGCTCCAGAATATAGCTTAAAACCGATTTCATAAAATCTTCTGCTAAATCCATATTTCCAGCTAGATCCATAAAAGCAACTTCTGGTTCTATCATCCAGAATTCTGCTAAGTGTCTAGACGTATTTGAGTTTTCAGCTCTAAACGTTGGTCCAAAAGTGTATACTTTCCCTAAAGACATCGCGTATGTTTCAGCTTCTAATTGTCCAGACACGGTTAAGTTGGTTTCTTTTCCAAAGAAATCTTCTTTATAATTTACGTTGCCATTTTCATCTAAAGGAGGGTTTTTAGCATCTAAATTGGTGACACGAAACATTTCGCCTGCACCTTCTGCATCACTTCCTGTAATAATTGGCGTGTGCATGTAGTAGAATCCATTGTCGTTAAAATACTTATGAATAGCAAAAGATAGAGAAGAACGCAAACGCATCACTGCACTAAACGTATTAGTTCTAGTACGTAAATGAGCATTTTCTCTTAAAAACTCGAAAGAGTGTTTTTTAGGCTGAATAGGAAACGTTTCCGGATCTGAATCTCCTAGAATCTCAATAGATGTTACTTGAATTTCTACACTTTGTCCTTTTCCTTGACTTTCGGTAAGAGATCCTTTGATATGAACGGCTGCTCCTGTAGTAATACGTTTTAAAGTAGCTTCGTCTGTGTTCTCGAAATCTACCACACATTGTATGTTGTTTATGGTAGAGCCATCGTTTAAGGCAATAAAACGGTTAGCTCTAAAGGTTCTAACCCAACCTTTTATTTCGATGTCTTGTAAGATATTTTCTTTTGAAAGTAAGTCTGCAATGGTGCTCGATTTCATGGTAATATATATTTTGTACAAAGATAATTCTTCGATTTATTTTATGAATGATTGTTTTTTATGTCGTTATCACTTTCTTCTATGTCATCTTCTTCTGGAATGATATTTATTGAAGGCTTTTTTAAGACTTCTTTATTTGCAATATTTCGTTCTAAGGATAGCAACAACGAAGGAAGCAATAATAAATTCGATAACATAGCAAAAAGCAAGGTAGCAGAAACTAAGGCTCCTAAAGCTACAGTACCTCCAAAGCTAGAGAATGTAAAAACTAGAAACCCGAAGAATAATACTATGGATGTATAAAACATGCTCACACCTGTTTCTCTAAGAGCTCCATAAACCGATTTTCTAATTTTCCAATGGTTCGCTTGTAGTTCTTGCCTGTACTTTGCTAAAAAATGAATGGTGTCGTCCACTGAGATTCCGAAAGCAATACTAAACACTAAAATAGTTGAAGGCTTTATAGGAACCCCTAAATAACCCATTAAACCAGCTGTAATAACTAAAGGTAATAGGTTAGGGACTAGAGACACAATAATCATTCTAAAAGAACGGAACATATAAGCCATAAACAACGAAATAAGTAAAATAGCTAACGATAAAGAAATGGCTAAATTTTTAACCAGATATTTGGTTCCTTTTTGAAATACGAGGGCTTTTCCAGTAATGGTTACATTGTATTTGTCTTCTGGAAAAACCTTGTTAATTTTTGTTTGAAGATTATCTTCAATACGCTCCATCTTGTCAGTTCCTATATCTTTCATGAACGTTGTAATACGTGCATATTGCCCTGTACTATCAACAAAATTGGTTAATAGATTTAGGTTAGACGAAGAGTTTTTAGCATAGCTAAGAATGAAATTATTTTCTTGCGATGTTGGTAATTGATAATATTTCGGGTTGCCATTATAGTAAGCTTGTTTCGAGTATTTAACTAAGCTAACAATAGAAATTGGTCTTGAAAGTTCTGGAGTTTCTAAAATAACTTCTTCCAGTTCGTTCATCCGTTTTAAGGTGGCTAATTTCATGACCCCTTTTTTGCGTTTGGTATCCACCAAAATTTCAACAGGCATGATGCCATTAAACTCCTCTTCAAAAAAGCGAATGTCTTGGAAAAACTCAGCTTCTTTAGACATGTCTTCAATTAAACTACCAGATATTTTTATTTGGTAGATGCCTATCATACTTGCAATTAAAAGCACAATAGAGGTAATGTAAATGGTAATACGTCTTTCTTTTACCATGCGTTCCATCCAATCGACAAAACCACCTATCCAACGTTTATTTAAATGTTCTAAATGCCTGTCTTTAGGATAAGGTAAAAACGTATAGACAATAGGTATGATAAGTAAGCATAAAATAAAAATAGATAGAATGCTTAAGGAAGCAACCATACCAAATTCTTTTAAAAGCGTACTTTCTGTTAAAATAAATGTTGCAAAACCAGAAGCTGTCGTGACATTGGTCATTAAAGTTGCATTACCAACTTTTGTAATAACGCGTTGTAAGGATCTTACTTTGTTACCATGAAGCTTGACTTCGTGCTGATATTTATTTATTAAAAAGATACAGTTTGGTATACCAATAACAATAATCAATGGAGGAATTAAAGCCGTTAGAACCGTTATTTCGTAATTTAAAAAACCAATAATTCCAAAGGTCCACATAACACCAATACAAACTACTAAAAGTGATATAAACGTGGCTCTAAAAGACCTAAAGAATAGAAAGAAAATAAGTGAGGTGACACCCAATGCTAAAGCAATAAATTTACCGATTTCATCAACAATGTTTTGCGCATTTAAAGTCCTAACATAAGGCATTCCAGATATTCTAACATCTAGATTTGTTGCTTTCTCAAAGGCTTCTACTTTGGGCAATAATTCGTCAAATACAAAATCTTTTCGTGCAGGAGTGTTTACAATATCTTTTTTTAGATAAATGGCTGTACGAATGGTTTTAGTTTCTTTATTAAACAGAAAATTATCGTAAAATGGATATTTTTTAAATAAATCTTGTTGTAGTGAATCTAATTGATTGATAGAATGAATGGAGTCTTTAATAAATGGTTCCAGCTCAAATCTCTCTTTTTCTGTATTCTTTACAAGTTTTTTTAGGTCTTTAATAGATACAACTGCTTCAACGCCTTTTGAAGTTTTAAATGCTTCGGAGAGTTGGTTCCAGGCGTTTAGTTTTTCGACTGTAAATAGTGTCGAGTCTTTTATTCCTAAAACAACCAGGTTTCCTTCCTCACCAAAAATCTTCAAAAAATCAGTATAGACCACATTTACTTCATGGTCGTCTGGTAGTAAATTAGCTTCCGTGTATGTGAAGCGCATGTTTTTCCATTGAGTACTAAAAAGAATAGTAACCAATGCAATAGCTATTAGTATTGCTATTTTATTCCTTAGAATAATACGAGCAATAACATCCCAAAACCCTTTTGTAAATAGTTTAAACATACTGAAATAAAAACAGGCGCAAAGTTAGGAAAAAGCAATGTATTTGCTCTTGATTTTAAGTATAATGTTATGTTTAAATCGCATATCTGCAATTAAAAGGGTAAGAAGCTAAATGATTTGGAATTTTGAAGAAAATATATGAGCCTAAAAAATAGAATTTAGAATAGTTATTTCTATTAATAAACCAAAATGCAACCCAAAGATGAAGCTGTTAATGACTATTATTTATAAGCATGCTGCTGTCTTCGATGAAAAAATAATAAAGGTGTTTTTAACAATAAAAAAAGCGACCTAAGTCGCTTTTAAATTATACTGTCATGATTTCTTTTTCTTTGAAATCAAATAAGCTATCAATTTTAACAACGTATTTATCTGTTAATTTTTGAATGTCAGATTCAGCATTTTTTTCAAGGTCTTCAGAAACGTCAGCTTTCTTAATGTCATCATTGGCATCTTTTCTAGCAGTACGAATGCTTATTTTAGCATCTTCAGCTTCAGCTTTTGCTTGTTTTGCTAAATTTAACCTGCGTTCTTCGGTTAAAGGTGGTACGTTTATAATAATGGTATCGCCATTATTCATAGGGTTAAAGCCTAAGTTAGCATACATAATGCCTCTTTCAATTTCCTGAAGCATGTTTTTCTCCCAAGGCTGTACTGTAATGGTTCTACCATCGGGAGTGTTTACGTTGGCAACTTGACTTAATGGTGTTTGAGACCCATAATAATCTACCATAACACTTCCTAACATAGCAGGAGTTGCTTTTCCAGCTCTAATATTAAGAAATTGTTTTTCTAGATGCTTAATTGCGGCATCCATAGATTCTTTTGCCGAGTCTAGTATAAATTGAATGTCTTCGTTCATCTTTTAAATTTTAATTTTTTAAAGGCTATTCAAAAAATAAGCCAAAAGTAAATGTAAGAATTATAAATTAACTTTAGTTCCTATATTTTCGCCAGAAACCACTTTTAAGAGGTTTCCTTTTTTATTCATATCAAACACAATTATAGGTAATTCGTTTTCTTGACTTAATGTAAAAGCTGTTGTATCCATAACTTTTAAGCCTTTTTTCAAGACATCGTCGAAAGAAATAAAATCGAATTTTATGGCTTTTGAATCTTTTTCAGGGTCTGTATTATAAATGCCATCCACACGAGTGCCTTTTAAAATAACATCGGCTTCAATTTCAATAGCTCTTAAAACGGCTGCAGAATCTGTTGTGAAATATGGATTTCCAGTGCCTCCTCCAAATATAACGACACGTCCTTTTTCTAAATGTCTCAAGGCTTTACGACGAATAAATGGTTCGGCAACTTCTTCAATATGAATAGCCGTTTGTAACCGTGTAGGAACTCCTGCATCTTCTAAAGCACTTTGTAATGCTAGACCATTAATAACGGTAGCAAGCATGCCCATATGGTCTCCTTGAACTCTGTCCATGCCATTACTAGCTCCAGCAACACCTCTAAATATATTTCCACCACCAATAACAATGGCTACTTCAATACCAAGGTCTTTAATTTCTTTGATGTCTTTAGCGTATTCTGCTAAACGATCTGGGTCAATACCATATTGTCTGTTACCCATTAAGGCTTCACCTGATAATTTTAAGAGAATTCTTTTGTATTTCATGTGTTTATTCTATTGCTTTTTTATCGTCACATGGAACAGCCTAATAATCATTTTCTTAGGTGTTCAACCTTTTAGCATGACTGTTTCATGTATTTTTGGAATGTATCTCATTCCTGCATTTGCTGGAATAAAGCGTTTCGCAAAGCTACATAAAATTTTTATTTTTTAAATTTTTTAAAATCGTGATTTTATAAATAAAATAAACCACTACATTTTTAAAATGATTTTATAAATCACTATTGTTTAAACTTACGTTTTATTCTAAAATGATTCAGAATTAAATTTCAATTACGGAAAAACCGTAATGGATTTTTAACTTTTCGATGAACTGCACAAATTTCTTTAAAATCCTTTTAGAAATAGTTTTTTTTTTTTTTTTAAGTTTGAAAAGCTAAAAGTAAAAGTTTGTTTTTATTCAGTCTAACAAATGGATACGATTAGCCTTGTTGCAACATAAATCAGCGCTGATTTTTAATTCTCTCCCTAACACAATTAACAGCGTAAGATATTAGGTTTTAGACTGACCTTATATTTTAAAAATAAGACTGAATAGACCAATAATTCAACAAAGACTGAAATTTTAATTTAGACTGAAAAGCATTTAGTTTAACTAACTAGTTAATAAAAATACATAACTAGTTTAAAATTTATCAATTATGAAAATTTTTAAAACAACAATTTTAGTAACAGTTTTCCTTTTTGGATTAACTGCAATGAGTAATCTAAAACCTTTAAATGACAACCAAAAGAGCAAAGTCTTTGAAGAAAAGGAGGATTGTCCTCAAGTATTTTTAGATTGTGACGCCCAATATCCGGATGATTATGCCGAGTTTTATCATTGTATGAGAAGCGGTGGTTGCTAATTAGTAGTAAATTACGTCTTTGTCAAGTGGTAATCTTGCTGCTTGATAAAGACTTTATTTAAAAAAAAATAGTATGATGTTATATTTAAAACAACTGACCATTTTAGTGTGTTCGCTGCTACTTGCTACAACCTATGCTCAAACCCCAAACGCAATAATTACCTATAAAGGGGAAATAAACCCAAAATATGTGGATAGTTTTGTAACGGCTTTAGAAAATAAAAAAAATGTAGCTATGGGTGTTAAACAGAGGGTTGCAAATCATTATTATAATGCCAGACCGGAGTATTTTGAACTGCACATTAAAGGGGACGAATCCTATTATTACACCTTACCAAGTTTAGATACAGAAGAGGGTTATATTATGGGAAGCAATTCAAGTATTTTTCCGTATTATACAGAAAAATCTTCAGGAAAAATTATCGAATATACTACACATTTTGGAAAAATAGCTATGACTCCTTTAAAATGGCATTTAACAGGGGAGGTAAAAAAAATAGGCAAGTACACTTGTTACCAGGCTAAATCTTCTGAACGCTTGTTTAGTCGTCGGGGCTTTTATTATAATCGACAAGTGATTGCTTGGTTCACGCCAGAAATCCCGTTAAATTTTGGGCCTAAAAATTATATAGGCTTACCAGGTTTAGTATTAGAAATTTATAGAGATAAGTTTAGCTTAAAAGCGATAGAAATTAATTTAAATCCTGAAGAAGAAGTAAAAATAATTAAACCAAAGAAAAACGAAAAGATTATTACCGAAGAAGAGTCTCACGCCATGATTTCCGAAATTGAAGCAGAAAGGAAAAAAGACAGGTAACTATTTTGTGCCAATTCAGGTTTTAGAGTTTAATTTATGATGCGAACCCAAATAGTCTTATTGCTTTTATTGATATGTCATTTTTCTGGTTTTTCACAAGTTACTTTTAGTGGTGTTGTAAAAGATAGTTTACAAAAACCTTTACCCTATGCCAATGTTATAGCCCAACCTCAAGACTCCCTTAAGAGGATGAAATTCTCTATAACAGATGAGCAAGGTCGTTATAGATTAGAGTTAGAAAACGTAGCTTATCAAGTTACGGTCAGTTATATGGGTTATGCGTCTTATCATTTTGAAATAGACACTAAAGAGAACACGATTAGAAATATAATATTAAAAGAACAAGATAACAGATTAGACGAGGTTGTTATAGAATTACCTATAACGGTTAAGCAAGACACCATTATTTATCACACAGATAAGTTTGTAACAAGGGACGAACGGAAATTAAAAAATGTCCTTAAAAAACTCCCTGGAGTCGAAGTTGAAAAAAACGGAACCGTTACTGTAAACGGAAAAAAAGTAACCACCATGCTTGTGGAAGGGAAGAAGTTTTTTGGTGGTGGTTCTAAATTGGCAGTAGATAATATCCCTGCAAATGCCATAGATAAAATAGAGGTTTTAGACAACTATAACGAAGTTGCTTTTCTTAAAAACTTGGTTGAAAATGAAGAAATGGCAATGAATGTGTTATTAAAGGAAGATAAAAAAGATTTTGCCTTTGGCGATATTGAAGCAGGAAAGGGAAATCAGGATTTTTATAGAGCACATAGCAATCTTTTTTATTATAGTCCGAAAACCAATATTAATTTTATAGGGAATCTCAATAATACAGCCGAAAAAGTATTAACCTATAAGGACTATTTTGAATTTCAAGGTGGTTTAAACGAAGCCTTTAAAAATGGAAGTACTGTTTTTAATACCATAAATAACGATTTTCTACAACTGTTAGAAAACAAAAACGTCATAAAAAGCCAGAATCAATTTGCAGCCATAAATATTAGCCAAGAAATTAATAACAAACTAAATGTTCAAGGCTATGGGATTTTTTCCAATACCAAAGATGAAACTTATAACCAATCTTTAAATCAATACAATACCTTTAATGAATTAAAAGATGAGTTAGGTCAAGCCCAAAGCACCTTTGCCATAGGAAATTTGAATTTTAAATATTTACCTAATTTAAGAGAACAATGGGATTTTAAAACCCAATTTAAAAAGTCGCATGCAGAGAATGAAAACATCATAAACTCCTTAGTAGATACAACCAATAGTAGATATCTAACACTTCAAAATATGGATGTTTCATTTTTTAGCCAGAATATAGAGTGGCATAAAAAAGCATCTAAAAACCACACGTTTTCTTTTGCAGCTGATTTTGTTTTCGATAAAAACAACCCAAACTCCTTTTGGGAAACTCCAGACCCTATTTTAGAAGGTTTAATTCCTGTTGTTGAAGAGCCTATTTATAGGTTAAATCAAATAATGGAAACAAAAAACACCAACTTTAATGTCTATTTTAAGCATTATTGGGTGCTTAATAGATTTAATCATATCTATTCTTCTATTGCGAATACCTATTTAAATCAAAAATTTTACACCAACGATAGTCAAGAACTTTTAGACGGAACAATTAATGATTTTAGTTCCTCAGGTTTTGGAAACGATTTAGTTTTTAATTTAAACGATTTCTTTTTTGGAATTCACTATAAATTCAGGGTAGGAATTTTCACCTTTAATCAAGGTGCTTTTTTACATATTTACCATTGGAAGTTAGATCAGCAAACAAATATTGTTAAGAACAAGGTCGTGCTTTTACCTAGTTTTTTGGCTAAAATTGATATAACTAACTCTAAGAGATTACAATTTAATTACAACTTGAAAACCTCTTTTTCAGATGCATCTACTTTTGCCAATCGGTTTAATCTGCAAAGCTATAACTCTGTTTTTAAAGGGAATGAAAATTTAGAAAACGAATTATACCATGTGTTTAGGTTAGGATATAGAAGGCTGGGCAATTTTAGAGGGATATCGGTATATGCAAATGCCAGTTACACAAAAAAATTACATGGTGCAGAAAATACTGTAAATTATCAAGACACTAATCAATATGTGAGTGTGATGATGTTGGATAACCCTACTGAAAGTTGGCAAGTTAGAGGGCATATTCAAAAGAAGATTAAAAAAATAAATTTTGGTTTAGGATTAAATTATAATGGTTCAAAGTACCTACAACAAATAGACAATACTTTCGAAACTAACGAAAATAATCAAGCATCGATAAACGTCTCGGCCAAAACACTTTATACTAATTTCCCAACCATAGAAGTGGGCTATAAAAGTAGTATTGGAAATTATACGTCAAGTAATATCAAATCGGAATTTGTTACAAACGAACCTTTTTTAAATATTGATTACGATTTTTTAAAAGGATTTATTTTCTCTTTCGATTACTCTATGTATAATTATAAAAACAAGTTCTTTAATCAAAATAACACTTACGATATAGTAAACACCTCTTTATATTACAAGCATGAGAATAGTGCATGGAGTTTTAAATTAGAAGCTAGGAATGTATTTGATGTAGCATTTAGAAGACAAAATAGTTTTTCTTCTTATATAATTTCAGATACTAAAACTTATATTTTACCAAGAATCATCATGTTCTCTGTTGGGTATAATTTGTAATAAAAATTTGTTTTTACAATTTAAAAAAACCACTACATCTTAAAAAGGAGTAGTGGTTTTATATTTATTTTTTGTCTGATACCTTTCAACTGTGCTCAAGGTGACAAAAGGAATTTGTTATCCTAAAGTTACACGTTTAAAACCTGTAATAGCAACATCTCCATAAGAGGCTACATATTTAGAAACGTTTATTTTATCATCTTTAATAAAGTTTTGATCTAATAAACATTTTTCTTGGTCTAAAGTGGTATTATCTGAAATAAAACGTTCCATTTTTCCAGGAAGGATTCTATCCCAAATTTGTTCAGGTTTCCCTTCAGCTTTAAGTTCAGCTTTAGCAGCTTCTTCAGCTTCAGCAATAACTTCAGGAGTTAATTGCGCCATAGAAATGTATTGAGGGACATTTTTTAAGGTCTTACCTAAACGTCCTAATTCGATATTGTCTTTTTCAATAACAGCAATTCTAGCTTCAGTTTCTGCTGCAATAAATGCTGGATCAAAATCTTTGTAAGAAAGTGTTGTTGCTCCCATTGATGCTACTTGCATAGCAACGTCTTTTACTAAAGTTTCAGCGTTATCTACTTTATTAGATAAACCTACTAAAGCAGCAATTTTATTAATGTGAACATATTGTCCAACATAAGGTGCTTCTAATTTCTCAAAAGCAGTGATATCTAATTTTTCACCAATAACGCCAGTTTGTTCTACTAATTTTTCAGCAACTGTCATGCCACCAAAATCAGAAGCTAAAAATTCGTCTTTAGAGTTAAAGTTGATTGCTTTTTCAGCAAGTTGGTTAGCAAGAGCTACAAAGTTTTCGTTTTTACCAACAAAATCAGTTTCGCATCCTAAAACAATAGCAACACCTACAGTATTGTCATCATTTATTTTAGCGATTGCAGCACCTTCAGAAGAATCTCTGTCGGCTCTTTTTTCTGCTACTTTTTGTCCTTTTTTACGTAAAACTTCAATGGCTTTGTCAAAATTTCCTTCAGCTTCCACTAAAGCTTTTTTGCAATCCATCATTCCTGCACCTGTTGCTTGTCTTAATTTATTTACTTCTGCTGCTGTTACTTTTACCATAGCTTCCATATTATTTTAAATTTAAAAAAGTCGTTTAATCTAGTTTCTAAAAGAAAAGAATAAACGACTTAATTAGGGTTGTTTTTAATAATTTATTCTTCCTCGTCTTTTGCTACTGCTTTCTTTTTCGGAGCAGCTTTCTTTTCAGCTTTAGGAGCCGCATCTTTAGAAGTTGCGTCTTTTTCAGCTTTACGTTCAGCTAATCCATTAGCGATAGCGTCGGTTACGTGGGTTAAAATTTTGCTAATTGATTTAGAAGCATCATCGTTTGCTGGTATAACATAATCAACTTGACGTGGGTCTGAGTTGGTATCTACCATAGCAAAAATTGGAATGTTTAATTTTTGAGCTTCTGCAATAGCAATATGTTCGCGTTTAATATCTACAACAAATAATGCTGCTGGTAAACGTGTCATGTCGCTAATAGAACCTAAGTTCTTTTCTAATTTAGCACGTTGACGGTCTACTTGTAAACGTTCTTTTTTAGATAAAGAATTGAAAGTGCCATCTTTCTTCATTCTATCGATAGTTGCCATTTTTTTAACGGCTTTTCTAATAGTTACGAAGTTAGTTAACATACCACCTGGCCATCTTTCTGTAATGTAAGGCATGTTGATGTTACCTGCTTTTTCAGCTACAATATCTTTAGCTTGTTTTTTGGTTGCAACAAATAAAATTTTACGTCCAGAAGCTGCAATTTTAGCAAGTGCTGCTCCAGCTTCGTCCATTTTAGCTGCTGTTTTGTATAGATTGATAATATGGATGCCATTACGCTCCATATATACGTAAGGAGCCATGTTTGGATCCCATTTACGTGTAAGGTGTCCAAAGTGTACACCTGCTTCAAGTAAGTCTTTTACTTCTACTGCCATTTTGTAATAGTTTACGTTCTGTTGTATTAGCAATGTTTAAGTGGTCATTTTTCAATTCGCCTTAATCATTTAGATGCTAAACTAAATCCTGACTTTTTATTTTTAAAAGTCATGGACAACAATAACTGAGTTATTTTTTTGTTTTGTTTCAACAAGATGGAAATACGTATTATAAAGCATTTCAATCTTGTTGAAGATAAATTAACGTTTAGAGAATTGAAATTTCTTACGAGCTTTCTTCTGACCGAATTTCTTACGTTCAACCATTCTTGGATCTCTTGTTAATAAACCTTCTGGTTTTAGAATTAATCTGTTTTCAGGATCTAACTCGCACATAACGCGAGATAAACCTAAACGGATTGCTTCTGCTTGTCCTGTGATACCTCCTCCAAATACATTTACTGTAATATCAAAGTTGCCATCATTGTTAGTCAAAACTAAAGGTTGATTTACTTTGTACTGCAATGTTGCAGTAGGAAAGTAATTAGTTAAGTCTTTTTTATTAATCGTGATGTTCCCTTTTCCTGGGGCAACATACACACGAGCAACAGCCGTCTTTCTACGACCAATTTTGTGAATTACTTCCATGTTATTTGAATTCTTCTAGGTTAATTGTTTTAGGTTTTTGAGCTTCATGTGTATGAGCTGCACCAACAACAACATTTAAATTACGGAATAATGTAGCACCTAATTTGTTCTTAGGTAACATTCCTTTTACTGATTTTTCTACCAATCTTGCTGGATCTTTTCCAAACAATTCTGTAGCTGTTAAACTTCTTTGACCACCTGGGTAACCTGTGTGACGGATATAAGATTTATCTGTCCATTTGTTTCCAGTTAAGTTGATTTTTTCTGCATTGATAACAATGACGTTATCTCCACAATCAACGTGAGGCGTGAAGTTAGGCTTGTGTTTTCCTCTTAATAGTTTAGCAACTTTAGATGCTAAACGTCCTAGAGTTTGACCATCAGCATCTACCAAAACCCACTGCTTATTTACAGTCGCTTTGTTTGCTGATATCGTTTTGTAGCTTAATGTGTCCACGTTATTAATTAATTTTTTTATTACGCTTAGGCGCAATAGATTAAACATTCCTCTCTTAAAAAGAGTTTGCAAATTTACGATTATATATTTGATTACCAAATAGTGAAGTGAGATATTTTTGATAACTTTGTTTATATCTTTTTTACTCCTCATTTTATATTTAAAATTCGTGATTCTTTATTCAAGAATTCTATCAGTTATTTATACCTCTCATTTGTTTAAGTTAAATTAAAGTGAATAAAATAACGCCGTGCATCTTATTTTAAGATTCATTAACACAAGGCGTTAATCTTGGGTTAAACCACCCAAAATACTTGTGTTCACACGATATTAATGCTAATTTAGAATAAAATAAAAATTAATTAAAAACATATAAAAATGAAAAATTTGAATAAAAAAACTGTTGCTATATTAGCAACTAATGGATTTGAAGAAAGTGAATTAAGAGAACCAAAAAAAGCCTTAGAAGATGCTGGAGCTAATGTTCACATTGTGTCTTTAGAACGTGGAGACATTAAAGGATGGCAAGATGGAAATTGGAGTAACACCTATAAAGTAGATAAAACTTTAGACGAAGTGTCGCAAAAAGATTATCATGCCTTAATGCTTCCAGGAGGTGTTATCAATCCAGATGTATTAAGAAGAAACGAAAACGCAGTTTCTTTTGTGAAATCGTTTTTTGAAAATAAAAAACCCGTTGGAGCTATTTGTCATGGACCATGGTTATTGGCAGAAGCCGATGTTTTAAAAGGACGAAAAGTAACTTCTTATGGTTCTATTAAAACAGACATTAAAAATGCAGGAGCCCATTGGGTAGATGAAGAAGTCGTGGTTGATGAAGGATTAGTAACAAGTCGTTCTCCTAAAGATTTACCAGCATTTAATTCAAAATTCGTTGAAGAAGTTTACGAAGGCAAGCATGACATGCAAACAGCCTAAGTTTTTGAATTAAATTTGAAAAAGCAGGATTTTTATAGAAAATCCTGCTTTTTTGTGTTTTAGAATTTTTTTTAAAATTTAAAGTTAATAGGTTATCCTTTAGAAAGTTTAGCTGCATCTTTCCATAAATAATGTGGCATTGGTTCACTCAGTTCCCAATTTATGCTGATTGGTTTAGAGCCATTATAATCCTTTAATTCACCCTCGCCAATAAATACGTATCCCATACTATTTCCAAACTCATTCTTTGCTTTTTCTCGAAAAAGAGAATTGTTTGTTAATTTCAACTAACTGTTTAATAGGTTTTTAGTGTGATTTTAATTATATTTATAAGTCGAATTTATATATAATAAAGTCATGTATACTTATGTAAGTGAAGAAGAAAAATTAAGACATCCATATTATAAAATAATGGAATTGAGTGATGATAAGCTTCAGTTTGAATTGAAATCTTGGACTCGTGAAGATTTAATTGATTGGTTAGTATGGAATGATAGAAATGGTGTTTACAGAGATGAAGATTCAATAAGTGAGTTTAATAACATTTTAGGTAAAGATGAAGCTATTTCAATAATAACTAGGCATATACAAGAATAGAAAAGTAATATTTCTTTCCATTTTTAACTTAAACAGGATTTAAAATAGTATCTATTTTAATTAAATTTTTATTCCAAATTTTTTCACCTTTTTCAGTGACTCAAAACATTTTAATAGTGCTTTTTCTTTTACAGATTCTCTTTTTAATAGTTTTGAACTAGTGTATTTTATGTTAGACAGTTCTTTGTACTCAAAGATTTTGGTTTGTTCACCTAAAGCAATAACTTTTTTCCATTCTTCAGATGAAACTAGTTTTAGCCTGTCATAAATAGGTTTAATCTCTACAATTTCAATTTCCTTTAGTTCTGATAAGTTTTTAATTTCATTAAGCTTTTCAGGGTTTTTAGCTAAGAAATTTAATCCTTTTTTTCCAATATGATAATCTTTAGAATTTAAGTTTCTATTTTCTTTTATTTTTTTTACTAAATTAAATAGCTCATAAAAATCTAGTCCATCAATAGGGTTTTTGTCAACATACTTTTTAAGACCATCCCAGAATTGTATTCCGTTTTTCTTAATTTCACTTATTATAAATATGTTACTTTCTGTATCATTTTCTTCTACTTCTTTTTCTTTAGCTCTTAAAATTGCTTCTTCTTCAGAAACTAGATATTCATCTAATACAGCCTTGTCTAAACTATAATTTTCTTCTTGTAATCTTTTCCAAGATGTTTCTTTTTTAGCGTACTCAGATATAAGAGTATTTACTGCGTTTTTAGTTAAATGATTATATACAAAAACAAGTAACTCTTGAAACATGTCTATAAATGAATCATTTAGCTTTTGATCTGTATATATTTTCCATAAGTCAGTTCTATTATTAGTTAAGAAATGATAATATGAAATAGTATAAGACACAGAGAAAGATTTAAGGTTTGTATCTCCTATCGCATTAACATTTTTTCTTCCGAAGAGCTTGTCTACTGTTCTAAAAATTATTGCATTGGCAATGAATTTTTTATAAAAGTTATCTCCAGGTATTTTGTTTTTCTCAACTAGCTCATTTATACTTTTAGTAAAATCAATAAAATTTTTCTGAGAACCTCTTGACACCATGTAAGGCTTCAATTCCCATAAATTCATATATTTAGCAATATCAGATTTTACAAATCTAAGTTTTGTTGGGTTTTGCTCTTTAAATTTCCTTTGCATACTTGGAGTAAGCTTGTTAATAGCTTCCCTATATTGTCCTTTGACCCTTTCAAAATACCATAGAAGTGATTGATTTTTATTCTCGGGATTAACAACATATTTCTTTCTAGATAGACTCTCTATCTTTACAAAATATGGGTTGTTAGATGACAAGTCTAACTCCGTTACCTTGTTCTGACTATTAGCATATCTAGCAATATTAGGGACTTCAACATTCTTCTTTTCAATGTCTTTAATAACGGTTAATTTCATTTGAACCGAAATACTACTCAAATCTGCATCCTTATATTTTTTTTGAGTATGGTATAAGGAAGCTGTAGTTTGACCTCCATTTACAATTTGAAAATCGTTTAATTTCGTCACACAAAGCTGGTTGTCGATTATTTTTGTCTCTACTTCATTAGCTGTTGCAGTTATACCATTATTGTATGGCAAAAACATATGTGGCTTTTCTCTAATAGTATCTCTGATGCCTTTATTGAACTTACCAGCTTGCCCAAGAAAAGCTCTCACATTACTTTCTAATAATTCATTAGAAAACTCTTTATATAAATTGGCTAAAACATAACCTGGTATGATGGCTAAGTAGCAATCATATAACTCATCTATAGTAGGAACTTTAAGGCATTGTATTCCTTGTTGATTATCACCTAAGAAATCGGAAAAATTGATTTCAATAGGTTCTCTATTGCTGTTGGTTTCATTAATTCTGAAGAATCTATTTATATCCCAAACATGAAGATTTATGCTTATATTTTCATCTATACCTTTTAGTTTTATTTTGTCAACCTTTTGGTTTGAGTTACCATTCATTAATAAATAAATATTAACCCTATCAAAAAGATGGTTTTGTTTTCCTATAATTTTCAAAAGTTCAACTAATTCATCGTTAGAAGCATCTATGTAATCTATATGTCTTTTAATAGCTCCATTTAAGAACTTCTTGATTTGATTCAAGGTTTTAGTGAATTCTGTTGACAGAATGTTATAATCATAATCATCAGTATTATAATAAGTAATAAACAGTTCTAAAGTTTCAAAATAACTTTTATTACTATCATCTTTGTAAGCATCTTTCAAGCAATAACCGTTAATTTTCCAATCAATTCCGCCTTTAGAGTTGGGATGAATAAAAGACAAGACTCTTGCTCCATCAGTCTTACCTATTGAATCAAGGACTTCAATACAGTATTCAGTGAATTTATCTTCAAAACTAGAACCTTCACCATCAGAATACACCAGAGCAGCAACTTCAGACTTCACTTCATCTATATAATTTCTTAATGCTCTATTCATTTTTTAATTCATTAATTATTGATTCATAATCAACCTTGTAATCTTCTACAGCAGAATTTTCGATATAATAAGAAGTGTTATAAATTCCTTGAGGTAAATTGTCAATAGTTAGTTTAGGAAATAAGTCATTAACTTCATATAATGACCTAGATTTCACTCCATATTGAGAATTATAATTATCTCTATCTTCATCAAAATATTCTGCTGATTCTAGTTTTTCATTAAAGTACTTTAAGGCAGCTGTGTTATTAGATAATTTGACACGAATATTATCTATAATTAGATTGAGTGAAATACCGTTTTCTTTTAAGTTTTCAGAAGTATAGGTGTTTAAAAAAAGGTTTTCAATATTTGAAATGTCTAATTGTCGTTCACTAGTTATTTTTATTCTAGGTAGTTTGGATGTAGTGAATTTAATTTCAAAACAAGTTGCTCCAAGTGTAAAGTCTTTATCTTCATAATTAGGACCTGTCCAGCAATTTAAAAGATAGTCAGGATTAAATCCACTTTCAATCAACTCATTCAAAAACAAAAGCTCTCCTAGAAGACCTTTTTGTTGTTCAATTGTTAATCCTTGGGTGTTTAATTTATCGAATAGTTTTCTCCACTTTTGAATAACATTTGAAGTTATTGTAACAGCTTCATTTTCTGTTGGAACATTAGTTATTTCTTCAATAATATTCTCAATGAATAGGCTAAATATATCTTTAAGTTCATTGTCAATTAAATATACATTTAACTCTTTACTCTCATTTAGGTCAAAAACATCAATTCTAACTCCTTTAAAATTTGAATTCTTAAATTCAGGAATTATTGTATGATTTGATAACTCCATAATGTAAAGGTGATTACCTGTTAAATGGTTTGTAGCTGCAAAACAATTGAATTGAGGAAGTGTATCAATTCTTGTTTTTATAATTAACTCTTCTTTAGATGGTTTTTGGAGAGCCCATATTGACTTTAAATCTAACATAGCTATTCGTTTTCTGGGTTTTCATCATCTGGCATAACCTCTTCATCAAAATCATCAAATATTGTAGCCGTATACGAAGTTTTAGTTTCATTTTCAATTTCTGGAAAATGGATACTATAGCCAATTATAGGTGTGTTATTATCCAAATTATTAGTACCTCTTTCATCAAGAGAATAAATCAACAACAATCCTTTTCCTTCTTTTTTTCTTTCACTTTTAATTAATTTATTTGATTCTAAATCTTGGTTTTTTAAATCGATTTTTCTATCAACTAAGTCATCAATTTGGTTTTTCGTTATTTTATATTGCTCTGAAGGTTCAGTTTGATTTCTTATACTACATGTAATATTAAAATCTTTTCCATCAGAAATTAAACTATATTGACGAGGAGTTCCTTTTGTTTTAATTTTGTTTTTCATGTCTTCCTTGTTTGCATAAAAACCAACTTCTTTATCAGTATTTGAAACTATACAAATTGTCCACTCTTTAATATTGTTATTAACCTTCTGTAATTCAATGTAATCTGTTATTACTTGTTTGTTAATATGAGGGGAATTAATACTGATTCCATTTATAAATTCTGTTATAGGTCCTATATCTACATTTTTAAAAAGCAAATATCTCAATTTACCCCTTTTGTTAATTTTTTGAGGGTTTCGGAGTCTTTTACTAAGATATTGTAATTGCTTAAAATTATTATTTATTGAATCAAAGTCTTTGTTAATAAGATAAGTTTGAAGATTAGTTCCAGAGAATGATATTTTAATATTCGTAGACCAATGTAATTTAGAGACACTAGTTACAGCTAATAAACCATGATGGTTTCTAACTTTTAATTTGAAATCTTTGGGCTTTAAATTTTGAGAACACATGATGTCAAAATCATTTCTCATTTCTTCAGTAGCCATTGTAATATGGTTGAACCAATCAAAAATTCGATTATTAGTAAAAAGTCTACATAAATCAACATAGCCTGGTCTGTAACCAAACCATCTTCCCATTTGCATAAGTGAGTCATACATTTTAGTAGTTCTCAAGTAATAACTTACAGAGAGACCTTCAAGAGTAATTCCTCTTGATAGTTTGCCACCTCCAATTGCAATTACAGATAAGCCATTTTCATGTCTTTCATAATCTATATTAGATATATTATGATAATCTATTTTTGATAAAGAAGTTGTACCATGAACAGCTCTAACATCAAACTTTTTAATAGCTGTTCTGATTTCTCGTTTTACATCTTGCCAATCATGAGTTTTAATTCTATTGTCTTTATAACTAAGATTTTCAAGAACATTTTTAGTAGTTGGCTTGAAATCAGATTCAAAAATTTCTCTCATTTCTTCAATAAACTCAGCATCATTTGCTTCAATACTGTTAGTGAATTCTTTAATTAGCTCATTGACAAGTAAAGCAACCCTATCAATCCACTTGACATATAAAGCTACATGTATTAGCATTGAGTTATGCTTCTTTTCATGCCCTCTCAATCTTCTTATAGTACATGTAAGAATATAAGATTTGATTGCAAACTTTAGACTATCTGGAAGATATTCAGGTAAGTCATCTTTATTGTGTTTATTGATTTTTTCAAAAAGAGGAGGGTTATACTCATCACTATAAATTGGTCTAAAAATATCAAGAGGTTCCTTGTTTTCTTCTAAAGTAGGGTCTTCTAACCCAAACAAAGTTGAGGCTCCTATGTAATTTTTAGCAGCTTTAATGTTTACAATGAAATGCTGAGGAAATAAATCATCTCCAATATAGTATTCTTTACCTTTAATATAGGTTGTAAGGTCATCATTGTATTCTTGAGAAATAAATAAGTTCGCATAAGGAGTTGCCGTATATCCTATAAAAGTATTCTGGTCAAATAAATTAAGTAGGATTCTAATTAGTTTATTTATTGTTTTTACTTCATTTATATCTTTAGTTGTATTTACAGAGGCATAATCTGATTCATCATCAATAATTAATGCAGGAATGTTCATTAATTTTTTTCGACCTTCAATTGTTTTAATATTCTCATTAAGAGATAACCAATCAATTAAGTTTTCAAGGATAGTCTTATTCTTTTTAATTACAAATATCACAGGGTTCTTACCAATTGGAATATTAGAATTATGTAATTGTTTTGTGCTAAAATCACCTTCGTCTCCCTTAAGATAATAAGATGATGTTAAAGGATATATATCAGTTTTAACTTTATATTTTCCAACACCTTTAATTCTATTTTCTCCTTTATTTCTTAAATACAGAGAACTATTTCTACCAATATATCCAGAATCAATTCTTTCCTGAGTTTGTCTTCTAAGAGAGCTTATTGTTCCAGCAATAACTATTATTAATTTATAACCTGCATCAGTAGCTTTATTAATTAATCCTACATAGTTTGATGTTTTTCCAGATTGTACATGCCCTACTACCATACCTCTTCTATCCCAAGACCCTTTTTGTTTAGGGTTAACACATTTATCTAAAATTTTATCAGTAAAATCATCTAGTGATGGTATTGGGAAAGATTTGTCTTTTTCTTTTAGATATAGTTTATATCTATTCCAAAGTTCAAAATCAATATTTACCTTTTCTTCATTTAGCCACGGTTCAATATCATTTGTCATAGATGTAATTGAGCCTTGTCCAATACTTAAATCAGACATTAAAACTTCAAATAAATCTTCTTTGTTTATTTGTTGATTTGGTATGATGTCTATTGCAGATACTTTTTCAATGATTGAAAGAATTACTTCTTCTGTTATTTCGCCATTTTTTTTCTCATGGTCTAATAAAGAATGAGCTATCATTCTGGCAGTTTCGTTTATATTATTCATTTTAGATAGTCATTTATTAGTGGGAAAAGGTTAAATGGAACAGAGTTCATTATCTGTTGTCTTGCTAATGATTCAGGTATGCCATTTTCTATATTTATTTTAAATAAGTCAATAGCTAATTGGATTAATGCATCATCTGGTGTCTCAGATATTTTCTCTAATTCGTGATGAGAAGGGTCTTCATTTTGATTGTAAAGAATAAGCTCAATTGGTATATTACTTTCAATTAGTTTAAGTGTTTTTGAAAATATTTTTTTTGAGCTCTCAATCTTTAGAGCTTGAGCAATTATTGGGTGTTTTCTATTAATTTGATACTTTTTTATTCCTTCCCTATTTGTTGAATCTATCCAGAGTTTTTCAAAGTTATTCCCATTACTAATTTGGGATATAGATTTTTGACCTCTCCAATTATAAATCTTTGCAGATTTTTTAATTGTAATTTTAGCTATTCGAGATAATTCTCTACGAATCTCAATTGGTGGGGTTGCTGTAGATTTTTTAATATCTAAATTCCAATCAAAATCCCCTGTATTTGGAAAGTTAACAGCAATTCTGGCTAGCTTGGAATAGTCTCTTTTCTTTTCAAGACCTAACCAATCTCCAGAAACTAAAAGTCTATCTCCTCTATAGATATAAAATCCCTGTTGATTAAACCAGCCTAAAGGTCCTCCAGATTTTTCGTATTCATTTTGTGAAATCCGTGACATATGAGGAAGTATATAATAAGTTACTTCAACATTATTATTTAATTTTTCAGGCTGACCCATTTCTGGTTTGGTAGTGAGATTATATAGGAATGGATTCCAAGGCTCAATAGTATATGAATTTGAGTTTATTGTGACTCTAGAGTTTTCAATGAACCTATGAAATACATGTCCAAGGTGTTCTTTAACAATAGACATCTCATTGTAAAAAGCATTTTTTACACTCTCATTGTTTTTTTGAGCATTTCCAACAATTCTATCTAGATTTTGCCATAATACTATAGTGCCTGAATCAAACTTATCTAAGAGTTCTATAAAACTTGAATCTGAAATATAGTCTAATAAAACCCATTCTTCAATTTGATTGATGTAATCAATATCCCAGCATCGTTTTATTGTTTTGTAACCTTTCTTTTTAGTTATAACAGTAAGTCTTTTGCATTGAGAGAATGAAGCAGTTTTTAGCCCCATACCAAATCTACCTAAATCATTTTTATTTCTAATTTCTTCTGGGTCTTTACTGCCCGGAGTCATAGCTTCAATAAGCTCTTCTAAGTTCATTCCATTTCCATTGTCAACAATTGATATGAATGATTTTTCTCCATCCCATTTATAGTCAACTTCTATTATAGAAGCATTAGCTGAAATACTGTTGTCAACAATATCTGCTATAGCTGTAGATAAATTATAGCCAAAACTTCTATAAGAATTTATAGTTGATTTTGGGTTAGGTCTTGCATTTTCAGCTCTATATTCATCCATATTAGAACATTTCTTTGATTTTGTGAGCTATGCCTTCTGCCATTAAAGGAGGAACTGCATTTCCAATTTGTTTGAAAGCTGCTGTCCTACTGCCTTCAAAAAAGAAATCATCTGGAAATGATTGAAGTCTGGCAGCTTCTCTTAGTGATATAGATCTATTCTGTTTAACGTCAGGGTGAATATAATAGTGACCATCCATAGCAATATGAGCAACTACAGTATTTGAAATGCCATTAGGGTTTACTACTTGGAATCTGTTTGTAAAGGACGTTGTGTTTTTATGCTTAATTAATCTTTTAGGTAAGTCAGCATAATTTAATCTCTTGCCTTTTTTGAGAAGCAAATTGACTGCTATTCTATAAATTTCTAAATCTGTTTCATTATGTGGTCTAGCAATATGCTGAGTGGTAAAATCAATTCCATTCCTAATACCTGTTTCTTGTAAGTAATCAGTTATTGGTTTAGCATATTTGACAATACCCAATGAACCTTCTCCATGTTTTAATTTTGGTAAATCAGAAAACAAACTTTTTCCTAAGTTATATTGGACTGGCCTTTCTTCAAAATCTGGATATTTGTATTTAGAGCCCTTTTTCCAGCCTATCATTATAACTCTTTTTCTGTCTTGTAGAACATTGAAGTTTTTCGAGTTAAGATGTTTGGTTGAGGGGATTTCTATATTATAACCTGCTCTATCAATTGCATTGAATATTTTTTTTAAAAAAGAGCCATTACTGGCAGATAGAATTCCAGGAACATTTTCAAACACAAACATTTTCGGGTTATATTTTTTTAAAAACCCTACATAATGTTTGTAAAGATGGTTTCTTGGGTCATCCACCATTCCTTTTGGGTCTCTAGCTCTTCCTACTATTGAATAAGCCTGACAAGGAGGACCACCAATAATTAAATCTACTTTTTCACCTTCTAGTGAAGAGTCTATTTGTGCAAATAAAGGGTTAAGGGTTTTCTTTGAAATTTCAGTATTGATTACTGAATCAATTAGATTGATAGGTACTGAATTCCAAAACTCTTCTCTGGATATTTCTTTTTTTAGGTATTGGTGATATATATTTATGCAGTTATTATCTTTAAGATGATGGTAAGCGGTTCTTGTTTTTAAAGTGTCACAAGCATCTTTATTCATTTCAACATGGGCAATTGGGCTGAAACCAGCTCTCATAAATCCCTCTGATAAGCCTCCTGCACCAGAAAACAAATCTATAAATTTTAATTTTGACATATTTGATATTAAATGTTTCCAAACTTAGCAAAAGTCTAAGTTCGATGCAATAAGTAGTTCTACTAATTTTTTACTAAATAATCTTGGAACATAAATTAAATAAATCAATTTTATTAGTTGCTGCTAGAGCTTCAACAATATCCCAATTTGTCCGTCTTCCTTTTTTGCCATGTGGTTTTCCAGTTAGTATTGATACTTCTGAATCAATTTCAAAACCATTTTCGACTAACATAGACGCAATGTTTTGAACTTTCATTTTAATTGACGATATAGACCTTTCTTTCAATTTGTGTATATCACTTTCATCAAATTTAGATCGTCCAAATCTAGCGATATAAGTACAAAGAATAATTTCTTCTTTAGTATATAAATTTCTTTTCATAGTTATACTATTAATAAATTTATTTGTTCATCTTTAAAATTAAACGAATTGATTAATATTGGTTTACGGTTTCCCACATCAATAATATTTTCCCTAATGCGCCTCCAACCAATTATCACCAATATCCAATTCCACATCTAAAGGCACTTTTAATGTAAAAGCATTTTCCATTTCGGTTTTAATAAGCGTTTTCATGGCTTCCAATTCTGGTTTGTAAACATCAAAAACCAATTCATCATGCACTTGTAAGAGCATTTTGGTTTTATAATTGCCCTCCTGGAGTTTCTTATAAATGTTAATCATGGCAATCTTAATAATGTCGGCAGCAGATCCTTGAATAGGCGCGTTTACAGCATTTCGTTCGGCAGCACCACGAACAACTGCGTTTCTGGAATTGATGTCTTTTAAATAACGGCGTCTGCCTAAAACGGTTTGCACATAGCCATGGTCGCGAGCAAAATCTACCAACTCACTCATATAATTACGCAACTTAGGATAGTTTTTATAATAGGTATCAATAAGCTCTTTAGATTCATTACGAGATAAATCGGTTTGGTTGCTCAAACCAAAAGCAGACACGCCATAGATAATTCCAAAATTCACGGTTTTCGCATTGCTACGTTGTTCTCTGGTGACTTTAGCCAATGGCACATTAAAGACTTTAGAAGCCGTGGATGCATGAATGTCTTCGCCATTTTTAAAGGCTTCAATCATGGTTTCTTCTTCACTTAAAGCAGCAATAATACGTAATTCAATTTGAGAATAATCGGCAGCTAATAAGGTGTAATCTTCGTTTCTTGGTACAAAGGCTTTTCTAACCTGTCTGCCACGTTCGGTACGAATGGGAATGTTTTGTAAATTTGGATTATTACTACTTAAACGTCCTGTGGCAGCAACGGTTTGCATGTAATCTGTATGAACGCGTCCTGTGCTTGCTTCAACCTGAAGAGGTAAAGCATCCACATAAGTGCTTTTTAGTTTGGCAAGTCCACGATAATCCAAAATATTCTGAATAATCTCATGGTCTTTTGCTAAATAAGATAAAATATCTTCAGAGGTTGCATACTGTCCGGTTTTGGTTTTTTTAGGCTTATCAACCAACTTTAATTTTTCAAAAAGAATGATCCCCAATTGCTTTGGTGAGGCAATGTTGAATGCTTCGCCTGCTGCTTCGTAAATACGCTTTTCAAGATTAGCGATGTCATTATTTAAATCTTCCGAAAGGGAATTTAAAAACGCTGTATCCAAATTAATGCCTTCTAATTCCATATCTGCCAGCACACGAAGTAGTGGGATTTCAATCTCATCGAATAATTTTTGTGTGTTGGCTTCGCCTAATTCTTTTTCAAAATGTTCTTTTAGCTGTAATGTTATGTCAGCATCTTCAACAGCATATTCTGTTTGTTTTTCTAACGGAACGTCTCGCATCGATAACTGATTCTTCCCTTTTTTACCAAGAAGTTCTGTTATGGAAATAGGAGTGTAATTCAAATAGGTTTCTGCTAACACATCCATATTATGTCGCATATCTGGATTAATTAAATAATGCGATAACATGGTGTCGAACAACTTGCCTTTTACTTTGATGTTATATTTTCTAAGGACTTTAATATCGTATTTTAAATTCTGACCAATTTTTTGAATGGTTTCACTTTCGAAAAACGGTCTTAAGATTTCAATGAGTTCTTGAGCTTCGGCTTTATCTTCAGGAAAAGGCACATAAAAGCCTTTGCCAGCTTCCCAAGAAAAAGCAATACCAACCAATTCTGCTGTTAATGGATTTAAGCCTGTTGTTTCAGTATCAAAACAAACAGATGTTTGATTCATGAGGTTTTTTACGAATAATTTGGTTGCCATTCCAGAAGCCACACTTTGGTAAAAATGTGAGGTGTTTTCAGCAGTTTTACGTGCATGCTCAGAAATGGATTCAGGCTCTGTTGAAGGGTTACCTCCAAACAACGAAAACTGTCCAGCGCCTGCTGAAGCTTGTTCTTTAGGTGTTGCTTTTACTGCTGCTTTTTCAGGAGTAGCAGGTGTGTTGTTTGTTGCTGGTTGGGCTTCTGAAGCAAATGTTTTTAAGAAATTATCTATGAGTCTTCTAAACTCTAATTCTTGAAAAATTTCTGTGACTTTAGGAATGTCTGGCTCAGACATTTCAAAATCTTTGGCATCAAATTCCACAGGAACATCTAGCATAATGGTGGCTAGTTGTTTTGAGAGTAAGCCTAATTCGCCATTGGCTTCCACTTTTTCTTTCATCTTGCCTTTAAGCTGATCGGTATTGGCCAATAAGCCTTCCATACTACCAAACTGAGCTATAAATTTTTTCGCTGTTTTTTCGCCAACACCTGGAAGACCTGGAATATTATCACTTGCATCTCCCATCATACCCAAAAAGTCAATGACTTGCAAAGGATCTGTCACTTCAAATTTCTTTTGTACTTCTGGAATGCCCCAAGTTTCATAACCACCTCCAAAGACAGGTCTGTACATGAAAATATTTTCTGAAACCAGTTGTGCAAAATCTTTATCTGGCGTGACCATAAAGGTTTTATAGCCTTGTTTTTCGGCTTTTTTAGCCAAGGTGCCAATCACATCGTCTGCTTCGTATCCATCTTTTACCATAATAGGAATGTGCATGGCTTTTAAAATCTCACAGATATACGGCACAGCCGTTTTAATGCCTTCGGGAGTTTCATCTCTATTAGCTTTATAAGCTTCAAACATTTCTACGCGATCGACACTACCACCTTTATCAAAACAAACAGCCAGATGATCTGGTCGTTCGCGTTTAATGACATCCAAAAGGGAGTTCATAAATCCCATGATTGCTGACGTGTCTTCGCCTTTAGAGTTGATTCTTGGGTTTTTTATAAAAGCGTAATAGCCACGAAAAATAAGGGCGTAAGCATCGACTAGAAAAAGGCGTTTTTGATCTGACATTGGATTGTTTTTGTAAGAATCTCAAAGCTACAAAAACTTATGCTTTTATGAATGACATTTGATTTGCAATTTGTATTTTTCGGGAGTTAAAAAATTACAGATGAATACATTTTCAATTGCCATTCATGGAGGAGCTGGAACTTTAGTAAAAGGGATGATGACTCCAGAATTAGAATCTAAATATAAACAAGCTTTAAAAGAGGCGCTTGATGCTGGTTATTATTTGCTAGAAAATGGAGGTTCTGCTGTTGATGCTGTAGAAAAAGCAGTAACCGTTTTAGAAGATTCTCCTTTGTTTAATGCTGGAAAAGGATCTGTTTTTACTGCTACAGAATCTCATGAAATGGATGCTTGTATTATGGAGGGAAAAACCTTAAATGCTGGGGCTGTGTCTTTAATTACGGGAATTAAAAACCCAATTAGTTTGGCTAGAGATGTTATGGAAAAGAGCGAGCATGTATTTTTAGCTGGCGATGGCGCTATGCAGTTTGCAAAAGAGTTAAGCTATAAACTTGAAGATGCCTCTTATTTTTATGATGCGTTTAGACACAACCAATGGTTAGAGATAAAAGATACTGATAGTTTTCAATTAGATCATGCTAAAAAGAAAGATTCAAAATTTGGAACTGTTGGAGCTGTAGCTTGCGACCAAGATGGTAATATTGCTGCAGCAACTTCTACAGGAGGCATGACCAATAAAAAATGGGGACGCGTAGGCGATTCTCCCATGGTTGGAGCAGGAAATTATGCTAATAATAAAACCTGTGCTATTTCTTGTACCGGAAGTGGGGAGTTTTTTATTCGTGGCGTTGTGGCTTACGATGTGGCTTGCTTGATGGAACATAAAAATATGAGTTTAGCTGATGCTTCAAACGAAGTGATAAACAAACGCATATTGGAAATTGGAGGAGATGGTGGTTTAGTTGCTGTTGATTCTCAAGGACATATAGCAATGCCATTTAATACTGAAGGCATGTATCGTGCAAGTAAATCGTCTATGGGAACCGAGGAGATATCTATTTATAAGTAACAAATCCCTTTGAATACAGGGGTCTCATGAATCTGAACTATATCTATTAAATCTATTTCGATTCTCGCGTTAGGGATTGAAGTTCGCCTATCTATCGATAGTCTTAGCCTTTTTAAGTCTGTTCGAGGGTTTTTTGACGCATGAGAAAAATATATCGAGAATAGCTAAAAAAGATATAGTGGAAAACCCGACCTTTAGGTAACGCCCAAAATAATAAACATAAAAATATATAAAATTCCTGACTTCGTGGGAATACTAAATAAAATCAGCCTCAATTGGTAAGGCGCTTACCCGTCTGTTCTTAATATCATAAAGATCGCCATTTGTTAATATATTGACAATCAAATTTACCATTGTCATTGGCGTTCCTTCTTCTAGTACTTTTTCATTGTTATGCGTGAGTTTATGACCATCAAAAACAATGACCATTCCAGAGCCTATTACTGTACAGTTATTCCCGTTTTTAATAATCATTCCAGTGTCTTCAGCAAGACCAAAACCAACAAGGTTTGGGAATTTAGAAACAGCTTGAGATACACGTCCAAAACGTCCTCTTTGAATAAAATGGGTGTCAATAATTAATTCAGGAATGAGTCCTAAACCGTTATACATAGTCACAGAGCCTTTTACAAAAGCATCTTTAGGGCTTCCTCCAGCAATCATTTCATTGGTCATGGCCATAGCACCTGCACTGGTACCAGCAATTACAAAGCCTTCTTCATTTTTATACCTGTCTAATAAGATTTGATGAATGGTTGTGCCACCAATTCTATTTTTAATTTTAGATTGATCACCTCCAGAAAACATGATACAATCGGCATCTTTTACAAGTTGAATAGATTCAGCTTTTTCAGAATCTTTGACACTTCTAATATTTAAAACAGTCACATTTTTGCATCCTAATGTTGTAAATGCCGTCATATAGTTTTCTCCAACCTCTATTGGAATACTCGATGCTGTTGGAATAACAACAATATTAGCGTCTACACCTCCAGCTTCTCTAACGACATGATATAAAATGCCTTCATCAATAAATTCTAAGGTGTGTTTTTCGTCACTCCCCATACCTTTATCTTCATTGCCACCAATAGGAATAAGTGTTCCTTTTATTTCAGATTGACTCATAATATGCTATTAATTTTCGGGAACAAAAATAAACTTATTTCCTTAAAAAAATATATTTATCCTGTTTAATCTCTGTATTTAAATACGGAATTGATTTTGAATATCGTTCTCTAAATAGTATCCTGTTTTTTTATTATATTTAAACTAATAACAGACTTCATTATCTGTTTTTACTGATTCTGTTGATTGTATTTTATCTATTAGTACAATTTTTAATTAACATAAACCATAAACCTATTAATATGAAAATTCAATCTATTTTATTCTTACTTTTTCTTTCTCTTATTTCTGCTTGTGGCTCTAAAAAAGAAAAGGCTAGCATTGACCAACTGTATGGCAACACTTGGCAATTGGAATACATGTCTGGCCCACGTATTGCATTCGATGGACTTTTTCCAGACAAAAAACCAGAACTAACATTTAACAAAGAAACTTCTGAAGTTAGTGGGAACAATAGTTGTAACGGTTATTCTGCTAAATACACTTTAGAAGGAAATTCCATTTCCTTTGGCGAACCAGGACCAACAACCATGATGTTTTGTGGTGAAGGCGAACCCCAATTTCTTGCCATGATGAAAAAAATAAACGCCTACGATTTTGATGCTGATGGAAAACTAAACCTCATGATTGAAGACGTGCCAATGATGCGTTTTAAAAAAACACAAAAATAATGAGAACTCTATATTGTTTTATTCTTGCAGGCTTTTTTATGTTTTCTGCATGCAACAATTCCAATAAGAAACAGGAAGCTGTACAGAACAACGAGTCAGAAATCACAGAACAATCTGATGCAATTAATTCTGAAATATTTGAAGATACCAACACAGCTTATTTTAGCGCAAGTGGTACAGAACCATTCTGGAATTTAGAGGTTAGCGAGAAACAGATTGTTTTTAAAACACCTATAGATTCTATTAAAATGTCACATGTAGAACCCATTTTGGCACAGGATTCCAATGTGAAACTTTACAAAATTGAAACAGAGTCCACTAAAATGACCATTCAAATTTCGCAAATGGATTGCACCAATGCCATGTCTGGAAAAGTATCCCCTTATTCTGTAACGATTGAATACAAAAAAGGTATTGAAACAGAATTTCAAAAGCTGGAAGGCTGTGGTCGTTATATGACCGATTATAGATTACACGATATTTGGGTGCTAGAAACTCTAAATGGTAAAACTATAACCAAGGAGGATTTCCCAAAAGAATTCCCATCTATGGAAATCCATGCAGCCGATAATAAATTTATGGGTTTTGCAGGTTGCAATAGAATGAACGGCAAAATTTTCTTTGAAAAAGACCTGCTTCGGTTTACCAAAATAGCCACAACAAAAATGCTATGTGAACCAAACAACAAAGAAGCTGAATTTTTAAAAGCGCTTCAAAGTAGTATCAGCTATTCCATTGAAAATAATAGATTAACCCTGTCTAGCCCTTCTGGGATATTGACCGTATTTAAAAAAGTAGATTAACAATTAAACACTATAAATAATGACACATTCAAATTCAAAAAATTCGTATTTTATTTCAGCAAGCAAAAAAATAGTTTTGCTAACTTTCGTAGCTGTGGCTTTTTTCAACTGTAAAAACAAGGAAGAAAAACCAGATGAAGTTATTGAAGAGGAAGTTGTGGAAGAAGTAGTTGTTACAGCTCCAACACTTGAGAAAGGCTGTTACACATACAATGAAAATGGCAGTATGGTTAATATTGAAATTACAAGTTCAGATAACCCAGTAGAAGGGAATCTAACCTATGAATTCGCCGAAAAGGATAAGAATACAGGAACTTTTAAAGGAGAGTTCAACGATGGGAAACTTATTGGAACGTATACATTTCAATCGGAAGGTGTTGAAAGTGCCAGGCAAGTTGCTTTTATGCTCAAGGACAATCAGTTAGTTGAAGGCTATGGAGAAATGAATGAAGACGGAACAACATTCAAGGATGTCAATTCGGTTAACTATTCGTCCACTATGCCATTGACTAAAACAGATTGTGAGCAGTGAAGAGCACTGTGTTTTTTTGAAAACGGGAAATCTTTTTCCCAAATCAAACAAACATGTTTGGATTTAACTGATTTAAACATAAAACTGAATCCGTTAAAAGATGGGGCTACAACTGAAGGTGATATAACCTACCTTCTTTTCAGCCAAGATAAAAGTAAAGCAGAGATTTTTCTTCCAAAGAAAGACAAGGGGTTGGTATTGGCCAAAACCAATGAAGGGAATTGGGCAAACAAGGGCTTTATACTTATAAGCTGGAAAGGTTATGTGCTTCAAAAAGATGGAATAGCTGTGTTTGGTGGGCAATAATTTTTTATTTAAAAGACACTTTTTATTAATGTGTTTAAGACAAATGCAATGCTTGAAACGAGATTACTATTGATTCAAGTGTTGGATTATTTTTTATCTTCTTTAAAACAATATAAGATGACTTTTTTTTTTCAATCATTTCTGTATATTTACAATAATTCATTTTTAATTAGCAAAATCCTAAAATTTTATGAAAATAAGAGAAATTAATGCCATGAGAGGGCCAAATTATTGGTCAATAAGACGTCATAAATTAATAGTTATGGTTCTCGACTTGGAAGAGATGGAAGCATTGCCATCTAATAAAATTGACGGATTTTACGATAGATTAAAAAACATGTTTCCAACTATGTTCGAACATCGATGTTCGGTTGGAGAGCCTGGAGGATTTTTTCAACGTGTGGAAGAAGGTACCTGGATGGGGCATATAATAGAACATATTGCTTTAGAAATACAGACCCTTGCAGGAATGGATGTTGGTTTTGGAAGAACCCGTGGTTATGGAGAAGAAGGCGTTTACAATGTGGTGTTTGCATATATGGAAGAATCTGTTGGGCGTTATGCAGCTAAAGTTTCTGTGGATATTTGTGAGGCTTTAATTGCTGGTGAAGATTATGATATGACCGATGATATCCAAAAAATGCGTGAACTTCGTGAAGATTCCCGTTTAGGACCAAGTACTGGTTCTATAGTGGAAGAAGCAGAAGCAAGAGGCATACCTTGGATTCGTTTAAATAAATATTCGCTTTGTCAATTAGGTTATGGCGCCAATCAGAAACGTATTCAAGCAACGGTAACTAGTGAAACTAGTAGTATTGGTGTGGAAATAGCTTGCGATAAAGAAGATACTAAATACCTTTTGGAACAAGCTGAAGTTGAAGTTCCAAAAGGAGATATTATTCGTCGTGAACGCAGCTTAGAAGAAGCTTGTAGATATGTTGGTTTTCCGTTGGTTATTAAACCTGTAGATGGAAATCATGGTCGAGGTATAACGGTCGATATTCAAAATTATGAGGAGGCTTTAGAAGCTTTTAATCATGCCAAAGAAAGTTCACGTAGTGGCGCCATCATTGTTGAAAAATTTATTAAAGGTGATGATTATCGTTTATTAGTCATTAATAATAGATTGGTTGCAGCTGCAAAACGTACGCCAGCACATGTTATTGGTGATGGAAAATCGACAGTACAAGAATTAGTAGATGAAGTCAATAAAGATCCAAGACGTGGTTATGGACATGAAAATGTGTTGACCCAAATAACAATAAATGAATTAACCCTTTCTATTATTAAAGAAGCAGGTTACACTTTAGAATCTGTTATCCCTAAAGACGAAATGCTACTTTTAAAGGATACGGCCAACTTAAGTACTGGGGGTACAGCTGAAGATGTAACAGATATTGTGCATCCAGCAAATATCTCTATGGCAGAACGTATTTCTAAAATTATTGATTTAGATATTTGTGGTATTGATATTGCAACAACAGATATTTCGAAACCTTTATCCGAAACAGGAGGCGCCGTTTTAGAGGTAAATGCTGGACCTGGATTTAGAATGCACTTAGCACCAACCAAAGGGTTGCCAAGAAATGTAGCAGGACACGTAATCGATAAGTTATTCCCAAAAGGAAATACGGGTCGTATTCCAATAGTTGCTATTTCTGGAACAAATGGAAAAACCACCACCACCAGACTGATTGCTCACATGGCGAAAATGAATGGCTATCGTGTTGGTTATACCACGAGTGATGGCGTGTATATTCAAAACAGATTATTAATGACTGGCGATTGTACAGGACCAACAAGTGCCGAATTTGTACTTAAAGACCCAACGGTAAATTTTGCTGTTCTTGAGAGTGCCAGAGGGGGACTTCTAAGAGCCGGACTTGGATATAAAAAATGCGATATTGGTATTGTAACCAATGTGGCAGCAGACCATTTGGGTTTAAAAGGCATTCATACGGTGGAACAATTAGCCAAAGTAAAAGGTGTGATCCCAGAAACAGTTTTGCCTGATGGGTATGCTATTTTAAATGCAGACGACGACTTGGTTTACGATATGCGTCGAACGGTAAATTGCAATGTTGCTTTATTTTCAATGGATGAAAACAACCCTAGAATTAAAGCTTTACAACGAATTGGAGGCATTACAGCCGTTTACGAAAACGGTTATGTAACTATTTGTCGTGGCGAATGGAAAATGCGTATCATGAAAGCTGAAGATATTCCGTTAACTTATGGAGGAAAAGCAAAATTCATGATTCAAAATGTGTTACCAGCAATATTAACAGCAAATATTCAAGGTTTTAGTATTGAAGATATGAAAGCTGCTTTAGAAACTTTTATTCCTTCAGCAGCGCAAACTCCAGGACGTTTAAACTTATTCGAATTTAAAGATTTTACAATTCTATTAGATTATGCACACAATCCTGCAGGAATGCTAGCACTTAAAAACTTTACAGATGAATTAGAAGCAACTGTTAAAGTAGGAATTATTGCAGGAGTAGGAGATAGACGAGATGAAGATACGAATCAAGTAGGAAGTATTGCAGCAGATATGTTTGATGAGATTATTATTAGACAAGACAAGCGTTTACGTGGAAGAACCGAAGAAGAGCTTATTAAGCTTTTGAATGATGGGATTCAATCTAAAGATCCAAATAAAAAAACCACCATTATACCTTCAGAGAAAGAAGCGATAACCTACGCCGTGAATAATGCTGTAAAAGGATCGCTTATTATTTTATGTAGCGATGTGATTCCAGATGCGTTAGCACTCGTTCAAAAATTCAAAGAACAAGAAACTAGAGGGGAATTAATGCGTGCAGATTAGTAATACAATGATTGAAAATAATAAGTATTCTGAGTTATTTAATAAACAAAAAGCGAATCAGTTTCATATTGGGAATACCTCATCTAAACAGCGAATTGATAAATTAAATAAACTAAAAAAAGCACTTGAAGTTACCTATAAGCAGGATATTCGGGAAGCTCTTTTTAAAGATTTTAAGAAACCACAGTTAGAAACAGACCTAACCGAAATTTACCCAGTAATTGATGAGATAAATTTTGTAAAACAAAATTTAAAATCTTGGTTAAAAAGAGAGCAAGTTGGAACGCCTTTGGCCATGTTAGGAAGCACGTCCTACATTGTAAACGAGCCGAAAGGAGTTTGCTTAATTATTTCCCCATGGAATTATCCCATCAACCTCACCTTTGGGCCATTGGTTTCTGCCATAGCTGCTGGAAATACAGTTATTTTAAAACCTTCTGAAATGACGCCAAATACATCAAAAGTTATGGCAAGAATGGTGGCAAATCTTTTTGATGAAAACGACATTGCTTTGGTTGAAGGGGAGGTAGAAACATCCCAAGAGTTATTAAAATTACCATTTAATCACATCTTTTTTACAGGATCTCCAGCCGTTGGAAAAATTGTAATGAAAGCAGCTTCCGAACATCTAACGTCAGTTACTTTAGAATTAGGAGGGAAGTCGCCCACCATTATTGATGATTCTGCGCATCTTGAAAAAGCGGTTCAGAAAATAATTTTTGGAAAATTCACCAATGCAGGACAAACTTGTATTGCTCCAGATTACGTTTTAATTAATGAAACCATTAAAGATGAATTTATAACTCGTTTTAAAAACCAAATCATAAAGGACTATTCCGAAAATGCTTCCGATTCTGAATCCTATTGTAGGATTGTAAATAAGAAACATTTTAAAAGGTTGGTAGATGCTTTAGAAGATGCTAAATCCAAAGGAGCCGTTGTGGATTCTGGTGGGAATTTTAATGAATCAGACACGTATATGGAACCTACTTTAGTGAGCAATCTCACCGAAGATTGCACCTTAATGAAAGAGGAGATATTTGGGCCTATTCTACCTATCAAAACGTATAAAACACTAAATGAAGCTGTAGATTATATCAATTCTAACGAAAAACCTTTAGCCCTTTACATTTATAGTAAAAACAAGAAACAGACAAATTTTGTTATTAACAATACTAGAGCAGGAGGCACCTGTGTCAATCATAACTTATTACAATACTTGAATCACAACCTTCCTTTTGGAGGTTCTAATAATAGCGGTATTGGTAAATCTCATGGCCATTTTGGGTTTTTAGAATTCACCAACCAGCGCTCTCTATTAAAACAACATACCATTGGAGCTGTGGATTTATTAAAGCCACCCTATAACAATTGGAAGCAAAAAATGGTAGATCTAACTATTAAGTGGTTTTAAAAAAGGAGAAGCAGCAGCTCTAAAGCCTTTTCTCCTTCTCCTAATTAATAGCATTTTCAATATTATTATTTGATAAGCAAATTTATAAGCATGGTTGTTTTTGAAAGCTCAATACACCTTAGTTTTAGAAATACTACTATATTAACTAATAGAAGGAGCTGGTGTACTTGTTCCCCAATATGGAAGGATTCTAAAACTAACCACATTATTTACATTTAGAGTAATATATCTGTTATAATCAAAATTATGAGAATATCCTGAAAGATAAAAAGCACCACCTTGTAAGGAACTGCTTTCCCTTATTAGCCCATTGACATAAATTCTAAAGGTTATTACCATTTCTTTACTTACAGAACGTCCGAACCACATTTGTAAATTGGTAGAGATATTATAAACTCCAGTAAATGGAACAGTATATTCGCCTGTGGAATTGTTATAAGCTCCTCCTCCATAATTAAACCAAGTAGAACCAAATATTAAATTATATTATATACCACATGAATATTCTACAATATGTGTATTTGTATAAAATTTAGCTGCAGATGCATTAGCAGAAGCATTTGCATCAACATATTCTTTAGTTACCAAAGCCTTATCTCCAGCATCATTAATAAGGGTATTAGTAAGAGCTGGTGCAATAATACTTCCATTTTGCTCTATCATTAATGCAGGCGCATTATTAACCCCTAGAATTAAGGAATTGCTATTGGTATACATTCTAGTAATCCCAACTCCGCCACCACCTGTAGCAATTCCAATTCGGAAGTTATTGGTAGGATTTCCAATTCTTAAATCCCCTGGGTTCCCTGCATCAAATTCCAATTACCTCCTAAAATATCTAATTTAGCTAGAGGGTCATCTATCCCTATTCCCGTATTATTGTTTAAAGTGTAGATCTTTTCTCCGTTTTTAGACCAATAATTATCACCAGACGATAATGCATATGGTACTGCCATAAATTGTGTGGTGCCCATATCAATCAACCCAGAACCTGTATTGATTTGTACATTTAAATAATGATCATCGCTGCCCCAATTTATAGCTGAAAAATCATCAGATGTCGTGCCTTCACCTATGTTTACAATCATCATTCCATTGGCATTGGTAGTTGGCGACTGAGTTTCTTGATAGACGTTGGTTTGAGCTAAGCCTTTTAGAATTGCAAATTGGACGACTATTAAATCGTTAGCAACCACATTGCCATTAGTATCTTTTATTATGGCTTTATAGTTTATACTATTTTGGGCGAAATTTATTGCTGAAATGAGTAATGCGAGAATTAATGTTACTGTTGGTTTCATTGGTTTGAAGTTTTAATTTGTGTTTCCAGTTGTTTTAAACGTTTATCAAATTGGGATAAGGCTATATCCTTTTCTGTTAATTCTGCGGACAAACCATTGATTTTTGAGTTTTGTTGGTCTATAATTTTTTGCTGCTCCTTAATCGCTTCCAGCAACACAGGAATAAGTTGTACATAGCTTACGCCCAAATGGTCTTTATCATCTATAATGCTTACCATTTCTGGGAATACTTTTTGCACATCTTGGGCGATAACGCCATATTCGCGTTTTTTTGTGACATCGTCTTTCATGTTATAGGTATAGCCTTTTATATTTTGCAGTTGCCCTAAAACATTAGTAATTGGGTTAAGGTTTTCTTTTAGGCGTCTGTCGGACACATCCGTTAAAGTACCTGTATATTCTATATTACCATTGACATCTAATTGTGCATTTGGATTGGTAATACCAATACCAACATTATCGGCAAAAAAATTAGCTGAACCACCAAAACCATAACTAAAATAGGTGCCATTATACCATAAAGCTTCGTCACCTTGAACCCTTAAAGCAACACCTTCGCCTGTGGTATTTTCGTTTAAATTAAGGGTTCCCTTTACTGCAACATTTGCATTAAAACGTAAGAAATCTGTATCAAACCTACCATAGATAAGTGCATTGTTGGCATTGGCAGATGAGTTATCAATATATAATGTATTAGACCCGATTTCATAATACCCCGCGTCATTACCTATGGTTACATTACCACTTCCTTTTATATTATAACCTGATCTATTTCCGACTGCAGTATTATTATTTCCTGTGATGTTTAAACTAAGCGCATAACTCCCGTTGGCAGTATTAAAGCCACCTGTGGTGTTGGAGAAAAGTGCTCGATATCCGTTGCCAATATTAAAATTACCTGCGGTATTGGAAGAAAGTACATTAACTCCGTTGGCAGTATTAAAGTCACCTGTGGTGTTGGAAGTAAGCGCATAACTTCCGTTGGCAGTATTTAAGCCACCTGTAGTGTTGGAAGAAAGCGCACCAAGTCCGTTGGCGGTATTGGAATTTCCTGTAGTGTTGGAAGAAAGCGCATCATGTCCGTTGGCAGTATTCTGGCTGCCTGTGGTGTTGGAAGCAAGCGCCTGATAACCAATGCCTACATTTCCATTATTACCATCATCATTTAATCCTGCATCCAGACCAAGAAATACGGACGAACCATTTGCATCGGATTTGCCATCTGTTAAGTCGTTAATGCTTGTTAGTTCATTCGCGTCAAAGTACTCTTTAGTAATTAATGCTTTGTTTCCTGCTAAAGTAATAAGCGCATTTGTTAGTGATGGTGCTGTAATAGTGCCATTTTTTAAAACGGTCAATGCGTTTGAAGATGTTAAAAAATCCCCATTTCCTATTTCAAATAATGGGTCTGTTGGTAGCCAGACATCAGCTATTCCTCCACCAATATTAAACTTTCCTATGGCTGTTGAGGCATACGAAGAAGCCTTTGTATCACTTCCCATGGCGGTGGAAGCTATTCCTGATGCTTCCGTAAAATATCCCATGGCGGTGGAATAAATTTCTGTTGCTTTTGAACGAGATCCCATGGCGGTGGAAGCATATTCTGATGCTTCCGTAGAATATCCCATGGCGGTGGAATAACTTTCTGTTGCACCATGGGTTAATGAGGGCGATCCACTGAAACTCAAATCTATGGCTCCATTACCAATATTGCCATAAAGATTAGGAGTACGTCCTTTTAATCGCCAACCTCTCCCGTTCCCTTCATCTATAGCTTCCAAACCTGTAACATTGAGCGCATAAGGAACCGCTTTAAATTCTGTGGTTCCCATGTTCTCAAATCCAGAACCTGTATCTACTTCGACTTTCAAGAAATGGTCCTCGCTTCCCCAATTTATGGTTGCATAATTTCCGTTAACTAAAGTACCCTCTCCAATATTTACTATTACAATACCATTGTTGTCGGTTGTTGGATTGTGCGTTTCTGTGTATTGGTTGTTTTGTTCTGCACCTTTCAATATTGAAAATTGTATGGTTACAGTTTGATTGGCAACTACATTGCCCGAATTATCCTTAATAACTGCTTTATAATTGATGCCTTGTTGGGCGAAACTGATTACTGAAAAAAGTAAAGCGAGTAAAATTAAAAATTTTGTTTTCATGATTTTGTTTTTGGAATTTGTTAATTCAATTAGTAAAACGATTATCCTTCAGTTTTATCAAAAACTAAATTTTCACCAGTATCAGAATTTGAAACTTTAAGTTCGTTTGTAGAAATGGAATTTATTACTGCAGATTGGCTGTCTGGTCCAAATACTAGTGTGAGGTTTACATTACTTGTTAAGGTGTATGCAGCTGTAACTGCTCCTAAAGATTCGCAAGAACCAGAGCCATCATCGAAGGAGTTTAATATAAGATCACCATTGGTCTTAAACTGGATGTAACCTTTTTTTTCACATGATGTATACATGCCAGGTGTTTTAGATTCGAAATACCATTTACCTGAGGTTAATAATTCTATGGTAGTTGGTTGTGGTGGTTGAGAATCTGAATTGTCATCATCACTTGAACAGGAAGTGATAATAAAAAGACATAAAATTATAACTGAGAATACTTGTTTTGGAATTTTCATGATTTTTGGATTTGTATTAATACATTTGAATTAGTTTGTTTTTATTCTTTAGTAAAATGAATACTTTTTATGATCTTTTTTTTGTGAACAATATTTAATTTATAGGTTCCTTTTTTCAATAGATTCACATTTAGAAAAATATTTTTTTCTAAAACACCTTCAAGATTAGCTTCATACTTTGTATGTTTCATACAAATTATTTATTAGTAAAAAACTCTATGATTGTGAAAGTAAAAACTATTGTTAAGTTGAAGTAAAACACATGTAACAAACACTATAACAGATGTAACATCTGATATTTATAGGTTGAATTTGTGGTTTTTAAGATGTTATGGAAGAAGTTAATATTAGTGTTTTAAGGTTATTTTGATGTGTATTCTGAGGGAGAACAACCATAGGCTTCTTTAAAGCATTTGGTGAAGTATGACGGATCGTTAAATCCTACAGAATAACCTATTTCAGATATATTAGCTTCGCTGTTTTGAAGTAAAGTGACAGCTAGTTTTAAACGTTGAGAACGAATAAATTCTGTAGCAGATAAGCCTGTAAGTGCTTTTAATTTTCGGTGAAGCTGCATACGACTCATTTGCAAAGCATTACTAAAATCTTCTACACTAAATGATGATTCGGTCAGGCTTTCATCTAAAACCATTTTTAGTTTCTTAATGAATTTTCCATCAAAATCTGAAACAACCATGTCTTTAGGTTTTAATACTAACTCTTGACTGTAACGTTGTTGGAGTTTTTCTCTTAAATTCATTAGGTTTCTAACCTTAATTTCTAAAAGCTTTAACTTAAAGGGCTTGGTTATATAATCGTCAGCTCCTGTTTCTAAACCAATTGTTTTAGCTGTTTCTTCGGCTTTAGCTGTTAATAATATAATAGGAATGTGACTGGTTCTATCATCTTGTTTTAATTGCGATGTTAATTGAAATCCATCGACCAAAGGCATCATAACATCTGAAATTATAATATCTGGTATAATTTCTATTGCTAGCTCTAAACCTGTTTTCCCATTTTCAGCTTCAAATACTTGAAAATTATCAATAAATGCCGATTTTACAAAGGTTCTAATATCTTGATTGTCTTCAATAATTAACAAAATTGGTAATTCTAATTGATTCCAACTTGCAGTTTTTTGAGTCTTTTTATCATTGAAAGATTCTAATTTTATTTGTGTACTTAAAGCTGTTTCAACTATGTCTTCTTCTTGGAAATGAGTTTTTAACAATGGTAAGGTTACAGTAAAAACGATATTGTTGTTTTGAGTGTTGCTAACTGAAATAGTACCTTTATAAAGTGACACAAGTTCTTTTACCAAGGATAAACCAAGTCCGACACCTTCTGACTGTTCATTAATTTGATAAAACCGATCAAAGATATTTTCTAACTGTACTTCTGTTAGTTGAATGCCATTATTTTCAACAAGGATTTGCAAGTGGTTGTTTACTGCTGATGCTTTAAATAGAATGCAACCTTGTTTTGGTGTATATTTAAAAGCGTTGGAGAGTAAATTGGTAACTATTTTTTCTATAACATCTCTGTCAAACCAAGCATCTTTAAAAGTTTCGATTGTCAAGATGTAGTCTATTTTTTGTTGTGCTGCTTGATATTCGAATGAAGCTCCCAAAGATTTTAAAAATAACCCCAAATTGTCTTGAGCTACTTTTAACTTTAAATATTTGGTTTTAACTTTTGATAGATCCAATAACTGATTGATTAAATTAAGTAATCTATGGGCATTCCGTTGAATCATTCCAAATTCTAATCTATCGGTATCGGAAAGGTCAACAGACTCTAAGCGTTTTTCAATAGGACCAGAAATTAAGGTTAAAGGCGTACGGAATTCGTGAGCAATATTGGTGTAAACTTTCGTTTTAAAATCGCTTAATTCTTTTAATCTTTCGGTTTCTGCATGCTCATTTTGAAGTGTTAATTTCATATTCCAACGCCATTTAAAATATCTATAAATCATGTATATGCTTAAACAGAATAATAGTAAATAGATGCTTTTAGCCCAAGTGTTAAAATACCAAGGTTGTGCAATTGTAAACTTATAACTTACTGGAGTATCACTCCAGATACCATCATAATTTGCAGATTTTACTTGAAATGTGTAGTTTCCAGGAGATAAATTAGCAAAACTAATTGTGTTTCTGGTTCCTGTATCAATCCATGTATCATCATGATTTTTAAGTCTATACTTATACATGTTATGTTCTGGATATGAAAATTGAAGTGCCGAAAACGTAAAAGACAAGTTGTTTTCGGAATATTTAAAGGTACGATTTTGAATAAAAGGTACTTCTTTGTTAAATACTTCTACTTTAGAGATTACTGTAGGGGGTTTGTAAGTGTTTTGACGTATTTGTGAAGGATTAAACCAATTCACACCATTCATACCTCCAAAATATAAAAACCCATTGGCATCTTTATAACATGCACCTTCATTAAATATTAAACTTTGTAAGTTGTTTTGTATGTTATAATTTACAAAATCAGTTATTTTAAAATCTATGGATAGGTCTATTTTAGCCAAACCTCGCTCGCTACTAATCCACATGGTATTTTCAACACCAGGTAAGATGCCTGAAACTGAGTTGCTAGCTAAACCATCTTTCATCGAATAGCTGTACAGTGTATCTGTATTTATGTCTAAAATGCTTAAACCTCCTTGATAACTTCCAATCCAAAGTCTATTCTTTTCTTTGTCGTAGTATAACGATCTAATAGGATTTTTTAAAATATCATTTTTAAAACTTTTAGTTTCTCCTGAATCTGGATTATATTTAAAAATACCATTAGCTTCAGTTCCTATCCACAAATCTCCTTGATTCCCTTCAATAAGAATTCTGCCATTATTAATAAATAGGCTATCTGAATCTTTAAAAACATTTTTATATTGATTTATGATTCCTAAGTTTCTATCAAATTGAATTAGCCCATTTTCTCTGGTACCTAACCAAACCCTATTTTTATAATCTTTAATTATTGACCAAATAGTAGTAGCATTTAAAGGTGTTTTGCTTGTAGTGTTAAATGTGTTAATGGTATTATCTTTATTTAATATATTCAAACCTCCTTTATTTAAGGCAATCCAAATAGCATTATCGATATAACAAAAATCGGTTACTACATTTGATGATAAGTTAGAGTTTTCTTTATTAATATGTGTCCAGCTTTCAGTATCGAAATTATAAATGTTTATGCCATTTGCTGCTCCAAAGTACAGAGAGTTGTTGTGTTTTTCAATGGCGTAAATTTCACTTAAAAAATCACTGTCACTAGTAGGGTTGCCAGCAAGCTTATTAAACTTTATAAGTTTTTCATCATAATAGCTCAAGCTTCCATCTCCAATACCAAACCAAATGACATGAGATTTATCTTGATAAATCTCATATACACTAGTTAAAATGGTAGTAGAGGTATTAATCTGTTTGTTATTAAAATGTTTTACTGTTTCATTATCAATTAAAAACACGCCATTATAAAACGTAGACATCCATAATCTATCTAAATGATCTACAAATAGTTTTTGTATAGTAACTGTTGGCGTATTTATATTTTTTTTAGGTAATTTATAGGGTTTAAATTCATGTTGTCCTTTAGGCTTATAAAACAAACCATCGTCATAAGAGCCAGCCCAAATAGTTCCTTTTTTTGATATGGACAAACAATTAAAACTGCCCTTATATAGATTCTTATCTGTTATGGGCAAGACTCGATAGTTTAAGGATTTCTTATCCATTTCGATAATACGAGTTCCACTAGTAAAAAGTATGGAATGTCTGTCTTCTGCCTCAATAATGTCATAAATGTCATCTTGAAAATTTTTGTCAATATGAATTGTATCTTTTTTATTTGAACTTATTTTATAAAGACCATCCCCATAAGTCCCTATCCAAGTATCGTTTTCTGAATCTTGATATATTGAACTAGCGTGTTTTATATTTCTAATAGGAATAAAAATTTCTGAAATACGATTGAATTTTTCTAAAATGCCATCTTTTGAAATAATCCAAAGATTATTTTCATGATCGATATACACTTTGCCCAAAGTTTTCATATTGGGTTTTGTAATCGCGTCAAACTGTTTGTAGAATCTTTTAAAACTACTACCATCATAACGCAATAATTCATCTCTTGAAGCAATCCAAAGATAGCCTGTACTATCTTGAGCCACACTAACGACATTGTTTGGTGAAAAATCTTCGTTTACTGTAATTTGTTTGAAATAAAAGTTGTCGTTTTGAGCTGTAATAGAGCTTATTCCGTAAAAAAATATAACAGCAATATAAAATCGTTTCATTTAAATGATACTAGCGATTAGTATCTAAAATTAATCAAATAAAATGACATCAACTTATGAAGGACTATAAAGATAAACTTTCAATGATGTAATTATTTGTTAAGTTTTTGAATGCTTTACACACACACACACACACTTACAAAGCATTTTGAGAATTTGAAGATTTTTACATTTGGTTACAACTTGTATATTTTAATAAAAAGCATAAAAAAAAAGCTCAAACTTTACATTGAGCTTTTTTGGCAATTAAAAGACTAAATAATAATTGTTGTAATTATTCAACAATAATTTTTTTAGTAATTTGTCCGTTGTCTGTAAATATTTTTACAAGATAGATTCCAGCTTGTAAGTGGTTGACATTAATTTTAGGACTGTCTGCAACTTGTTTTACCT
>NZ_JBJFLO010000004.1:0-362095 GCF_045363175.1 Xanthomarina sp. GH4-25
ATGTAACCATTACCTTTTGTTGCATTCCTTACCATAATTTTTTCGCCACCACAGCTAATAATTATAATAAAAAGTAAGGGTAGAAATTTTTTTTTCATTGATTTGGTCAAATGTTTTACAACGGTAAGTGTAAAGTGAGTTGCGTTTTTAGTAATCTGATTTTGCATTTACTACTAAACTTTAAAACTGGTAGTTATGAGCATTTTCAGAAGATTTAAGCAATTCATTTTACACAATGTTGGTAGGCGTTTTTCTTTTTTTTATCCTAAGTTTCATTCAGGCAATCACGTAAGCGCAGACCTTTACTCGCTTTACACATGGAATATACTTCCAAAGGAGTTTTTTGATGATGTCGAAAACAGTAAATACATGAGCGATGTTACACAGTCAATATATGTTTTAGGGGAGGTATTCAAGAAAGTAGCTGATGAGAAAGGATATTTTGAGCGAAATGCTGACTTGTTTTCTGATTTGTTTCATGCTCCAAAATCGTCTGAAGCTTAACAACGTATTCAGCGTGTCCTGTGAGTACCATTTTACCGCCAATTGCGTCGTGTATTGCTTTCGTACGTTTTAAATATTCTTCGTGTTCATTTAGCAATTTCTTTAAGTCTGCTCTTTCATTTAGTTTAGCCTTTAACTCGTCTGATAATTCATACCCGTCTTCTTCTGACTGGTTATAATCTTTAAGTCGCCTGTCTAAGTCGGACTGAATTATAGAAATATCCTTATCACTCTTTATTTCACAAACCTTGTCACCCTTACTATAATAGAACTTAAACGAAATATCACTTTCAAAACTCTGCTTATTAGCGAGTTCTTTAATTATCAGTTTTACGTAGTCAAGTGAGTGGTCGAATCGTAAATCAGAGTCGTTTATTATTTCCATGTCTTATTTTTTAATGCCTACCAACAATTGGATAAAGACAATTGTCTATATCCATCTTATAACGCTAAGATAGTAAATCTTTAATTTCCATGAACGATCTATTTGCTACATGAGTATATATTTCTGTTGTTTTAGTAGAACTATGTCCAAGCAAAAGTTGAATATGTCTAATGTCAGTACCGTTTTCTAATAAATGAGTTGCAAAACTGTGTCTTAACATGTGTGGTGTCACTCTTTTAAAAATACCTGCTTTTTTTGCGGCTACAGAAATGATGTTTAAAACGCTGGTAACACTATATTTATCTCCTTTTTGACCTTCAAAAAGATATTTACGAGGTCTATATTCTTTATAATATTGTTGAAGGTCTTTTAAAATACTTGGGCTTAATACAGAGATTCGGTCTTTATTTCCTTTAGCATTCTTAATTTTTACAACCATTCTTTTACTGTCTATATCAGTAATATTCAGGTTCAATAACTCACTCCTTCGAAGTCCAGATGAATAGAGTAAACCTACAATACATCTGTGTTTAATGTTATTGGTGTTATTAATAATTTTTATAATCTCTTCTTTAGATAAAACTTCTGGCAATTGTTTTACTTTTCTTGGTCTTTCAATGGAATAAAACCTATTTGGCATTCCATGAACAATTTCGTAAAAGAATTTTATACTATTAACTGCTAAATTTACATAAGAATTCGATTTCCCTTCCTGTATGAGCTTTTGCAAATATTTTCTAACGTCTATTTCATTTAGAGTGATTGGTTCTTCGTCATAATAATAATTAATATAAGCCTCAAAACATGCCACGTAGTTACGAACTGTGTTTTCAGAATACCTTTTAAGTTCAAGCTTTAATAAGTATTCTTCAGGACAAGGTTTAAAACCTTTTTTTGGTTTTCTGTTTCTATAACGTTCCATATTAAGTTCAGGATTATCTGCATTTATTATTTTTTCGGAAAAGAAATAATTGCCATTTACCCAAGCAACGCCATAAAACGTTTTAAAAATTAAATCTAGATTGCTTTTATTATTTGAAACGTAGAACATTGCAAATTCCTTACTCCAAGAAACATTTGGTAAGGTGTCGACTAAAGCCTCTATAACCTTATTCGTATTATATTGAAGTCCAATACATTTTTTTTGGTCGATTAGTAAATGCTTTAAAGTGATACTTTTCTGTAGTTCCATGTTTTTTTTCTAAATTTAAATGAAACAAATGATTTAATCGTATCTTATTCGAATAGGATACGTATAAAATACGCTTAATTTTAAAGCTTATGAGACTTCAAAAAGAATGTTTGTATTGTAATAAGCAATTAGTAGGTAGAACCGATAAGAAATTTTGTGACCCACAATGTAAAAGTGGTTATCATTACCAGCAAGCAAAAGAACAACCAGAACGGTTTTATAATAAAGTTGACAATCAATTGAGGCTAAACCGTAAAATTTTAAAGGAATATAATAAAGGAGGTAAGGTAACAGTAAGAGCAGAAGTTCTAAAAGCCAAAGGATTTAACCCTAATTTTTTCACACATTATTGGAAAAACAATAAAAGTGATGTTTACTTGTTTGCATATGAGTATGGATTTCTCAAAAGAGAAGAGCATCATATAGAAAAATACATACTTATAAAATGGCAAGATTATATGGGAAATTAGTTATTTCCATTTATGTCTAGAAGTTTATTTTCTGACATACGCCAAATGTCTGGAGATATTTTTCTTAATGTTTCCAAAAACAAATCTGGATTATTATCCTGCAACAATCTAATTTCGTTTGTTAAGGTTTTTTTTAAGTCTTTATTAAACTTCTTAAGTGTTTTAGCTTTTCGGTTTTGTATTTGTTTTGGGGATAAATTTTCCTTTTATAAAATTGGAAAGACAAAGTTAGGAGATGTCTGAATATTTGAATAATAGCTTAATATTTCCTTTACTGGTTTAAGAATTTTAATACTATAACGTTTCTCGAATTGATTAACTGTGAAATCAACACCATCACTTTTAAAATCATCAATAATTGCCGAAGCCTTACTTTTAAATTTAACTAAAAGCACATTTCTTTGTATATAGTTATTATGATTTTTTTAAACTCAGACCTAAGGTCATTCCATTCATTATCTTGACAGGAAAATCCTAAAGAAATAATTTTCTTTCTTCTATCTTTTGTAACACGAAGAGCAATAGGAGATGAATTATCTCTTAATCGCTAAGCTCTCTTAATTATACTTACAGTTGCCATAAATTAATTTTGGGTCGAACATAGGTCGAACAAAAGAGCTTATTCCTTATTATAAAAATGTGTGGCATCTTTTAAAAGCATGTTTAAATCGATTCTCTCTTTATTAATGCGAGTAGCATCCCAACTTAAATATTTAGTACAATCTTTTATTATTGCTTCTTTAAATTTTGAAATACTTGAAATATTAAAATACAACCTCCCTGTACGTCTTACAAAAAAATCAGCCAAACTATTGACCATTTCATGGTGTATGCCATACCATAATTCAGATCTTATTAATCGTAGTTCCGCATTTTTATTTCTAAAATCAGGCATTTTTTTTAATATCACATCTGCTTGTTTGCCATAAGTTGATGTTAAATACCAAGAAAAATAAGCATCTTCAATGCCCACTTTCTTAAGCTTTTGCTGCAATTTTTTTTGATAAGATTTTATTTCTTTCGAGGAAACTATGGTTGGAGTTGTAAGTGCAATTTTTTCAGTGTAAGACTCTTTAAATTTAGATGCTTGCTTTGTTGTCATTGTTTTAATGACTGTATCAATAACACGATGCGCCATTTTTCTATAACCCGTTAATTTTCCCCCAGCAATAGAAATTAGCCCACTATTGGAAATAAATATTTCATCTTTTCTAGATAATTCGGAAGGATCTTTTTCATCTTCATGAATTAAAGGTCTCAATCCTGCCCAATTAGATTCTACATCAGCTTTTGTTAATTGTACTTTTGGAAAGGCTTCGTTTACAGCATCAATTAAATATGTTGCATCTGCTTTAGTAGCAACTACATGTTCTAAATCGCCAAAATAATCTGTGTCTGTCGTGCCAACATAGGTTACACGTCCTCTAGGTATTGCAAAAATCATACGACCATCAGATACATCGAAATAGATGGATTGCTTCAAAGGGAATTTTTCAAAAGGAAACACTAGATGAACCCCTTTTGTAAGATGCAAATGCTTGTTGTTTCTGGAAGCATCTTTTTCGCGTAACACATCTACCCAAGGACCAGTTGCTGAAACAAAATTCCTGGAACTTATGTTTATTATTTCATCTGAATTTAGATCGATACATGCGATACTTTTAATTCGTTTTTTGGTATTATAAACGAACGTTTGCATCTCACAATAATTTAGAATTGTTGCTCCAAATTCAGCTGCTTTTTTTAGAAGTTCTATAGTAAGACGTGCATCGTCTGTTCTGTATTCAGAATAATAACCACTACCAAGAATAGTCTTGGTGTCCAATAAAGGTTCTTTTTCTAAAGTCTCTCTTTTGTTTAGCATTTTCCTTCTATCGTCACCTTCAACACTTGCTAATAAATCGTATACTTTTAATCCTATAGAAGTCATCATTTTTCCATAAGTACCACCTTCTACAAGTGGTAAAAGCATTTTTTCTGGAATGACTAAATGTGGTGCTAGCTTATGTACTATGGCACGTTCTCTTCCAGATTCTTTGACCAAACCAATTTCCAATTGTTTTAAATAACGCAAGCCACCATGAATCAATTTGGTGGATTTATTGCTAGTTCCTGAAGCAAAATCATTCTTTTCAATTAAACAGGTTTTCATACCACGAGACGCTGCATCTAATGCAATACCTGCACCAGTTACACCACCTCCTATAATAACTAGGTCGAATTTTTGGGAAGTAAGTGTTTTAATCTGATCTGCTCTATTAAGTATAGAAAAAGGTTTAATCTTCATTAAATGGTTAAGTTTCATTAATTGTTTTGGTTCTTTTTATAGCATCTAACCAACCTGTATATTTTTCCGTTCTAGTTTTTACATCCATTTTTGGTGTAAATATTTGGTCCACTTCCCGAATAGATGCTATGTCTTGTTTTGTCCAGACACCAGCTTTTAATCCAGCAAGCATGGCGGCTCCTAAAGCAGTAATTTCTATCATTTTTGGTCTATCAACAGGTACATTTAAAAGGTCTGATTGAAATTGCATCAGGTAATTGTTAGCACTTGCTCCACCATCGACTTTTAAAGCGTTAAGAGGTTTTCCACTATCTTCTTCCATAGCCTTTATAACATCTTTGGTTTGGTACGCTAATGATTCTAGTGTGGCCTTAATAATTTCGTTTTTACCAATATCTAGCGTAATACCATAAATGGCGCCTTTAGCGTTTGCATCCCAGTAAGGAGCTCCAAGTCCAGAGAAAGCAGGAACTACATATAAATCTTTTAATGGTGGAATGCTATTGCAAATGTACTCGGTGTCTTTTGCTTCTTCAATTAACAACATTTTATCACGCAACCATTGTATGGACGCGCCACCTATAAAAATACTGCCTTCTAAAGCATAGTTTTTTGTTTGGTCTGGTAAGCTACAAGCTAGGGTTGTGATTAATCCATTTTTAGAGGATACATAATCTTTTCCATTATTTAAAAGTAAAAAACATCCTGTGCCATAAGTGTTTTTTGCTATGCCTTCTATAGATCCTCCTTGCCCAAATAAAGCAGCTTGCTGGTCTCCAGAAACACCACAAATGGGAATATTTGTATCTTGATATGCTACATATCCAAAATCGGAGGATGAGGTTTTTACTTCAGGCAACATCGATTTTGGAATATCTAAGGCTGTAAGTAAAGTATCGTCCCATTTCAAGTCTTTTATGTTGTACAACATAGTTCGAGACGCATTGGTATGATCTGTATAATGGTTTTTCCCATTAGTGAATTTATAAATCAACCAACTATCAATAGTTCCAAACAGAAGCTTTCCAGCGTCGGCTTTGTCTCTTGCATCTTTCACATGATCTAAAATCCACTTTAATTTGGTGCCAGAAAAATAGGCATCAATGACCAGTCCTGTATGCTCACGAACATAGGTGCCTAAGCCATCATTTTTTAAGGTCTTACAAATATCTTTGGTACGATTATCTAACCAAACAATAGCGTTGTAAACAGGCTCTCCTGTATCTTTATCCCAAACCACAGTTGTTTCTCTCTGATTTGTAATCCCAATAGCAGCAATATCTTTTGGGTGAATTCCAGTTTCATTTAGAACCTTTTTGAACGTTTCTTTTTGATCCAGATAGATTTGATTTGGGTCATGCTCTACCCAACCAGATTCTGGATAGTATTGTGTTAATTCTTTTTGAGAAATTCCCTGGATAACACCTTGCATATCAAAAATGATGGTCCTTGTGCTTGTGGTACCTTGATCGAAAGCAATGACATATTTTTTGTTCATATAGTTTCTTTTGAAAATACCTAGTAGTTTTGATTACTGAAAAGGTTAAAACATAAAGAACTGAAAATATTTTCAAAATAGTAAGTTTTCAAAGAAAACTATTTTTAAATCTATTCAATGTATTGTTCTGTGTTATGAGTGCTTATTATCAAAAAAGATTTGTAATTTGTCTCCGATTTAAACATTCAGATTATGGCTAAGAAAGCAGATCAAACAGCATCTTTTATGGTTCGATTTAACCAAATTATTTTTGAAGAAGATGGTGAGTCTAAGGTGCAATGGCGAGGAAAAGTATCGCATGTACAAGGAGGAGATGATAAAAGTTTTTCAGATTTTAAAGATGCCGTCGTTTTTATTCAAGAAAAACTGGGAGATTTAACCATGGAAGCTACTAAAGATAAATCGCCAGAAATACAAGATTCCCTACTTAGAAAGAGTTTTTCATTATGGAAAACAATGGCTAAAGAAGGTCCTAAAGTCATTATGGAAACCATTAAAGACCCTAGAAAACAAGTGGCAAATCTCCAAGATCAAATAAGTTATTTAGGAGAGGATTTAAAAGATAAAGTACAAATTGACCAATGGCGAAATGCATCTAGGTCGGATTTTAATACGATTAAAGAGTCCATTAGCTCTTTGGCAGATGAAATAAAAAAACTAAACGCTAAAGTAGATGCCATGAGTAAACCAGTTAAAGCAACAAAAACAACTCGTACTACTAAAAAGAAGTAAGCCCTAAATGAATCATCCAAAAGATAAACTGCAAGAATTAAAACAGTTTCAGGAAGAAGCGAGTATTCGTATTCAAACCTTGGGGCAGTTTCATTTGTGGCGAAACAATGAGAAAGTCGATTCAAAGCAATGGGGAAGAGATAAAACCATACAATTATTACAGTATTTAATTTCTAATAGGCAACGGCATGCACTTCATAAAGAAAAAATCATGGATCATCTTTGGGAAGAAGGTAACGATCGGGATTTTAAAGTTGCCATGCATGGTGTGAATAAAGTATTAGAACCTGAAAGACTATCAAGAACAGAACCTAGTTTTGTAATTAGACAAGGTGTGAGTTATCAGTTAGATTTGAACAAAGTTTGGATTGATGCTGAGGCTTTAGAACAATATATTATTATTGGAAATGAAGCTCTAGGAGAAGACCAAGCCATTTCTAAACAAGCTTATAAATCCGCTATTACTTTATATCAAGGTGTGTATTTGCCTAATCGTATTTTTGAAGATTGGTCGTCTGAAGAACGAGAAAAAATACAAGTCCTCATATTAGGAGCTTATGTTATTCTTGCAGAAATTCTACTTCAAGAAAACCCGTTAGAAAGTATCCGGCTAGCGCAATGTGCTATTGCTATTGATAACACTTGGGAAGACGCTTATAGGTTACAAATGCAAGCTTATATTATAAAAGGCAATAGGCCACAAGCCATAAAAGCCTATCAAAAATGTGCCGATGTTTTAGATCAAGAATATGGTATCGATCCACTTCCTGCTACTAAAAATCTACTTCAAGAGATTGAAAATATTTCATAATATTTAGCCTCAATTTTCAGCTTCAATTTATTTTGCAACTCATTTGTAACTGCTTGATTGTACGTTTGCACTATAAATTTAGAAACAACACTTGAACACAATTATATTATGGCAACAAAAACTAAAAAAACGCAAGCAACACTTATAGATACAACTGCAAAGAAAGTATTAGGATTAACAGTTAAAGCAAATGATCTAGCCTTAAACACAACCGAAAAGGTAGCCTTAAAATCTATTGAGTTAACTGAAAAAAGCTTAGGATTCTCTAATAAAGTTTTGAAAAAAGGTTTAAAAGCTTCAGCTAAAAATCAAGATATTGTATTTAATACTTTAGATACAGTAAAAGGAAAAGTAGTAAAATTTATTCCAAAATTTAAGTAATTTTTAAAAATTAAAGGGACTCGTACTCAAGTGCAACTCATTTGTAACTCACTGATTGTATGTTTGTACCAGAATTAAAATTATAATACAATAACAACAATATATTATGGCAACTAAAACAAAAAAAGCAACAAAAAAAGGTACGAAGCCAAGTGTTGCAAAAAAAGTAAATACAAGTTTAATCAATGCATCTATGGCTGCAATTAGTACAACTGTAGAAAATGGTGAGAAATGGCAAAAATTAGCATCTAAGTTAATTAAGAAATCTGAAAAAGTAAGAGAGCAACAAATCAATATGGTTTTTGATACAGCCGAAACTGTTAAAGGTCAGTTTGTAACAGGAACAGATAGAATGAAAGTTTTGGTAGGTTACGATGCTGAATTAGTTGAAAAAGCTAAAAACATGGCAATTAACAATCCTGTAAGCAAAAAAGTAGTTGGAATAGTAGAAGATATTACAGAAAAAGTATCTGAAAACCCAATGGTTCAAAAAGCCGAAAAGACTACAGAAGATATTAAAACTAAAGGAATCGCAAAATTTAATGAATTAAAAGCAGATGTATTAGAGCAAGCTTCAAAAATCATTCATAAAGGTGAAGCTATAATCGAAGATGCTAAAACTACGCCAAAAGCTAAGGTGGTAGTAAAAAAAGCCCCTAAAAAAACAGCAGTAAAGAAAACAGTAACAACAAAATCTAAAGCAACTAAAGTAGTAGCAAAGGCAGCGCCAAAAAAAGCTGTTGCTAAGAAAGCAACAACTTCTAAGGTTGCTAAAAAAGCGACTCCAAAAGCAAAAACTACTGTAGCAAAAAAAACAACAGCAGTAAAAGCAACTAAAGCCGCTAAAGCAACTGTAGCTCCTAAAGCAACTACAGCTAAAACTGAAACTGTAGCTAAAGTAGCTGAGGTAAAAGCTGATGTAGTAAAATAATTAGATTTAACGTATAATATAATTTAATATGGGTACAAAAAAAACAATGCTAGATTCGCCAAAGAAAATGGCAATTAAAGCTCTAGATAAAACAAAAAGCACATTAAAATCTGCAAATGGTTATGCGCTTCATACAACAGAAGAAGTTGTTACAGAAGGCATCGTAGTTGCAGAACAATGGCAAACAGTTGCTAACATTGCATTAAAAGATAGTTTAAAGCTAGCAGCAACACAACAAGAGATTGTTTTTGACACCTTAACAGGAATAAAAAAACATGTATTGCTAAGTAAAAAAAGGTTTACGAAGCTTATAGCGTAGTAAAAGTTTTTTGATTATTATTAAGTTGGTTAGTTGAACCAAGCTACATTGTAGCTTGGTTTTTTTATTTTGTACTTATTAAGTTTAAGCCAAAACGTTTTGTATTTTAGGACAAATATTTTGAAAGTGACAAAGAAAAAAAACATATCAGCTTCAGAAATTATAACGTTTTATATGGATTACGTGATAGAACATCATGGTAAACCAGAGTCTATTGAAGACTTTTCTCAACTTCACCATTTTGACGATTCCATATTTTACACACATTTTACGTCGTTTAAAGATTTAGAGAAAACAATTTTTAATGCTCTTTTTGAAAATTCGTTAGTCATCTTAAAACAAAGTCCAGAATATCCGAGTTTTGGCAAGAAGGATAAATTATTGAGTCTGTATTATACGTTTTTTGAAAACCTTTCGCTGAATCGAGAGTATATAGAAATGACTTTAAAAGGCTTTGAAAACCAACTAAAAGCACTTGCTGTTTTTTCAAAATTAAAGCGTAGTTTCTCTGCTTTTATTGATGAATTAGATTTAGACACTTTTAATTTAAATGTAGATAGTATTGAAACTATTCAAAAAAAAACCATTAAAGAATCTGCATGGATACAGCTTTTATTAACCATGAAATTTTGGCTAGATGATACTTCTGAAGCTTTTGAAAAAACAGATATTTTTATTGAAAAATCTTTAAATACAAGTTTCGAATTACTAGACACTAAGACCTTGCATAATATTATAGATCTGGCAAAGTTTTTATATAATGAGAAAGTGAAATAACAGTTATGAAAACACTAAAAAACATACCAATTTCTAAAATACAACGGGCTTCTAAACTTGTGCAAACAGGAGCAAAAGTTGGTGTGAATTATTTAAAATATTATGGCGATAAAATGGTGAATCCGGAAACAGATGCCAAAGGTAGATTGGACGAATCTAATGCCACAGATATTTACGATAGCTTAAAAGATTTAAAAGGCTCAGCTTTAAAATTAGCGCAAATGCTAAGCATGGAAAAAAATATTTTACCCCAAGCTTATGTAGAAAAATTTTCATTATCGCAATTTTCTGTACCACCATTATCTGCTCCATTGGTAATCAAGACATTTAAAAAATCTTTTGGTAAATTCCCAAATGAGATATTTGACACGTTTCATTCCGAAGCAAAAAATGCAGCTAGTATAGGGCAGGTACATCGTGCAAGTCTTAATGGAAAACAACTGGCAGTAAAAATTCAATACCCAGGTGTTGCCGACAGTATTTTATCAGATTTGGCCATGGTTAAACCCATTGCTATGAAAATGTTCAATATTAAAGGCGAACATTCTGATGTGTATTTTAAAGAGGTTGAAAGCAAGTTACTAGAAGAGACAAATTACATTCTTGAGATTGAACAAAGCCAAGAAGTTGTTGCGTCTTGTTCGCATATTCCTAATTTGTTATTTCCAACCTATTATGCAGATTTAAGTTCTGAACAAATTATAACTATGGATTGGATGGAGGGTATTCATCTTTCAGAATTTTCAAAAATAAATACAAATCAAGAGCTGGCAAATACTTTAGGACAAGTATTATGGGATTTTTATTTGTATCAAATCCATGTCCTTAAAAAAGTACATGCAGATCCGCATCCAGGAAATTTTTTAGTATCTGAACAAGGGCAATTAATTGCACTAGATTTTGGTTGCATGAAAATTATTCCTGAAGATTTTTACGAACCTTATTTCGAATTGTTTGATATAAATGTTTTAGATGATTCTAAATTGTTTCACCATAAATTATTAGAATTAGAAATCTTAAGGGAAGACGATACGAAAGAAGAAATCGCATTTTTTACTCATATGTTTCATGATGTTTTAAGTTTTTTTACACAACCTTTTCGTGAAGAAACATTCGATTTTTCAGATCCAGATTTTTTTGAAAAAATAGCAGCCATAGGCGAACGTTATTTTAAAAGTACTAGAACAAGTAACATGAATGCCAATCGAGGTTCTCGACATTTTATCTATATGAACAGAACGTTTTTTGGTTTATTTAATTTGATGTTCGATTTACAAGCTAAGAATATAAAAATAGAGAATTATAAACTCTTATAAATAGGTGTTTTAAACGAGATTGTTTCACAGTAAATTTAAAATACTATGCACGCATAGTATTTATAGAAATGTTGTATCTTGCGAAAGCTTGAAAAAGGAGACCTATGTTTTGAAAAAAATGATTATTTTTCAAAAGAAAGATGAAAAGCACCAAGTATTAAAAGAACAGATTAACACAATCAATTAATGGCAAAGAAAATAGATTTAAAGGATATTGTTCAGGATGCATTTGACGCTTCAATCCAACAGATTTCAGGCTACGATGCGGCCTTTTTATATGCAGAATCTCCTACGAGTCCTATGCATGTTGCTACTTTGAACATTGTAGAAGGCTCCTTGAAATTTGAAGACTTTAAAGAAATTATTGCATCAAAACTTCATTTAATTCCAAAATTTAGACAACGGTTACTTAGTGTGCCAATGAATTTGGATTACCCGTATTGGGTAGACGATCCAAATTTCGATTTAGACTTGCATTTAAATCGCATGAAATTACCAGATCCTTCAAACTGGAAAACATTAAGAGATTTAACGTCTACCTTATTTAGCTCGCCTTTAGATTTACGAAGACCTTTATGGTCGGTTCATTTTATAGAAGGCATAGACGAAATAGCACAAGTGCCAAAAGGCTCTGTTGCTATTGTTACTAAAGTCCATCATGTAATGATTGATGGAAGTTCTGGTGTTGGCCTCTTAGGAGTTTTATATGATAATGATGCAGACGGGAAACAAAAAAAGCGTTCTAAGCCAAAAGCGTTTAATCCAGAGCCATTACCAGATGAGTTAAGCTTATTACTGAAAAGTGGTTATGGTTTTTTAAAGAATCCCTTTAAAATTCCAAAGACAGTAAGTGAAACCGTTTATAGTTTTATAAAAAGTAAAGCTGCTAGCAAATTAAGTATTCAAAAAGAATTTAGTTCAACAAAATTTCCTGTACCAATAACTATTTTTAACGGATCAATATCTGCAAAAAGAACTTGGGGAACTGCTATTTTATCTTTCGACCGTATTAACTCACTTAGAAAAGTTGTTGGAGGAAGTATTAACGATATTATTCTTGTAATTTGTGCAGGAGCTATTCGTCGTTATTTAGCTGAAAAAGAAAAATTGCCTTTACATCCTTTGGTGGCAAATGTGCCCATTTCAATTAGAACAGAAAATAGTTCAGAATTGAATAATCAAATTGCTAATATGATGATTCAGTTAGCAACACATATCGAAGACCCTTTAGAACGATTAGAATATATCCAGGAACAAACCATGTTAGGGAAATCGAGACACAATACTTTGGGAGCAAAAACCTTAGCTAAAATGGCAGATGTTGTACCTTTTGGTTTAGCAAATTTAGCAGCTGGTTTATATAGTAAATACAACATTAAAGATTTGCACAGACCACCTTTTAATGTCACCATAACCAACGTACCAGGACCAAGAGGCTTATTGTATTTAAATGGTCATAAAGTGGTTTCTATTTTTGGTTTAACCCCTGTTGTAGATGGTTTCGGTCTAATAATTGCAGCTTTTAGTTATAATGGTCAAGTAAGTATAACCACAACATCAGATGCTAAAACAATGCCAGATGCAGATGTGTTTTCAAGATATATTAGAGAATCTGCAAACGAGTTAGAAGAGGTCATTAATAATCTTGGTAAAAGTAAAACGTCCAAGAAAGCAGTAACAAAAATTAAAAGTAAAAGCACACTCTTTTTTACAGCCTTAAAAAAATACTTAAAAGCCAATCAAAAAGACCTTAAAGGTTATAAAGGAATTTATCAAATTCAAGTAGGTTTAGGAGATACAACTGTTGGTTGGGAAATAGATTTAACAAAAGATACTGCAACAGTTAAGAAAAAGAAAAACTTAAATCCAAAACTATTGGTAGAAATTGAAGACGAAAATCTATATGCATTATATAAAGGCAAGTTGTTAATCGACGAATTAAAAATTCAAGGACGAATAAAAATAACAGGGACTGCAGCAAGTAAAACAAAATTCATAAAATTACTGACAGCATTTATAGAACGATAAAGAATGCACTATAAAACACACATATTAAAATCTACAGATGGCGAATCCATTTGTTATTATAAATGGGATGCTAACCCAAACAAACCTTTTAAAGGTTTAGTACAAATTGCACATGGATTAGGAGAGCACGCTGGCAGATACGATAATATGGCACACCTTTTACAAGCTGAAGGCTATTCGGTTTACGCCAACGACCATCGAGCTCATGGTAAAACAGCCGAAATAAAACAGTTATTTGGATATTATGATGGCAAAGAATATTTTGATGATTGTGTGGAAGATATGCATTTGTTGTCTGAACTGATGAAGTCTGAACATCCAAAATCAAAATTTATTTTGTTTGGACATAGTATGGGGTCTCTTTTTAGCCGAAAGTATGTCACTAAATATGGAAAAGAATTAGATGCATTAATCTTATCTGGAACAGCAAGTTTTATAAAAGGTTTAGGGAATATTGGTCTAGTTACAGCAACCACAGTTACGGCTTTTCGTGGAAGATCTCGAGGGAATGAATTTTTAAAATCTTTCTTTTTTGGCGAATTCAATAAAAAATTTAAACCCAATAGAACAAAATTCGATTGGATAAGTAGCGATGAAAAGCAAGTAGATCTTTATGCTGAAGACCCTTACCGAATCGAAGATTTTTCACTTGGAGTGTTTTTAGATATTATCAAGAATTCTAAAAAGTTGAACAAGCCCGAAGCCTTTGCTGCCACACCACAAGATTTACCAATCCTCATGTTTTCAGGAGATAAAGATCCAGTTGGTGAAATGGGTAAAGGTGTTAAACGTGTTGCAAAGCAATATGAAAATCAAGGGATGAATGATTTTACATTTAATTTATATGAAGGAGGAAGACACGAAATGTTAAACGAAACGAATGCTGAATCTGTTAAACAAGAGATTATAAGTTGGTTAAATGCACGTACAAAAGGTTAAAAAAACATGGAAGAAACTCAAATTTTATATCGAATTTTCTCGCGTTTAGCAGTTGCTTTAGGTGTTTTAAATGGCTTGACATTAAAAGAGGCTAAAAAACTGGTACGTCAACAAATAAAAGACCACCCATTTGAAAAAGAAATAAAAGTGCTTATAAATGCCGTTGATAAAGATGAACACGAAAACATAGAACAACTTTTAGATAAAACTATTTTAGTTTGCGAAGAATTAGGCTCGAATCGTAATTATATAACCTTAGAAACTATTTTAGAACAAATTGCAGCAACTATCTCTAACGGACACAATCAAGAGGAATATAAATACACTAATTCTATTGTTGAACGTTTTAAAAAGGAGATTACGCTTATTAATAAAAAAATTCCATTGCCACCATTGTTTAATATGTTTATGGAAACAAGATCATTATTAGAGTGGTCTTCTATTTATTGTTTTTATCCATTTATTCCAAAACGTATTAAAGGTAACGGAAAACCTGTATTGTTAATTCCGCCTTATTTAGGAGATGATTTCTCAACTTCATTTGTTAGAAAATACCTTCAATCCTTGGGGTTTACAACCTATAAATGGGAGCTTGGTTTTAATATGGTAAAAGCGCATTATATTCCAAGATTAGAAGAGAAATTACACGACATTTATCAACAACATCAAGAAAAAGTAAGTATCGTAGGTTGGAGTGGTGGAGGTATTTTTGCTAAAATAATTGCAAACAGACATCCAGATCAGGTGGAGCAAATTTTAACGATTGGCTCTCCTATTTGGGGAGTTATGGATATGAAAACACCTGTTTATGGTTTGCTAGAATTCTTTAGAGGAAAATCTTTAAAAGAACGTAACGAACGATTTTTAGCAGAACTAGAACCCATTCCAAATGTTCCAGTAACTTGTATTTACACTAAAACCGATGGTCTAGTACCATGGAAACACTGTGTTGAAGCTGCAACTTCTAGAAAGAACATAAAAAATATTGAAGTATTTGGAAGTCATTCAGGCATGGGAGCCAATGTAAGTGTCTTATTAGTCACAGCCAATATGTTGAGTGCCAATATACAAGGTAAAAAAATAAGAGATGTGGGTTCCAATATTGAACGTTTTTTGTATCCAAATTTTTGGAATAAAGCACGTAAAGCTTTCAAAACAAAAAAGCCAATTGTACAAGTTATAAAATAACAAACTATGGATCAGATTATTGATCATCATAAATTTCAGGAAGCTTTAAAGCAAATTGCTATTGAGCAAGATATGGATCTTGATCAAGTTAAAAAGCAAGGCGCTAATTGCATTAAGGAGCTGTATGCACAACAGCATCCTATGGCAAAATTAGTATCTGTAAAAAGTTTTGACTATATCTTGTCTAGAGCTTATAGCGATAAGATTGACGTAGACCCTAAAGGCATAAAAAAACTCATGAAACTCATGCAGAAAAACTCTGTAGCGTTTATCATGACACATAAAACTTATTTAGACACTTTAGTGCTTATTTCAACATTAGCACGATATGGAATGCCAATTCCATATTCATTTGGAGGCAGTAATTTGGCGTTTCCAGGATTAAAACAAATAGGAAATAATGCAGGACTTATTTTTATTCGTCGCAGTTTTAAAGACGATTTAATTTACAAAGCAGCTTTACGTCATTACATTTCTACCATCATAGATAAAGGCGATCACCTTACCTGGAATATTGAAGGGACACGTTCTAGAACCGGAAAAATTATCTACCCTAAAATGGGGATCTTAAAATATATTAAAGAAGGCGAATTACAAAGTGCTAGAGCAATAAAGTATGTGCCTGTTTCTATTGTTTACGATTTGATTCCGGATGTTAAGGAAATGACAGAAGAAGGGAAAGGACAAGAAAAAAAGTCTGAGAATGTTAAAGAAGCACTTAGCTACATTAGAAAATTAGGGAACGATTATGGTCGTGCTGCTATTCGTTTTGGAGAACCTGTTGCATTAGAAGAAGACCAGCAAGCAATTATTCCAGATATGGAAGAAGATAGTTATGCAGATAAAAACACATTACCACGTTTTGCTTTTGAGCTCATTCATAAAGCAAACGCCATTACGCCAGTAACCACAGTTTCATTGGTTTGCCATACATTACTTAATGATTTTGCCTTAACAAAAAAAGAGATTGAGTTTAAGGTAAATAAATTAATGACCTACATTGGTCAAAAACAAGAAGATGTACTTATAGATCGTGGTAATAAGATTGGTGTTACCATTCAAAAAGCCTTAAACTTATTGCAAGGAGCGCGAATAGTTCAAAAAAGTAGAGCAGGTCAACGTGCACAATACAGCTTAGTTTCAACAGAATATTTGCCAGCTACCTATTATGCTAATATGGCTTCAGGCCATTTATACCACCAGGCTTTTATTGAAATGGCTTTGGTAAAAATAAAAGACGATACCTCTGCTAATCGAATCACCAATTTTTGGGAGGAGATTATGAGGCTTCGTAATTTATTCAAATTCGAATTTTTCTACACCAATAAACCGAAGTTTAGTAGTGAAATTGAAGCAGAATTATTACGATTTGATGCTAATTGGAGAACTGTTTTAGCAGATCCAAAAGGAGATATTTCTGCCCTGTTAAAAAAACAAGATTTGTTTGTTTCTAGAGCCATACTATTATCTTATTTAGAAGCAGATAAAGTCGTTTGTCACACCCTAAATAGTTGGGATACAGATGATGATTTTTCAGACAAAAAATTCATTGAATTAGCTATGTTTAAAGGAAAAGAGCTGCATTGGCAATCTAAAATAACTCGTTTAGATAGTGTCTCTAAACCCTTTTTAATTAATGCCCTTCGTTTTGCTAAAAATGCAAATTTAGTTCCACTGGAAAAAAACTTAGATTATAATGGATTAGAGAACTGGAAAAATCAACTAGAGGATTTATCTGAGCGTTTATTCTATTTAAAACAAATTGAAATTGTTCAAGACAAAAAAAGTATTAAAGAACAATCAATAGAGCAAGTCGTTGTTCCAGATTCTGGCGTGGATGAAATTCATCAGGATGAAATTGTCGAAGAAGGACCACATATCACAGCCTTTTTTGATATGGACAGAACATTAATCAATGATTTTTCTGCAAAAAAATTCATGACAACACGCTTGTTTAGCGGAAAAACAACAGCAAAAGAATATCTTACACAATTTGCAACAGCTTTAATATTTGCAGCAGGAAATAGAGATTTTGAAGTGCTTACTAAAATAGCAGCACTCGGTGTAAAAGGTATTGCCGAATCGGCATTTTCTGAATTAGGAGAACAAGTTTTTGAAGATTTTTTAGAAGAAACCATCTATCCAGAATCTCGCGAATTAATTGAGAAACACTTAGCCAAAGGACATAAAGTGGTTATTATTTCAGCAGCCACCACCTATCAAATTGAACCTATTGCAAAAGCCTTAGGAATTAAAGATATTTATGCTACGGAAATGGAATTACGAAACGGCAAATTTACAGGTCGTGTTTCCGAAATGTGTTGGGGAGAAGGAAAAGCAAGAGCAGCAAGAAAATTTGCAAAGAAGAATCAGACAGATTTATCGAAAAGTTATTTTTATACGGACAGTATTGAAGATTTACCCCTACTTAAAATTGTAGGAAATCCAGTAGCTACAAATCCAGATCAGAGATTATCTCAAATGGCCTTCGAAAATAATTGGCCAATTTTAAGATTTGAAGAACCTGTAGGAAAACCGGTAGTTAATGGTTTTAGAACGGCATTGGCTGCTGCTAGTATATATCCTTCAGCAGTAAAAGGATTACTAAAAGGAGCTATGACGCTATCTAAACAAGAAGCTGCAAACACAACATTTTCTAGTATTGGAGATTTAGGATCTAAAATGGCAGGTTTAGAAATCGCTGTAAAAGGAAAACACAATTTAGAAGAAATAAGACCAGCCGTTTTTTGTTTTAATCACCAAAGTGCTGCAGACTTCTTTATTGTTATGAAATTAATTCGCCACGATTTTACAGGTATTGCAAAAAAAGAATTGGAACGAACGCCAGTTGGACCTATTTTTAAAGCTTTAGGAGCTATTTATGTCGATCGTGCCAATAAAGAGAAAGCCATTGAAGCGATGCAACCTGCAGTCGATGCTTTAAAGAGTGGTGTTTCTGTAGCCATTGCTCCTGAAGGTACAAGAAGTGGGAGTAAAGAACTGGGTTCCTTTAAGAAAGGAGCTTTTCATTTAGCCATGCAAGCGGGTGTACCTATAATTCCAATAGTAATAAAGAATGCCTATATGGCCATGCCAAAAGGAACAAATTTATTTAAACCAACTCATATTGAAGTGGTCGTTCTTGATCCTGTAGACACATCCCTTTGGAAACTAAAACACATTAATAAACATATTGAAGATGTTAGGAATTTATACTTAAACGAATTAGATAATTAATCTTTAAAACATCCTTAATCTTTTTTGATAATAAAGAACATGAACTGGATGTTACATATGACAAGTTAAAAACTCAAAAATTAAGCGCATGAAATTAAATGTAGGAATACTTGGTGGTGGATCTTGGGGAACAACTGTAGCCTCCTTGACTGCAAAAAACAATCATACAATTTTATGGGCTAGAAATGAAAAGACAGTTCAGGAAATAAACGAAGAACATACAAATTCTAAATATTTACCAGGGGCCAAATTAAATAGGAACTTAATAGCGTCAAGCTCAATTGAAGAAACAGTAAAGCACGCAGATGTGATTGTTATGGGAGTTCCTTCACAACACTTCCGAGATGTTTTAAAAGATGCAAAACCACACATTAGACCTTGGGTTCCCATTGTTAGTTTATCTAAAGGGTTGGAATTAGATACTAAAATGCGCATGACTCAGATAATTGCTCAAGAACTTCCTGGTCATCCAGCAGGTGTATTAACGGGACCAAACTTAGCAAAGGAAATCCACTCAGGTCAAGCTGCAGCTGCAGTTATTGCTATGGTAGATAAAACCATAGCCAAACAATTACAACAAGTATTTAGCACAGGTTTATTTAGAGTATATACTAATAATGATGTTATAGGTTGCGAGCTTGGAGGTGCATTAAAAAACATCATGGCCATTGCCACTGGCATGGGAGATGGAGCAAATGCTGGAGATAATACAAGAGCTGCATTAATAACTAGAGGTTTATCTGAATTAACCCGATTAGGAACAGCCATGGGAGGGAAAAGAAGAACCTTTTCTGGACTTGCAGGTATGGGTGATTTAGTAGCAACTTGTTCCAGCTCTAAAAGTAGAAATCACCATGTAGGATTTGAAATTGGACGAGGTAAAAGTTTGGAACAAATTATAAAAGAAATGAATGAAGTTGCTGAAGGTGTGAAAACCGCTAAAGTAGTCATGGAATTAGCTAAAGATTATAAGGTAGATATGCCAATATCTAGAGAAGTTTATAAAGTACTTTATGAGGGAAATACTGTAAATGATGCCTTTAGAGGTTTGCTTAAAATTGAAAGTGGCTCTGAAAAGGAACCAGGATAGATTTTAAATATTATAAATCTCCAGACAAAACATGATTTAAATTATTCTAGTAACTAAAGAAGAAATACTAAAACGGATTAATTTTCGTTTAAATATTACTTTTAATTTTTTATAAAAACAGATTAAAAATTAATATTAAACAACATAACTATTAATTTAGTGATATAAACGAATATATACACTGTTATAAATCAAAAAACATATATTTGATTAAAATTCAATGTAAGTAAATAATCCAAAATAAATGCATTTAATCGAAGAATTTTGCATTTCATGGATAATTTTTGTTGTTTTTATTTTGAATAGTCGCTTTTTTTTATACATTTACAACCAAATGAAGATACAAAATAAAAAAATGGTTGCCTCAATCTTATTTGTATTAATAAGTTTTGTATGTGTTGCCCAAAGCACACCTCCACCTCCAATGCCACCACCACCACCAGGACTACCTGTAGATGGAGGAATTGCAATAGGTCTGTTTGTAGGGATTTTTATAGGTGTAAAAAAATTATTAAAGCGTTAATTTAAACGCATCAATCGCGTTACATATTTGCCAATAACATCAAATTCTAAGTTTACTTTTGTGCCAATTTTAAAACTTTTAAAGTTTGTATGCTCATAAGTATAAGGAATAATAGCCACACTAAACATATCTTTTTTAGAATCAACTACAGTAAGGCTGACTCCATTTACAGTTATAGATCCTTTTTCAATAGTAATGTTGTTTAGATTAGAATCATATTGAAAAGTATATTTCCAACTACCTTCTTCGTTTTGAATATTTTTACAAATAGCTGTTTGGTCTACATGTCCTTGGACAATATGTCCATCCAATCTGTCTCCAAGTTTCATAGCACGCTCTAAATTCACAGAATCAGAAACCTTTAAGTCACTTAAATTTGTTTTGATTAGTGTTTCTTCAATGGCTGTTACAGTATATTGATTACCAGAAATATTAACGACAGTTAAACATACACCATTATGTGCTACGCTTTGATCTATTTTTAACTCATTTGTAAAATTACAAGCGATAGTTATGTGAAGATTATTGAGTTCTTTTTTTAAATCTTTTACTTCGCCAACACTTTCAATGATTCCTGTAAACATATATGTCGAATATTTGGTTAAATTTGCAGGTGTAAAATTACAAACAAAAGTTATCTTATTTAATGAAGAACGAAGAAAATATAATTGTAGGAATATCTATAGGAGACTTAAATGGTATTGGTGGAGAAGTGGTTTTAAAAACTTTCGAAGATGTAAGAATGTTAGAATTTTGTACACCTGTAATTTTTGCATCGGTTAAAACCATTAGCTTTTTAAACAAACATTTTGATTTTAAATTAAACTTTAATGGCATCAACAATTTCAATCAAATAATTCTAGGGAAGTTAAATGTATTCAATGTTTGGAACGACAAATTCAATATAGAATTTGGAAAAGAAGATCCTGTAATTGGCGAATATGCAATTAAATCTTTACAAGCAGCAACTAAAGCTTTAAAAGAAAACAAGATAGATGTATTGGTAACTGCTCCTATAAATAAGCATAACATACAATCTGAAGTATTTAAATTTCCAGGCCATACAGATTATTTAGCCCAAGAGCTTGAAGGAACAAGTTTAATGTTTATGGTGTCTGATGATTTAAGAGTAGGTCTATTAACAGATCATGTACCAGTCAAGGATATTTCGAGTCATATAACTAAAGAGTTAATTAAAGACAAATTAAACATCATTTACCAATCTCTTGAAAGAGATTTTAAAATAAGAAGACCCAAAGTCGCCGTTTTAGGAATTAATCCTCACACTGGAGACAATGGCGTTATTGGAAGTGAAGACGACGATATTTTAAGACCAACGTTAACTGAAATTAGAGATAAAGGTAGGTTAGTTTATGGCCCATATGCTGCAGATAGTTTTTTTGGTACTAAAAATTACAAGAATTTCGATGCTATTATTGCTTCATATCACGATCAAGGATTAATTCCATTTAAAACACTTGCCTTTGGAAAAGGAGTTAATTTTACAGCTGGATTAAACAAAATAAGAACCTCTCCAGACCATGGAACAGCCTTTGAAATTGCAGGAAAAGGCGAAGCAGATGAATGCTCATTTAAAGAGGCTGTTTTTACAGCCATACAGATATTCAAAAATAGAAATGAACATGAAAAACTGAACAAAAATCCCTTAAAAACCAGACCAAAAAAGATATAAACAAAAAATGTTTACAAGTTGTTTTATCTAAAGAATATTTTATTATATTTGCATGCTCAAATTAGATGTGATAATGAAGCTATTGAAAGAGTTTACAATTCCCTTTGTAGGATTAAAACTAGGAAAGCATCATTTTGAATATCAAATTGATAATGCGTTCTTTGAACATTTTGAGTATGAAGAATTTAACGATGCTTCTGTTAAGGTAGATTTAGTTTTAGAGAAAAAAACTACCTTACTTGAATTAGATTTTGATATTTCAGGAACCATTAACATCAATTGCGATGTAACAAATGAAGCTTACAATCAAGACATTTCAAACCAATTTAATTTAGTTGTTAATTTTGGTGAAGAATTTAATGATGAAGAAATTGATATATTAATTCTACCACATGGTGAATATGAATTAAATATTCAACAATATATTTATGAGTTAATTGTTCTTTCTGTACCAACCAAAAGGATTCATCCTGGCGTTGAAGATGGAACATTAGATTCAGACATACTTAAAAAATTAGAAGAATTAAGCCCAAAGCTTAAAGAAAACAAAGAAACTGAAGAGGAAACAGATCCTCGTTGGAATACATTAAAGAAACTATTAACGGATAAATAAACATAAAAAATGGCACATCCTAAAAGAAAAATCTCGAAACAAAGAAGAGATAAAAGAAGAACACATTATAAAGCAACAGCACCTCAAATTGCTACGTGTCCTACAACAGGAGAAGCACACTTATACCATAGAGCTCATTGGCACGAAGGTAAATTATACTATAGAGGACAAGTTCTTATAGATAACTCAGAAGTTGAAGAAAATTTAGCATAAGTATTATGCACGCATATAATAAAACGCTCACTTGTGAGCGTTTTTTTTGTTTTAAATTTTTATAGAAGTGAAAAACGACTTAATTTGCATTAAATTAGACCAAAATGAATTGCTTTTTATACATTTCATGATTATTTGATTCAATTCGCAATAATTTTGAGTCAAATTAACTTTAAATATTATGAGTAAAATCTCAGCAGCAATTACAGCTGTAGGTGGCTATGTTCCAGATTATGTATTAACTAATAAAATGTTAGAAGACATGGTTGATACAAATGATGAGTGGATAACTACAAGAACAGGAATTAAAGAAAGAAGAATTCTTAAAGAAGAAGGTCAAGGCACTTCTTATTTAGCCATTAAAGCGGCTCAAAACCTTATTGATAAAAGTGGTATCAACCCTAAAGATATTGAGTTAGTTATTGTTGCAACTGCAACTCCAGACATGAAAGCGGCATCTACATCAGCATATACAGCTACTAAAATTGGGGCAACTAATGCTTTTTCATTCGATTTAGAAGCTGCCTGTTCTAGTTTTTTATACGGCATGTCTGTAGCAGCTAGATATATCGAGTCTGGTAAATACAAGAAAGTTCTATTAATAGGAGCAGATAAAAACTCATCCATGATAAATTACGAAGATAGAGCAACCTGTATCATCTTTGGCGACGGTGGTGGTGCTGTGTTATTTGAACCTAACGAAGAAGACCTTGGTTTGCAGGATGAATTTTTAAGAAGCGATGGTTCGGGAAGAGAATTTTTACAAGCAACTTATGGTGGTTCTTCCTACCCTTCAACACCTGAGGCCATTAAAGACCATAAACATCAAGTTTTTCAAGATGGTAAAACAGTCTTTAAAAATGCTGTTTTTAACATGGCAGATGTGGCTGTAAAAATATTAGATAGAAATAACTTAACAACTAAAGATGTATCTTGGTTGGTTGCACATCAAGCTAACAAACGCATTATTGATGCAACGGCTAATAGAATAGAATTAGAGGAAGAAAAAGTGATGATGAATATTGAAAAATATGGTAATACCACATCAGCAACTCTTCCTTTATTATTAAACGATTACGAATCCCAACTAAAAAAAGGAGACAATTTAATTTTTGCTGCCTTTGGTGGTGGATTTACTTGGGGCTCTATTTATTTAAAATGGGCTTATAACTCCTAACTAACTACTAAATTAAATTTAATATCTAAAATTATGGATTTAAAGGACATTCAAAACTTAATTAAATTTGTTGCTAAATCTGGAGCAAGTGAAGTTAAATTAGAAACAGAAGATGTAAAAATCACTATCAAAACAGGAAGTGATGACAAACAAGAAACAACAACCTATGTACAGCAAATTCCTGTCGGCGCACCAGTAGCTCAAGCTCCAGCACCTGCAGCACAACCTACAGCTGAAGCTCCTCAAGCTGCACCTAGTGCAGATGAAGACTCTAAATACATAACAATAAAATCTCCTATTATTGGAACCTTATATCGTAAACCCTCACCAGACAAACCAGTTTTTGTTGAAGTAGGTCAAACAATTAAAGAAGGAGATGTTTTATGTATCATTGAAGCCATGAAACTATTTAATGAAATAGAATCTGAAGTTTCAGGAAAAGTCGTGAAAGTACTTGTAGACGATTCATCACCTGTAGAATTCGATCAGCCATTATTTTTAGTTGATCCATCATAATCTAAAGTTTAAAGTTTAAAATTTAAAGTTCAAAGTTTTTTTAACTAGAGAACTATAAACCAATAAACGAATAAACGAATAAACTCAATAGAATTATGTTTAAAAAAATATTAGTTGCCAATAGAGGCGAAATAGCACTGCGCGTTATTAGAACCTGTAAAGAAATGGGTATTAAAACAGTGGCAGTATATTCTACTGCAGATGCAGAAAGCTTGCCTGTTAAGTTTGCAGATGAAGCAGTATGTATTGGACCACCACCAAGTAACTTGTCGTATTTAAAAATGTCTAATGTTATTGCAGCTGCAGAAATTACTAATGCAGACGCCATACATCCTGGTTATGGATTCTTATCAGAAAATGCTAAATTTTCTAAAATTTGCGAAGAACATAAAATAAAATTCATTGGAGCATCAGCTGAAATGATTAATCGAATGGGAGACAAAGCTTCAGCAAAAGCGACTATGAAAGAAGCTGGAGTTCCTTGTGTTCCTGGAAGCGATGGTATTATTGAAAGTTTTGAAGAATGCGAAAAAATAGCTAAAGAAACTGGTTATCCTGTCATGCTTAAAGCAACTGCAGGAGGTGGTGGAAAAGGCATGAGAGCTGTTTGGAAGCCAGAAAAATTAAAAGAAGCTTGGGATTCTGCAAGACAAGAATCTAAAGCAGCCTTTGGAAACGACGATATGTACATGGAAAAACTCATTGAAGAGCCTAGACATATCGAAATACAAATTGTTGGAGACTCAAAAGGAAAAGCTTGTCACCTTTCTGAAAGAGATTGTTCTATTCAAAGAAGACATCAAAAACTAACAGAAGAAGTACCATCGCCATTTATGACAACAGCTTTGCGTAAAAAAATGGGAGATGCTGCCGTAAAAGCTGCAGAATATATAAAATACGAAGGTGCTGGAACCGTTGAATTTCTTGTAGATAAACACAGAAATTTCTACTTCATGGAAATGAATACACGTATTCAAGTAGAGCACCCAATAACCGAACAAGTTATCGATTTCGATTTAATTCGCGAACAAATTCTCGTAGCAGCAGGTGTACCAATTTCAGGTAAAAACTACACGCCAAATTTACATTCTATTGAATGTAGAATTAATGCTGAAGATCCTTTTAACGACTTTAGACCTTCTCCAGGAAAAATAACAACATTACACGCTCCTGGAGGTCATGGTATTCGTTTAGACACCCATGTGTATGCTGGATATGTTATTCCACCGCATTATGATTCCATGATAGCGAAGTTAATTACAACGGCTCAAACACGTGAGGAAGCTATTAATAAAATGAAACGTGCTTTGGATGAATTCGTAATTGAAGGTATTAAAACAACCATTCCATTTCATAGACAATTAATGGAACATCCAGATTATTTAGCAGGAAACTATACCACGAAATTTATGGAAGATTTTGTGATAGAAAAACCAACTGAAGATTAAAAATTTAAACTCCGAATTAATATTCGGAGTTTTTTTATAGTCGAAAAGACGCTTCAATTAAAGTAATAATTTGTGGTACTTCATCAATTTGAAACTGAAGCATAAAGTTATAAGTATCATCTTCATTTTTAGTAATTTCTAATTGCCCCTTAGTTACCTTATAATATCCTGTTTGTCCTCTACAGAAACACAATCTAGCAAACAATACTTTAACAGTGCTTAAATCATCATTAATTAGCTGTATTGATTGCATATTTTGAGGAAGCTCAACATATATTAGTTCACTATAATGTCCATCTTGTGTGTTTTCAATTTCATCTCTTTGATACTCGAACTTTATAACATGAGATATTCCTTCTTCTAAAACGGGGTAAAGTGCTCCAAAGTCATCCTGCTTTATTTGTAAAGATTTATTTTTAAGGACTTCAAAAGAACATTTTCCATCACTTGGACAGTCAGAATTAATTGTTTCTAATTGCGAGTTTAAATTTCTTTCTTTACTAGATTTACAAGAAGTTATAGCTAATAACAAAAACAATGTGTTAAATAAGTAGGCTTTTATCATGTTTTGATAAAGTAGTTAGTGAATTTTAATATTTTAATTTTGGTGTATTAGAATTATCAAATTACCTTTAAACTCTTAAAATAAAACTTTTTATTATGAAAAAAAAATACTTTAGAAATGTTTTCATGTTTTTAATAACCATGATGATTTCTATTTGTGCATTTGCACAAAAACAATCTTCAATTTGGAATGAAATAAGTTCAAATCAAATAGATTCAAAGAAGGTGCAGTTTTACAAGCAAATTCCTCAAAAATCTACATTATTTAATGTAAATGTAAATGAGTTGTCAAATATTCTTATCAATTCACCTAAAAGCGAATCTTACGACAAAACATCGAATGTAGTTGTACAACTTCCAAATGCCGATGGTGATTTTGAATCCTTCAGAATTAGTGAAATTTCAATTATGGAACCAAGCTTAGCTGTTCAATTTCCTGAAATTAAAACCTATGTTGGTGTAGGTATCGAAAATCCTGCTGCGATGCTTCGTTTAACGATAACGCCTCAAAAAGGATTGAGTGGTATGATTTTATCTGAAAAGAAAACCATTTTTATTGAACCATATTCTAATGATTTAAAAACATACATCACTTTTGTAAACTCAGAAGGGGATATTAATTATGATAACTTTCTTTGCGAAACTGAATCTGTACTAGAAAAAAGTGGTATTTCTGATGAGGAATACAGAGCTCTTAGAAATGCAGATGATGGCAAATTAAGAACGTATAGACTGGCTTTAGCTTGTACAGGCGAATATGCACAGTATCATGGAGGAACTGTTGGAAGTGTTATGGCAGCCATGACTACTACAATGAATCGTGTAAATGGTGTATATGTTCGTGACTTAGGTTTGACAATGACGATGGTAGATAATACATCTATTATATTTTTTAACGCTAGTACAGACCCTTATACAAATAATAATGGAGGAGCCATGTTGGGCCAAAATCAAACAACTTGCGATACAAATATTGGTTCTGCGAATTACGATATTGGACATGTATTTAGCACTGGTGGTGGTGGAGTAGCTTATTTAAACTCTCCATGTACTGGTATAAAAGCTGGAGGTGTTACTGGTTCGCCAGCACCTGTAGGTGATGCTTTCGATATTGATTATGTAGCACATGAAATGGGACATCAGTTTGGTGGAAACCATACTCAAAACAATAGCTGTAATAGATCGTCTGTATCTGTTGAGCCTGGAAGTGCTTCGACTATAATGGGTTATGCAGGTATTTGTGCTCCAAATGTGCAAAATAATAGTGATGATTATTTTCATGGTGAAAATATTAAAGAAATGTGGATAAACATTTCAGCAGGAGCTAGTAGTGCCTGTGGAACTGTTACTTCTAGTGGAAATACAGCACCAACAGCAGATGCAGGATTAGATTATTCTATACCTCCTTCAACTGCGTTTAAACTTACTGGAGTTGGAACAGATGCCGATGCAGGAAACGGATTAACGTATACGTGGGAACAAAACGATACAACGCCAGCACCAATGCCACCACAACCAACAAATACAGGTGGACCAACTTTTAGATCTTTAGATCCAAAACCTGTTCCTGTTAGATATTTTCCTGACTTTAATACCGTTTTAGCTGGTTCTTTAGCATCAACATGGGAAGTTATTCCTTCAGTTGCTAGAACTATGGGCTTTGTATTTACAGTAAGAGACAATGCACCAACTGCAGGTAACACTATGTCCGATGAGATGACTGTTACTGTAGAAAATGTAACTCCATTTACGGTTGCTACGCCACCAACATGGACATCAGGTGGTACAGAAACAGTAACTTGGGTTGCTGGACAAACGGCTAATGCAGCAATTAATTGCCAAACAGTAAATATATTATTCTCTTCAGATGGTGGTGCAAACTTTAGCACAACATTAGCCACTGGAGTACCTAATACTGGATCAGCATCTATTACAGTTCCAAGTATTGGATCTAATAACAATGCTCGAATCTTAGTAGAAGCTGCAGATAATATTTTTTACGCTATTTCAGATGTGTTTTCAGTATCTACTAATGGTGCAGATTTCAATATAAGTAATGCAACTGGAGGTCAATCGGCTTGTAATATAGATGGTGTAAGTTACGATTTTATATACGTAACATCTGGTGGTTTTTCTGAAACAGCAACATTCTCAGCTGCTGTTGTGCCTGCAATACCTAGTGCAGATTTCACTTTTACACCTTCAACCTTGGACTCAGATGGGACATTTATATTAGACGTTACTGGTCTTATTGGTGTAACACCTGGAGATTATACTATTACAGTTACTGCAACCACTCCATCGACTGTTAAAACAGCTACAGCTGCTCTTACCATTACTGATGGTTTATGTGCTTCTGCTGCAACTAATCCTGATGATGATAGAATTACCAGAGTTATATTTAATACGATTAATAATGTGACTTTAGCACCAAGTGCCGATGATCCTTATCAAGATTTTACAGCAATTTCTACAGATGTTGAAAGAAACTCAAGTCATGAACTTACAGTACATGTTAATACTAATGGTGATTTTCCGTATGTTATAAGTGCTTGGGTTGATTGGAATCAAAATTGCGTTTTTGAAGCGAACGAGAAATATAATTTAGGAACAGCATTAAATGTTATTGATGTAGCTACTACAGATTCTCCTTATACTATAATGGTACCTGTTGATGCAGTTTTAGGAACTACTACTATGAGAATCATTATGAAAAATGAACAATTAGCTAACATTGATAGTCTTGTACCTTGCGACACTGCTTTTTGGGGACAAGTAGAAGATTACTCTGTAAATGTTTTATCTGAATTAAGTATTGGAGAATTTGATGTAAACTCAATTAGTGTTTATCCAAACCCTTCACAAGGAGAACTTAATATTAAATTAAACAACACAGACGATATTAATATCTCTATGTTTGATATTAGAGGTAGACGTGTTTACAATCAATTTAGTAATAGCAAAACATTAGTAAGAACATTAGATGTTAGTTCTTTTGCTTCAGGAATGTATTTGTTAAATATTGAAAGAAACGGAAGTAAAGTGACTAAAAAAATTATTATTGATTAGTCCTTTTTCTAAATTTTATAAAAACTCCGAAAGCAATTTCGGAGTTTTTTTATGTTTTAAAAGTTCAAATAATTAGAGTATTTTCGTTTTATGAATTTATCCTATTGGGAAATAAAATCGTGGCTAACCAATATCGATTATACCATAGTTGGTAGCGGTATTGTAGGCCTAAATTGTGCTTTACAACTTAAACAACGTTTTCCAAAAGCTCATATTTTAATTTTAGAAAAAGGCATGTTACCACAAGGTGCAAGTACTAAAAATGCTGGTTTTGCTTGTTTTGGAAGTTTAAGTGAAATCTTAGAAGACTTAGAATGGCATTCAGAAGATGAGGTTCTAAATCTGGTAAAAAAACGCTTGGATGGTTTGTTACTTTTAAGACAAACTTTAACAGATCAAGTCATTTCCTATCAACAATTAGGAGGTTACGAGTTGTTTACAAAAGAAGACTCGAAACTTTTTGAAACTTGTTTATCGAAAAGAGATTCGGTTAATAAATTGATGAAGCCTCTTTTTAAAGAAGATGTTTTTCAGCTAAAAGCAAATACCTTCAACTTTAAAAACATTCAAGAAACCTATCTGTTTAATCCGTTTGAAGGACAAATAGACACCGGAAAAATGATGGAGTCTTTACTTCAAAAGGTACAATCAAAAGACATAAAAATATTGAATAACATTTTGGTTGAAAGTTATATTGATCAAGCAAATGGAGTTCAGGTAAAAACCAATCGTTTAGAGTTTAAAACCAAAAATATCATCTTTACAACCAATGGGTTTGCTTCGCAGCATATTCCTGAAAAGGTGAAGCCTGCAAGAGCACAAGTGCTTATTACTAAACCTATAAAAAACCTACATATTAAAGGCACATTTCATTTAGATAAAGGTTATTATTATTTTAGAAATATAGATGATCGCATTTTATTTGGAGGAGGCAGAAATCTCGATTTTAAAGGAGAAGAAACCACCCAATTTGCACAAACAGAACTCATTCAAAACAAACTTAGAGACCTATTAAAAACGACTGTACTACCAGAAACCTTTTTTGAAATAGATTATAGTTGGTCTGGTATAATGGGAGTTGGTTCAACCAAAAACCCTATTGTAAAACAATTGTCAAACCATGTGTATTGTGGTGTGAGACTAGGAGGCATGGGAGTAGCAATTGGGAGTTTAATTGGTAGAGACATCGTAGATTTAATCGAATAAGATGATTAAAAAATTCTTCAAATTTATTTTCAAATTCATCCTTTGGTTGTTTGTATTATCAATAGCTATGGTGTTTTTGTATAAATGGGTTCCTGTTCCAGTAACACCATTGATGATCATAAGAAGTGTCGAGAATTTTCAAAAGGATAAACCATTTGTATGGAATCATGATTGGGTTTCTATAGATCAAATTTCTAAAAATCTACAATTAGCAGTCATCTGTAGCGAGGATCAGAATTTCTTAAACCATAATGGATTTGATGTTAAGGCTATTGAAAAAGCCTATCAAGACAATAAAAAAGGAAAGAACATTAAAGGGGCAAGTACCATTAGCCAGCAAACAGCTAAAAATGTGTTTTTATGGCCACAGCGTAGTTGGTTTAGAAAAGGCTTGGAAGTGTATTTTACGTTTTTAATAGAGAGCATTTGGAGTAAGGAACGCATCATGGAAGTATATTTAAACAGTATAGAAATGGGTCCTGGTATCTATGGTGCCGAAGCTGCTGCCATATATTGGTATAAAAAACCAGCTTCAAAGCTATCGCAATATGAAGCTGCTTCCATTGCAGCTATTTTGCCAAGTCCATTAACGTACAAGGCCAAACCGGCAACCAATTATATAGAACGACGAAAGATTTGGATAGTTAAGCAAATGGGATATTTTGGACCTTTAGATTTTGGAAAATATGAGTAGTAAATCAGATATCAAACAAAATCTACACAATGCCTGTTTTCAGTTTATAGAAAACAGATTATTAACGATCCAAAAATCCATCAACGAAATTCAAGAATCTCTAACCTCTGAAACTAAAAGTAGTGCAGGAGACAAACATGAAACAGGACGTGCCATGTTGCAATTGGAGCGCGAAAAATCAGGAAATCAATTGGCCGAAATTATGAAAGTAAAAGAAGCCTTTTCAAAAATTGATATTTCAAAATCTTTATCAACAATCGGTTTGGGAAGTCTTGTTTTTACCAATCAGTCCAATTATTTTATTGCCATTAGTGCTGGAGAAATAACAGTAAACAAACAGCAGTTTTTTTGTGTTTCACCCAATACACCTATAGGAAAATTGGTGATAGGGAAACAAATTAACGATGTAGTAAAATTTAGAGAGCAAGAGTTTAAAATTAGTGCTATTTTTTAATTAACTTTTTTACAACAACCACATCATTAATATTTTGAATTTGAACAAGATACATTCCTGCTGCCAAGGATTCAACATTCAAAGATTGCGTGTTTTTTGCAGACAACACCTTTTGCCCAAGTTGATTAAAAACAGTAATAGATTTAATGGCATCTATTCCTTTGAACAAGATAATGTCTCGTGCTGGGTTTGGATATATGATAAAACGGTTTTCTTCAAATGTATTTACTGAAAGTGTTGAAGTGTTAGTTAGTAGCCATGATTCTGGCTCACTTGTAATAGCAGTTCTTCCTGTTAGTAATATATCAAACATACCATCATTATTATAATCGTATAGATCTACAGTACCATTTGAGAGACTGATTGGATTTCCATTTTGATTATTTAGGATAAACTCATCTCCAAAGAATTTAAAATCGTCAGAGCCAAAATAGATTTTTGTTACTACTGTATTATCTAAAAGTTTTCCTAATACTACAGCATCTATATAACCATCATTATTAAAATCTTCATATTCTGTTTCTCCATAATAGGTATTTGGTAATCCTGTATAAGCAGTATCATAAGATTGAAAATTGAGATTTCCCAGGTTCTTATAAAGCATTACTCCAGAATCATCAGTGTCGTTTGGTCCAGTAACTGAAATATCATTCAATCCATCGTTATCCAAATCAGTAATAGCTACATGAACACGACTTGGCGTATTTTCCAAAACAAAGGCTTGTGTAAACACGCCATTTCCTTCGTTTTCAAAAACCGCATCAACATCACCAATAACTACCAAATGTTTTCTTCCACTCGTATCAAAATAGCCTGATTTATAATATCCTCCATTTGCTTGGGGAATATTTGATGGAGGAGAAGCGGAAGAAAAAGTACCATCGCCATTATTTAATATCAAGCCTACATCTGGAGTTTGTCCAGTATATGGATAGCCACTAAACAAAAAATCTTCGTAACCATCGTCGTTTATATCAATAGCTGTAATGGTTGCGTTGGTATAGCCTACATCTAGACTTGAATAGACTTCAGAAAAATTGGCATTGCCATCCATAAGCGCACGAAATATTTTTAACTCTTGAAATAAGGTAACAAAGGCTATGTATACATAATTACCTTCATAAAAAAAAGCTGAACGAGGCGCTTCAGATTCTAAATAAAAATTATGTTTTACTATCCAATTCAAATTGTCATCTTGACCAAGTAGTCTAACAGCACCATTTGGTGCCCCACTAGATGTCTCTCCACCAATTAAAATCGCTTGCTCATTTGTTGAAGTATCAATAGTTATCCAATCTCCACAGCCATACATAGCTGGAGGTAAGTCAGTTGCAGAAAAGTTTATTTGTGAATTAGCAGTAAATGATAGCATTATAATTACGAAATGTAAAGCGGTTTTCATATTAGAATGATTTATAAGCTTTTATAGGGAGGAATAAACAATATAGAAAATTTCTAATGAAAATGAAAAGATTATAGTATCATTTAATTTAGAATAGAAAGATAAACCAGAGTATGGAAATTCAATATATGTGAACTTATAAAAAACACATTTTCACCATCCAAATCAGCCTCAATTAAATAATAATGTCCTTTAAAATAGCATTGTTTCACAATAACTTCTAAATCAGATTTTTCAACCACATGGAGTTGATGTGCATAAATAATCTTTTTATTTATCACATTAAATTCCCCAAAAAACGAAGCGATTAAAGGTGTTTCTGGATTCTTATATAAATGTTCAGGCGTATTGTTAGCTTCTATTTTATGGTTGTTTAAAACAAGCATTCTATCTGCATATGGCAATACATCTTCCTTATCGTGCGAAGCCACAATACAAGTAATGTTATTTGCTTTTAAATAATTGAACAAACTTCGTCTTAAACTCTGTTTTTTAAAATTGTCTATGTGACTAAAAGGTTCGTCCAACAATAAAATTTCTGGCTCATTGGCTAAAGCTCTTGCTAAAGCCACACGTTGTTTTTGTCCGCCACTTAAAAGTTTGACTTTAGTGTTGGCAAATGGAGTGAGTTCTACAATTTCCAAAAGTTCTTTTATTCGGGCTTGTTTTTCTTCTGGATAGAAATTAGACAGGTGTTTCCCTATGTTTTCGGCTACAGTAATAAAAGGCATTAAATCGAATTCCTGGGCTACGTATTTCATAAAGTCGTATCCAACAACTAAGTTGTGTTTTGGCCCAAGAATTTCGATGTCTTTCCAAAATATATGACCTTTGTTTGCGTCTAATTCTCCATAAATTAATTTTAACAAGGTGCTTTTTCCAGAACCACTTTCGCCAATAATAGATACATGTTCTCCAGATTCTACAGAAAAACTAATGTCTTGTAAAACAGGATTTTTTTGATATTTAAAAGAGATGTTTTTTACTTGTAGCATATAACAAAAATAACATAAAAAAGAGGTCGTCTAAAAATTACTTTCTAGACGACCTCTTTAAAAAATTAATTTGATTCTATAAATCAAATTTAATGCCTTGCGCTAAAGGCAACTCATCTGAATAGTTTATAGTATTTGTTTGTCTTCTCATGTATACTTTCCAAGCATCAGATCCAGACTCACGTCCTCCACCAGTTTCTTTTTCACCACCAAATGCACCGCCAATTTCAGCACCTGAAGTTCCTATATTTACGTTAGCAATACCACAATCAGATCCAGCATAAGATAAAAACTTCTCAGCTTCTTTAAGTTCATTTGTCATAATGGCTGAAGATAATCCTTGAGCAACACCATTTTGTTTATCAATCGCATTTTCTACCTCTCCAGAATATTTCATTAAATATAAAATTGGAGCAAAGGTTTCGTGTTGTACAATTTCGAAATGATTTTCAGCTTCTATAATTGCTGGTTTTACGTAGCATCCACTTTCATAACCTTCACCTTCTAAGACACCACCTTCTACTAGTACGTTTCCACCTTCAGCTTTTGCTTTTTCAATAGCAGCTAAATACGTGTTTACAGAATCCTTGTCGATTAATGGTCCAATATGATTTTTTTCATCTAACGGATTTCCAATTGTTAATTGTCCATAAGCACCAACAATAGCATCACGTACTTTATCGTAAACAGATTCATGAATAATTAATCGTCTAGTTGATGTACAACGTTGCCCACAAGTTCCTACAGCACCAAATACAGCACCAGGAACTACCACTTTTAAATCGGCAGTTGGTGTGATAATAATAGCATTGTTACCACCTAATTCCAATAACGATTTTCCAAAACGTTCAGCAACAGTTTTTCCAACAATGCGTCCCATTCTTGTAGATCCAGTTGCAGAAACTAAAGCAACTCTTGAATCGGTTGTTATCATTTCACCTACTTTGTAATCGCCATTGACGATACAAGAAATACCTTCTGGTAAGTTGTTTTCTTTTAAAATTTCAGCGATAATATTCTGACAAGCAATTGTACATAAAGGTGCTTTTTCAGAACCTTTCCAAACACACACATCGCCACAAATCCATGCTAAAGCTGTGTTCCAAGCCCAAACTGCTACTGGAAAGTTGAAAGCTGAAATAATACCAACAACACCTATTGGGTGCCATTGTTCTCTCATCACGTGTCCAGGTCGTTCAGAAGGGATGGTTTGCCCGTTTAACTGTCTTGATAATCCAACAGCAAAATCGCAGATGTCAATCATTTCTTGAACCTCTCCGTATCCTTCTTGTAAAGATTTCCCCATTTCATAAGACACTAATTTCCCTAATGGTTCTTTTAAGTCTCTTAATTTATTTCCAAACTGACGTACAATTTCACCACGTTGAGGTGCTGGCATATTTCTCCAAGTTAAGAATGCTGAAGTTGCAGCAGTCATCACTTTTTCATAGTCATCCTTTGTAGTTGTTTTAACTTTACCAATTAATTTCCCATCTACTGGAGAATAACTCTCTATAATGTCTCCATTTGAAAAGTTGTTTGAACCTGTAGAAGTTCCTTCATTTATATCTTTAACTCCAAGTTGTTTTAGAGCTTCTGTAATTCCGAAATCGGTAGCAATGGCTTCCATATTTACTTGTTTTTTTACTGATTATTAAATTTACATGCAAAGATAGCAATAAAAAGTCGTTTTAACTTGAGATGGCTTTTCTAAATAATGTAACTTTAAGCCTCTTATTTAATATATAAAATGATGAAAAAAGGAATCTATTTTTTGTGTGTATTCTTAGCAATTATTAGTTGTAAAAATGAAGATGAACTTAAAGCTTTATCCAATAGTAGACAGGTAGCAAAAGATACGTTGGCTATTTCAAAAGATAAAATTGCTATTAAAACTAATGAATTCGCCATTGTAATTCATGGTGGAGCAGGCACTATTTTAAGAGAAAATATGTCTGCCGAAGATGAAGCTGCATATAAATTAAAATTGGAAGAAGCCATACGTGTTGGTTATAATATTTTAAAAAATGGTGGATCTAGTTTAGATGCTGTTGAAAAAACAATAAATATCATGGAAGATTCGCCATTATTTAATGCTGGGAAAGGAGCTGTTTTTACCAATGCAGGAGCCAACGAATTGGATGCATCTATTATGGACGGAAAAACGTTAAATGCAGGAGCATCAGCAGGAACTAGAACCGTTAAAAATCCTATCAATTTAGCGAAAGCTGTCATGGATAATTCGCCACATGTGATGCTTTCTGGTAAAGGTGCAGAAACGTTTGCTAAAGAACAAGGATTAGAGATTGTAGATACGAGTTACTTTTATACTGAAAGCAGAATGAAATCTTTAGAACGTGTAAAAAATTATGAAAAAAAGAAGAAAGCAGATGCAAAAACAGCTTTTTATGATGCAACAATCAAAAACTCAAAATTTGGAACCGTTGGTTGTGCTGCTTTAGATAAAAACGGAAATTTAGCAGCAGGAACTTCAACTGGAGGAATGACTAACAAAAAATGGGGTCGTATTGGCGATGCACCAATTATTGGAGCAGGAACGTATGCAAACAATAATACATGTGCCGTTTCAAGTACGGGTTGGGGAGAGTTTTTTATTCGTGCTATGGTGGCTCATGATATTTCTGCTCTTATGGATTATAAAGGTTTGACGTTAAAAGAAGCGGCTCAAGAAGTCATTCAGAAAAAAGTGCCAGAACTTGGAGGAGATGGAGGTATTATTGCAGTCGATAAAAACGGGAATATGGTTATGGAGTTCAATACGTCTGGAATGTATCGAGCAACCATGAATGATAAAGGTGAACTTTATATTGGCATTTACAATGACTAAAATAACACCTTATTATGCTGTGATTTTCACCTCGATTCAAAATGAAAATACTGAAGGATATTCTGAAATGGCAGAAAAAATGGAAACATTAGCCAAGTCTCAAGATGGGTTTTTAGGAATAGAATCTGCCAGAGACCAAATAGGAATTACCGTAAGTTATTGGGAAAGCCTAGACGCAATAAAAAACTGGAAACAACATTCCGAACACCTTTTAGCACAACAAAAGGGAAGAACCCAATGGTATAATTGGTATCATGTAAGAATTTGTAAGGTAGAACGTGAATACGATTTTAAATCAACGTAATGAATAGCCTTTTGCAACCCACCATGGATGTATTTCAATCTCTAACCTACCAGCTTTAACCATTGGATCTAAATGGGCTAAACTATCAGCCATTTTTAATGTTGGTACGTTGTAAACTGTTATGCCACGAATATCTCCATCGTCTCCAAAAGGACCAATTAAATCGGCAAAACCTGCTTCGTACATACGCCCTAAGTGAGCCAGATGTGCTTCCTGTAATTCAGCTGCCTCTTCTTCGTTTTGATTTCTTATCGGACCACTTTTTAAAAATGCCATAAAGTATTGTTGCATTAAAACCGTGTCTTGTGTTTTTGTATCGACATAATCGAAAACCTGATAGCCTTTTGCAGTTAATTCTTCTTTTAGCTCTTTTGTTGTTTTCTCAACTTCTATGGGTATAATTTCTTCAACAATGGTGTCTGTTACTTTTTCAATAGGTTCCATTGGAATCGCCTTTTTGTCTTGCTTACATGCAATAAGAGCCATAAAACAGAAAAGGATTAAAATAAGATTTTTTGTAGTTTTCATTTTACCAAGATTTAAAGGGTTGTTTACTTAATTGTGAATTATAATATTTGATGTTTCCGGTTACTTCTTCACCTAGCCAGGTAGGTTTTGTAAATATTTCGGTAGGATGATTTAGTTCTATTTCTGCAATAATGAGCCCTTGGTTTTCACCAAAAAATTCATCGACTTCAATGATGTGATTTCCTGATTTTACCAGATGTCTAATTTTTTCAATCATGCCTTTTTCACATAATTCAAAAAGTGCTTCTGCATCAGTCTTTAAAATTTCTTTCTCCCATTCAAATCTCGATAAACCATCTTTAGAAGAAACCCCTTTTACAGTTAAAAAACCTAGTTCGTTTGTAAGTCTTACCCGGACGGTTCTCTCTTTTTCTGAATTTAAAAAACCTTGTTTGATGTGTATTTGTTTAAAAGCTTCAGTTTTAAAATCGTTATTTTTCACTAAAAACTTACGTTCTATTTCAATCATATTTCTTTTCTACTATTTTTTTAATCTCGTCTGATAGAATTCTACCAGATGGATGGGAGCTATTGGCTAGAATAACCATGCTTTTTACAATGGTAATTGGATGAATGGACTTGTACTTGGAAAACGAACCGAATAATAACGGATTAATAAGTTTCATTAAGTGCTTGGCTAAAGATTCTCCTAATCTTTTTTCGTTCCTGTCTCCTCCTATTAATGACGGTTGAAGTATATAGGTGTTTTTTATATGTTCTGCTAAAACAGCTTCTTCCATTTTGCCTTTGGTCCGATTATAAAACACCTTACTTTTTTTGTCTGCACCCAGAGCTGAAATAACAATAAATGTTTGAATGTTATTCTCCTTACAAAGCTGTGCAGCCATTACCGGAATGCCATAATCTATTTGAAGGTACTGTTCTTCGTTTGGAGTTTTAGACTTTGTCGTTCCAATACAGCAAAAAACCTCATCTGCAATAAAGGCATTTTTATACGATGACAAATCGAAAAGGTCTATTAAGTGTTCTTCAATTTTATCATGCTTTAAACCACAAGATGTTCTTGAAAAGAGCTTGATTTTTTGGTATCTGTTATCAATAAGAAGTTCTTCTAATAACAAACCTCCAGTTAATCCAGTAGCTCCTAAAATGATTGCTGTTTTACCCATTTTGATATGTCATTTTTGATAAAGATATTATAAATTTACATGATGTCAGACAATTTACCAATTCGAAAAATTATTCACGTGGATATGGATGCCTTTTATGCATCTGTAGAACAAATGGATCATCCGGAACTTAAAGGTAAACCCATTGCTGTTGGTGGTGGAGGAACAAGAGGTGTTGTAAGTGCTGCAAGTTATGAAGCTAGAAAATTTGGAGTAAGATCTGCTTTAAGTGGTGCACAGGCAAGACGAAACTGTCCTGAACTTATTTTTGTGAAACCACGTTTTGACAGATATCATGAAATCTCTAAACAGATTCGGAAAATATTTCACGAATATACAGATTTAGTCGAACCACTTTCTTTAGATGAAGCTTACCTAGATGTTACTGAAAACAAAAAAGGAAATCCAAGCGCCAGCATGCTTGCCAAAGAAATTAGAGAGCGCATTTTTAAGGAAGTAGGTTTGACGGCTTCGGCTGGAATTTCAATTAATAAATTTGTAGCTAAAGTAGCTAGCGACTACAACAAGCCCAACGGACAAAAAACAGTCAATCCTGAAGAAGTTGTTCCTTTTTTAGAAGCTTTAGATATTCGAAAGTTTTATGGAGTAGGGAAAGTGACTGCTGAAAAAATGTATCAGTTAGGTATCTTTACTGGAAAGGATTTAAAATCTAAAACCCTAGAATATTTAGACAGTAATTTTGGTAAATCTGGGAGGTTCTATTATTACATTGTTCGTGGCATTCATACCTCTGAAGTCAAGCCACAAAGAACCAGAAAATCGTTAGCAGCAGAGCGCACTTTCAGTGAAAATTTATCGAGTGAAATCTTCATGCTCGAAAAATTAGACCATATAGCTAAAGAAGTTTCAAAACGATTAATAAAAAGTAAAGTTTCTGGAAAAACAGTGACTTTAAAAATTAAGTATAGCGATTTCACACTTCAAACAAGAAGTAAGACTTTGCCTTATTTTATAAGTGATAAAGACATTATTCTTGAAACAGCAAAAAACCTGTTGTATCAAGAAAAACTTAACAACTCTGTGAGGCTTCTAGGAATCTCCATGTCTAATTTAAATACTGAAAAAAAAGCAACATCTAAAGTTCCAAAAAACCAAGAAGTCAGCGTGCAATTGCAGTTTGATTTTTAAACTAATTATTTAGCCTGCAACCAATTTTCCCTATTTGCTTTCTGTTTTTTGTCTAAAGGTGTTTTATCTGATTCAATTAAAGAAATGGTGTAAGACGTATCTGCTTGAAGTGTTAAAGAAGTGGTTTTGGTTTCTCCAAAACGTTCAAAAACTACCTCAACGCTGTCGTTTACTTTAAAGGATGTAAGAAGCTCGTTTAAATCTATATCTTCATTAATTTCAGTAGCACCAACTTTTATTAGTTTATCACCTTTTTGAAGTCCAGCATTATATGCTGTAGAACTATTTTTAGGATTGTTCATTAATTTCCCATGTCTTACATAAACGCCTAAAACTACTTTAGAAGGATCTGTACTCAAAACAACACCAACGGTTTTAAATAAATGCTTGAAATCTGGCATCTCACTTTTATATATATAGTTGTTAAAGAAATGGTTTCCAAAGTCTTTTCCAGCATACACATTTAAAGTTTCATTTAAGTTTCCAACCGTATAGTAGCTTTGGGTTTTTCCATAAGTCATCCAGACAAGTTTCATGTAGTCGTCCAGATTTAAGCCTTTTTCCCTTAAAGATAAATCTAAAGCCAAGCCTAACATACTTCCATAAGAATAATAAGAAATAAAGGTATTTTCTCTATTGGTTTCATCAACAGATTTGGCTGCATCAACAAAAGGAGCCTGGTAACTCATTTCAATCGGATTGAAATAATCACGACCTGGAGAATTCCACACATAATTAAAAGTTCCTGTCAAACCTGTAATGTATTTTGATTCTGAAATCACACCAGCACGACACAGCGTTAAATCGTCGTAATAGCTTGTAAAGCCTTCAGCAAACCACAGTTCACCACTCATGTTGGCCTCTTCAAAATTAAAAGGCTCTAAACTTTTCGGACGAATACGTTCTACATTCCAACAGTGAAAAAACTCATGAGAAACTGTTCCAATATTTTGATCAATACCACCTTTTGCCAAACTTCTCGTGCTCACCACATAGGTAGAATTTCTATGCTCCATACCATCGCCACTGGCATTTGGCATATAGCAAGCAAGAAAGGTATATTCGCCATAATCGTATTTTGGTAATTCACCAAAAACAGCTTTTTGTTGAAGCACGACTTTTTTAATGTTTTCAAAATAAGCATCTAAATCTGCTTCAGAAGCTGCATCGTCGTGAAGCACTAATCTAATTGTTTGACCATCTACTTGAAAAGAACGAGTTTTATAATTGGCAATTTCAGTTGGGCTATCCATAAAATACTGCAAGTTTTCAGCATAGTAGGTGTTGCCATCTAAGTGTTTTAATTGTGTCGCTACTTTCCAATTTAAATGGTCTTGAATATCAAATGTCACTTCCATTTCGTTTTCAGATAACTCAGGAACATACATAAACGTAGCTGGCATGTTTAAATGCGCATGCGTTTCGTCTACTTGGGCATAGGTACCATCGCCATGATTTGCAAACAAGGTATAACTTACTTGAATAGTTCCATCGTGACCAGAAACATTCCAAGCATACGGATTGGGACGCGTGGTTTTTAATACGTTCCCTTTACTATCGGTAACTTTTACGTTGTACACGTTTTTTGCAAATTCGTGTATGGCGTAACGTCCAGGAGACGACCGACTCATTCTAAATGTTACTTCATCAGATTTTAAATCTGTAAATGTGGCTTGAATAGTAGCTTCGTGATGAACAGCATTTTCAAATGAAATAATATATTTTGAAGCTACTTGAGCATTAACAATATATGTAAAAAGGAAAATGAAAAGAGATAATTGAAACTTCTGCATGAAAATAAATTTTAGGCTCTAAGATAATGTTTTTAGTGTTTTATTGTTGATTAAAACAAAACTCATTAGTTATATTTGATATATGAATAATGAGAACATTATTATTTCTGAAAGCAATAGACCTTATTGGCAATTAATTATTGCGGCAGCATTGTTCACTTTGAGCTTAGCTTTTATTGTCATGTTAATACAAAATATAGATTTAGAGAATAAAGGCAAGAGATTAGCAGGAAGCATTGAATTAATTTTAATATTGTTTTTATTAGGAACAACATTTTGCTCGCAAAAAAAAGTATACTTAGATTTAAAAAAGTCAAAAATAAAAGCATCTTATGAGGTTGGTCCAATAAAAATTGGGAGATGGCGACAAATAATAAACCCAGAATATGTATCTGTGTTTCTTAGACCGAAATCAGATGGTAGCACTGTGTTTGAAGTGAACCTTTGGTATGAAAGAGTAAAACATATAGAGCTTTATGAAAAGGATAATTACATGGATGCTTTTAAAATAGGCTATAATATTTCTGAAAAACTGAATATAGATTTATTAGATGCAACTGTTCCAAATGAAAGCAAATGGATTGATAAAAACGAATGGAAAAGCAAAATGAATGAACAATTTTCCTAAAAAACTTCAAGAAAAAATCAACCAGCGTAAAGCACAAAATATGTTACGTCAATTAGGCACAGAACATGATTTGATTGATTTTTCATCTAATGATTACCTTGGGTTTTCAAAATCGAAACTCATTTTCGACATGACCCATCATTATTTAGACGCAAATAGTTTGTCTAGGAATGGCGCTACAGGTTCACGTTTATTATCTGGAAATTATGAGTTGTATCAAGAAGTTGAAGACACTTTATGTGCTTTCCATCACTCGGAATCTGCATTAATATTTAATTCAGGTTACAATGCTAATTTAGGATTTTTTGCTTCGGTTCCTCAACGAGGCGATGTTGTTTTGTACGACGAATATATTCATGCATCTATAAGAGATGGTATTACCATGAGCCATGCAAAATCTTATAAATTTAAGCATAATGATTTAGATCATCTGGATGAGATGTTGAAACGAGTTCAGCATGACGAATCTGAAATTTATATCGTAACAGAATCGGTGTTTTCCATGGATGGCGATTCTCCAGATTTAGTATCATTAATTGAAATTAGCAAAGCATTCAAGGCACATTTAATCATCGATGAAGCACATGCCATAGGTGTTTTAGGAAAAAATGGTGTCGGGTTGCTTCAAGAATTAGGAATAGAAAACGATGTTTTTGCAAGAATCATCACTTTTGGAAAAGCTCTTGGAAGTCATGGAGCTGCTATTTTAGGAAGTAAAGCACTTACCCAATATTTAGTGAATTTTGCACGTTCGTTTATTTACACAACTGCGCTTCCTCCACATGCTTTAATGACTATCAAATCTGTTTATATTGAACTTCCAAAAACACATGAAATTTCAAAATTAAAAAAGAATATTTCTATATTTAAAATGGAAATCAATAAAAATAAGCTTCAAAACGCTTTTATTGAAAGCCATTCGGCTATTCAATGTTGTTTGATTAGAGGTAACGAGAACGTTAAAGCCATATCCAATCAGCTTATAAAAAAAGGATTTGATGTCAAACCTATTTTATCTCCAACAGTTTCTGAAGGCAAAGAGCGTTTACGTTTTTGTTTGCACAGTTTTAATTCTGAAAGAGAAATAAAAGAAGTGATCCAGTTATTAGCAACACTTTTAGCCATATGACAGAAACTTTTAAAACCATTGCTAGATTTCAGTATTCTTCCGAAGCACAAATAATTAAAGGTCGTTTGGAAGCTGAGGGGATTGAAGTGTTTCTTTCCGATAATTTAACCATCGATACAGATCCATTAGTGAGTAATGCTATTGGAGGCGTGAAGCTAAAAGTATTGTCACATCAAAGTGAAGATGCTAAAGAAATATTAGAATCTATTAGAAAATATTCTATGGACGACGAAGGGAATTCTATAAGCTGTCCGAATTGTCACAACGAAAAAATAGAACTCTTTTCAACGATTAAAGATGCCAAATCATTAATATGGTTTATTTTTGGAGTCTTGTTTTCAGGACTTCCATTTTATACAAGACACAAGTATCGATGTGAAACCTGCCAAACCGAATTCGATTTAAAATGAAACTCGTTGTTCACACTTTCAACACCCAAAGAAATGATTCGTTGGGAGTTCCATGTGGACGATAACAAATAATAATTTAAACAGATGAAAACCTATTTTGTAACAGGAATTTCCACAGAAGTTGGAAAAACCATCACTTCAGCAATATTAGTAGAAGCGTTACAAGCCGATTATTGGAAACCCATTCAAGCTGGAGAATTAGATAATTCCGATACACAAAAAGTAAAACGATTAATATCTAATAAAAAGAGTAAGTTTCACCCTAATAGCTATGCATTAAAGACACCTATGAGTCCACATGCAGCAGCAGAAATCGATGCTGTTACTATTAATGTAAAAGATATTAAAGCACCAAAAACCAAGAACCATTTAGTTATTGAAGGCGCTGGTGGTTTGTTGGTTCCAGTCAATCAGAATCAAACAATTTTAGATATTATAATACCAGAATATCATGTAATTGTTGTTTCTAGACATTATTTAGGAAGTATCAATCACACGCTTTTAACGGTTAATTTATTAAAAGAAAAAGGGTTTCAAGTGTCCATTATTTTCAGTGGAAAAGAACATGAAACAACCGAAGATATTATTATAAAAATGACGAAAGTTCCAATTATTGGACGTATAGATGAAGAGCCTTATTTCGATAAAAATGTAATTTTGGAATATGCAGAACTGTTTAAAGACAAGTTATGAGTTTAAAAGAAAGAGATAAAAAACACTTATGGCATCCTTTAACGCAACACAAATTGCATCCAGAAGCCATTGCCATTACAAAAGCTAAAGGTTGTGTGTTAATAGACGAAGATGGCAACCAATATATAGATGCTATTGCGTCGTGGTACACTTGCATGTATGGGCATTGTAATGATTTTATTACCAATCGAGTTTCTGCTCAAATGCAGCAATTGGATCAGGTGGTTTTTAGTGGATTTACACATGAACCAGCTGTGAAATTATCGGAGGCTTTAATCCAGATTCTTCCTAAAAACCAAAATAAAATATTTTTTAGTGATAACGGTTCAACCTCTGTCGAAATAGGCATTAAAATGGCTTTACAATTTCATTTTAATCAAGGCAGAAAACGCAACACCTTAATTGCTTTCGAAGATGGGTTTCATGGCGATACTTTTGGAGCCATGAGTGTGTCTGGATTGTCTGTTTATAATGGTCCTTTTGCCGATTTCTTTTTAGACGTGAAACGTATTCCAACACCAAATGGAACGAATCATGAAGCCATTTTAAAAACATTACAAGACATTGTAGAAACGCATGAGGTAGCAGGTTTTGTATACGAACCTTTGGTACAAGGAGCAGCTGCTATGAAAATGCACGATGCAGAAGGCTTAGAGGGTATCTTGAAATTTTGTAAAGAAAACAACATCATAACGGTTGCCGATGAAGTGATGACTGGTTTTGGTAAAACCGGAAAACACTTTGCTTCAGATTATATGGAAACCAAACCAGACATTATGTGCTTAAGTAAAGCCTTAACAGCAGGATTAATGCCAATGGCAATTACTTCTTGTTCGCAAGACATATATGATGCTTTTTATAGCGACGACATGGGAAAAGGCTTGTTTCACGGACACACCTATTCTGCAAACCCTATAGCATGTACAGCTGCTTTAGCAGGCATAGAATTGTTGCTATCGGAAGAAATTCAGAATAATATGCTTCGAATCAAAGCATCACACGAAGCGTTTGATTTAAGAATCAAGAATCACCCAAAAGTGAAATCTACCCGACAATTAGGAATTATTTTCGCTTTAGATTTAAATACCGAAATGGCTCGATATGGAAATTTAAGAGACATGCTGTTTAAATTCTTTATGACTCAAGGTGTTTTTCTTCGTCCATTAGGGAGTACCATATACATTCAAGCGCCTTATGTAATTTCAAATTCGCAATTAGAAAAAGTCTATCAAACCATTGAAGAAGCCTTATCAATAGTTTAAATTTGTAAGGTTAGTATAAAATAAAACATCAAAATATCAATAAAAAATGAGATGCTGAAACAAGTTCAGCATGACAATAAAATGATTCAACCCATTTCCATTACTAGCCTATCAAGCCTGTCTCCTTTAGGAAAAACCCCTGAAGACATTTGGCAAGCTTATAAAAATCAAGATCATTATTTTTCAATAAAACATGAAAATCTAGTGGCTGAAATTCCAAAAGAAGCAAAATTGGAAATCAACAAACTAAGAGCTTCAGACACAAAATATAAAGCTTTAGATGAAACGGTTCTATTTGCCATTTACTCTTCAAGACAAGCAGTAAAACAAGCTGGTTGGAAAGCAACGGATAACTTTGGGATAAACATTGGGTCCTCTCGTGGGGCAACTAAGCTTTTTGAAAGACATTACGAATTTTTTCTTAAAAAAGATAAAGTCAAACCTTTAAGTTCCCCTACCACAACTCTTGGGAATATTTCGTCTTGGGTAGCTCACGATTTACAAACCCAAGGTCCAGAAATTTCTCATTCGATTACTTGTTCCACAGCTTTGCATGCTTTATTAAATGGAATTGCTTGGATAAATTCTGGCATGTGCCATAAATTTTTAGTTGGTGGAAGTGAAGCACCATTAACAGCATTTACAATTGCTCAAATGCAAGCACTAAAAATCTATTGTCATTCAGAGCAAAGCGAAATGTCTTACCCTTGTCGTGCTTTAGATTTAAATAAAGACAAAAACACGATGATTCTAGGAGAAGCTGCTTCTATGGCATGTTTGGAACAAGGCGAAAAACCAAATGCTTTAGCAAAAATTATTGGCGTTGGTTATGCCACCGAAATCTTGGAACACAATGCGTCTTTATCAACAGATGCCATTTGTTTTCAACGCTCCATGAAACTGGCATTAGGAGATTTAAATCCAAACGAAATAGATGTTATTGTAACCCACACACCTGGAACGATAAAAGGAGATATTGCAGAAGTCAATGCTATTAATAAGGTGTTTGGGGAGAACCATCCAGCATTAACAACAAACAAATGGAAGTTAGGTCATAGCTTAGGTTCTAGTGGTATGTTGAATATAGAAATGGCTATTTTTATGCTGCAACATCAAGAGCTTATTCCGGTGCCTTTTATAAAACAAGAAACGCCTAAAAAAATAAAAAACATTTTAGTGAATGCTGTTGGATTTGGTGGTAATGCCGTTTCTATTTTATTAACGAAATAGTTATATTTACTTTATAAAAAGAGATATATGAGATTTTTACTATTACTTCTGTGCTTCCCAATCTTAAGTTTTTCACAAGTAGACCCCAATATTTACGAAAAATTTGAATCTAAGTTTTATGAAATTGATGGTTATAAAATTAACGTTGAGGTTTTAGGTGAAGGCGATCCTATTTTCTTTTTACCTGGAGGACCAGGAAATTCACACGATTATATGCAAGGGAATTTTGGTCAATATTACAAATCTAATACCGTTGTTTTTTTCGATTTCTTAGGAAGAGGAAAAAGCGATGATGCCAAAGATGTTTCAGAGTATTCCGTAGAAAACGATGTGGAACTTATTGAAAAACTTCGACAGGTATTGGGCTATAATAAAATTTCGCTTGTTGGTCATTCTTACGGAACTGTTCCAGCGCAAGCCTACGCTATAAAATATCCCGAACACCTTGATAAAATGGTGCTAATTAACGGCTTTCATTCTGGTGTTATGTGGCAGGCCAATTGCGATAGCTACAACCATTATGCAAAAACCCATTTTCCTGAAAAATGGAAACAAGTAGATTCCCTTCGTGCTTTAGGATATGTGTCTAGCCAAGAACCTTTAAAAACGGTTTATGGTAATTTTCCAACCAAATACATCTATTACCACAATACAAGTTTAAAGCAAAATGTGCCAAAAGAAAAATTCAGAGGTTGGGCAGGAGATGTGTATGAAACAATTATTGGTAGGGATGGCGATTTTGATGTGTCTGGAAGTATGATTAATCAGGATTACAGACAGCAACTAAAAGACATCAAAGCTAAAACATTAATTGTTGCTGGTCGTTATGATGGTGTTTCAACTCCTGAGTTTGCTGTGCAATATAAAACGTTTATGCCTCAAGCTCAGTTTGAAATGTTTGAACAAAGTGGACACAACCCCTATCTAGAAGAGCCTGAAAAATTTTATACAATTTTTGAGACGTTTTTCAATATAAAATAAGTTATTTTTGAACCTTACTTGAAACCAAAAGCATGAGTGAAATAAGACACAATTGGACCAAAGAACAAATTTTAGAAATCTATAACAAACCCATGATGGAGTTGCTTTACGAGGCAGCAACCATTCATAGGTTACATCACGATCCTAATGTGGTTCAGGTGTCTACCTTACTTTCAATAAAAACTGGAGGTTGTTCGGAAGATTGTGGCTACTGTCCTCAAGCAGCCCGATATCATACCAATGTGGAAGGCAACGATTTAATGACAGTACATCAAGTAAAGGCACAAGCTTTACGTGCCAAAGAAACTGGAAGTTCTCGCGTTTGTATGGGAGCAGCCTGGAGAAATGTGAAAGACGGCGAAGAATTCGATCAGGTTTTAGAAATGGTTAGAACCATTAATAAACTGGATATGGAAGTGTGTTGTACCTTAGGAATGGTAACCGAAAATCAAGCGAAACGTTTAGCTGAAGCTGGTCTTTATGCATACAATCATAACTTAGATTCATCAGAAGAATATTATAAAGAAGTGATTTCAACTCGTGGATACCAAGACAGATTAGACACGATTGACAATGTGCGTAAAACCAATGTCACAGTTTGTTCTGGAGGCATTATTGGCATGGGTGAAAATGTGTCAGACAGAGCAGGCATGTTAGTGGCTTTATCTACCTTAAATCCTCAGCCAGAATCGACACCAATTAATGCGTTGGTTGCTGTTGAAGGCACGCCTTTAGAAGACGAAAAACCTGTTGAAATTTGGGACATGATTCGTATGGTTGCAACTACCAGAATCGTGATGCCTGAAACTCAAGTTCGTTTAAGTGCAGGAAGAACACAAATGAGTCGCGAAGGTCAAGCCATGTGCTTTTTTGCAGGAGCAAATTCAATTTTTGCAGGCGATAAATTATTAACGACACCAAATCCAGATGTCAACGAAGACATGAAAATGTTTGAATTGTTAGGGATGAATCCTCAAAAACCTTTCACCAAAAAAGTACAACCACAAACAGTAGAAGCATCAGAATCTGAATATCAGGCTTTAGGAGAAAAGCCTAGATGGACCAGACCAGAACATAAAATTGAACGAAACGAAGCTGCCAAAGAAAAAGCTAAAACCTTGAAATAGGTGACGCTTAACTATTTTTAACCTCTTAAATATTAGATGTTGAAATTAAATCTTCAGGATATTCCACGTGTTAAATCAATCTCTAAACAAGATTTTATAAAACACTACTATAAACCACAAAAGCCTGTGGTTGTTGAACAATTTATTGAAGATTGGCCAGCTTTTTCCAAATGGACTTTAGACTATTTTAAAGAGATTGCAGGAGAAAAGATGGTTTCACTTTACGACGACAGACCTGTTTCTTATAGCGATGGCTTTAACGAGGCTCATGCAGAAATGCCTTTAAAAGACTATATCCACTTGCTTCAAAACGGTTCTACAAAATACCGTATTTTTCTTTGGAATATTCTAAAGGAAGTTCCAGAACTTCAAAACGATTATAAGTATCCAGATTTGGGTTTAAAACTTTTAAAAAAATTACCCATGTTGTTTTTTGGAGGTAAAGACTCTTATACCTTTATGCATTACGACATTGATTTAGCAAATATTTTTCATTTTCATTTTGAAGGTGAAAAAGAAGTGATTCTTTTCGACCAAAACCAAAGTAAGTATTTGTATAAAATCCCACATGCTTTAATAACACGTGAGGATATTGATTTTTCTAATCCAGATGTTGTAAAATGGCCAGCATTAAAACAGGCAAAAGGCTTTAAAACACAGTTAAATCATGGAGATATGTTATATATGCCTGAAGGTTATTGGCATTATATGAAATATAAAACAACAGGTTTCTCGTTAAGCCTGAGAGCCATTCCTAAAAATCCAATTCATTTAAGCAAAGCCGTTTATAATCTTTTAATCATGAGACATTTTGATAATGCAATGAGACGCATACAAGGACAAAAATGGATTGATTGGAAGAATGAGAGAGCTATTAAAAAAACGACCAATAATTTGATTACTTAATCCTATCTTTGCATAAAATTTAAAAAAAATGATAAAAAGAATAATGATGGTTACATGTATGCTTACAGCGTACTTAGTAAACGGACAAGCCTTTAGTGGTAAAGGTGACCAGAAATTTCAAGTTGGTGCTAACTTTCAATCGCATGCAACAGGAATTAACATGAGTTATGATTATGGATTAGGGGAAAACATCTCTATTGGGGTGAGTTCTAGTTACGCATTGGGGATTTCTAACGAACTTCAAGATGGTGTAAAAGATCCATTTGGAAATACAATTGTTAAGAAAGCAGGTTTCGATGACCGTTTTGACTTAAAAGCACGTTTTAATGCTAATATTGGAAATGTTATAAACATTGACGAAAATTTCGATTTGTATCCAGGCTTAGATTTTAGTTTGAAGAACTTTGGAGGTCACCTTGGGGCTCGTTATTTTTTCACCACTGGATTTGGGTTGTATACAGAAGCGCAATTTCCTATAGCAAAATATAAAGACAATTTAACACCTGCACAAGAAATTAATAATCAGTTTTCTGTTAATTTAGGAGCTGTGTTTAATTTATAATCAAGCAGATTAATAATTAAAATAAAAAAGCCTTTCATGTTTTTGAAAGGCTTTTTTTATGTAATAAGCTCATATTCTTTACTATAGAATTAGAGTCTTAATAGTTCTCTAAAATAAAAATAACTTTTCATTTGTATTTCATCGAAAAACTATGCATTTCATAATAATTAGGAATCTAGTTTTCTATATTGTAGTTAATTGAATTCCCAAATTTAATAACCTACTTATGAAAACAAAACTACCCAACACGCTAATTGTTAGCGCTTTATGTTTTGTGCTTTTTGGTTTTAGCACGAAAGAGCCTGTTAATCAGACACATGAAAAAAACAAGTTAGAATTTGATTCTTACCCCCTAAACATCTCAGGTTTTGAATATGTTGATGGCTCAGGGCCTTCAGATGTTCAGTCGTTTCAAATTATTGATTTACTTGCACTTCTTAGGCCATATACTATAACGGCCTCTGCAGAATTCGAAGTGTCATTAGACCCTAATACCAACTTTACCAACACGTTGATTATTCCTAATACCATTATCGACTTAGGCCCTGTGGACGTCTATATTAGATTGAAGGGAGGATTGACTGTTGAAGAACACTCAGGAACAATACATATTTTCGCTCCAGATCCAGCAGACCTTAAACAATTATTTAGTTTAGAAATCGATGAAAATATTGATGTAGATGGTCGAGTATTAAGAAATGAAACCGTTTGGGATGGAACTTCCTGGAGTCACGGTACCCCTTATATCGAAACGATAGTAAGACTTTCAGATGATTTTTCAACCCTAACGGATGGAGATTTATCAGCATGGAGTTTGAATATCGATGCTGGAAAAACGCTAACTGTAAATAATAACACCTTTGTAAAGGTTAAAACAGATGTATCACTAGATGGTCAAATAATTGTAGAAACACAAGGGGCTTTTGTTCAAGAGGAAGATTCTGGCACATTTACTGTAAACCCTGGAGGGTCTTCAACAGTTAAAAAAACAACATCTACATTGGCCAATTGGTTTGATTATACGTACTGGAGCTCTCCAGTAAGTGGTACAACTGCAAGTCAGGCCTTTGTGAATTCTAACAGAAAATATTGGTTTAATGCCCAGAATTATTTAGATGTTTTAATGGAAACCGATAATGGAAATGAATATGTTCCTGGCCATGATGATGTTGATGATAATGGAGACGATTGGACAAATTTAAATGGAGCTGATGTTTTACTTCCAGGAGTTGGTTATGCTGCCACCCAGTCTCCTTCTGGTTTTGAATCTGGAACCGCTTATAATTATAATTTTGATGGCCCATTTAATACTGGAACTATTGCAGCACCTATTTATTACAATGGCGATAATGGCGATAGCGATTGGAATTTTATTGGCAATCCGTATCCTTGCGCTATTGATATAGACGCTTTTTTTGCAGTAAACAGCTCGGTAGTAGCTGGGTCTATTTATTTATGGTCTCATGCTTCTTTGCCTGATGCTGAAAACAATGGTAATGAAGTTTATAATTTTAATAGCGACGATTATGCAATTATCAATTATTTCAGTGGGGAATTAGCAGGAGGAAGAACAGTTATTCCAAATAGATCGATTCCATCTGGACAAGGGTTCTTTGTTCAAGGTTTTACAAACGATGACGTGGTATTTAATAATAGTATGCGTATTGCAGACAATACAAGTAATTCTCAGTTTTTTAGAACTGGAAACATAGCCAATAAACTGTGGTTAAGTTTAACCTCGGATAATGGCGTATTTAATCAAGTACTAGTTGCCTATTTAGATGGCGCAACAAATGGATATGATGGGCTTTCTTATGATACACCTAGAAATTTATCTTCAGATTCAGCAGCTATTATTTATACTCTTATAGACAATGTGGACGAAAAAATATTTGCTATTCAAGGAAAAGCTGAAAGCAGTTTAAACTTGGAAGAAGTCATTCCAATTGGTTTTTTCACATCTATAAACGAGGCTACCTTATATACATTTACTGTTGCGCAGTTTGAAGGAGAGTTTTTAAATACAAATACCATATATTTAAAAGACAATTATCAAAATCTAACCCATAATCTTACAAATTCAGATTATGTTTTTACCTCTCCGGTAGGGAAATTTGAGGACCGTTTTGAACTTGTTTTTCAAGCAAGTACCTTGTCTGTAAATACGGATACTTTAGAAAATAATATCACTATTATAGCCCTTGGTAACAATGAGTTTACATTTAAATCAACAAATTCAAAACCGGTAAAAACAGTTGGCATTTACGATATTCAAGGACGTAAAATTTATTCTTTAGAAGGGTTTGAAAAATCGAAAACTTACAATTTACCAGCATTAAGTAAAACCACTTATGTGGCAAAATTAATCTTAGAAGACGAGACGATTGTCACTAAAAAAATGACCAATCGTTTATAAGACCTAATCTAATACCTCTTAATAAAAACGCACCAATTAGGTGCGTTTTTATTTTATAAGCTCATGTACTTTGTCGTACACTAAATGACTTTCCCAGCCTCTGTAAAGTAAATAATCTGCTAGTTTTTTCTTCTTTTTTAAAGGGTTGGTTTCTCTAATGCTTTCAGCCTTTTTTTCAGCTAAGGCATGAAAGGTGCTTAAATAGTCGGCCTCTGAAATCTCTTTAAAAGCTTCTAGTCTGTTAAAACGGCTAATCTCTCGTTTTTTTAATTCCAATTCCAAACGTCTTTTCCCCCATTTCTTGACTCGAAACTTGCCACGAACATAAGTTTTTGCAAAACGCGTTTCGTTTAAAAAATCGTGTTCCAACAAATGCACCACAACCACATCTATAGCTTCTGGAATCATACGCATGCCTTGAAGTTTCTTAACCACTTCCTTATGGCAGCGTTCTTGGTAGGCGCAGTAGTTTTCAAGTCGCCGTTTGGCTTCTTCAACCGTGTAAGTTTTAATCGATTTCATGGCTACAAGATAGTAACAATATGTTAACAACTAACAGATTGTAACACATGGAATTATCTATAATTTGTGTTATATTTGTCTGCTTGTTTTGTCAGGCGTTAAAAATATTTTCCCTTATGATTAAAAAATACTCCCTCGTATTAGCGGCTTTTTTGTGCTTTGTTTTGTCTGGTTTTGCGCAGATAATTAATGGTGATTTAGAATCATGGACAGGTTCTACACCAGATGGTTGGACAACGATAGATAGCGGCATCACTACTTCTGAAGAAACAACGATTATTCATGGAGGAAGTTCTTCAGCAAGTATAAATGTTACAACAGGCACACAAGGCAGCACTGATTTCAGACAAACAGTTTCTCTTATCATTGGACATAATTATACTGCCTCTGTTTGGGTTCGACATACAGAAGGAGGTATGCGAGCGCGTCTTTATGTAAATGACAATTATGAAGTTTATTCTGATGGAAATATTACGGGTAGTTGGCAGGAAATAACAATTCCTTTTACTGCTTCATCTACAAGTGCAGAATTTGGATTACGATTTTATGATATGGCAGGTTTTGATGGAGCGGAAATTGTTTACGTTGATGATTATACACTTACTGATAATTCAGTCCCAACTGGCCCAACAGTTACTTACGATGGTAATGGCAACACAGGTGGATCTGTGCCAACCGATGGGAATAATCCATATACGTCTGGAGATACGGTTACCGTTTTAGGTAACACAGGCTCATTAACCAATACATGTAGTACATTCAACAACTGGCATACTACTGCTGATGGAGTTAGCGGTACTTCTTATAGTGCAGGAAACACTTTTACAATTACAGCAAGTACAACATTATATGCACAGTGGACATCCACAGGTAATACAGTAACTTTTGATAGTAATGGCGGTACAGGTACAATGACATCGCAAATAGATTGTACTTCTGCAAACCTAACTAACAATACATATACATATACAGGCTTTACTTTCAATAGTTGGAATACAGCTGCAAATGGTAGTGGTACAACATATGCAGATGGAGCTTCATATGATTTTTCTGCCGATATAACTTTATATGCGCAATGGGATGTTTATGTTGGGCCTTGTTTGGGTGAAGAGAGTTTTGAATCTGGGCAACCTGCTGGTTGGTCTAATACTGGCTCTTATTTCAATGGAGGTGACGCTAATTCTGGATCAAATAAAGCTGGAATGAATGATGTAGGAGATTGGATACAATTACCAGACATAGATAATCCAACATCTCTACAATATTATGCTAGATTGAGTAGTTCTCCTTCTTCAACAAATAGTGTAAAAATACAATACTATAATGGTATATCATGGGTTGATATTGTAGAACATACTGCTACTTCCACAAGTTATTCTTTATTTACTGCAGATTTAAGTAGTCTAACTGCTTTAACAAATGTTGAGTTAAGAATTTATCGTTCGGCCGACAATAGATCTCACTATATTGATGATGTTAGTGTTTTTTGCGGTACACCAACCCCATCACCAGAAATTGATTTAAAACAAGGAGCAACAAGCTACGCAACAACTACAGTAGCAGCAGGCAGTGATACTTATGATTTTGGAAACCATTTAATAGGTACAGATACAGACATTCAATTTACAATTGAAAACACAGGTGATGCTGATTTAACATTAAGTGCTCCTGTTATTTCGGGTACAGGATTTAGTTTACAAACGGGATTAAGCTTAGCAACTGTTCCTAGTCCTTCTGGAACTTCAACATTTACAGTGCGATTTTCGCCAAATGCGTTAGGAGGTTTTTCTGGTACGATAAGTATTGCGAATAATGATGACGATGAAAATCCATATGTTATTAATATTGTTGGTAATGGAACAAATAGTAACCTATCAACTATTGTAGACAACACCAATTACAGTACAACCACACCTGAATTTAATAGTAATATTGAGTACATTAATTTTATAGATGGTTCAGCAACAGCTACTGGTAAATTTATTCCTATGAAGTTTCAAATACGTGATGGTAATGGTTCAGATACGGATGCTTTAGGGACAATTTTAACAGATATTAGATTTTCCGTTGAAGATTTATCTAGTAGCAATCAGCTTAACATGATAAAAACGGCTATCCTTACTGGAACTGGAGGAGCTGTAATAGCGACAGCTACTAAAGTAGGTAATGAATTGGTTTTTTCAGGTATGAGTGGCACTTCTGTTACAGCTGATGATAATGATATTAAGAACTTACACTTGCGTGTCTCATTAGATGAAACACAAGTAATTGATAATACAAAACTAGTATTTAAAGTAACGTCGGCTACAGCAGATGCTAGTGGTTCGTCTTTTGCAGCAGCAGATGCTAGTGGCGCAGAAACTGATACAGGAAGCAACAACAGAAACCGTTTAAATGTGACGGCAGATAGGCTACGTTTTAATATACAACCAACAGATCAAAACATAAACACAAATTTAAATACGTTTACAGTTCAAGCAGAAGATGTTCATGGACTTATAGATTTAGATACGTCTAATTCAGTGACGCTTACAACGTCTGGAACTGGAATGACAGCATCAAACCCTTATGCACTTACAAATGGTGTTTTGTCTATTTCCAATGTGCAGTTTAATTCAGTACAAGGTCCAATAACATTAACAGCTACAACAACAGGCCTGACTTTTGATAATGATGATATCTCATCACCATTTCATATCACCAATTTACCTTTATCTAATGGTGATTACCGGACAAACCCAGCTTTTACAAATGCCATATTTTTTAATTCAACAAGTGCTTCAGGCGGCGTTTTACCTTGGCAAGTTTGGAATGGAAGTGCTTGGCAAGATGTTCCTCACGTATCAGGATCTTTAAATGCACCTGAAAATTTAGCAACAAAACCAGATAGAATTTATGTAATAAGTGGTAGTTACATAGATATTGCTGGTGGTGACGCTTATAACAATATTATAGTTGATTTGCCTTCTCAAAATACAGTAATAGGTTCTTATAGTAGCACACCTGGTGTTACAATAAACCCTGGAAAAACCTTCAATTTAATTTCTGGAATTTTTGATCTTGGTGGTGTTTTTGATTTAGAAGCAAATGCTTCTTTAAGAATTCGGACAGGTGCTGAAATAGATATATCAAGTAGTTCTTTTGAGTTTTTAAGAGCTGCAACTTCTACGTGGGAAGTAGAAAATGAGGCTTTTGTTTTTATCAATAGCTATATTCCAAACGCTTGGACAGGAACAGAAATATTTCATGAAGAATCATATTTCGAGGTTACAGATTGGGATGAGAATAACGATGAACATTTGTTTCAATCTAATGAAATATCTCCATTTACATTTTCTGGTTATAATGGGTTATTTGGAAATCTATATCTAACCTTTACTTCCTTAAATAATAATTGGAATGATGTATTACCAATAGGAACTTATAATTTAACACATGGCGATTTTGAAGTATCAAATAATAGTGGAGAAAACATTAATTTAATTTTTGGAGGTAGTGTAAATGTTACCATTGGTAATAATATGACGATTTCAGGAGACGATAATGTACAATTTCAATCTGGAGCTGGGACAAGTTCTTTAACTGTTAAAAATAATTTTATTAAAAATAACAATAATGAATTTAGTCTACATGCACATACTTCAGACACTGCAACCTTAAATGTTGACGGTAATTTAATTATAAATGATGGATTCTTTTATATGACAAAAACTAGTGCTGGAGCTGCAACTTCAGTTATTAATCTTAAAGGTAATCTAACATTAGTATCTGGGGCATACTTAACAAACTCTAATAGCTCTGGCTACACCAATGATTCCTTTAATTTTAATGGAGATGGTAGCATTCAAACTATAGATGCAGTAGTTCATAATTCTAATGATTTTATGAGACTACGCTTTTTTGTTAAACCTTCAGCATATGTTCAATTTATTAATCAAGATGTACGGTTAGGAACAAATTCTGTATTTACAGTTGAAGATAATGGAACTTTAGATTTTGGTTTTAATGGTGTTACAGCTTTAAACCTTACGATTGCTGGAAGTAATACAGGCTCAGTATTCAGTTCAGAACAAGGTAGCACCTTAATAATAACATCTCCTAATGGTATAAACCAATCAGGTTATACGGGGAATGTGCAAACACTACCTTCTGGAAGAACCTTTAACCAAACGGCTACATTTTATTATGTTGGTAAAGAAAACCAGGTTACTGGAAACGCTTTGACTACTGGTTCAACAGAAAAATTAGTATATGTAAATTTGTTAGATAATACAACTACTTTAAGTCTTACGAATGATATTGGAATTTCCGATGATATTACATTGGATCCTTTAGGTGGAAAATTAGAAATTCAACAAGGGACTGTTATTGGCTCAAATTCTGGAGATTTTTATGGTAGTGGAAGATTGGTTATGACAGATGGAGAATACCGAATAAGTACTATTACTGCAGATCCTTTAGCAGATTTTTTACCTCGATTGGGTAGTACAATAGGAAACCCAGGGCTAGGTGGCTATAGTAATTACTCCCTCACCGGAGGAATAGTTCATTTAAATGGTACAGGACTAGATAACACTCAAATTTTATCTGGAGTGCCAAATTACGTGAATTTATCATTTAGTGGTTCGAATACTTTAGCAGAATTGCCTCCTTTACCTCCTGGAATTCCAACCTATAAAGGTATAAGCAGTGGAACTAATGTTTCAAACAATATTACCATTTTTGAAGATGCCATTGTAGATATAAAAAATTGGTCTTTAGGTGGCCCAGGAACCAATTTAATTATGGCAGATCAATCTAGGTTTATAATGGCAGGTGCCAGTAGCACTAAACCTGACGCTGCTAGTCCAGGAACCTATTCTTTAGGAGCAAATACAACTATTGAATTTAATAATAATATTGGAGGGTTACAGAATATCAGACTAACAGGACCTGTTCCATCATATGCAAACATAGTTGTTTCTGGCTCTAACGTAGGAACAAATGTGCCAGGTACTGGAGCAAATTCATTTTTACAATTCCAAGCAGGTGGTTCGTTTACTGTAACTCCAACAGGAACATTTAAACAATCTAATATCGCTGGTTTTTCTGGGGGAACAAATACTGCTTTGCACAACAATAATAACCCCACAATTACTTTGTATGATGGCTCAAATATTGAGTATACTGGAGCAGATCAAATAATAACAGCGCTTACTACAAATGCGCTGCCAACAAACGATTATTATGCGAATCTAACTATTTCTGGTACAGGCACTAAAACATTAGGACATACTACAGATGTTTTTGTTGGTGAAGATTTACATGTTAATTCAAGTAGGTTATTAGTTGACGAAAACGAAGCGATTACGGTAGACGAGAGCGTGAATGTTAATGCAAGTGCTACCTTTGACATCCTTGATTCTGGAAGTTTAGTTCAAGTAAATGACGGAAGTGTAAACACTGGAAACATTAGCATGCTTCGTGATGCGAATATTAAAAGATTAGATTATGTGTATTGGTCATCCCCAATAAGTAGTTATAACGTGAATAGCATCTCTCCTGGATCTCCAACAAACCGTATTTATAAATGGGATCCAGTATATAGCAATACCAATGGGACTTTAGGGAATTGGGTGCCAGCTGCTGGCGAAACTATGCAAGAAGGTGTGGGTTATATTGTTAGAGGACCAGACACTTATACAGATACAGCTGCTAATTATACAGCCACATTCAATAATGGTACTCCGTTTAATGGCGTTGTTCCAGTAACGGTTCAAAGAGGTAACCTCACTGGAGAAGACGACCAATGGAATTTGGTTGGAAACCCATATCCTTCGGCAGTTGATGTGTTTGCCTTTTTAGATCATCCAGCTAATGCTGTTTTAGATGGTTTTGTTAACTTTTGGACCCATGGAGATAATCCTTCTACATCTGTTACATCTCCTTATTATGATAATTTTGGGTCTAATTATACGGCAACAGATTACATTTCGTACAATAAAACAGGAGCAGGAAATGCGCCAGGGAATATATCTATTGCTGCTGGACAGAGTTTTATGGTAAATCTATCGGATACTTCTCCTTTAAATAGCCATCAAATTGAATTTAATAATAGCATGAGAAATAAGGCATATGATAACTCACAATTTTATAGAACAACACAATCAGAGAATGCGTCTGTTGAAAGACATAGAATTTGGTTGGATTTAGTCTCAGAAACTCAAGGAACCAATAGAATATTAGTGGGTTATATTGAAGATGCTACCATGGAAAGAGACAGACTGTACGATGCTATTACCTCTGTTACTTCTGAACAACAATTATATACATTAATAGATGAAACTCCATTTGTTATACAAGGCCGTGCTTTGCCATTTAATGATACAGATGTTGTTCCGTTAGGAGTGAATATTGTAGCACAAGGAGATTACCATATAGCCATTGCATTTATAGATGGCTTGTTTGAAACGGATAATCAATTCATTTATTTAAAAGATAACGAACTTGGCTTTATTCATAATTTAAGCGAAGCTCCATATTCTTTCACTTCTGAAGTTGGAGAATTTAACGACCGTTTTGAAATAGTCTTTAGAGACTCGTTCCTTTCAATTAATGAAGAAGAACTTTCAGGAAGTAATGTGAGTATTATAGAACTTCAAAATGGCGATGTTCAATTTACAGTTCCAAGTCAATTTGAGATAAAATCTGTAGAGATAATTGATATGTTAGGAAGAACTATTTACAACTTAAAAGGAAACAGTTCTTCAGAAACGTATAATCTTTCAAATTTAAGTCAAGCGACTTATGTTGCTAAAATAACCTTATCTAATGGACAAGTTATTAGTAAAAAAGCTGTCAAACGAAAGTAAAAAGTAACACCATAAAAAGGCCACTACAGTTTATCTAAAGTGGCTTTTTTATTTTAAGATATAAAATTTTACAAACTATAAATTAAGGAGATAATTAAGTTTCTTCCTGGAGAAGCTATCCCAGACGAATAGGTTTTATAACCTTGGTCTGAAATATTTTCTAAACTAGCTGTAATAGTTGCAGACTCTGTTATTTGGTATTGAGTTCGTAAATTCAAGGTGTACCAGGAAGGTGCATATGGATTACCATTATTATCCAGAGCATACATATAATCTTTGCCTTGCTCTGAAGGCGCTAATTGATAAAAAGACAATTCACTGTTGTATTCTGCAAAAGCATCTATTAAAAATCGTTCGTTTTGCCATATAAAATGTGTGTTTCCAAAATTAGGAGCTACGTGTCTTACAGGTACTTCAGCCCCTTGTGTATCTTCTTCTGTTCCACCAGTAACATTGTATTGAGAAGTTAATCTAAATTGTTTTGAAAGGTTTAATCTCATGCCAACCTCAAAGCCATAAATATCCGCCTTAGAGGCATTTTGAATGGCTTGCACGTTACTTAATTCATCATTGTAAATAATTTCAGTTTCACCATTTAAATGATAATCTTTTCTTACTAAAGCATTTTCTAAATACGTATAGTAAGTTGCTAAATCGATTAGTAAAACATTATCAAAATTTAAAGTTAATCCCAATTCTGCACCATAAGCATATTCTGCTTTTAAATCTGGATTAGGCACGACAACCGAACCTGGCTCCGAATCAAATACTTTACCAATATCGTCAATGTTTGGTGCTCTAAAAGCAGTTGATAGATTTAATTTCCACTGAATGATATCGTTAGGTAACCAACTAATTCCTGCAGATCCTGTTAAGGCTCCAAAATTTAAATGAGTTTTATTAAAAGGTAAATGAAGATATTGGTTGTTTTCGGTAAAATTGGCTTGTATAAAAACATGATTATATCGTAAACCAGTTTGAAGTATGAAATTTTCGCTAGGCTTAAATTTCAAATTAGTATAAGCAGCTAGAGATTGCCAATTAGAACCATTTGGATATCTTGAAACAGTAGCTGTTGTTTCGTTAGTTTCAATGTTTAGAGCTTCTCCAGTAGATGATACCTTATTATAAATGTATTCAGCTCCATAAAATAATTCTGTTTTAGGGGATAATAATTTTTCAAAATCGGCATTAAATGAAAACGCATTTACAGCTTCTTTTTTAATGTCTTTTAGGGTCGATTGATAGTCTCTATCGTTTCTACTTTCCTTAAAATTTTGAAAGGCTATTGTGGTTTGTACTTTATCGTATAAATTCGAACGACTGCTTAATTTAGTCATTTGAAAATTGGACATAAACCATTGTTGAGGACCATAATACCATTCGGCAGAACGCAGCTCATCACCTCGATATCTAATAAGTCTATCGTATCTTGAATAGTCTGAAGTTGTGGTATAAAACAAGCCTAAATCGAAGCTTAAATTCTCCTGTGGCTCAAACCGTACTCTTTGTAAAAGGTTAATCTGATTGTAGCCTGTAGGTATTTGAATTTTAGGATTAGAATTTGAGACTATTTGATCCTGACCATTTTTTGTCACCACATATTCTGGTCTTAAATAATCGTTTGGACCATGACTCCCCATACGTAAATCATCAAAATCTGAATAGCTTACACTACTTAAGAATGCCCATTTTCTTAAACCGAAATTTAAATCCAAATGCGCAGTTTTTTCATTATTAGCAGTCGCATATCTAGCAACCGTATTAGCTTTAAAATAGGTTTTTTTAGAATAAGACAATTGAGGTTTTTTTGTATAGAAACTCATAACACCACCTATAGCATCGCTGCCATAAACTACAGAACCAGCTCCTAAAGTAATTTCTGTATTTTGAATAGTAAATGGATCTATTGAAATGACGTTTTGAAGGTTTCCACTTCTAAAAATAGCATTATTCATTCTAACACCATCTACATTTATTAATAGCCTGTTTGTTGAAAAGCCTCTAATCATAGGGCTTCCTCCACCAAGTTGACTTTTCTGGATGTAGACATTTCCGGTACTTTCTAACAAATCGGCACTTGTTTGTGGGTTTACAAGTTGAATTTTTTTAGCATCAATACTAATTATTTTTTGAGGGATATCTCTTTTGCTTTGTTCAAATTTTGAAGCCGAAATAACCACTTCGTCAAGCCCTTCAATTTTTACTTCTAATAAAACAATATGATTGTTTTCTAGTATAGAAGACTTCGTTGTTTTGATTTTTATATGAAGTAAATGCTCAAAATAGATAGCTTCGGATTCTGAAAAAAGATCTAATGAAGCTTTACCATCGAAATTTGAGATGGTCGATTTGGTTTTAGAATGGTTGTATATAGTAACTCCAGGTATGGGTTGTCTTGATTCTTGTTCTAAAATTTGAATTTCTTGAGCATGAAGAGTTACAGCAAAAAAAATCCAAATGAAAAATGTTAAACGACATTTCATTTTGGTTGGTTAAATGGCTATGTATTAAATATTTGATTAAAAATCTGCATAGATTGAGGTTTTTTAAACTCATCTAAATGCAATTCAAAATAGACAAGCATCATTTTTAAAAAAGATTGTCTTTGTTTTGAGTTTATTTTTATTGAATGTAATGTATCAAAATTTGTGCCTAACAGGCGCTTAAGAAGAACTATATTTTCACCTGAAACACTATAGATATTTGTTTTGGTTTCTTCAAATCTTCCTTCACTTAAATTAAAATAGACTTCCTGTTTTTTAGCCATTTCTGGATAAAACCCTAAATGTTTGGTGAGTTTTAATAAAAAAAGTAAATGAAAATTTGCGTAGTCGTTGTTAGTATCAAGCCATTGAAGGGTTGTTTCTAGATAGGTAAATAAATGCTGATTAGCTTCTTCTTCCTTTAGAGTACTAGTTAGTATTTCTGCTAAAAAGAACACAATGGAATTTTTAATGACATGCGTTTGTAAACTACTATATAAATAATTAGTTCTAGCTTCCTTAATGTCTTGTAAAGACCTGTTTTGTTTGTGTAAGGTGACTAGTTGTAATTGAGATAATAATTGAAAATGGGCAGATTTTGACGACCCTTTTTTTGAATTAGAGACATGTCTTAAAATATAACTAACAAGACCAAATCTTTGAGTATAACATTTAACGATAAGATCGTTATCTCTATATTTAATTTTAGATAAAACAATGGCATTTGTGTTTGCTAACATTATCTCACCACCATTAATTTGATAACTTTAGTTTCGAAAGTTTCTAAATCGTTTAACATAACTAAATATACTCCAGAAGCTACCGTATTGTTTCCTAAATTTTTACCATTCCAATAAGCAGTCCCTCCATCAATTTCTAGGTTATATCCTTTAAAACGTGAATTTGTATTTGATTGTGCTTCAGCAACAAGGTTTCCGGCAATATCTGTAATCTTAATATTCATATCCTCTGTGATGCCCCTTATTGTAACTTTCTTATTATTTATGTCAAATGTAGGCCTTACGGGATTAGGGAATATATAGGCGTTTTCTAAAGTTACTTCGGTTTGTGAGCTTCCAGACCCATAAGAAACAAGCCCTTTATCTGTAGCGATATATATAACACCATTAGCTTGGTCAATGGCAACATCAATCACATCATTAGAAGGCAATGGAGAATTATCTTTTGTAAAATGATAAATGGTTTCTTGACCGTCTGAAGAAAAATAAAAAAGTCCTGCACCAATAGTTGCAATCCATTTGTTGTTTGAACCATCTACTTCAATATCTGAAACATAAGTTTGAAACAGAAGCTCTTTTGGCACACCATCGTCTAATATAATTATGGAACTGACTTCAATAGGGTTATCTGAGAAAAATTCTGCAGTATTGTATAAAACTCTTAGACCTTTAATGGTTCCTATCCAGATTTGATTTCTTTTATCTACCGCTAAAGAAGATACAAATGAAGTAGGCATGTTTTGTTCTTCGGTACTTAAATTTCTTAGAGGGGTACTACTATTATTATTAAAACCAATTAATCCATAGTTATATCCACCAATCCATTTGTTTCCATTATTGTCTATTTCAATATCACTATAACCCCATTCGCCATCTAAGGCATCTGGAATTAAATCTGTAAAATCATAACTTTCCCATTGATCTGAATTCGGGTCGTAAGAGACTAATGGTTTTGCTACTCTACCAGTCATAGTCCATAATACGCCACTTGTGTCGAAAGTAGAAGCGCTAACTCGAACATTGCTTGAAGTTGGAGACAAAGAACTTAATTCACTATTAGTATCGTTATATAAAATAGTAGGAAAATCATTATTAACCTCTAATAACCCATCCACAAAAGAACTAATAAACACTTGTTGATTATTAAAAGGGTTGACAGCAATTTTATTTAAGTTTCGAGCACCAAGAACACTATCGAAAGGTATGTTATTCCATGTTTCTTCTGCAAGGTGACTATACCCAAGACTCTTACTAGGAGAAGGACTATACGTTAACGAGTAATCTCCATAAGTAACCCAAAGGTTGTTAGGAATTGTTTGGATTGCAAAAGGACTGTTTAATAAAGGGCCATCTGGATGGATTTCTGTAACATCGGTTTGGTCTTGGTAAGCTACTTTTAAAAGACCAAAATTTTCGGTGCCAATATATACATAAACATCATCGATTGTCGAGGTCGTAAATTTTGTAGGATAATCAATAGGGGTCTGAACAACAGCTACTTCTGTAAAGGAGCTATCAAATAAATACGATTCGAGTTCTGTAGTTACTAATAAATGGTTGTCTGTTTCTCTAAAATCTAAAATAGGATCAGGGATTGTTGTTATTAGGGTAAGGCTAGTGTTAATCACTTCATACACTTTTCTGTTTGATCTTATTATATATACCCTATCATCTTGAGTAGATTCAACTCCTATATAATTTCCAGAACCAACTATGGGGTTCCATTCTTGGTAATCTATTAAATCTGGACTAGTTATAAGGGCTCTTTTTACACCACCACTATTATAACAAGCTGCATAAATATAATCTCCTGCTACTGTAGTTTGTTTAACTATTAATTGCGAACCTCCATTACCAATATAATAGGTGTCGCCAAATTCAAGCCTTGACATATCGTAAACTGAGATGCCATAATCTGTTGAGATATAAACAAACTCGTTGTATTCTTCAAAATGATTGATGTTTTTATTACTAGGAGGAATAGTGGGTTTGTCTAAGATATCTACAACAGTTAATATATTATCATTATCGTCTATAACAATTTCTATAAGACCATTCGCATAGCCAATAAGTAACATACCATAAGCCTCACTATAATGAATGGTAGAAATTTCTTCACCAGACAACCCGTTAATGGTTGTAATAGTCTCCATTTCTGCTGTGATTAAATCATAAGTATAAATGGCATTTTCTGCAGCAACGTATATTTTATCATTTCCCTTCGAAACATCTTTTACATTTAAATAAGAAAAATATCCTTTCCAAAGAGCAGAATAATCTTGAGCAATTGTGCTCAAGGAAGAAAATATAACAAACAATAAGAAGATTATTTTTTTCATACAAATTTTTAACCTTTTCAAATATATCTATATATAACGAGTTTTATAAATAAAACATATAATTTGAATAAAAAAAAGCCCCCAAAAGGAAGCTTTTTTAGTTTTCTACACAATAATTTATACTACGCCTTGACCTAACATTGCATCAGCTACTTTAACAAATCCTGCAATATTAGCCCCTTTTACATAATCTATATAGCCATCTTCTTGAGTTCCGTATGTAACACAAGATTCATGAATATTGTCCATTATTTGTTTTAATTTAGCGTCTACCTCATCACGAGTCCAATTGAGTCTTAGAGAATTCTGACTCATTTCTAAACCTGAAGTTGCAACTCCACCAGCATTAGCTGCTTTTCCTGGGGAGAACATTACTTTTGCCTCTTGAAAAGCAGTTATAGCATCTGGAGTCGTTGGCATGTTTGCTCCTTCTGCAACAACTTTTACATGGTTATTAATTAGTATTCTAGCTTCTTCATCATTTAATTCGTTTTGAGTTGCACATGGTAAAGCAATATCACAAGCTACACTCCATGGTCTTGAACCTTTGTGAAAGGTTGCTGAAGGATAGGTATTAACATATTCGCTTATTCTTCCCCTTTTAACGTTTTTAATATCTTGTACAACAGCTAATTTTTCTGCATCTATACCGTCAGCATCATGAATGTATCCAGAAGAATCCGATAGTGTCACCACTTTAGCACCAAGTTCTGTTGCTTTTTCACATGCATATTGAGCGACGTTTCCAGATCCAGAAATAACTACCGTTTTTCCATTGAAAGAGTCGTTTTTAGTAGCTAACATATTTTGAGCAAAATAGACACAACCATAGCCTGTTGCTTCTGGTCTAATTAAGGAACCTCCAAAAGAAATACCTTTTCCGGTTAAAACTCCAGTAAACTCATTCCTAAGTCTTTTATATTGTCCAAACATATAGCCAACTTCTCTTCCTCCAACTCCAATATCTCCGGCTGGTACATCCGTATTTGGGCCTATATGACGGAATAATTCTGTCATAAAAGATTGACAAAAACGCATAACCTCAACATCACTTTTTCCTTTAGGGTCAAAATCACTTCCACCTTTCCCACCACCCATAGGTAATGTTGTAAGCGAGTTCTTAAATACTTGCTCGAAACCTAAAAATTTTAAAATACTTAAATTAACAGATGGATGAAAACGTAAACCACCTTTATAAGGTCCAATAGCAGAATTAAACTCTACACGAAACCCTCTATTTACTTGTGTTTTTCCTTGATCGTCAACCCACGGAACCCTAAAAATAATTGTGCGTTCTGGTTCAACCATACGTTCTAACAACATTTTGTCTTGATATTTAGGATTTGCTTCAATAAATGGAATTACAGTTTCTGCGACTTCATGAACAGCTTGTAAAAATTCTGGTTCATGGCCATTCTTCTCTATTACAAGGTTTAAAAAGGCGTCTATTTTATTTTTCATTGAAATATATTTTAATAGTATTGAGCTATTTTATGAATTGAAAGACAAATATACATTAACTTTAAAAATTTATTATTATTTTTTTATTTTTCGCGATGTCTGTTGAATAATAAATTATTAGATTTAGCAGTTATATTAATAGAATTATCAAAAAAATGCATTTAATCGGTTTTTTTTGGTAGTTTGTCGAGTTTTTATATATTTGTTTAACGATATTCTCTAATTATCGAAAGATATTATGTTCAATTTGAAACAGTTATTCGTAATTACATTCCTACTTATTGGAAGTCAAATGGGTTTTTCTCAACTTGGATTTTCTCATGAGATTGGTGCTATAGTTGGACCAGTACAGTTCCGTTCTGATTATGGTCAAAGCCAAAACGAACAAACAAACTTTGGAAACACAGGAATTGGTATAGGTATAGTACATTATATAAACTTCGCCTATCGTGCAGATTGTAACTGCTATTCAACAGATACATATTTTAACGATCATTTTAAATTACGAAGTGAAATCTCTTGGAATAAAACGAAATTAGATCATCATGGAGAATGGGTTTCAGCAGATAAAACTAGTGCTAATGCTGATAAATTAAGGGCTCATACTGGTGAAGCACAGAATTTTGATATTGGTATGCAGATAGAATACTTTCCGTTAAGTATTCGCTCTTTTCAAGCTTTTTCTTACCGTTTTGCACCTTTTGTTAGTTTAGGAGTTCATTATACAGCATACAACCCTAAGTCTGAATCAACTTATGGAAATGTATTAAATGAGAATAATATTTATTCTTATTGGTATGCAGATGAAACTTATTTACCAGCAGTACCTCTTGGCGAACAAAGAGAATACCCAATTAACTTAGATTCTGGAAGCACATGGTCTGTTGTTGCCAGTGTTGGTGTAAGATATAAATTAACTGCTTTATCAGATCTCATGTTAGACTTAAGATGGCAATATTTTGGAAACGATTGGATAGATGGATTTAATCATCAACTTGATTCTAATAAAAACAACGACTGGTTACTTTGGTTAAATTTTGGATATATTTATTATCTAGATTAATATTTTAAAACAAAAACATATAAAAAAAACCAAGACCTATTCTTGGTTTTTTTTATGTACTTAATTGATGGCTTGATTTAAATCTTCAATTAAATCTTCTTTATCTTCTATTCCAACACTTAATCTAATTAGTGAATCCAAGAGACCTGTTTTTTCTCGTTCTTCTTTTGGAATACTCGCATGCGTCATGCTTGCTGGATGACCAGCTAAAGATTCAACTCCTCCTAAAGATTCGGCAAGGGTAAAGACTTTTAACCTTTCAACTATTTTTATTGCTTCTTTATAATTATTCCCTTTGGTAGTAAATGAAACCATACCTCCAAAATCTGCCATTTGTTCTTTGGCTATTTTGTGATTCGGATGATTTTCTAAACCAGGCCAAAAAACGTTTTCTATTTTAGGGTGTTTTGACAGGTATTGGGCAACTGCTTTTGCATTTTCGCAATGACGCTGCATTCTAACATGAAGTGTTTTAATACCTCTTAATACTAAAAAACTATCTTGTGGCCCACAAATAGCTCCACTTGCATTTTGAATAAAGTATAATTTATCTGCAAGCTCTCTATCTTTTACAATTAAAGCTCCCATAACTACATCGCTATGTCCACCAAGATATTTTGTTGCAGAATGCATTACAATATCTGCACCTAAATCTAATGGTAGTTGTAGATAAGGAGTGGCAAACGTATTGTCTACTGCTAAAAGTAATTGGTGTTTTTTTGAAATCTTTGCACAGGCTTTAATATCAATAACATTCAATAAAGGATTTGTTGGTGTTTCAACCCAAATAAGTTTGGTGTTTTTATTAATATAAGTTTCAATATTTTCAGCATCTTTCATACTAATAAAATGAAACTTAATACCAAATTTCTTATAAATAGAGGTGAATAGCCTATAAGACCCACCATATAAATCGTTAGTAGATATAACTTCATCACCAGGTTCTAAAAGTTTTAAAACGGCATCTATGGCAGCTAATCCCGAACCAAAAGCTAATCCATGTGTACCATTTTCTATGCTTGCAAAGGCATTTTCTAAAGCGTTTCTTGTTGGATTATTTGTTCTTGAATATTCATAGCCTTTATGTCCTCCAGGTGTAGATTGTGCGTAAGTTGTAGTCTGATAAATAGGAGGCATAACAGCTCCATAAGCTGGGTCGAGTTTTTGACCTCCATGAATTGTTTTGGTGTTGAATTTCATATGCTTAATTTTTTGAATAAAGTTACAGTTTAATTCGGGCTATTCAAATGCAATAATTATCTTTAACATGAACTTAATTCAAAAGCTTCATGCGATTTAAATTTTTAGCTTACATATTAATCATTTCTTTATTCTCGCAAACGTGTCAGGAAGAAAAACCTCTTGAATTTAAAGAAAGAAATATAACAACAGAAACAAACAACATTGTTGAAATTAATATTCCTGAAGCCTTTGGCAACGAAGAAGCTTCAAGGATTATCAATAATAGAATAAATCAAACCATTAAATCTTCTCTAAATTCTAATACCGAAACCGACCCTTCCTCATTAACGGTATCTGAAGCTATTGACTATTTAAATAACGAATATCTTAGATTTAAAGCAGATTTCCCTGAAAGCGCTATGGAATGGGATGCACAGATTGATGGTGAAGTCATGTATCAATCTGATGAAATTGTTTCCATAGCCATTACCTCTTACATGAATACTGGAGGTGCTCATGGAAGCCTAAATATTTCTTTTTTAAATTTTAATGCTTATACTGGAAAACCTTTGAAAAACGAAGAATTATTTCAAGACTATTTAAGTTTTACAGAAATTGCTAAAGATTATTATATTGAAGAAATAGCAGATAAAAAAGAATTGTATTTTGAACCAGATAATTTTAAATTACCTGAAAATATAGGCTTTAACGATGAAGGAGTTATTTTACTTTACAACACCTACGAAATTGCGCCATACGCTTCTGGAATAACAGAAATAAACATTCCTTGGGAGGTTTTACAAAGTTCATTAAACTTTTTATAAAGATTTTTTTAAAGCTAAAATATATCCTAAATGAATCCCTTCATGGAAGTTATTAAAGTCAATTGCTTCATCAACATTTGTTAAAGTGCTTTTTGTAGTTACAGTATATTCGTTATAAGATTGAAAGACGTTGTTGTTATAATCTTCTTTAGTTTTTTCAATAGTAGAAAACAACAAGCCTTTAATCAAATCTACTTCAGCATAAGTAACATCTCTTTCTGGCTTGGTTCCTTTTCGGTACATATCGACAATCTCTTGAGATAAAAGCATGGGAACTCCAGATAAATTATAAACCAATAATTGTTGTGTTACTATTGTATGTGCAATGTTCCAAATAATGTTATTACTAAAGCCTTTTGGCACTTTATTAAGCTCTTCTAAAGTGAAAGATTCTAAAAACGATTTTAATAAAGTTCGGTTTTTTATGGTTATATCGAAAGCCCAATCCATGATTTTAAATTTTATTTAAAAGTAATTATTTTTCAATAAAAATGGGCGTTCTTTGTATAAAGAAATGAAGTATTAAATAAATACGACTTACTTAATCGAGTCTTTGATGAAAAAAGTATATTACTTAAAAACCTGTAATACCTGTTTGCGTATTTTAAAAGAGATTAATCTGCCTTCAGATTTTATTTTACAAGACATTAAAACTGAAGAGATAACTGTTAAACAACTAGAAGAAATGAAGCAGTTAGCAGGATCTTATGAAGCGCTTTTTAGTAAACGTGCAAAACTCTATAAAGAAATGGATTTAAAAAACCAATCTTTAAAAGAAGCAGATTACAAACAATATATTTTGGAGCATTATACGTTTTTAAGCAGACCAGTAATTATTTTCAACAATCACATATTCGTAGGAAATTCTAAAAAAACGACTCAATTAGCCAATCAAACAATTCATGGATAAAACCCGAATTTTTGCCTTGATTGGTGTGTTTTTAGTTCAAGTAATTTACGGGTTTACTTTTACATTTGCTAACGATGTTATTGACGAAGGTTATATTAAACCATTCGGTTTTATTTTTATTCGAGTTCTTGGAGCTGCAATTCTATTCTGGGTCTTAAGCTTGTTTACTCCAAAGCAAAAAATTGCACCAAAAGATTTTATCATTTTATTTTTTGCATCCATATTTGGAATAGCCTTAAATATGCTTACTTTCTTTAAAGGTTTAGAACATACAACACCTATTCATGCTTCAGTTATTATGACCGTTGTACCAATTGTGGTACTTGTTTTATCAGCTTTTTTTTTAAAAGAAAGAATTACAGGTTTAAAAATTGTTGGTATCCTTCTTGGTTTTTCTGGCGCCATTGTTCTATCGGTTTATGGTAAATCGGCACAAGCCGGAGATAACATTTTACTTGGAAATTTATTGGTTTTTATAAACGCTGTGTCATATAGTATTTACTTAATAATCATTAAAAAATTAACTAATAAATACCACCCACTGGCCTTTATAAAGTGGTTGTTTTTATTTGGATTTCTATTAGTCTTACCTTTTGGATATGGAGAATTTTCAGAAGTTGTATGGTCTTCATTTACGCCTTATATTGTATTTGCTGTATTTTTTGTTGTGGTAGGAGCTACTTTTTTTACTTATCTATTAAATCCTATTGCTTTAAGGCATTTAAAGGCATCAACAGTAAGCACGTTTTTATATATTCAACCTGTAGTTGCAAGTATTTTTGCATTATTAATGGGAAGTGACACCATGAATATGATTAAAATAATTGCAGCTTCTTTAATATTTACAGGTGTTTATTTAGTTACAAAAAATGCCAAATTAACTCGTTAAATGAACCGGTTTTTTTCCAGAAACTCTAGTGTCCTCTTTTGTAAGTATTTTATAAGAATCTGTTTTAGGAAAGGTCTCTTGATGTGCTAACAACTCTTTTGGCAATCCAGTTAATTTTCTTGTAGAAAAGTCTATCCAAGCACCAAGCATTTCGCAATGTGCTATGTTTTCGCCTTTTTCATTATAAAAATTATGATCGAATTTAAAAAACTTACCATCTTCACTGGTACCAGAAACCTCAAGACTTACAGTTAATAGTTGACCTAAAAAAGCCTCCTTAAAATAATACATATGCTCATAAAAAACCACAGGGCTAATATTGAATGTTACTAAGGTTTTCATATCAAACCCTTTTTCAATAAAGAAAGTCATTCGCGTATGACTCATAAAATTTGTATAAGCACTATTGGCTAAATGTCTATTTGCATCCACATCACTCCATCTAATTTCAAACTGCTTGGTGTACATTTTTAATTATTTTAAGCGCAAAACTACACATTTTTTTATCTATGCATATTAAAATTAGTGTTTTCTAAGCCCTTATATTTAACTACCTTTGCAGAATAAGAATATAATTTTATGATACACTCAATGACAGGTTACGGTAAATCTGTTTTGCAATTACCAACCAAGAAAATAACGATTGAAATAAAATCGTTAAACAGCAAAAACCTAGATTTAAATGCAAGAATGCCTTCAATCTACAGGGAAAAGGAATTGAGTTTAAGAAAACTAATCGGCAAAGAATTAGAACGTGGAAAAATAGATTTTTCAATTTATGTTGAAATGACAGGTGAAGAAACGACCACTCAATTAAACAAAAGTGTTGTTAAGCAATACATGAAACAATTGAAAGAGGTTGTAGATGGCGATGACACAGAGCTTTTAAAAATGGCTGTTCGATTTCCAGACGCTTTAAATACCGAACGCGACGATATAGATGAAGATGAATGGGATGTTATTTTAAACGAAGTAAAAGTTGCTTTAAAAAACATTGATACCTATAGATTAGACGAAGGAAAAGCTTTAGAAACTGACTTTAAATATAGATTAAATAATATTGAAAATTTACTGGGTCAAGTTATAGCTATGGATCCAGAACGTATTGAAGGCGTTAGAGAGCGTTTGCGTAAAGGTGTTGAAGAGTTAAAAGAAAAGGTTGACGAAAATAGATTTGAGCAAGAGCTGATGTTTTATATTGAGAAATTCGATATAACTGAAGAAAAAGTACGTTTAAAAAATCATTTAGATTATTTCAATGCTGCCTTAAGTTCAGACGATTCTAATGGAAAAAAATTAGGCTTTATTGGTCAGGAAATGGGAAGAGAAATAAATACCATTGGTTCTAAAAGTAATTTTGCACCTATGCAAAAATTAGTCGTTCAAATGAAAGACGAACTAGAGAAAATAAAAGAACAATTACTAAATGTACTTTAGTTAATTATATTAAAAATGTTAGGTCGAAGAAGTTCGAAACCTATTTTCAAATTATAATTAAGTGACAAATACCAACTCAAATAACGGGAAGCTTATTGTATTTTCTGCACCATCAGGATCTGGAAAAACAACCATTGTAAAGCACCTATTAAGACAAGAAAAATTAAATTTAGAATTCTCTATTTCAGCAACTTCAAGAGAAAAACGAGGCGAAGAAATAGATGCTAAAGATTATTATTTTTTATCAGCTACAGAGTTTAAAAGCAAAATAAAAAACGATGAGTTTTTAGAATGGGAAGAAGTCTATCGCGATAATTTTTATGGCACTTTAAAAACCGAAGTAGAACGTATTTGGGCAAAAGGCAAACATGTTATTTTCGATATTGATGTGTCTGGAGGTTTGCGTATTAAAAGAAAATATCCAAACGAAACATTAGCCGTTTTTGTAAAACCACCAAGTATTGACGAACTTAAAATACGTTTAAAAAAGCGACAAACAGAAAGTGCAGATAAAATTAATATGCGTATTGCAAAAGCATCTGCTGAGCTTGCTACAGCACCATTATTTGATGTGATTATTGAAAACGATAATCTAGAAAAAGCCCTTAAAGAAGCCGAAACATTAGTTGGTAATTTTGTCGATGAGAAAAAATAAATTATGAAGATAGGTCTCTATTTTGGTTCTTTTAATCCTATTCATATTGGACATCTAGTTATTGCTAACCACATGGTAGAACACAGTAACTTAGATAAAGTTTGGTTTGTAGTAACACCACATAATCCGTTTAAAAAGAAAAGCTCCTTGCTTGATAATAACCAGCGTTTAGAGATGGTTTATCGAGCCACTAAAGATTATGATACATTAAATCCAAGTGATATAGAGTTTAATTTATCCCAACCAAATTATACGATAAATACCCTAGTTTATTTAGAAGAAAAATATCCAAATTACGAGTTTTGTCTTATTATGGGAGAAGACAATTTAAAGAGTTTCCATAAGTGGAAAAACTACGAACTTATTTTAGAAAATCACGATATTTATGTCTATCCACGTTTATCTGAAGGGAAGGTAGAAACACAGTTCGATGGACATAAAAAAATACATTCTGTTAAGGCGCCAATTATGGAACTGTCTTCAACTTTTATAAGAAATTCTATAAAAGAAGGTAAGAACGTCAAGCCCATGTTACCAGAACATGTATGGGACTATCTGGATGAAATGAATTTTTATAAATAAAAAAACGCCAACTGAAAAGTTGGCGTTTTTGTTTATATTAAATTTCGATATTTAATCTAATGCAGGAATACGTAATACTTGACCAGGATAAATTAAATCTGGATTTTTAAGCATAGGTTTATTCGCTTCAAAAATCACTGGATACTTCATCGCATTTCCATAGAAATTTTTAGCAATCTTCCCTAAAGTATCTCCACTTACAACGGTATGAAATTGCGCTTCTGGCTCTGGATTCTCAACCGTCATTTGGTCATCAACCGTTGCAATTCCGTTAGAATTTCCTATTACTAAAACTACTTTTTCTTTAGTCGCTTGATCGTAAGCTGCTCCAGAAACAGTTGCCTGATCGTCTGAAATATGAATGTTTAAGTTTTCAACTTCTAGTTGTAAATCGTTAATTGTTTCTTTTAAGTTATTAGCTGCTGCTGTTTCACGTTTAAGTTTTGCTGCTGCTGCATCTGCTGATTTCTCTGCAGCTTCTTCTGCTGTTGTTTTTCCTATTCCAAAAACTTTAGCTCCTGCATCTTTAATAAATGAAAATAATCCCATAATCTGTTGTTTTTAAGTGTTTTTTAATAATTATATAAAGTTCAATAAATTCTTTTTAAAATCCTATTTATTAGGCTATAAACCTGTTAAAAAAAGAAACTGTATGGTGTTTTTAATTACCAAACAGTTTCTTTACCAATTAACTAACTTAACTAACCAAATCTATATTTATATTCTAGAGCTTTCTCTAGTGTTTTCTTTTCTTTCGCTTTTAAATTTACGCATCTTAGGCGCTTTGGTTTTTTTCCCTTCAGCAGTTTTTAAGTACTGTATGTAGCCTCTACCAGAAAACTCGTAGGTGGTGCCAGAAGAGGTGTGAAACAATCTTACCAGAGCATCATTAACAACACTTAGTTCAAAAAATTCGCTTCCATAAGAATCGTAATTTAGGCTTAAGGTTTTTAAATACATGTTTCCTGGTATGTTATTTACACCATAAACACCTGTGTAATCCCAGTAAATATTATCTGGATTATTTATGCCAACATCTTGTGAGCTTCTAAATTCCGAATCGTTTCCACCAGCTAAGAATTGTAAATAATTCTCGTTATCAAATTCATTAATATCTCCTGCTGCGCTGGTATAAGTCTTTTCCCAAGCTTCATATTCCTGTAAGAAATAATGAATGTTGTCGTAAAAAATATAATCGTAATCAAAATTAGCACGTTGATAGCCTTTTAAAAAATAAGAGGTATTGTTATATGGATTGTATAATTCGATGGTATTGGTGTTTATTTGATACACATCAAATGTTTCAAAACCGTCAATAACATGATTGACATCTAAAATAGTATCATACGCATCGTAATTTCCAACAGGAATTCCAAATCCATTACCTTGACTACCAAAACCAACTAAATTATTGTTTGCAAATAAGGTCCCATTTCTAAACGAGATTGTAAAAGCCATTTGTAAAAATGGTGTTTCGCCATAACCAATAGTTTCATTAATGTCCACATACCATAACTCATAAGAGTTTAATAATTGATTTAATGAAATTGAAGGTTCTGGATTGTAATTGTCTATATAAACCTCATCTGTATAACAAGATGTAAAAAGTGTTGCAATTAGTGCAAATCCTAAAAGTAGTTTTAACGTTTTCATAAGCCTTCATTTTTGAGTTACTGTTTGTATGAATTCAAAACACGTGCCAAAAATTTAGAGGCTTTCATTTTAAACAACTTAAAAGAGTCAAATTTTATGTATTTTTGATGTTTGTAATTTTAAGAATAGATATGGAGAAGCCATTAAAATATGCTGTTTTTGGTTCAGGAAGTTGGGCAACTGCTATTGTAAAAATGTTGTGCGAAAATTTAGATGAAGTAGGTTGGTATATGCGAAGCGCGTACACCAAAGAGCATTTAATAAAGGAGCAACACAACCCAAGCTATTTAAGTTCTGTAGAATTTAAAATAGAGCAGCTAAAGTTAAGTAACGATATTAATGAGATAGCTACTTATGCCGATGTGTTGATTTTTGTTATTCCTTCTGCTTTTATGTATTCTGAATTAGAAAAACTAACCGTTAATGTTTTAAATAAAACCATAGTGTCTGCCGTAAAAGGGATTATTCCAGAGTCAGGTTTATTGGTTGGCGAGCATTTTCATGATATTTATAACATTCCGTTTGAAAATATTGCAGTAATTGCTGGACCTTGCCATGCCGAAGAAGTAGCGTTGGAGCGTTTATCTTACTTAACGATTTCTTGTGCAGATGCTAAAAAGGCACAACAAATAGCCGATAAATTATCGAGTAACTATATTAAAACAAAAATTAGCGACGACGTTATAGGAGTTGAATACGCCGTGATGCTAAAAAATATTTATGCCATCGCTGCTGGAATAGCTCATGGTTTGGGATATGGAGATAATTTCCAGAGTGTGTTAATGAGCAATGCCATTCGTGAAATGAAACGTTTTATAAAGAAAACCCATAAAATGAAACGCAACATTAATAACTCGGCTTATTTAGGCGATTTATTAGTAACTGGTTACTCTGTTTTTTCTAGAAACCGTATGTTTGGAAACATGATAGGAAAAGGCTACACCGTGAAGTCTGCACAAATGGAAATGAGCATGATTGCTGAAGGCTATTATGCCACCAAAAGCGCATTTTTAATTAATGAAAAAAATAAAAAGAAAACACGCCTGCCTATAATTAATGCTGTTTACGATATTTTATATCAAGGTAAAGACCCTAAAATAACTTTTAAAAAGTTGACGGATAAGTTGGATTAACCCACTTGACTTTATTATAAAAAATACAAACTTCGTTTACAGCTAATATAAAATATTAAAACGATTTCATATTATTACGTAAACGAAATTACAACAACAAAAGCCCTTTTTATTACTATTAAAATTCTAGACTGATTTGTTTGACTTTATAAAAAATATAAGACGAACATTGTTTTTACAAGCTGTTAGAGTCGTATATTTGATATATATAACAAGTGCTAAACTTGTTTAAAACACATCATAACGTTAGCAACCATTAAAAACAGATAAACTAAAAAATAGACAAATGGAAAAAAGCTGGATTATTGGTATAGCCATCTTAGTTTTTTTAGTAATCACTTTTCTTTATTGGAAGCTGACTCATGGTTATGCTGAAAAAGAATACGGCAAAAAGATGTGGAAACAATGGGGAACGAGAACCTATTATTGGACGGGAGCCATATTTATTAGTGGTGGACTTACCATTATAACCATGTTTCTTTTAAAATGGGGACAAATATTAACTTTTTAGAAGTTAATTAACTCTTTAACTACTTCACCAAAACTCCTTTTGCTTCCATTAATGGAATGTCTTGCAAAGCTTTTAAATTAATTGTGTTTTTTCTAAACAAGAAGGTTTTATCATACATGGTATTTCCTTCAAAAAAAGTCACTTTAAACGTGTTGTTTAATGCAAATAAATCTTCTTGCATGAGCTCTATTTTTGCATAGCTCTTTTTAGGAAGCACATCGAGTTTTTTTCGAAATGTTGAGGTGGTCTTTTCTTCAGAATAGCCACTGGTTACAATAAGTACCATCTCTAAATCAACATCCTTATTGTTAATAATATAGGCATTCCAATCTTGGGTTTTATAGATGTCGTTGTATTCGTTTACAACGGCTACATAAACGTTTTCTACTTTTGGAATGATGATGTCTTTTTTCATAGGTTGTTATTTAAAAATACAGATTGCAATAGTCTTTCTTTGTAATGCCTCGCAAACTATAAACTATAAAGTGATTTAACAATTCTTTGTTGGAATGTATATCAAAAAGATTATTGCTTTTAAAGGCTATTTCTTCAAAACGCTTAAAATATATATCGCAAAACAGATCTAGATTGACTTCGTCTAAAAGCAGACCGTTTTTTTGAGCTATTACCAAAAGGTTATAAACCCTAACTTTTACAAAATTGTCTCGAAAGTCATCAAATACTTTATTGGATGCAGGATAATATTTTTTCAATCCAAAAATAAAAGAGGGTTTAAAATATTTTAAACGGTCAAAAGCTCTATCATACATTAAAATAATGCTGGTAATAGGGTCTTTTTCATCTTGTAACAATTGCTCTAAAGTTTGGTTGTACTCATCAATTATATACTGAATACAAGAAGTTACCAAATCTTCTTTGCTCAAAAAGTGTTTGTAAAGTGTTTTTTTAGAAATACCCAACAAAGCAGCAAGCTCGTCCATAGTGAACCGCTTACTGCCAAATTGTGTAAATTTCTCGGCTGCGAACGCAATTATTTGTTCTTTGCCAATCATAAAACTAACTTAACTAACACTATCTTTTTATTTCCAACCTCCACCAAGGGCTTTGTATAAATTAACTACAGAAAGCAATTGTTCTAATTTGGTATCAATACTGTTTAATTCGGCAGCTAATTCATTTTGTCTCACGGTTAGTAAATCTAAATAGGTTGCATAACCATTATTTAATAATTCTTCAGAGTTAGCTTCAGCACGTCTTAAAGCTTCTACTTCATTTCTTCTGTAAATAAATTTTTCTGTTTCGGCATCATAAGTATAAAGTGCTTCCGAAACTTCTTTTCCAGCTTCTAACAAGGTTCTTTTAAAGCTTAAAAGTGCTTGTTCTTGTTGAGCTTGAGAGACTTCGTGTTGTGTTCTTACTTTTCTTTGATTAAAAATAGGCTGTGTTAAACCACCAACTAAATTAGCAAATAAAGAGTTGGCATTAAACCAATTTTGAAACTCCAAACTTTGAAAACCTCCAGATGCACTTAAGGTTAAAGATGGATAGAAATTTGTTAAAGCTACGTTTGTTAATTCAAACGATTGAATAAAATCGTATTCAGCAGCCATAACATCTGGTCTGTTTCTTAATAACAAATATGGCACACCAAGTTTCATGTCTGTAGTAATTTCTTGGGTTTCTAAAACACCTCTTTCGTAATTTTGAGGCTGCTTTGCCAATAAAATACTAAGTGTGTTTTCTGCTCTAAAAATCTCTCTTTCAATATCTATTTGAATGGCTCTTGCATTATTGTATTGCGCAATATTTTGATCTACTGCAACCTGTGTTTCCTGTCCAGCATCTTTAAGTGCTTGAATAGTAGTGACACTGTTTTCTCTAGTTTCAACCGTTTGTTTTGTTATTTTTAATTGCGCATCTAAGGCTAACAATCTGTAATAAGTTGTTGCAATACTTTCAATAAGTTTGGTTTTAACAGCTTGATGTGCAGCCACACTTTTTAAGTAACTAGCTTGAAATGCTCTTTTATTACTTCGTATTTTACCCCAAATATCTGCTTCCCAAGAGAGATTGGCTACCATTTCATACTGCTCTAAAGAACCACTAAAGAAACTCCCAAACTGACTGTTTTTAGACAATTCTTGATGCGTAACCGTCGCTCCACCATTTAATGTTGGTAAATAACCAGCATTACCCTGTTTCATATAAGCTTCACCAGCAATAATTTGTTGTAAAGCTATTCTAATATCAATATTGTTTTCTAAGCCTTCTTCAATATATTGCACTAAATAAGGATCTGTAAAAACTTCTTTCCAGGACACATCAGCCATAGACAAACTATCTGTTGGCAAATTATCTGTTCTGTAAAGGTTTTCGGTTTCATCTTCTAAATCTGGTCGTTCATAATTTTTTGAAACAATACAACTTTGTAAGGTAAACAACGTAAATACAAGAATACCTCCTCTAAAAAATAAACGTTTATTTAAAACTGTTTTCATAATAATTTATTCTTGATTTTTCTGATTAACGGCTTCTGGAACTCCTGTTACTTTTTCTTGTAACCATTGAAAAACTACAAATAAAACAGGAATAACAAACACACCAATAATGGTTCCAATTAGTAAACCACCAACAGCACCTGTTCCAATGGAATTGTTTCCAGCTGCACCAACACCTCTAGCAATTACTAATGGAGTTAATCCTAAAATAAAGGCAAAAGAAGTCATTAAAATAGGTCTTAAACGTACTTTGGCACCATCGATAGCAGCTTCTACTAAGGACAAGCCATGATGTCGTCTTTGAACGGCAAACTCTACAATTAATATGGCATTCTTAGCCAAAAGACCAATAAGCATAATTAAAGCAATTTGGAAATAAATATTATTTTCCAAACCTGTAAAATAGGTTGTAGCATAAGCACCAGCAACACCAATAGGTAATGAGAAAATAATAGAAAGTGGTAATAGGTAACTTTCGTATTGTGCAGAAAGTAAGAAATACACAAACAGGATACTAATTAAAAATATAATGGTTGATTGTCCTGCTGAAGCAATTTCTTCACGAGTAATTCCTGAATAAGCTACTTGATAGCCTTCTGGTAAACTTGTTTCTGCCAACTCATTAATTGTTTTAATAGCATCTCCAGAACTAAATCCAGGTGTTGCCGCACCATTTACAGTAACCGCATTAAATAAGTTGAATCTGTTTACGGTTTGTGGTCCATATACACGATTGAAAGAAACGTATTGTGAAATAGGCGTCATCTCGCCACTTGGTGTTTTAACCATCATGCTGTTTAAGCTAGCCTCGTCTGTTCTATCTTCTGGTAAGGTTTGAATAAACACACGGAATTGTTTACCAAAACGGCTAAAATCGGCTACATAATTTCCACCAATATACCCTTGTAATGCTGATAAAATAGCGCTTGTTGAAACCCCAGCTTCTTTAGCTCTTTCCACATTGATATTTAATTCCAATTGTGGGAAATTGGTGCTAAAGGAATTAGAAGCATAAGCAATCTCGGGTTGTTGATTTAATAGTCTTACAAAATCGGTTGCTGTGGCATCTAACTCTGTTAAAGGTCTGGCGCTTCTATCTAATAAACGCATTTCAAAACCATCTGCACTACCAAAACCTGGTACACTTGGAGGTGTGAAAAAGATAATATTCGCATCAGGAATCATGGCAGCTTTTTGAAATAATTGTCCAATAATACCGTTAACAGATTCTGCTTCAGTATCCCTTTCGTCCCAAGAATCAAGTATAATAAAGCCCATTGCGTTAGAGCTTCCTTCTCCAGAGAAAAAGTTTCTACCACTAATAAATGAAGCCCCTTGAATCCCTTCAATGTCTTTAATCATCTCGTATAAGTTATTATTAACTTGATACGAACGATCTTGTGAAGCACCGGGAGGTAATTCGGCATTCATAAAAATAACACCTCTATCTTCTGAAGGTACAAATCCTGTAGGAATGACTTTATTGGCTGCAATAATTCCAAAAACGCTTACACCTAAAATAGCAAGCGTAACCCATTTATGTTTTATTAAAAAACCTAAAGATTTTGTGTACTTTTCTGTAGTTGCATTAAACGCTGTGTTAAACGCTGCATAGAAACGTTGTAATAACGATTTCTTTTTATGTTCATGCTCGTTATGTGGTTTTAAGAAAATAGCACATAATGCTGGTGTTAAGGTTAAAGCGTTTAAGGCTGAAATAAAAATGGCAATCATTAAAGTGACTCCAAACTGCTCGTAAAACACACCTGAAGGTCCTTTGATAAATGTAATAGGGATAAACACTGCCATCATAACCAAAGTAATAGACACAATGGCTCCACTAATTTCACTCATGGCCGAAATTGATGCTTTTTTGGCATCTTTATAACCTCCTTCCAATTTGGCATGCACGGCTTCTACCACTACAATAGCATCATCGACCACAATACCAATGGCGAGAATTAATGCGAATAGCGTTAATAAGTTGATAGAGTAGCCTAGCACATTTAAGAAAAAGAAGGTACCAATAATGGATACTGGAACTGCAATAGCAGGAATAAGCGTAGATTTAAAATCTTGTAAAAAGATAAAGACTACAATAAAAACCAGTAAAAAAGCTTCTAATAAGGTATGTAATACTTTTTCTATGGAAGCTGTTAAGAATTTATTGGTATCATAATTTACCAAATAATCTACACCTTCTGGGAAATCTTTTTTAAGTTCATCTAATTTGGTATAGATGTTTTCAATAATTTCTTGTGCATTAGAACCTGGTGTTTGAAAGACTCCAAAGTTAACAGCTGGATTTCCTTTCGTTCTGGAAACCGATGAATATGAAAAGGCATCTAACTCGACTGTTGCAACATCTTTAACACGTAAAAATTGTCCATCACCAAGCGCTTTTATTACGATATCTTCATAATCTTTGGCTTCTTTATAACGACCTTTATATTTAATAACATATTCAAAAGCTTCTCCACTATTTTGACCTAAAGATCCGGCAGCTGCTTCTAAACTTTGTTCGTTTATAGCCTGTGTAACATCTCTTGGTTCAATTTTATATGCGGCCATTTTATCTGGATCTAACCACACACGCATGGAGTAATCTTTAGCACCAAAAACATTAACTGCACCAACACCATTGATACGTTGTAATTCTGGTTTGATGTTAATGTTTAAATAGTTTTGAATAAAAGTATCATCATATTCTGGGTTTGTGGAATAGATAGCTGCATATAATAAGGCAGAGTTTTGTTGTTTTTGAGTAACAACACCAGCACGAATAACTTCGGAGGGTAACAGCGCATTTGCTCTCGCGACTCTATTTTGTACGTTTACTGCTGCTATATCTGCATCATAACCTTGTTCAAAAAACACTTGAATGGAAGCACTCCCAGAATTACTTGCTGTTGAAGTAATATAAGTCATTCCTTCAACACCATTAATTTGTTCTTCTATAGGAACAATAACACTCTCCAAAATAGTTTCGGCATTAGCTCCAGGATACGAGGCGTTAACTTGTACTGTTGGTGGCGCAATATCTGGATATTGTGTCACTGGTAATTGTGTGAGACCTAATACACCTAAGATAACTATGATTATGGATATTACTGTAGATAATACAGGTCTTTCAATAAATTTTTGTAACATAATAAGGCTTATTTAAAAATAGTCTCGAAAGAATTTATAATACTATCCATTGATTTTTCAATAGGCTTAATTTTGCTTCCAGAACTTACTTTATTTAGTCCTTTTGCTAAAATAGTTTCACCAACTTCGATGCCTTTTTCAATAATGTATAAACGATTGGCATCTTTTAAAATCGTAATAGGTTTATCTATTAAAGAATCGCCTATAACTTTATAAACAAAGACTTTTCCTTGTCTTTCAAATGTTGACTCTGCAGGAATAACCATAACGTCTTCAAAAGTTCTAGGTACAAGTATAGTTCCGCTACTACCATTTCTAAGTAAACCTTTTTTATTATCAAATTTTGCTCTAAATGTGATGGTTCCAGTTTGGGTATTAATATCACCAGTTATGGTTTCAATTTTCCCAGAGTCTTCAAATAGTTCTCCGTTTGCAAGTCGTAATTTAACTTCTGGAAATTTTTCTATTTTTTCTTTGGCTGTTTCGCCTTTAGCTTCTTCCATAAAAGTGATAAACTCTTTCTCATTCATTGAAAAATAAGCGTAAACCTCATCAATTGAAGACACATTTGTTAACGGCTGTTGATCTTGAGCACTTACTAAAGCTCCCTTTCTATAATTAATAGAACCTACAACACCATCTACGGGACTTTTTATATTTGCATAATCAATATTAGCCGCTACACTGTTATATGCACTTTGAGCTTGAGCTAGTTTAGCATTTGCTGTTTCTAGTTGTACATTACTTATAATGTTTTTTTCTACTAAAGGTTTTAATTTATCTACCTCAACTTGAGCTGCGTTTACATTGGCTTTTGCAGCATTGGCATCCTGACTTAAAGATTGTGTTTCCAACCTAAATAAAGATTGTCCTTGCTTAACAACCTGCCCTTCTGTAACTAGTACTTCTTTAATATATCCAGATACTTTTGGACGTACTTGACTGTTTACTTTTCCTTCAATACTTGTTGGAAAATTTTTATGAGTTGTGACATCTTGTTTAACAACTTTTACAACAGGATAAGGTAAAATAGGTGCTGCTTTTTGCTCTTCTTGTTTATTTCCACAGCTAAATAGGAATATAATCATAGCACAAGAGGCTAAAATATTATAAGTGTTTTTTTTCATATTAAGGTTTCGTTTGTAGTTTCATAGCTGCCACTTTCTCTTTTAATTGAGTCATAGATGCCATAGCTAAATTTAAAAAATTTATATAGTTTTCGTGATAGGTTAAATCGAATTGTAAATCGTTTGTAGTAGTCTCTAAACTATTAATCTGAAGTTTGTAATCGGTCATTTCTTCATGTAGCTCTTTTTCCGATTCCCACTCTAATATCATGTGATCGATACTTTGCATTAACGTATCTGAATTTATCACAAAATATTTTTTACGATCTCCTGTTTTAGTGAAATATGTAATTTTATTTAAATCTTGTAAATGATTAAGATGTGTTGAAATAGTGCTTTTACTAGCACATAGAATGCTAACCATTTCTTCGAAAGTGGTCCCTTTTTTACCTGTAAGGATAATATAAGACAGAATACGAGCTGCCACAGGAGCTAACTGTTCCCTGTTTTCTAAGTGCACCCCAAGCTTTTCAACTAAGCTCATTTTCTGTTTGCAGATGTTTTCTTTCATTTTATTTAATCTGAATTCTATTTATTTTAATAGAATTTGTGCAAATATAAATATTTAGTTCGGTTTGAACCGAACTAAACGAAGTTAAAAGATTGTTAAATAAAAAAGCCGATGAAATTCATCGGCTTTTTTATTATAAAAGTACTTTTTATAAAGCAGATTTAAACTGCTCTAAGAAACGCACATCGTTTTCGCTTAGTAATCTAATATCGTTTATTTGATGTAATAACATAGCTATTCTATCTATTCCTACACCAAAAGCAAAGCCTGTATATTCTTTAGGATCAATTTTGCAGTTTTCTAATACGTTTGGATCTACCATTCCACAACCGCCTATTTCTAACCAACCTGTTCCTTTAGTAATCTTGTAATCGGATTCGGTTTCAAGTCCCCAATACACATCTATTTCTGCACTTGGTTCTGTAAATGGAAAATATGAAGGACGCAATCTTATTTTTGATTTCCCAAACATTTCAGTTGTGAAATACTGTAAGGTTTGTTTTAGGTCTGCAAAACTCACGTCTTTATCAATGTACAAACCTTCTACTTGATGGAAAAAACAATGAGAACGAGCAGAAATAGCTTCGTTTCGATAGACTCTTCCAGGAGAAATAGTTCTTATTGGTGGTTTGTTGTTTTCCATATAACGTACTTGTACCGAACTGGTATGTGTACGTAATAAAATATCTGGATTGGTTTGTATAAAAAACGTATCCTGCATATCTCTTGCCGGATGATATTCTGGTAAATTTAAGGCAGTAAAATTATGCCAATCGTCTTCAATTTCTGGACCTTCACTTACATTAAAACCTATACGAGAGAAGATATCAATGATTTGGTTTTTTACGATAGATATTGGATGTCTGGCACCAATTTCAATAGGCTCTCCTGGACGAGATAAATCGCCATAAACCCCTTTAACCTCCTCTTTACTTTCCAGTTCTTCCTTTAAGGAAGCAACTTTATCTTCTGCTGTTTTTTTAAGGGCATTAATAACCTGTCCAAATTCTTTTTTCTGGTCGTTAGCTACATTTTTAAACTCTTTAAAATAGTCGTTAAGGAGTCCTTTTTTCCCTAAATATTTAATTCGGAAAGCTTCAACGTCTTCTTTAGATTTTGCTTGGAAAACTTCGGCTTCAGCAATTAATTCTTTAATCTTATCTATCATGATATCTTTGAAAATGAGGGCAAATTTAGTGAATTATGATGAAAAGTAAATTCCTATTACACATAAAACCTGAGTTTAGTCAATATATTTAGTTTCCATAAAATAGCTTACAATAGCTTCTTTCATTAAAACGCTTTGCTCTCCTGCTTTTAAAGGTGGTAATTGTTCTTTAGTTGTATAATGTGGCCAACCTTCGTCGTCAAAAAAATCAAATTCATAATACCCATAAGGCTCTAAAAGTCTACAAATGGCTATATGCATGAGGTCTAATTTATGATCTTTCTTAAATTTTCTATCTAATTGACCCAATTCTTGAACACCTATCAAATAGATGATTGCATCTAAATCTAAGGTGTCTCCATCTGCAAATTGATTGGATAGTTTAATGACAACTTGTTCCCAACGTTGTTTTAATTGTTCGTCTCTAGACATATTCACTTCCTGTAAAAACAGGAGTATTTTGGTTTAACTTAAAATATATTGTGCAAAGTTAAGTTATATTTAAACAAATAAATAATTTCCCTAAAGGGTTAAATTCTTTATTTTAGTTCCCGAAACAAGTTTTTTAAAATACGTTTTAACGGAATTCTCGATAAGAATATTGAGAAATATTTTCTAATTACTATTTATGGGTGTTATTGATATTGTTTTATTAGGCTTTTTATTACTTGGTCTGGTACGTGGGTTTTTAAAAGGTTTTTTTGTTGAAGTTGCTTCATTAGTTGCTTTAATTGCTGGAATTTATGGAGCCATTCATTTTAGTTATTATGCTGCAGAATTTCTTATGGAGAAAGTTGATTGGGACGAAAAAACCATTAATGTTGCAGCTTTTTCCATCACTTTTGTAGTGATTGTTTTAGTTATTTCTTTGGCTGGAAAAGCATTAACTAAGCTGGCAGATTTTGCAGCATTAGGGATTTTAAATAAACTTTTAGGAGCTTTGTTTGGGGTTTTAAAAATAGCATTGATTTTAAGTGTGCTCCTTAATATCTTTGATAAATTGAATACAACCATTACATTTCTAGAAGAAGAACATACAGAAAATGCCATACTTTATGAACCTGTAAAATCTATTGTACCATTAATTTTCCCGTTTGTAATAAAGGCTGAAGAACATGAGTTAAAGAAAGAAACAGAAACACAAGGAGAAATCTAATAGCAATCCATTTTTAATTGTTGGTTGCTTTGGTAAAAACGTAATGGTTTGTTATTAAAGTTTGAGCAAATATGCTCTAAAACACTCAAGACACCTTTTTGCATGGCTAAAGATCCACAAACCATGATGACTCCTTTATTTTGAAGCGTTTCTGCTATAAATTGTGCATCTTTAAATAACATGTCCTGTACATAGTTTTTGTCTGCTTCTTGCGAATAGGCTAACTGTAATTTTTTTAATTTATTTTCTGAAACATACTCTTGAACTTGTTCTTTATAGAGATTAAAAGATTCTATTGTTCTTAAACCAAAATATAAATGGGTTTCTATATGCTTTTTGTTTTCATGTAACATGCCTAAAAACGGACCTATTCCAGTTCCATTAGCAACCATGATAACGCGAGAGGCTTTTTTAGGGAAATAAAACGAGCTGTTCTTAATAATTCTAGCTTTAAAATTTGTTTGTAACTTCAGGTTGTTCAAGAAGTTGGACCCCAAACCACGATCAAAATATTTTACACTTAGTTGAATATTTCCGTTAATTTTGCCAATAGAGTATAACCGTTCACGATAGTCTTTATTGGGGTAGACGGCTAGTAAATCTCCAGATTTAAAACGAAGGGTTTTTTTAGGTTTCAAGTTTATTAAAAATGTGTTATCTGGATTCTTAGCAACATCTGTTCTATTTATAACTTTTAATTTATTAGATAGTTTTGGTTTTACAACTAATGTTTCTTTTGGAATTTGTATTTGCAATCCTGCTTTTTTACTCCATTGTTGTACCCATTGATCAAAGGCTTCAACAGATTTGTCGTTAATAGTAAATGGCGCCAAAGTTTGTTTGAAATAATTGGTTAATGCTTGGTCCACATTAAAAGCAAACTGGCAAAAATCAGGATAAGATAACGACCCAAAACCTACAACCGAAAAAGAGATGTTTTGCGTTTGCGTATTTTCTTTAAGTAGCTTTAAAAATTTATTAGCATTAGTTGGGGCTTCACCTTGACCATAAGTAGCAGTAAGAACAATAATATGTTCTGCTGTTCTATAAGTAGAATAACTATTAAGCTCTGAAATAAAAACGGTTTCTCCAGCCTGAATGATCTGTTTGTATAAGCCATTCGCAAAAGGAATGGTGCTTCCGTTTTCTGAACCAACAAGAATAATATATTTTGCTTGATCTTTCTGGAATTTATTTTTGAGTTTTGTTTTTCTGCGTTTCAAGGTCATGGCAAAACCTGAGTAAATAAAAAATAGAATATTTACACTTGCAATGGCTAAAATAAGTGACCATAAAATACTGCCTTTTCCTGTATGAAGATTTAAACTTAAATTTGAGAAAAAACTGACTAAAGGATAATCGATTTCACTTAAAACGTCTCCTGTATATTGGTTTACAATTAGTTCTTTATCTTTTAATGCAATGGTGAAATAATCTTCAACATCTTCTGAAAAAGGGAATTCTACGGACTTAACTTGAGATAGTAGAATGTTTTTGAAAGCCACAAAATCTTTAGTGTTAATTTTTGGTGTTTCTTGTATGGTATTAAAATCTATAACATGAGATGTTTTGAATTCTGGTAGCAGATTAAATTTTTCTACCGATAAATAAACACCAGTTATTGTTATAATAATTATTGGAATTAAAGATAAGCGTCCAAGAACCACATGCCAATATTGATTGAAATTTTCATTGACAATTTTTGAAAATACTTTTTTAAAACTGCCTTGACGTTTAATAATTAATACAGAACCTGAAACTGCAATTAAGAATAATAACAGAGAAGATAGGCCAACAAAAAAACGTCCGACACCTTTTAAAAATAACGATCTGTGTAAATTGGTTGTAAATTGAAAAAACCTGGAAGGCTCTATTTTATTTCCAATAAAAGCCCCAGTTTTTGGATTAAAATAGCCATTTAAACTGTTCCCTTCGTTGGTAATTACTGAAGCAGATACAAACTGGTTGACATCGATATCTAAATGAATTATTTCCGGATAGTTTTCTTTTAATACGTGGATTGTTTCTGCTAAGGTTATGGTATTAAAATCGGCTGTTTTGTATGGTTGGATTTGTTCAGCAATAGGTTGAAATGCCAAAATAAATCCAGTTATAGATGCTAATAGAATAAAAACAAAAGAAGATACAGCCAATGCAAGATGACTGTATCTCCATATTGAAATGGTCATGTTTTATTAAATTTTATTCAGTACAAAACTAATACATCTTGCAGGTTATTAATTTTAGTTAGGCATCATGCGTACATAACGTATAAAGCCAGTTCCTTCATTTTTACTTTTAACAGTTTCTGAAGTTAATGGAAACTCCACATCTTTTGTGTAATATTCTTGATCTTCAACAGCCGTTTCAAAGCGTATGCTATAACCAGCATCAATTTTAGAATCTTCAATATCTATTACACTAATAGTTCTGGTTCCTCCTGCAATGGTTGCTCCAGTAATGGCGTCTAAATTGTTGCGTTTTTTACCGTAGAATTTCCACCAATCGGAAATATCATGATACCACTCTTCATCATCTCCTTGTACATAAAGTGTTTTTTCGTATTCGCCATTTGGATTGATTAATGATACAACCACATAAGCAGCTTCCCCAGTATAATTCGTCATTTGAATCATGCATTTATATTTTGTAGATTCAGAAAATGTGGTAAAAGATACAAGTCCTAAAGTAAGGATGCTTAAAAGTAATAGTTGTTTTATTTTCATTTGTTAAAATAATTATTAGGTTACATAAAAACAAAACCTACAAGATGTTTTACGAATACTTGTAGGTTTATTTAATTAACTACTTCAAAAAATCTATTGATATATTATTCGTTTTTAAAATTTCATTTTCAGAGGCTAAATCGAAAGCAGTTTCTTCAAATTCTGTAACTTCATTTAATTTGGCTCCTTTGGAAACTAAATATTTTAAAATGTCGGTGTTTTTTGCATTCATTGCAGCTAAATGCAATGCTGTATTACCTTCTTTATTTTTAGCATTTATATCTACTTTGTCATTAGGAACCCATTGAATTAAATCTAAGTTGTTTTTTTCAACAGCTAAATGGTATAAGGTATTTCCGTTAGTTTGATTGGATGTTAGATCTAGTCCATGAGATTTTAATAAAGAGGCTTTTAATTCAAAATCTTTTATTTTTTCAGAATTGAAAGAATGGATTAAATAATAAGCTAAATTATTTCCATTGGCATCTAATACTGAGACATTTGCTTTCTTTTCAATTAATAGTTCAACTATTTTATTGGAGTTATTTTCAACGGCTAAGGTTAATGCTGATTCTCCCTTTTTATTTACCAGATTAATATCATCTACTTGCTTTAATAGTAAAGTAATGACATCTACGTTATTTCTACTCGAAGCATTTAAAAAGGTGTGTTTCCATCTTTATCTGTTTGGTTTACATTATTTTCTTTTGAAATAAAATAATTTATAATGTCTAAATCTTGACTTCTAGAAGCAACAATATGTAAAGGCGTTATTTCATCTTTATTTTTAGTGTTTGGGTTTAAACCAACAGATTCTAAAAATTGATAAAATTCTAGACCATTTGTGTTATTTCTGGTGCCATAAGCTGCAAATATAAATGCATTGTCTGTACCTTTAATGCCTTTGTTTATTAGTTGCTTAAGCATGTTTATATTCCCGGTTTTAGAAACATAATTAAAAATGTTATTCCCCTCAGCATCTTCACTTTTTATATCAAGTCCTTTAGAAATAAAATATTCTGTAAGCTTAAAATCTGTATCAAAAGGGGCTGCTAGTAGTAGGGCATTGGCTCCATTTGGCGTCAGATCCTTTTTAAGGTTAGCGCCATTAGCTAGACATAGATCATATACTTTGGTGTTTTGTTGGCCTGAACCAGCTGCAAAGTTTAAGATGGTATTGCCTTTGTCGTCTGTAAGATCTGTTTTTGCTCCTTTCTTTAAAAGGAACTTCATGAATTCTACATTCCCTTTATAGGCAGCCCAGAAGATGTATGTTCTTCCGTCGTGAGTTAGTTTATTGACATCATTTCCTGGTTTAGATTGGATGTATTGTAAGGTGCTAATAGGTGCATCTTGTAAAATTGCATAAACAACTGCATCGAAATTGTTGCTATTTGCCTGAGCTATATCATATCCTTGATTAATTTTTGAATCAATATTTTCTATAGTTGGATTTGAATCCCAGAAATCACGTTTTAAAAAAACATTTTCTTGGGCAATTGATTGGACCCCTAATATTAATGATAAAGCGACTGTTAATTGTTTAAAATATAACATGGTTTTATGATTTTACGAAAGCGTCAATGACAGGATTAATATCTTCGGCAGTTTTATAATTTTCGTCGTCTAACAGGTATTTAAACAGGACTTTATTGTCTACTTTATCTTCAAGAATTAAATCGGTATCTCTTGCAAAAACTTCATCCCATTTTGCTCTTACCAAGGCCCATTTTTCTTGATTTACTTTCCAATAATTTTGTCCTGCTTCACATCGGCTATCATCTACTTTTACATAGGTATTATACCCTTTTTCTTGAGCTAAGACTACATCTTCTTTCCCTGTTTCACGAACCACTTTATCATTATCTTGTTCATGTAACCAACCGTAATTTGTAATCTCATGTCTATTTCGTCTTACAGTAACATTATAATCGCTACGTGTGGTATATTCACGTCTAGGTAATGGAGCAGATGTTTCGTCTTCCCAATAACTTTTTCCATCGATATGAACCCAGGATGCTGAGCCTTCGTAACGAGGACTATCGTCTACTTGAAATACTTTTTGTGTCCATTGTCCTTTTACTTTATCTTTTGGCAGGTTTACAAAAGACCATTTATTATCATGGTCATAAACATAAAGTTTGGTGTTTTCAAACTGCCAGTCTTGTCTCCAATGTTTCACGATATGCGGACTCTCTGGTCTACCAACAATTAATATATGCTGCATAGATATTTTGTCTGTATCATCCTGAATTAATTTCACCCATTCTAAACCTTTATCATGTTTTGTTTTTGATTCTATATATGTTGAATCTCCCGAATATTCGAAAGTTTCTGCAAAATTAAAAGTAACCTCATAACAGCCACACATATCTTTAATGGCTTTTTCGTCTTGTTCTTTTTTGTTTTGAGCTGTAGCAATAGTCGTGGTTGCTAAAAGGGCTAATAGGGCTAATTGTTTCATTATTAATTGATTGTTTTAATGTTTTAAAAAAATATTAAATTTTCCTATTCTTATTTAGACTGATTTAAAATAAGATTTTATATTTGCAGCAAATTTAAATAAGAATGAGTCTAAATAAAAATAATATCTTCATTTATTTTTCACTTTTTTTAAGTCCAATGGTTTTTTCTCAAGAAATTGAAGCAGATTCTACAAGAACCCAAGAACTTAATGAAGTAGTAATTACTGGGCAGTATAATCCACAGTCAATAAAAAAATCTGTTCATAATGTCATTGTAATAGATAGAAAGCAAATTGAAAGCCAAGCTGCAAATAATTTAGCAGATTTATTAAACTTCAATTTAAATTTGACCATTATTCCAAATGCCCAAACAGGAAAATCTCAAATTTCATTTTTTGGATTAGACTCTCAATATTTTAATATTCTAGTAGATAATATTCCATTGGTTAGTGATAATGGTTTGGGAAACAACATCGATTTAACACAAGTCAATCTTGATGACATTGAGCGCATAGAAATTGTTGAAGGTGCTATGGGAGTTGAATATGGAGCGAATGCTGTTTCTGGTGTGATTAATATTATTACCAAAAAAACTATTGATACTGATTGGGAAATTCAAGCTTCGGTTCAAGAAGAGACTGTAGGTGATGAATATGCTTGGTTTGATGAAGGACGACATATTCAAGCTATAAATGTTTCTCATAATCTCAGTGAAAACTGGTATGCTAGAGTTGGGTTTAATAGGAACCAATTTGCTGGTTTTTTAGGAAACAAACAGGGTAAAAATTATTATAACAATGATGGTCTAAGAGGGTATGAATGGTTACCAAAAGCACAGATTAACACCAATGCCCTTTTAAATTATAACAAAGATAGCTTTAAACTAAACTATAGATTTGATTATTTTAATGAAGTCTTAGACTATTATGATGCAACGGTTAGACCCAATATAGATGTTGCCAATCAAACATCCAACCCTTCTTCGACCGATAAAATTTATACAACCAATAGGTTTGTAAACAACATAAACATTTCAGGAGCTTTAAATTCCGGGATTAACTATAAAGCTTCTTTTTCTTACCAACAGCAAGAACGAAATTTAAATAGGTTTAATTATTATATTTTAAGTGGAGACAAAACAAATGAAACCGATGAAACATACCAATCTACTAAAGTCTTTTTCTCAAATGGCTCAGTAAACAATTTAATTAAAAACGATTATTTTAATTTTCAATTAGGGTACGAAACAAAATATATTAAAGGTTTCGATACTCAGGCTTCTGGAGACTATACGCAATTCGATAAAACACAATCTCAATATAATCTAGCAGCCTATGCTTCAGCAGAATATCAGTTTTCTGAAAAATTTTCTGTTAGACCTGGATTAAGATTTGAATATAACTCACAATTTCAATCCAAACTTATGGGTTCATTAAGCGCTAGATATTTAATGTCTCGTGGTTTTGAACTTCGTGCCAATTTTGGTACTTCTTACCGTACACCTAATTTTGAAGAACTATATTACTATTTTGTAGACTCCAATCATGATGTTCGAGGCAATGAAAATTTAAATCCGGAAAATGGTTTTACAACATTCGTAAATTTAAAAAAACGGAGTTGGTTTGATGATATCTCTTTATTGAATGAAATAAAGTTCAGTTACATTTCATTAGAAGATAAAATTGACTTAGCTATAATAAACACTAGCCCACTTCAATATCAGTATATAAATATAGACAGTTATAAACTTTGGGGACTTACTTTAGATAATTCTATCCAATCCAGTAATTGGACCTTTAATTTGGGCGCTACTCTGCAAGGAGTTTCTAGAGATTTAGGTAACGAAGCAAATGCAAACGATAACTTTTTATATGCTTTTCAAATAAATTCCAGCGCTACTTATCACCTAAAAAAATGGAATACTTTTTTTACGGTACTTTATAAATACAATGGCGAACAAGAAAGCTATGTCAGTACTGGTACAGATACTAATGGCGATACTGTTTTTACAAAAGAAACATTGGATGCTTATAGCTGGTTGGATGCCTCTGTTAAAAAAGATTTTTTTAAAGAAGCTTTTCAAGTAACCCTTGGGGCTAGAAATTTACTAGATATTACTTCAGTTTCTATCCAAAACGCAAATGCTACAGGGGGGACACATGCTAGTAACAACAACAATTTGTCCTTAGGGTATGGACGATCATTCTACATAAAACTATTATATAATCTAAATTTTTAAAATCACTAATTATGACAAACAAATTTTTATCAATCCTTTTCGGAATTTTATTAATAACTACCTTTAGTTGTAGTAACGACGACGATTCATCTTCAGGGCCAATCAGTGTTATTGTTGAAGGCGCATCAGTAACACCTGAAGTTGGAGGGCCAAACCAACAAAACCAAGTATATATCGATTTAAGCACAAATACTTCAACCAAAGTTGTAAGAGATTCTTGGGATTTAGGGTTTTATTCTGGATCAGAATTTAGAGTGGTAATAAATGGATCTATAGCAATGGCAGTAGCAGAACTTTCAACTACCGATATAGATGCAGTTGATTCTAATGATACAGAAGTTTTAAATTTACAACCAGAAGTTGCTGTAGGAACTTTTAACAATAGTAATTTAGCCTACGTAGATGCTTTTGATGGAAATATTTTAGAAACTGCCATAAACGAAATATCTGATATTGATTCTGAAAACAAAGTTTATTTACTGAACCTTGGGAAAGAAGTTGGAACTGAAACACCAGCGAATGGAAGTGTTGATTTGGGAGAAATAAAAAGAGGTTGGATGAAAATACGAGTTTTAAAAGATGGGGATAGCTATGTTTTACAATATGCCGATTTGGATGACACAACACATCAAGAAATAACCATCTCTAAAAGCATAGGATTTAATTTTACCTTCTTTAGTTTTAATACTGGAGCAGAAGTAAATGTAGAGCCTAATAAATTATTATGGGATTTGAACTTTACGGTTTTCACTGATGAGGTTTTTGCTGGACCAGATAGTTATGGAGCTTATTTCTATGGAGATTTTGTTTCTAATAATACGAAAGGGAATGTAGGTGTTTATAAGATTGATACAACAGTGAATACAGAATTATCCTATGATAATTTCACTTTAGCTAATGTTGTTGATGCGAATCTTATTTATAATGATCAAAGAATTATAGGAAGTAGTTGGAGAAATGGTGGAGGACCTGGTTCTCAACCGTCTTTAAAAGACAATGTTTTTTATGTTGTTAATGATACAGATGGAAACCTTTATAAGTTGAAATTTTTAGCTCTAACAAATAATGAAGGAGAACGTGGACATCCTGAATTTGTATACAGCTTATTGCAATAGGTTTTATAAAAACAAAAAAAAGCCACTTTTAAAGTGGCTTTTTTTATTTAATCTAAGTGATAAATTTCTTGAATATCCTCTAAATATTTTGCGAGGTTGATTTTCAAATCAATTAATTTTCCGGTATGAATATCGAATACCCAACCGTGTACCTCTAAACCTCTATCTCGAACAGCTTTTTGTACTGCAGCTGTTTTAATTAAGTTTACACACTGTTCCTGAACATTAAGTTCCACAAGTCTATCGTAACGTTTGTCTTCATCTTCAATAGCATTTAATTCTTTTCTATGAATTCTGTATACGTCACGAATATTACGTAGCCACGGATTTAGAATTCCTAAATCTGCCGACTGCATTGCAGCTTTTACACCACCACAGGCATAATGGCCACAAACAATAACATGTTTTACTTTTAAGTGATCTACTGCATAGTTTATTACCGACATGACATTCAAATCAATACTGATAACCATGTTAGCAATATTTCGGTGAACAAAGACTTCTCCAGGAGCAGCTCCCATGAGTTCTTCGGCAGTCACACGACTATCAGAACAACCTATGTATAAAAGTTCTGGACTTTGTCCATTTCCTAATTCATTAAAATAATTTGGATCGACATCTAATTTATTCTGTATCCATTCTTTATTATTTTCGAAAACTGTTTTTAAATTCATAATTTGTGTTTTAATGGTTGTCTTTTACATTTAGTTTTATCCATTGTGTGCATTCTTTAAATGTATTAAAGATATGCTCTTTAGGAATTAAATCTGGAATTATATCAATACGCTCCATCATATATTCTGGTTGCTTTAATAAGCCTACAAACAAAACGGTAATCTTATTTTTATTTAGTCCATGAAGTACATCTTCCATGGCATATAGACCTGACTGATCCATATACTGCATGCGTCCTAAACGAATAACAACTGTTTTAGCGGTTGAAGGAATTTGATATGATAAATTTTGGAAATCGCTAGTTGAACCAAAAAATAAAGGTCCTTTAAGATGTTTAATAAACACTTCTTCTTTTAATTTTTCAGGAAAATCTGCTTCATCCTCCCAAGCCTTTTCTTTAGCTAGAGCTTTAACATCACTTCGTTCTGCTGTTAAATCACCTATTTTTTTCATAAACATTAAAGAGGCAATTACCAAACCAATTCCAACGGCATAAACTAAGTTCCAGAAGGTAGAGAGCAGTAAAACGACTATCATGATTAAGACTTCAGAACTCAACTTAAGCGGTCCTATTTTTATATCTTTTGGCATTGAAGGAATGGCTTTTAGTCCTTTATAATCCATAACTCCAATTCCAACAGTAATTAATATTCCAGCTAAAACAGCAGCTGGTATTTGAGATGCAACAGGACCTAATGCTAAAAGAATAACAAGCAATAACACACCTGCTATCATTCCAGATAACCTAGTTTTACCTCCAGCATTAATATTCACAACCGTTCTAATAGTTGCTCCTGCTCCTGGCAAGCCTCCAAAAAGCGCTGCGATACTATTCCCTATACCTTGACCTATAAGCTCTTTGTTGGAGTTGTGTTTTGTTTTGGTAACATTATCTGCAACAACACTTGTTAATAACGAGTCAATAGATCCTAATAATGCTAAAGTAAATGCAGTAAAGAAATATGGCATTAAATTTCCAAAATTAAACTCTGTAAAGATTCCCATATTAATCATAGGAAAACCACTAGGAATTTGTTCAATAGGCCTATAATCTAAACCAAACCCAATGGCTATTCCAGAGACTACTACTAAAGCTACCAAGGTGCTTGGAATGGCAGTGGTTATTCGTTTAAAACCATAAATTAATATAATAGTTCCTAGTGCTAAAAGTAACTCTAACCAGTTAATGTTTTGTAAAGCTCTTGGAATTGCTTTTAAAGAACCCAATGCTCCAGAAGCTGAATTTGCAGCTAATATAGACGCTTCACTTTCCATTTCTGCTAGAGTTATTTTTCCTGCTCTATTTACGGTTTCCTTAAAATTTTCAAGCACAAGAATACCTTCTCCTGCTTCATCTTTTAAGATATCATTTAAAAGCATTTCTTCGGCATGGGGCATGTGTTGTTTAATTAATTCTTGATCTTCTCCTGGGTAATATCCTACCAAAGGAAGGATTTGAGTAATGATAATAATAAGCCCAATGGCTGTCATAAATCCTGAAACTACAGGATAGGGAATGTATTTTATATATTTTCCGAAGCCAAAAATTCCTAAACCAATTTGCATTAGTCCGGCTAAAATAAATACAGCTAAAATTATAGGAAGCGACTTAGTAACATCGCCTTCATGTATCGCTAATAATCCAGCTATTAGCACCATACTTACAGCTGTCATTGGTGCTGTTGGCCCAGAAATTTGTGTATTGGTTCCACCAAAAAGGGCCGCAAAGAAACTTAAGAAGATGGCTCCGTAAAGTCCAGCACTAGGACCTAATCCTGATGATACTCCAAAAGCTAAAGCTAAAGGTAATGCTACAATTCCTGCAGTTATACCACCAAAGGCATCGCCTTTAAGATTTGAAAAAAAGTTTTTCATAAATTTTAATATATATTAAATCGATTTAAAAATAATCAACAGTTACTTGTGTAATGTTTTAATAACTAAGTAATTAAATCAATTCTGGTGGTGGATAAAAATTATCAAGAGCTAAAGTTTTGTAATTTTCTCTGTAGTAATTGTATCTATTTCTTTTTGTCGATTCTAGTAAAACATCCAAGTTTGGATTGTTTGTAAACAAGTTAACATCTAACTTTTTAGAAACTTCATTTTGAGAATTTTCCTCTTCGTTTATACTATAAAAAATAGAGATATCAATAGACTTGTCAATAACATTTATCACCAAAGGTGCTGTTATAAACAACATAAATAAACATGTAAAAAAAATGGAAATTGTAGTTTTATTCATCCAATTCTATTCATATAGAAATGCAAATATACAATGCAATTTTTTTATTTTAGTTAAATAATTTTTAAAGTGCTTTAATATCCTGATTCAAAATCCATCCTGTTTTACCATCTGAAAGCTTGATTTTCTTCCAGTTGTTAACGGTATCTATTATTTGAACTTTGGTGCCCTCGTGAAGAATAAAGGCTTCTGTGCTACGTAAATTAGGTTCACTTTTTATTTGACTTTCTTGAACAAACACTATTGCAGGTTGATCTTTTTTATCTAAGTTATATTTGTGGAAAGCAAATGCCAATGTTATACAGGTAAGTCCGATACACACCATACTACTAACAAAAGATAAACGTTTTCTAGTAGTTGAATAAGCAAAATAATAAAGCAGAAAAAGAATTACAAATAAGAAAATAAAAAAAACGGATACTTTGGCCCACGTATCAAAGCTTAATTTATTAGTTAGGTTTTTAATATAATTAGAAAGTCCAATTTCTGGAACAGAACCAATAGCGTCAATTGTCATGTTGCGGGCAAACGCTGCATTATTTTTAATCTCTTTATCGTTAGGAGCAAGCTGTAATGCTTTTTCGTAATAATATATACTTGGCGCTATATGATTTAATTTATAATGCGCATTTGCTAGATTAAAATACAACTCGGCAGAATGTTCACCATTTTCTAAAATGGTTTCATATTTTAATATGGCTTGTTCAAAATCTCCTTCATTATAAAGTGCGTTTCCTTGTTCAAACCAAGAGGTGTTTTGTGCAAAAGCAGAAAAACTCAATAAAAACGCAAATATGTAAATTAAATTTTTCATTTAAATTGTTTGTCTATAGCTGTTATTGTTCGAGCAGATTTCTCATAATCTTGTTGCATTTCCACATTTGTAATAGGTGTATATCGAGCCAATTCACAATTTTGTAAAATCTCTACGAATTCTAATACAACACTTTTTTCAACATGTTTACTTTTTAATAAATTTTCAATTTTGTCTTTAGATAAATCGCTAGTTTCTAGATTTAACTTGGCTTTTAAATAATTATGCAATGCTTTTTCTAGAGAGACATAAAAGGCTTCTTTTTTGCCTAATGCTTTTTTAGCTTCACTTAAATAACGCTTAGCCAATTTGTCGGCTTTTCTAATTTTATTTCCAACTACATCTGCATCTCGATCTTGTTTTTTCTTTCTAATAACAATGGCTAACGGAATGGCTAAAAGAGGTAATAACAAGCCTGTCCAAAAACCTGTTGATTTAAAAAAATGATTGGGCTTAATAGCTGTTAAACTAGTGTTTGTCTTTATATAAGCAAATTGATTATTATTAACAACAACAGGTTGTTTTCCATTTTCTGCAGATGCAATATTATTATCTGAAGCGGTTGTATTTGTTGGACCATCTAGGACATTGATTACTATTTCTCCAGACGAAATACGTTTATATGTTTTTGTTTTTAAATCGAAATATGAAAATGTAATACTTGGAATTGGATACTTTCCTTTATATTGTGGAACAATGGTATAAGCATCTGAAATACCACCTTGCATCCCATTTAAATTTGTGGATATATTTTCAGTATGTTCCGGCTCGTAAACTTCTAAGGAGCTAGGTAAGGTTAGTTTTGGAAGTTCAAATAATTTGAGGTTTCCATTTCCTTTTACTTCAACTCTTGCTTGTAATGATTCTGAAGCATTTAATTCAGATTTAGACGTTATAACATTAAACTCAAAGTCACCAACAGCTCCAGTAAAATCTGCTGGTTTTCCTGCTTGAGGTAATTCTTTTACATGAATGGTTCTGCTTCCAGCAGAAATGGTTTTATGACCTTGGGTCATTAGTCTACCACCAAAAATATCTCTTCTGTTTGTTGGAACTTCAATAGTCACATCTAAACTTAACGGTTCGATGTCGAGCTTACCAGTTTTTTGAGGATATAATACGGTTTTACGTAAAATAACAAATCTATAATCTTCTCCTTTATAGGTTCCGTTTTGAACTTTTAAATTTTTGATATCGATATTCTGACTCCAAAAATCATTATATCTTGGATTGTCTTTTTCTCTCCAATTACTGACGCCTGTATCTGGAGATACATAAAGTTTGTAAACAACAGTAATAGCTTCATTTAAGTAAGGGTTTGTGTTGGATACTTCAGCAACTAAATGAATATTATCATCAGCAATGGTTTCTGGGCTATTCTGTGCGTTTGGATTATTTACAGCAGCTGTAACAACGACAGTTAATGGAGATGTTTTATAAATTTCGCCATCAATTTCTATGGTTGCTTGTTTAATACTAAAGGAGCCTCTTTTTTTTGGAGATAAAAAATAGCTGTATGTTTTTTTATAGGAACGTTTTCCATTCACCCAAGATGTACTCACGGCTTGGTTTGGTCCACCAATAACTGTAAAATTCTGAAAATCTGGAGGATTAAAATTATCTCCATCTTTATTCATTTCAAAATCGACTCGTAACCTTTCGTTTACACCTAGTTTTTTCTTGCTTACTTTTACTTCAAAAGATACTTGAGCACTAGCAAGACTAGTTGTTAGTACGATTAGAATTAATGATATGTGTTTTATTAGTTTCATTTTAAGTTTCTAGATAATAATTCCCAGATAAAGGTTACCAATCTTTTTCTGTTTGAATTTTTTCTCCTTTTTGTTTTTCAGCATTCATTTTTTCTTGAACTTTTTGTTCTTGATTATTCATGGCTTCTAACAAATTTTTCACTTGTTGCGGAGATAATTGACCAGGTTGTGGCTGGGGTTTTTGTTGCTCATCTCCTTTACCCTGATCTTGCTTATCGTCTTTTGGCTTTCCTTCATCATCTTTTTGATCTTCTCCGTCTTTTTTATCTTGATCGCCTTTGTCTTTTTGGTCTTCTTTGTTATCTCCTTCTTCTTTGTCTTGTTGATCTTGGTTGTCTTTGTTTTCGTCTTGATTCTGATCTTGATTTTGATCTTTGTTCTGATCGTCTTTACTATCGTCTTGCTGATCTTGATTGTCTTTTTGATCTTCGACACATTTTTTTGCTAAAGCCAAATTATAACGAGTCTCATCGTCTTGTGGATTATTTCTTAAAGCGTTTTTGTAAGCATCTACAGCTTCTTGACACTTATTTTCTTTCATTAATATATTTCCGATATTATGAAAAGCTTTATGTTTTTCTTCTTTTGAAGTGGCGCTTTTGGTAGCCTGTTGTAATCTATATAGTGCTTCATTATAACTGCCTTCATTGTAATATGAAGTTCCTAAATTGTAGGCTCCTGCAACAGTTGTAGGTTGTTTTGAAATGGCTTTTCTATAGGCCATCTCTGCTGAAACAAAATCGTCGTTAACGGCTAATTCATTGCCTTCATACACATAATTATTCGCTTTTTTTAATGCGTTTAACTGTTCTTTTTCTTTGTCTTTATCTTGAGCAAAGCTTGTAACAGAAATAATAGTGAATATGAATATAAGTAATTGTTTCATTTTTATTATTGACCTTTTTAGTCTTGTATTTAAGCAATCTCAAATATATAAAAGACTTGTATGACTGATAGTTAAAGGTTTTATAAAATTTGACTTTATAAACTAGAGGAGTTTGATGCTATTAAAAATTTTCGTTAAATAAATTTAGTTTTTTTAACCAAGCCGTTTTTCGTTCCAATAAAAAGATATCCAAGAATAAAAACGCGATTGCAAACACCAGAAACCATTGAAACTGATCTTTAAAATCGGCAAATTGTTTGGCTTCAAATTCTTTTTTATCCATTTTATTTAGGATGTCTCTAATGCTTTCTACAACTTCGTTTGTATTGCTTCCATTTATATAGGCACCATTAGCCCCTTTTGCAATAGCTTTAAGTGTTTCTTCATCTAAACGCGTTATTACGGTTTCACCATTGTTATCTTTTTTATAATTTAAAACAATGCCATTTTTTTTAATTGGAATTGGTCCTCCCTTAGTATTTCCAACTCCAATAGTAAAAATTCTTATACCTTCATCGCTAGCTTCTTTGGCTACTTTTTCAGCTTTTTCACTATGGTCTTCGCCATCTGAAAGAATGATTAAAACACGATTGGTTTGCTCGTCGTCGTCGTAATACGTTTTTGCTAATTCAATGGCTTCGTTAATAGCAGTTCCTTGAGACGATAGCATGTCTGTATTCATGTTTTGTAAAAACATTTTTGCCGATGCATAATCTGTTGTAATAGGTAATTGTGGAAAGGCTTTTCCTGCATAAGCAATAATTCCAACCCGGTCACTTGCTAGGTTATTGATTATTTGAGTGACTAGTTGTTTTGATTTTTCTAATCTGTTTGGCGCAATATCTTCAGCTAGCATACTTTTAGACACATCTACTGCAAAAACAATATCGACACCTTCGCGTTTCACTGTCTCAAGCTTTGTTCCTACCTTTGGATTTACCAATGCGATGGCTAAAGACGCTATTGCTAAACTCAATACAATGAGTTTTAATACAGATTTAAAAAGAGATTGATTTGGACTTAGTTTTCTTAATAATTCTTTGTCTGCAAATTTATTTCTTGCATGGCGTTTCCATAGTTGAAGCACCAAAAAAAGTACCATTATTACAGGAATAACAGCTAAAACCCAAAACCATATTTTTTCTTCTAATTGATACATTTTATAAACTCTGTCTTTATACTGTGTTCTATTCTCTTAGCTTCTTCTTGAAATTTCTTTCTATTAGGAAATGACAAAAGCTTTATATAAAACTCCTGAAAATGGTAAACCTTAAGAGTAATTCAAAAAGTAAAAACATGCCAGCTAGTAACACTAGAGGTCTGTATTTCTCTTCGTAATTATAATATTTAAATTCTTCTATATCTGTTTTTTCAAGCTTGTTAATCTCTTCGTAAATTTCAGCGAGCTTTTTGTTATTTGTTGCTCTAAAATATTTCCCTCCAGTAACCTCGGCAATTTCTTTTAGTAAATCTTCATCTATTTCTACCTGTGCACGACCATATTGAAAATTTCCATTGGGTAAAAGAGCCATTGGTGTCAATGCCATTCCATTTGTTCCTAATCCAATGGTATATGTTTTAATACCATATTCAACGGCTAATTCGCTAGCAATTTTAGGGTCGATAAATCCAGAATTATTAACTCCATCTGTTAAAAGAATAATTATTTTACTTTTTGCTTTACTGTCTTTTAACCGGTTTACGGATGTGGCTAACCCCATTCCAATTGCTGTTCCTCCAGTAATAATTGTGTTGTATTTAATGCTTTCTAAAGAGCGTAATACTATGGCTTTATCGCTAGTAATAGGTGTTTTTGTGTAACTCTCTCCTGCGTATTCTACCAGTCCAATTCTATCGTTAGGTCGTTCTTTAATAAATTGTGCAGCAACTTGTTTTAACGCTTCTAATCTGTTAGGTTTTAAATCTTTTGCTAACATACTTGCCGATACATCTATGGCCATAACAATATCGATACCTCGGGTTGTTTTGGTTTTTGTGGACACATCTACCGTTCTTGGTCTTGCTAAAGCTGTTATTAATAACCCTAAAACCAATAGACGTAAAACAAAAAGAGCATGTTTTAATTTTGGAAGAAATGAATTTCCAGTTTTAAACCCTTTAAGACTAGAGATTTTTAGTTCGGCTGTTTGTTTTTTAAATTTAAATAAATACCATACAACAGCTAGAGGAAGTAGTAAATACAACCAGAAATACTCCTTATTTAAAAATTCAATGCCTTCAAACATTATTGTGCTGCTTTTTTAAGTTCAATAGAACTAATTATTCTTTCCGAAATACGATTCGTATAGGTGTCATCCATGTCCCAAGTAATCATGATTTGTTGCAATACTTCAGAAGAATCTGAAATAAACTGAAGCAATACATAATGTCTTTCATGATACTTATCTGAATTTAAAACGGGTACTTTTAAAGTTCCAAATGTTTTTAAGCCTTCTGCACCATTTGGTGTAGCAAATTTTTCTTGCTTCACAAAAATATCTACAATGCCTTCTTTTTCTAGTTTAGAAATACTTTCTTCAGCAATTACAATTGGATCAATTTTTTCTTTCTCTTCACCTTCGGCTTGTTTTGGAAAAGTTGTTGTGCTTAATGAAATATATAATTCATCTTGAATAGTTCCATAGTTGAACGCTGTTGTTTGTATTTGTGAGCTTATATCTTTTGGAGCTGAAGGGTTATTTCTCTTTAAAACTTTAGGTGTAGAAATTTCAATTGGAGGCACTCCATATTCACTTCTTACCCAGTCTCCTTCAAGTAGTTCTTTACTGTCATGACCAATTAGTGTGTCTTTAACATAAGTGAAGCCATATTTCAAACCAAAACCAATAAAAATAGCTATTAGTAACCCTAGAATAGCAACACCAGTAATAAGCTTCTTTCTGCGTTTCTTTTTTCGGGCCTGTGCTTCTTTATATTGTTGGTTTAGAAGTTTTTCTTCTTCTGTTGGTTCTGGTAATGCTTCTTTAACGTTATCAATTTCTAAATCGATGGTATTCCTATCTAATTTAGCTAATTCTATATCTGGAGCAGATTTAGCAAATTTCACCAAATCGGCACGTTTTAAAATGCTTTCTAAATTCTTAATATCCTCTTTAGAAATATCTATTTGATTACCATCTTTTAGTAGGTTTAATCTGTAGATTAGCTCATCTGTTGTGCTTTCTAGAGCACGATTGTACACTTTCTCGTCTAAGTATTTTCTAATAATGAAGGTTAATTCTGAATAGTACTCTTTTAACTCTGAATGTTCTAAATAATGACTTTCATCCAGGTGTTTTAATGCTAATTTGGCTCTTTCATAAGGAGGTAGTAAAGCTATTTCTTCTTCTTTAGTCAATGGTTTTTTACGCCAAACAAACCAATAGATTAAACCACCAACAATACTAACTACTGCTAAAATAATTAGGAGAGTTTTCCACCAATTACTTGCGCTTTTTTCTACACTAATAATGGGCTTAATATCGTACAAGCCTTGTTTAGTGGTATCTATAGCTATGTTGTTTACAAAGACTTTTAAAGAGTCTGTAAAAAATGTTTTATCTCCAATTAGAATTTTTTGTCTTGGAATGGTGTAGTTACCAGAATCGAATTGTGTTAAACCATATTTTTTAATAAGTTTAAACTTGGCATCTTTTTTTGTGGTATCTATTTTGTAAGATTCAATCATTTCTAGAGGAGAAAATGTTTGACCTTCAGGAAAAACGACTAAGTCTGTTGTATCTGTTTCAATTTCTATTCTATAAGTTATTTGTTCTCCTATTTTTATTTTGGTAGAGTCTATAGACGAAGCTAATTGCTGAGAAAAACTGATAGAAGAAAATAGGCAAAAGAAAAAAGACAGTAACATACTGCTCTTAAAAATTGTCTTATGGTTTAATTCGTAATTCATTTATCCTCTTTGTTTAAAATAGCCTAGTAATTTTTTAACGTAACTTTCATCTACACGACAGTCAATACTTCCTGCTCCAGATTTTGTAAAACTATCTTTAAAGTAAGCCACTTTATCGTTATAAAACTTGCTATAATTACGTCTTACAGATTTAGAAGATGTATTAACCAGCATATACTCACCAGTTTCTGCATCTTGCATTTGAACCATTCCAAGGTTTGGAATTTCGGCTTCGTGTTTATCATAAATTCGAATACCAGTTACATCGTGACGGTTTGAGGCAATTTTAAGCGTTTGTTTATAATCGTCGGCAATAAAATCACTCAACATAAATACAATGGCCTTTTTCTTCATGACATTCGATAAGAACTTTAAAGCTTCAGCAATATTTGTTTGTTTGCTTTTTGGATTAAACTCAATAAGTTCTCGAATAATTCGGAGCACATGAGAGCGTCCTTTTTTAGGTGGAATGTATAATTCAATCTCATCTGAAAATAGAATCAACCCAATCTTATCATTATTTTGAGTGGCAGAAAATGCTAGAGTAGCGGCTATTTCAGTTACAATTTCATTTTTAAATTGCGTTTCAGTACCAAACAATTCTGAGCCTGAAACATCTGCCATAAGCATCATGGTTAATTCGCGTTCTTCTTCAAATACTTTTATGTGTGGTTCGTTGTATCGAGCAGTTACATTCCAATCGATGTTTCTAACGTCGTCTCCATATTGATACTGTCTTACTTCAGAAAAAGTCATACCACGACCTTTGAAGGTGGAATGATACTCACCTCCAAAAATATGATCAGACAAACGACGTGTCTTAATCTCTATTTTTCGTACTTTTTTTAATAATTCTTTAGTATCCATCTATTCAGTAAACAGTTTTCAGTCGCAGTATTCAGTTATCAATAAACCGTCAATTTTTCTTTTAAGTATTCAATTATGAGTAAGCAACTGCTAACTGTAATTGAATACTTAAAACTCTTTTTATGGTACTTCAATCTCGTTTACAATTTTGTTGATGATATCTTCGGAAGTGATATTTTCTGCTTCAGCTTCGTAAGTAATTCCAATTCTATGTCTTAAGACATCGTGAACAATGGCCCGAACATCTTCTGGAATAACATAGCCACGACGCTTAATAAACGCATAACATTTTGCTGCTGTTGCTAGATTGATGCTTCCACGTGGCGATGCACCAAACGAAATTAACGGTTTTAAATCGGCAAGTTTATATCTTTCTGGATAACGTGTAGCAAATACGATATCAAGAATGTATTTTTCTATTTTTTCATCCATATAAACTTCTCTAACAGCTTTTTGGGCATTTAGAATTTGTTGTACGGAAATAACTGGATTTACTTTTTCGAATGCGCCTTTTAAATTTGCTCTTACAATTAATTGTTCGTCTTCCATTTTAGGGTAGTCGATGACTGTTTTAAGCATAAAACGGTCCACTTGAGCTTCTGGTAACGGATAGGTTCCTTCTTGCTCTACTGGATTCATGGTAGCCATAACTAAGAATGGTTTATCCAGAATAAAAGTCTCGTCCCCAATGGTTACTTGTTTTTCCTGCATGGCTTCCAGTAAAGCAGATTGTACTTTAGCTGGCGCTCGGTTAATCTCATCTGCTAAGACAAAATTTGCAAATATGGGTCCTTTTTTTATTGTAAAATCGTTTTGCTTCATGTTGTAGATTAAGGTTCCAACAACATCGGCAGGAAGTAAATCTGGTGTAAATTGAATTCTGCTAAAGCTTCCATCCACAGCCTGAGAAAGTGTGTTAATAGCTAATGTTTTTGCAAGTCCAGGAACACCTTCTAATAATATATGTCCTTGTCCTAGTAATCCAATAAGTAATCTTTCGACCATGTGTTTTTGACCAACAATTACTTTATTCATTTCTAATGTAAGTAAATCTACAAAAGCACTTTCTTTTTCAATCTTCTCGTTAATTGATTTAATATCAATTGTACTAGTATCTTCCATCATTTTTTAATTTTTAAAACACACAAATATGGTATCCTTATTTGAGCTCTGCAAATTGTTAAAATTTTTGCTGTTTTGTTGTTAATAATTGGTTAAAAATTAACAAGTTTAGATAACTTTAAGACTATTATCTTTTATAGTTTTAAAGTTTCGTTAAAAAGAGATCTCTTAAAACAACAATATATATAATTTTTCTATGAAAAAAATAGCTTTAATTACAGGAGCAACAAGTGGTATAGGACGAGCAACAGCTCATGAATTTGCCAATCATGGAATTCATTTAATTTTATGTGGAAGACGACAAGAACGGCTGGAAACCATTCAAAAAGCTTTAAAGAAACAAACAGATGTTCATATTTTAAATTTTGACATTAGAAGTAAAGTAGAAACTCTATCTGCAATTGCTTCTCTTCCAAAGCCTTTTAAAAATATCGATATTTTAATTAACAATGCTGGAAATGCACATGGACTTGACCCAATACAAACTGGAAATACAGACGATTGGGATGCCATGATGGATATAAATGTAAAAGGATTACTTTATGTAAGTAAAGCTGTAATTCCACAAATGATAGAACGCAAAACAGGACATGTTATTAATATAGGTTCTTCGGCAGGAAAAGAAGTGTATCCTAAAGGAAATGTGTATTGCGCTAGCAAACATGCCGTTTTAGCTATTACTGAAGGCATGCGAATAGATTTAAACGATTTTGGAATAAAAGTGTGTGCCATTAATCCTGGTTTGGTTGAAACCGAATTCTCTCAGGTACGTTTTAAAGGTGATGCCATTGCAGATAATGTTTATAAAGGTTATAAAGCTTTACAGCCTCAAGACATAGCAGAAATTATATATTTTGCTATTACGCGTCCTCCACATGTAAATATTGCAGATTTATTAGTGTTTCCAACAGCTCAAGCTTCGTCTACTATTGTTAAAAAGAATTTCTAAATTAAAAGATTCTGCCTTTGCAGGAAATTATCATGATTAATAAACGCCTACTTATTAAAAACCTATTAGCTCATAATGATGAGAATAGTTTTTATGATAAAAAGCGAAAAATTGATATCAGCCAAAAAGAAGGAAAAGCAAAGTTTTTAAAACATGTATGTGCACTTTCAAATAGTAATCCTAAAAACAATTCATACATCGTCATTGGAGTAGAAGATGAAGACAACAACATTGTTGGAGTCGATTTTTTTGATGACAGTAAAATCCAAAATTTGATTAATGCGTATTTAACACATCCACCTATTGTTCAATACGAAAATATTCCGTTTCCACATTTACCAGAAGATAAGGTTGTTGGTTTAGTAACCATTAGATCAATTGAAAAAATTACATCTCTTCGAAAAAATATTTGGAAATATTATGGAGGTTCTGTCTTTTTTAGAGATGGAAGCATGAGTATGCCAAAAGTGTTTGATATTGAAATTAAAGATGTTAATTCTGAAATAGTTTCAGCCATTGAAAATCATTCACAAAATAATATGGAACATACTCTTGACGGTGTTTTCGACTTTTTAAATACAAGAAAAGATTTCAATCCAAAATATAAAGTGTTTAAAGAGTATTTTGTACTGTGCTGGTCAGGACTTAAAAAGGTTGTAAAAGACGAAGTATTTTATTCTAGAGTGGACATTAAATTAATAAACGAGCAAGTACGTTTATTTTATTCTACACTTGATGAGGTTTCGATTTCTTTTGATGAAGATTCTTTTAAAATTATTGAATTTGTGAATCTAGGACTTCAAAATTCTTATAAATATTATCCCTTAGAAGAAACGGTTATTCATTTTTCTAATAACGTCAATTATCTTATTGAAACAACTTTAATTTTTGAAGCACCACAGTTTGATAAAAAAGTCCTTCATCATATTTATAATGCCAATAATGCGATTTTAGAAAAGCTAAAAAAAGGATTAACACTAAATAAAAATGAAACAGAAGATCTAAAAAATCTTCCCGCCACCTATCTTATTTGTTATTTAAATCTGTTTCATGAAGCCATAGATAAACTTCATGAAGCAAAACCTTTTTTAAAAGATTATAGTGAAGAAATTTACAAGCTTTACAAAGAATCGATTCGGATTTTGAGAAAAGTGAAGTATAGTTAAAAGACATTTATACGCATATCACTACCAACTGTACAATAAACGTTACCAATCGTCACATAATTTTTTAAGGTGTTTACTTTTTTAATATTTTTGTGTTGCTATTAATCAATTATCATTATAACCTTGTTTCTTAAGCACTACTTGTGTTTGAGAGCAAGGTTTTATATAAAGTCTAATTGATTAAAAGATTGATTTAACACAACATTATCTTCTACGTGAAGCCATTGCTTTAAAACCGTTGCATAAACATTTCTAAAGTCTATTTCAAATTTAACATCTCCATTATCATCTAAATCTTCTAAACTGCCCATTTCATTGTAAACTCCGGGTTTTTTTAAATTTCCGCCTATGATAAAAAGAGTGTTTGCAGAACCATGATCTGTTCCATTCCCACGATTTTGTTTAACACGACGACCAAATTCAGAAAAAGTTAAAATTAACGTGTCGTTGAATGTGTTTTTAGATTGCAAATCTTTTACAAAAGCATCAATGCCATCTGCATACGTTTTTAAATGTCTTTTATGAACGTTCATCTGATTTACATGTGTATCGAAACCATTTAGTGAAGCATAAAAAACTCTAGTTTTTAACCCTGAATTTATAAATTGGGCAGTGGTTCTTAACTGTTTTGAAAACCCATTATTAGGATAATTTTGAGAAGGAGTAACCGTTTTGCTAGTTTCAAAAATATACTTAGCAGAATTCTCCGTGTCTATCATGGTTTTGTATAAATACCCTAGATTATGTTCGCTTAAATGCGACTCTTCATAATGTTCTACAACTTTTTTTAAATAAGGGTCTTGCGTTGTTTTGTATAAAGTATTTGGGCTTTTAACAGCCATACCATTTTGAACTTCTCCTTTTAAAGCTAAAGAAAGACTTTCGTCTATCTCGATTGCCGCATAGGGATTCTGATTGAAGTTGTCTAAATATCTACCGATCCATCCACTTTGTAAATACTGATTGGAATGACTTGCCGTTTGCCAAATATCTGTAGCTCTAAAATGCGATCTGTTAGGGTTTGGATAACCTACATTATTAATTATGGAAACATATCCTTGGTCGTATAGTTTTTTTAAAGGAAGCAAACTGGAATGTAAGCCTAATTCATTGTTTAAGTTTATTAAGTTTTCTTTTTTTATACCAATGGTTGGCCTTGCTTTATAATAAACATCGTTTCTAAAAGGAATAAGCGTATTCAAGCCATCGTTACCACCTGAAAGCTGAATGATAACTAAGCGTTTATAACCTGTTTTAGAAGTAATAACATCACTAAAAGCTTTAACAAAGCTTGGTACAAAAAACAAGCTACTAGCTAATGATGAGTTTTTTATAAATTTTCTTCTATCCATTTTTAACACATTTGATATTCTGGCAAAGACATAAGTTGAACACAATAGTCTCGTTTGCTTTTTTTACTTAAGCTATTTAAATAATCTTTGGTGTTTTGGTTGATAGGGCATTGCAATAAATAATTAGGCAATGCTTCTATGTCAATATTTTGATAGTTTTTATTGAAAACTTCCCAATTTGCTGACGCTTTTGCAACGTTTTCTCCTTTCCTGTTTTCGTAATATTTTTTGTAAGTATCATGAAATTCGCCTTTTTCTTTAGTAGAAATTTTTCCGTCTGATACTAAAAATGAAGGTAGTTTTAAACGCGTCATCATGGTATTACTATCAATCCAACTTTTTCCACCTTTCCAACCAGCGACATTTGGTGGATATAAAAGCATTTGTCCTAACATTCTTTGAATGCTAAGTAACTGTTTTGTATCCTTAAAAGTTAAGGGAATTGTTTGAGAAATGCCAGCTATTAGCTCGACAGGCGATTTTATTTTATTACCAATATGTCCTGGATTATAAAACCAATCTTGAGAAAACATAAATAGTAAAACAGGTTCAATTTGATAATTTGGAAAGAAAACGTTCGTCATCTCTTCTATATGGTCTTCATTTATAGCATCATTTACAAAGTAGCGATATAGCTTAGTACAAATAAACCTAGCACATTGTTTTTTTTCAAATATTAAATCAATAATGTCATCTCCATCATAATGTCCTGCTTTTCCAAAAACGTATTTAAAGTCATCATTATGGTTCTCTTCCTTAAAAATAAAATTCCCTTCAAAATCATAATCATATCCTGTAAAAGCTTTTGTAATTTCTTTAATGTCTTCTTCAGAATAATTACCAACACCTAAAGTAAATAACTCTAAAAGCTCTCTTGCAAAATTTTCATTAGGTTTTCCTTTTTTATTTTGTTTCAAATCAAGATAAGTAATCATTGAAGGTTCTTTAGAAATGGCTTTTACAAAATCTTTAAAATTTCCAAGAGCATAATAACGAAGTGTGTTGTTATATTTTTGAATATATAAGATAAATCTGTCTTGACACGAAAAATGATTTGCCCAGAATAAGGTCATCTTTTCACGAAGTATTTCTTTAGAATTGGAAATTTTATGAATCCAAGCACGATTAAGTTCTTTAATCAATAATTTGCTTTTTTCAATATAGGCTCTATGTATTTTGTTTGTTTTATTAAACTCATTAAAGGTGAGTGTGTCAAATTCTGCAGTGTTTATTAATAACGGATTAAAGTTTTTTGATTGATTCAAAAGATCAGACACAATCTCTTCTCTACGTTTTGTAGAAAGTTCTTCAAGTAGATTTGGTTGAATACCAAAACCTGCCCGAGAATATAAATGTTGTATGTGGTTCTTAGTCATAAATCCGTATTATGTAATTTACAAAGTATATTTATAAATACGCAAAAACCTTTCCAAATAGGTTATATCAAAAAAAAAGTCACTCTAAAAAGTGACTTTTATAATTCATAATTCAAATTATTTTTTAATAAACTTTTTATTAATTATTTTACCTTTTTCTTCCAATCTAACAAAGTACACACCAGTTTTAAGTTGCGATACATTTATAGAATTATTTAGAAGTTTAGAACTAAAAATTTTCTTTCCAGTAATATCGAATACAGTTGCTACTTTATTTGAAATATCTGTTGAGGTTGTAAAATTAAGTACATTTTCAGTTGGGTTAGGATACATAACGAGGTCTGAAAGTGTTTCGTCTTTAATAGAAATTGTTTGGCCTTCAATAAATGTATGAAGCATATTTATATTAGGGTTTAGAAAATTATCTACAACTCCAGACGGCCAGTAAATAACTAGATTATTAATTTCGGTATCTGTACCTAATCCAAAATGAACGTTTAACGAACTCATATATTCAAAACCTTCACCACTTCTTACATCTCTAATTTGTGTTCCAGAATCTGTATGAATTTCAATTCTTGCTCCAATGCCATTATAATTACTTTGAACTCCTTGCGTACGAATCATGATGTAGTTGTTTCCGTTTCCACCATTATTTTTATAAAGGCTCCCATTAAAAACATCTAAAAAGCCGTCTCCATCAACATCTCCAATAGCACCACTTGGTGGCATATCTGTTGAAACTACTGTAAAAGAATTGTCTCCATTATTTAGTAATATTCTACCATTAGATAGTATGTCTACATAGCCATCATTATTAAAATCTCCAGGAGCATTTTCAATTCCAAAAGGAGCACCACTAACATTTGCAGAAGCAGTAGCATCGGTAAATGTACCATCACCATTATTTAACATGTATTTATGCGAACCATCTGAATTTGAACTTGCTCCAACATACACATCCATATCTCCATCATTATCAAAATCTGCCCATGCAGAGGACCATGTTTGAACTGGATCTGCAAGATTTGCACTTGTAGCTACATTTACAAAAACGCCATTTCCATCATTTCGCCATAATTCGTTAATTTTATGGGTTACGTTACCACCACGACACTTGGCTATAAACATGTCAATATCTCTATCGTTATCGTAATCAATCCAAACAGTACCATAATTCCCGCCATTTGGATGCATTCCTATGCCATTTGGAACAACAGCTGAAGCTCCTTGATAGAAGTCTAAATTATCTAAATTATCAGTTCCATCATTAATAAAATATACATTTGGTTGTGTATCATGACAAACAAAAGCATCTAAATCTCCATCGTTATTAATATCTACAAAATTAGAACGTTGAGAAAATACATAAGAGCTAGATTGACTAGATTGTATGTACGATGTTCCAGTGTCGTTAGCCTTTACAATAGAAACGCCGTTTGTAGCTCCATATAATAAATCGTTATACCCATTACCATCTATATCTCCAGCAGCAATACTCCATCCTGGTCCATAACTTGTTCCAGCCGCATAATAAGTGTAATTAAAACCACCTCCGGTTTGATGGTTCATGCTGATTCCTGAAGAAGTTGCTGCAATTAAATCGTCCAAACCATCATTATTCATGTCTACAACAGCGTAGCTAGTTCCACTCATGGAAATATTATTGTCAAGAATAAAAACAAAATCTCCAGGATTAGGTGGAGCCTCGTTTGTAGTAAAGGTAATTGAAACCCATTCGCTAAAACCATCACTAAGACAATTTGCTCTAACGTAAGCTTTATAATTTGTATTTGGAGTTAAACCAGTTACTGGATATGGATTGTTTAAAACTGTGCCTGTTCCAGAACTAGGCGGAGTAGTACTAGCTAACTGTACAACAATTTGCCAAGAGGTTTCATTGTGTCCAGCTTGCCAACTTAGGTTCGCAGAGTTATGAGTAATGCTACTTACATTTAAGTTAGAAACCTGTAAACAAGCAGGTGGTGTTGAAGAGGTAATTGTAGGTGATGCATAGCACATACCCCAACCATAAGAACCATTATCATTATAATAAATTCGGTATCTAAAGCCGGTTAATTGTGTGCTTGTGAAAGAGGCAATATTTAGATCGGTACTGCTAAATGGATCAAAACTAGCTGAACAAAAATCGACATGTGGTGTTGCTGAAGTATCTTCACTAAATGGAGTGCCCCAATTTATCCAACTACCAGCATCAGCATCCCAATATTGAAGGGTAATAGTTTCATTAGTGTAAACATCAAGGACATAAGTTGAATTTACTTTTAGTGTTGTTTCTCCAGCATTAAAAGCGTTTGTTAGATTAATTATTGGAGATTGAACTGCAACATGATTAATAGATCCAGAACCACCTTGATCATCATCAAAAGAAAAATGTGTAGATGAATCGGTTGGATCTCCAGTAAATATTAATGGATCTGCATCAAAAGATCCAGCTAGAGTCCAATTGGTATTGGGCCAACTAGCAGGTTGATTTAATACTTGTGCTATCGAGTAAAAGCTACTAAATAGAAAAGCTAATAGGAAAATAATTTTTTTCATGGTTTTGGGTGTTAATTGCATTGTGTTGTTAATGAGTTAATCCACTCTTTAATTAATAGAACGCCTTCTTCATGTTTAAGTGTTCTCCCTAAAAGTGGCATTCTTTCGGATTCTACAACTGAATTCATTCTATAATATAAAACTGATCTACCAAAAGATCCAGGGTTGACAATATGTGTTAATCCTGCTCCAACAATTTCGGTATCTGGTTCTACGCAAATTCCTAAATTTACAGGATTGGCTGTAGATTCAAAATCAAACCTGATAGGTCTGTATGCGCAATGTGCTTCTTCAGAATGGCAATGTGCACAATTAATATCTAGATATGATCTAGCTCTTAAATTTAATGATTGTGAGGTATCATCCCAACTAGGTAAAGTTTCGATATCGGCTGGGTAGGTGTCTTCTAAATAACCCATTTCAGACCACCTTTGAAGTTGGTTTTTAGTTCCGGTATCATAATTGTAAAGTTTATTAAGATTTCTAGGTTTCGGACCAATAGGTATTGAAACATCTCCTGTTTTATGACAAGTATGGCATTCGGCTCCAGAGGGGACTCTATAATTAACACTGTTTGTAGTACTGTTTTCATCCCATTGAATGTAAACATCTCTACCGTTTAAATCGAAATCAGCTTCATTTTGATCTTCATTCCAGATGTATTCTGCAAAAACCCAACCTTCAGGTTTTTTAATCATTAATCGAGTTTCTATAATTTGAGTATTTTGGTTTGGGAGGACATTTTCAAAATAAAAATTCTTTATTAAAATGGTGCCTATTGGGAAATTTAAAATTTCACCATCGCTGAGATATCTTGCACTTACATTACTTGGCATCCATATAAATCTTTTTTTAAGAGCGTAATCTGAAAATAGAGGAGAACTAAGCTCAAAAGGTAAAACGCCATAAACAGGACTTAAATTTTTAAGTTCCCCTTCAAAAAAATTATATTCTGATAACGTTTGATAAGGAACTTCATCAATATTAAAGTTTACAGGTGATGTTTGTTCTGGTTGATGTGTTGGGTTTGGAATATAGTCATCATCTGCTGCACAAGAATAAAATCCAAGACAAGTTAAGATAATAGAAAATAGGGAAAAGTATTTTTTAATCATTTACCAACAAAATAGCGTGTAATTTACATAAAATACAATTATTTAGCAATAAATAGATTATAAGTATATAAATTTATATGAACTTCTTAAAAATTGATAAAGCAATTCATCTAAATATCCGAGTTTAAATTAGTCTGTTTTTTACTAAATATTCAGCTATTTGAACGGTATTTGTGGCAGCACCTTTTCTTAAATTATCACTTACAATCCATAAGTTTAAGGTGTTTGGTTGTGATTCGTCTCTTCTAATTCTTCCTACAAAAACATCGTCTTTTCCATGAGCATAAATTGGCATGGGATACATATTAACATCTACATTGTCTTGCACTACAACACCAGCAGTATTGCTTAAAAGTTGACGAATATCAGACACAACAAAATCATTTTTAAATTCTACATTCACAGCTTCACTATGTCCTCCGGAAGTAGGGATTCGTACTGCAGTGGCTGTGATAGAAATGGTTTTATCGTCTAGAATTTTTTGCGTTTCACGAACCAATTTCATTTCTTCTTTAGTGTAACCATTCTCTTCAAAGACATCACAATGTGGCAACGCATTTTTATGAATTGGATACGGATAAGCCATTTCGCCCTTTACACCTGCAAGTTCATTTTCCAATTGTTTTATGGCTTTTACACCAGTTCCGGAAATGGATTGATAGGTAGAAACTACAATTCGCTTAATTTTATATTTTTTATGTAAAGGTGCTAATGCCATGACCATTTGTATGGTCGAGCAATTTGGGTTGGCAATAATTTTATCTAATTTCGTTAGTGAATTGGCATTAATTTCTGGAACTACCAATTTCTTGTCTAAATCCATTCGCCATGCTGATGAGTTATCTATAACAGTCGTTCCAATTTCTGCAAATTTTGGAGCCCATTCTATAGAGGTTTCGCCTCCTGCTGAAAACAAGGCAATATCTGGCTTCATAGAAACTGCTGTCGCTAGAGATACTACTTTGTAATCCTTGTTTTTATAAGAAATTATTTTACCAACAGATTTTTCGGAGGCAACTGGAATTAATTCAGTTAATGGAAAATTTCGTTCTTTTAGGACTTCTAACATGACTTCTCCAACCATTCCTGTGACTCCAACTACTGCAACTTTCATAGAAAAATATTTATAAGACAAATTTATAAATTAAATCATGTAGTCATTCTAAAAAAAGCATAAAAAAACAGCTTCCATTGGAAGCTGTTTTTTTAATCTAATAAAATTTTAAATCTATTTTTTTAAGGCGTCTCTAATTTCTTTTAAAAGATCATTATCTGAAGGCCCTGCAGGTGCTTCTGGTGCTGGCTCTTCTTTTTTCTTCATTTTATTAACGCCTTTTACAACCATAAACATCACAAAAGCGACAATAATAAAATCTATAACATTAGTTAAGAATGTTCCGTATTCTAAATAAACTTCTCCTATCATTTCTCCGGCATCGTTTAATGTTCCATCTTGTAATTTGTATTTTAAATCTTTAAAGTCTGCATTGAATATCAACCCAATTAAAGGAGACACTATACCTCCTGTAAAAGCAGTTACTACTTCCTTAAATGCAGCTCCCATGACAAAACCAACGGCAATGTCAATCAAATTGCCTTTCATGGCAAATTCTTTAAATTCTTTTAACATAATTAGTGTTTTTAATAGTTAGTGTAAGTGACTAATTTAAATAAAAAAAATAGAAAAGAAAACTATTTAATTATCAATCGTTTAATACGTTGCGAAATAGCTGTAATTATTTCGTACGAAATGGTGTTGGCACTTTGTGCAAAATGAGATGCATTAGGTTGCTTGCCAAAAACAATCACTTCATCACCTTCTTGACAATCAATATCTGTCACGTTAACCATTATCATGTCCATACATACATTACCTACTATATATGCTGGTTTTCCATTTATGGTTACAAAACCTTTGCCATTTCCATATTGCCTGCCTATACCATCTGCATGACCAATAGGTATGGTTGCTGTACGCATAAATTTGTCACTTTTAAAAGCTCTATTATATCCAACAGTTTCTCCTTTTTCAATGGTGTGTATTTGAGAAATAACAGATTTTAAAGTAGCAATTGGCCTAAAATGTTTATTTTCTTTTTCTGAATTTCCAAAACCATAAATTCCTATGCCACTTCTAACCATGTCTAAATGGGCTTCTGGAAAATTTAATATTCCAGACGTATTACATAAATGAAGCATTGGTTTATAACCAACAGTTTCTATAAATTTTTCAGAGATAGAATGAAAAGATTGTATTTGATTTAAAGTGAATTCTTTTTCGTTTAAATCTTCACTTGCTGCTAAATGAGAGAATATCGATGTTACTTTTACCGATGTTGATTGAAGTAGTTTTTCATGAATCGTTAGAATATCAGTCTCATTAAAACCTAATCTATTTAAACCTGTATTAAACTTAATATGAATGGGATAATTTTTCTGGTTCTCTAAAGTAGCAGCCTCAAGAAATGAGTTAAAACTTTTAAAATTGTACAAGCTTGGTTCAAGGCAGCGCTCAATAAGGGTTTTGTAATTTATGGGTTGTGGGTGTAAGACTAGAATAGGTTTTGTAATGCCAGCATCTCTTAAAGCGACCCCTTCATTTGTATAAGCTACTGCAAAATAATCTACTTCAAAATTTTGTAAATAGTTAGCTATTTCTTGAGCATCACTGCCATAAGCATAAGCTTTAACAACAACTAATAATTTGGTGTTTTTAGTGATTCTGGATTTAAGATATTCAAAATTATGTTGGAGCGCTTTTAAGTCTATTTCAAGGACTGTTTCTTGAGTTTTAGGCATGCTATTTATCAGATTTTGAAGAGATTTCTTCGGCATCATTCACTTTCATATTTCTCACTTTATCACGCATCATCGCTTTATAATATGCAGCCCGACTTAATGGTTCGTATTCATCTACTTCACCTAGTAAAACCAAATTGTCGTTTTTAGATAACCTGTAACTGTATTGGGCTAAATTTCCAGTTCGGGTGCAAATAGCATGAACTTTAGTAACATACTCTGCAGTTGCCATTAAATTTGGCATAGGGCCAAATGGATTCCCTTTAAAATCCATATCCAATCCAGCAACAATAACACGAACGCCTTTATTTGCCAAATCATTACAAACTCGAACAATCTCATCGTCGAAAAATTGAGCTTCATCAATTCCAACGACATCGCAACCATCGGCTAGAATAGGAATGTTTGCTGCTGCAGGAACAGGAGTTGAACGAATTTCGTTAGAGTCGTGAGACACAACCATATCTTCGTCGTATCTAGTATCGATTGCTGGTTTAAAAATCTCCACTTTTTGCCTTGCAAATTGTGCACGTTTAAGCCTACGAATCAATTCTTCGGTTTTTCCAGAGAACATGGAACCACAGATTACTTCTATCCAACCAAATTGTTCTTTATGATTTACTGTATTTTCGAGAAACATTTTGTAATTTTAACACTAAAACAAAGCGAAATTTCGTTTTGTATAAAGGTGGCGTAAATTTATTAAAAATAAAAAGCATAAAATAGATTAAATTTTAAAAGTTATGAAGAAGAAACTTGAAGCAGAATTAATGAGTATTGCTCATAGAATTTTAAAATTAAAAGGAAAAGATAATATTGATAAAATGCACCAAGAAGTTGCTGCACTTTACGAAAAATTAACGGTTTTAAAATTTGCTAAAGAGAATTTTGAAGATGATATTCCTACGATTGGTAACGATTCTTCATTTTTTGATATGTTAGATGTGGCATTTAATAACAAAGTGAGTGATAACATAGAGTTTGAAGACAGAACCTATGTCAATTTAGACGATAGAGAGCATGATGAAATCATGGAACCTGCTATAGAAAAAATTAAAGATATGGTAGCCCAAATGCCAATTGAAGCGCAGCATGTAGATACCATTTTTGAAAAAGCGATTCCAAAAAAACAATACCATAAAAACGATTTAGAAGAAATAACAGCAGGTTTTGAAGAAATCCCAGAGTTTGAACCTGTAACAAATGGTAATAAAAATAACGACGCAAAAAAGTCTTTAAACGATAAACTTAAAAGTGGCGGTCTTAATATTGGATTAAACGATAAACTAGCGTTTATTAAACATTTATTCGATGGAAAAGCTACCGATTACGATCGTGTTCTTTCACAAATTAATACTAGTAGTTCTTTTAATGAAGCCGAGAATCTTATTCAAAATGTGGTGAAACCAGATTATAATAACTGGAAAGGCAAAGAAGAATTCGAAATACGTTTTATGGAAATTCTAGAAAGTAAATTTAATTAATGAGTAAACTTTATATTGTTCCTACTCCCATTGGAAATTTAAAAGACATGACTTTTAGAGCTGTTGAGGTTTTAAAGGACGTCGATTTAATTCTAGCTGAAGACACAAGAACTTCCGGGAAATTGTTAAAACATTTTGAGATTTCCACACCATCGCAATCCCACCACATGCATAACGAGCATAAAACAGTTGAAGGGTTGATTAATAAAATTAAAAGCGGTGTCACAATTGCATTAATTAGTGATGCAGGAACACCAGCCATTTCAGATCCTGGGTTTTTACTTACTAGAGCTTGTATTGAAAATAATATAGAAGTAGATTGCCTTCCTGGAGCCACAGCCTTTGTTCCAGCTTTAGTGAATAGTGGTTTACCAAACGATAAATTTGTATTCGAAGGTTTTTTACCAGTTAAAAAAGGCAGACAAACCAGATTGTTATTGCTAGCTGAAGAAACCAGAACCATTATCTTTTACGAAAGCCCTCACAAACTCATTAAAACACTCACGCATTTTTGCGAGTATTTTGGTGAAGATAGACCAGTTTCTGTCTCTCGCGAATTAACTAAACTCTACGAAGAAACCATTCGAGGAACTGTTAAAGAAGTCCTTAAACACTATACCAACAAACCACCAAAAGGAGAGATTGTGATAATTGTTGGAGGAAAACCTTGAAAAGGATAATTAATTATTGTCATTCTTAACAAAGTGAAGAATCTGTTAAAAGATATTAGGCAATGCACTATTTGCAAAGAACATTTACCTCTTGGTCCAAGACCTATTGTGTCTGCACATCCAGAAGCTAAAATAATTATTATTGGTCAGGCTCCAGGTACAAGTGTGCATAAAACGGGAATTCCCTGGAATGACCCTAGTGGTCGACAATTAAGAAACTGGCTCAATGTCTCTGAAGAAATTTTTTACGATGAAACCAAAATAGCTTTAGTGCCAATGGGGTTTTGTTACCCAGGAAAAGGCAAGAGTGGCGATTTACCTCCAAGACCAGAATGTGCTCCACAATGGCATCAAAAATTATTAGACCAAATGCCTAACTTGGAATTAGTTATTCTTATTGGCATGTACTCACAAAAATATTATTTAAAAGAAAAAGCAAAACGAACTTTAACTGAGACTGTAGCCGAATACAAAACCTATTTGCCAAAATATTTGCCGTTACCACATCCAAGCCCTCGAAATAGGTTTTGGTTATCTAAGAATCCTTGGTTTGTGAAGGAGGTTATTCCTGAGTTAAAACGAGCAGTGAAAACTATCCTGAACCAGTAATAGGATTATATATGATTTTTAAAATTGATTCTATTTTTTCAGTTTGAAAGATTACTAAATAAATAGTAGCAATAAGCACAGGTAGTACTGTTGAATACACTAAAAATTTTAAACACATCAATGTGTATTTCCCTTTTATATTTATATTAAAAAGTCCCATATATTTCAATTTTTTGATAAAATATTGCAGGCGTTTTGTTCGAACTGTGACACGACTGCCACAAAAATAAATAGCCTTTCTAAATTTTGTTAAGACATGAAATCATTTGCCTTAGAATGTTTATCAAAACAAATGTATTGTTTAAAAGTATTTAGAAATGTTCTAAATAATGATATTGAAAGAAGTATCCCAATCATTTATTAAAAACAATCTATTATTAACAATAAAAAAACCTCACTATCTCTAGTAAGGTTTTTATCTAATTTATCTAAAAGCGAAGCGCTCTAAAAATCTAACAATCTAGATTCCTGCCTTCACAAGAATGAGAATACTAATATTGCGATCCATCGTGTTTTCCAACATTGTAACCATGCTTTCCCAAGTATTTATTACCACTTTCTACAGCACCTTCTTCAATACTTGTTCCCATGCTGTCGTTCCATCTGTTTAAGTAGCCAAATAAAGAAATAACACCTAGCATTTCTACAATTTCTCCTTCATTCCAATGTTCGTACAAACGTTTTTTAATATCAGCATTCACGTCGTTTGGCACCTGACTTGCAGCCAAACTGAAATCTAATGCAGCACGTTCGGCTTCGTTAAAAGCTGGATGTGTTCGGTATTCCCAAATATTATCTAGTTGTTCTTGCTCTGCTCCATAACGTTCGGCAGCACGAATGGCATGTGCTTGACAATATCTGCAACCAGTAGAATTACTAGAAACCCAAGCAATCATACGCTTTAAAGCAGAAGTGACTCTACCTTCATTAGCCATTACGGCCTTATTCAAATTAATAAAAGCTTTAGAAATAGCTGGTCTTCGTTGCATGGTTAAAACCGAATTCGGACAAAATCCAAGCGTTTCATTAAAGAATTCTGCTAATTCCTTGGTTTCTAAATCATGATCGGCTGATAATGGTGTTACTAATGGCATAGTCTAAATTTTATTGGTATTTTTGATTAAAAGAGTACTTAAAGTGTGCTAAAGTTATAAGTATTTAAAGTTTTAAACAACAACTTTAAGTATTTTAGACATACATAACTTAAAACTATAAAAATGACTAATAAAGTAACAACACATTGGAAAGGCAATTTACAATTTGAATCGGACAACCCCAACGGAAAAACCGTCCTAATGGATACCAGTCCAGAACATGGAGGTCATAGTTCAGGCCTGAGCCCGAAAGCCATGATGCTTTCTGCACTTGCTGGATGTTCTGGTTTAGATGTGGTGTCAGTGTTAGACAAAATGAAGGTGAAGGTTTCAGATTTCAGAATGGATACTTATGGCGAATTAACCGAAGAACATCCAAAATATTATCATACGGTTTCCGTAGAATATCATTTTTATGGCGAAAACTTAGATGAAAAAAAGATTAAAAAAGCCGTCGATTTATCCGTTGAAAAATATTGTGGTGTTATGGAAATGTTTCGCAAATTTTCAACTGTAAAGACCTCTATACATTATCATAACAAGTAATAATTGTCATGCTGGGCTTGTCGAAGCATCTCAATGCGAAATTATACACTACTTTCAAAGTGGCTTAAATGTTAAAAAACATGCGTTGGACCATTAAATCAAAACCAGAAGCTGAAAAATTAACAGCCTTAAAAAATGCCCTTCAAGTAGATGAGGTTGTGGCTACTTTGTTGTTGCAACGTGGTATTGAAACTTATGAAGAGGCTAAAGCATTTTTTAGGCCAAATTTAGAGCAATTGCACGATCCTTATTTAATGAAAGATATGGATCAAGCTGTTGAACGCATCCAACTGGCTTTGGCAAATAATGAAAACATTCTAGTTTTTGGCGATTATGATGTAGATGGAACGTCTTCGGTGGCCTTAATGTCAACTTACCTTAAAACAAGGACAGAGCAAGTTGCCACTTATATTCCTGATAGATATGATGAAGGTTATGGGGTCTCCATAAGAGGCATCGACTTCGCTCACGACAACGATTTTTCGCTTATTATCGCTTTAGATTGTGGTGTCAAAGCTATCGATAAAGTAGCATATGCTAAAGAAAAAGGGATTGATTTTATTATTTGCGATCATCATAGACCTGGAACAAACCTTCCAGATGCCATTGCTATTTTAGATCCTAAACGAGACGATTGCAACTATCCGTTCAAAGAACTTTGTGGATGTGGCGTAGGTTTTAAACTTATTCAAGCTTTAGCTTTAAATGAAGGAAAATCAGTTGATGAATTAACCGAATATTTGGATTTGGTTGCCACAGCCATTGGAGCAGATATTGTTCCTATTGTTGGAGAGAACAGGGTTTTGGCTTATTTGGGACTACAAGTAATCAACACCAATCCACGACCAGGAATTAAAGCCATCATCAATCAGGTTAAAAAAGAGGAACTTACTATTACCGACGTTGTTTTTATTGTCGCTCCAAGAATCAATGCTGCTGGACGCATGAAACATGGAAATTATGCCGTGACCTTATTAAGTGAAACGGATTACGATTTAGCCGAACAATATGCGGAAGAAATTGAAGCATTTAACACTGATAGACGTGAAGCCGATCAACGCATTACAGACGAAGCGCTTAAACAAATAGAAATCAACCAAGAACATGAAGGTTTTACAACCGTTGTATATCATGAAACCTGGCACAAAGGTGTTATTGGAATTGTGGCTTCAAGGCTAATAGAAACTTATTACAGACCCACTTTAGTGTTTACTAAAAGTGGTGATAAATTAGCTGCTTCGGCTCGTTCGGTTTCAGGATTTGATGTGTATAATGCTTTGGAAGCTTGTAGCGAACATATTGAGCAGTTTGGAGGCCATAAATATGCAGCAGGACTAACACTTAAGGAAGAAAATTACGAAGTTTTCAAACAAGCTTTTGAAGATGAAGTCTCGCGAACTATTGATAAACATTTACTAGTTCCAGAAATTAAAATAGACTTTAAAATAAACCTACAACAAATTGATAATAAGTTATGGCGTATTTTATGCCAGTTTGCGCCTTTTGGCCCAGGAAATATGACACCTATTTTTATGTCTGAAAATCTTAGAGATACAGGTTATGGTAAATGTGTCGGCGAAGATGATAAACATTTACGAATAACGGTTACACAAACAGGCGTAGAAAAATTAGTTTGCATAGGCTTTAATTTAGGAGACAAGTTAAGTCTAATTAAAAACAAAAAGCCTTTTAAAGCTGTTTATTCTATAGATGAAAATCACTGGCAAGGCAACACCTCACTTCAATTAAAATTGAGAGATCTTAAAGAATAAGAAAAGAGTATTTAGATTTCTGTCAAAAATTAAAATAAAAGATATTTCTAATATACATTTGTGCAAAATACTAAATAGCCTTTTTAGATTGCAACATCTAATAAAGGATTGGATATTATGAAAAATCCCAACAAAAAAGATCCTTACGCAGCTTTACGAATTAAAGAATTCAATATTTTTTTATTATTGCGTTTTGCTTTGGTTTTTGCATGGTCTATGCAATTTATAATTATAGAATGGCAAGTATACAGTATAACTAAAGACCCTTTGTCTTTAGGGATTATTGGACTTATGGAGATTGTTCCAGCTTTGTCTATGGCCTTATTTGCTGGACATATTGTGGACCAAAAAGAAAAACGAAATTTGTTAGCTATATGTATTTCGTTCTTTTCATTAATAAGCTTAGGTCTTTTTCTACTAACATGGCCAAAAATTGTTCAAGACTGGTCAACGAATTCGGTGTTATATTGTATATATGCCTTGGTGTTTTTTGGTGGATTTATTCGTGCCTTTTTCGGACCCACCATTTTTTCATTAATTGCGTTAATTGTTCCTAAGAAAATTTATCCAAATGCCGCTACTTGGAGTAGTTCAACATGGCAAATGGCATCCGTTTTAGGACCAGCAACGGCTGGTGTTTTAATTAGCATTATTGGTGTGCATTGGTCTTTATGTTTTGTATTTGGTTTGGTTATGTTTTCATTAATCACGTTATCGCAAATAAAAAAGAAACCTATATTAAACCCTAAAATTGGAGAACCTGTTATGCAAAGCTTAAAAGAAGGTATCCGATTTGTGTTTAAAACCAAAGCCATTTTAGGAGCTATTACTTTAGATATGGTTGCTGTACTTTTTGGAGGAGCGGTTGCCTTACTACCAATATTTGCACAAGATATTTTAAAAGTTGGAAGTGAAGGATTTGGGGTTTTACGTGCTGCTCCTGCTGTAGGCGCTTTTTTAACCATGTTGGCAACGGCGTATCTTCCAATAAGCAAAAATGCTGGAATGAAATTACTTGCAGCTATTTTCGGTTTTGGAGTTTGTATTATTGTATTTGGGTTGTCGTCTATTTTCTGGATTTCGGTTGTGGCATTATTTTTTAGTGGTGTAACAGATGGTGTTTCCATGGTTATTAGACAAACCATTTTACAAATTAAAACACCAGACCACATGAGAGGTCGTGTATCTTCGGTAAACTCTATGTTTGTTGGATCATCCAACGAGCTTGGTGCTTTTGAAAGTGGCGTGACAGCCAAACTTATGGGAACTGTGACTGCTGTAGTTTTTGGAGGAACCATGACATTAATAACTGTAATTACTACAGGAATTGTGTCTCCTTCGTTTAGAAAATTAGATTTGAGAAAAGATATTGAGGAACATGAGAAGGGTTAATAATTATTTATATTTGAAAAATAATAGAATTATGAGAAGACTAGTGCTTTTTTTATTTGTTTTTACGATTATAAACTCTTGTAGCGAAGATGATTCTGAAGTTATCATTGACGACTCCATAATTGAATCTAATTGTGGTGGAACGTTTGAAGGAGATGTTTTATTAACATCTCAAGAGGAAGTTGATGCTTTTGGCGCTTTATGTTATGCTAAAATTGAGGGTTCTTTAGAAATTGAGGGTTCTGATATAGTTGATTTAACTAGTTTAAACTTTTTGAATCATGTTAGCGAAAACGTAAGAATTGAATTTAATGAAGCTTTAACAACATTATCAGGTTTAGGAGCTTTAACAACAGTTGGTGGAGATTGTTATATATCAAGAAACACTTTATTGGTGTCTCTCGAGGAATTGAATCATCTTGAGTCAGTTGGAGGAAGATTATATATAGGTTTCACCCCTTTATTAACAACATTTACAGGGTTGGAAAACTTAGAATCTATTGGCGGCTTAGGAATCGTTCAAAATGAAAGCTTGGAATCTTTAAGCGCATTCGTCAATATTTCTTCATTAAGCTCCATATTTATTTCTGATAACGATTCTTTGGTTAGTTTAGAAGGTTTAGAAAATATTGAAACCATTTTATATGACTTAGTAATAAAAGGCAATACATCTTTAAATAATATAGCGCATTTAGAAAACTTAGTTTCCATTCAAGGAGATATTAGAATTTATGCTAATGGTTCTTTAAATTCTTTAAATGGGTTGGAAAATGTTTCGTCTTTTAGTGGTAATATTTCAATTTATGAAAATTATGCTTTAAATAACATCCAAGGGCTTCAAAGTATAAGTGGTGAAGTTAATAGGTTGGAAATATACCAGAATGGAAATTTAGAAACATTAAATGGTTTAGAGAATATAACAACTGTAAATGAAAATTTAAGAATAGATGTAAATTCAAATCTTAACAGTATAACAGCTTTAGCAAATTTAAATTATGTTGGAGCTATAAGTATATCTAATAATTATAGCTTAACAAGTTTAAATGGATTAGAGAATATAAATACAGTTCACGGTGATTTAAATATTAGTGTAAACTCTGATTTGGATTCTATTTCGGCCTTGGTAAATATTACATTAATTGGAGGAAGTTTAAATATTTATAATAATAGCTCATTAACTTCTTTAAATGGTCTTGAAAGTTTAACTCGTGTTGAGGGTGGAGTTTTTATTGGTGGAAACAATAACTTTACAAGTTTAAATGGACTAGATAATATTCAAGTTATTTTGGGAGATTTAGAAATATTTGGCCATAATACATTAACTTCTTTGGATGGTCTTGAAAGTTTGGAGTCTGTCAACAATGTTTTTATTGGTATAAATGTAAACAACACTTATTATGGTAATTTGAATTTATCTAATTTCTGTGCCTTAACAAACCTTTTTAATACTGGAAATTACAATGATGTAAATATTGCTAATAATGCGTATAATCCAACAGTTCAGGATATTTTAGATGGAAATTGTAGTCAATAAAATAGACTAATACTCCTTCAACTCCATAACGTCACCATCAAAAACACCATAAGTATAATAACTAATCCAATCGCCAAGATTAATGTATTTAGAGTTTTCGTTTAAGTCAATATTTAAAGGCAAATGTCTGTGTCCGAACACGTAATAATCTCTGTGTTTCTCTTCTTGCTTTTTTTTGCAATATTGCACCAGCCATTCGTTGTCTTCGCCTAAAAACTTCGCATCTTCATCTCCAGAAATCAGTTTGTTTTTTACAGACATGTATTGAGCCAGTTTCACACCTAAATCTGGATGCAACCAACGAAACAACCATTTACTAAACGGATTAGTAAACACTTTTTTCATGCGTTTATAACCTTTGTCACCAGGGCCTAAACCATCTCCATGACCAATTAAAAACGTCTTATTGTTAAAATTAAATTCTTTGGGTTTGTGATATACTGGAATGTTTAGTTCTTCTTCAAAATAGCCATTCATCCAAAGATCATGATTCCCAACAAAGTAGTAAATAGGAATTCCCGAATCACTAATTTCTGCAAGTTTCCCAAGAGTTCTAGTAAACCCTTTTGGGACAACAGTTTTATATTCAAACCAAAAATCGAAGAGATCACCAATTAAAAAAATAGCTGCTGCATCTTGTTTAACTTCATCCAACCAAGCCACAAATTTCTTTTCACGAGGACGTGACTGTTCTTGTGTTGGAGCTCCAAGATGATTATCAGAAGCGAAATAAATTTTTTTTCCTTTGGGAATATTCATGAAGTAAATATAAATAAAATAGCCACGAATTCACGAATGATTATTTGTAAAAGCGCTTTAACTGAAAACTGTGACTGTTAACTAATTATCAGAAGCATACCATTCAGCAAAACTTGTATCTGTTTCTTGTAGTCTTAGAGAAAATAAAGAAATATGGTTTGGTAATTGTCTTTTAATTTTTACAGCAAAATCAATCACCATCATTTCACTGGTTGGTTGATAGTCTACTAAAAGCACACTATGTCCTCTAATTTCAAGTTCTTTAGCCAACTCCACATGTGGTGTGTTTTTATTAAAAACGGTTGCATGATCAAAAACATCTACAATTTCGTTTTTTACTATTTTTTTAAGATCACCAAAGTCTATAACCATTCCAAACTTGACATTGTTTGTGTCCGAAACTGGAGTGCCGATTACGGTAACAGATAATTTATAACTATGTCCATGGACATTTTTACATTTCCCATCGTAGCCATAAAGCGCATGACCAGTTTCAAAAGAAAATTGTTTTGTAATTCTTATTTTACTCATTGTAAACGTTATTATGAGTGCAAAGATAATCGTTTTGTTAAACCAATCTGATTTTAGACTACATTTGCGCGCTTTTAAATAAATGGAGCATATTAATGAGTCAGCTTTTTGAAGAAATTGCTTTTGTTGAAAACCCTCAATACGAGCGTATTATTGAGGATATTTTAGCAAGACAATACAGCGTTGTTGAAGATTTTTTTACAGATGAAGAGGTTTTGGTTTTAAGACAGTCTTTAATAGAAAAACATGAAGAAGATGCTTTTAAAAAAGCAGCTATTGGAAATCGTGTCAACGAAATTATTGTAAAATCGATTCGTGGAGATGTTATTTTATGGATTGACGAGATGAAAGCAAATGAAGCTGAAATGATTTTTTTTAACAAGATTAACAGTTTGGTAAGCTATCTTAACAAAACCTGTTTTTTAGGGATATTACATAAAGAGTTTCATTATGCATTATATCCTGAAGGCACGTTTTATAAAAGACATATAGATACCTTTCAAAATGATGATAGACGTAAGCTGTCTATTGTTTGCTATTTAAATGAAGCTGGTTGGATACCAGAAAATGGTGGTGAACTGGTATTGTATTTAGATGAAAACGGTAAAGAAACAGAAAAAGTGATTTATCCGTTTCCTGGACGTTTGGTTGTTTTTGAAAGCCAAGTTATAGAACACGAAGTGAAACCTGTAAAAACAGAAAGAATGAGTATTACAGGTTGGTTAAAAACACGCTAGTTTACCTTTTTTTTCTACGATTATACACGTAAATAATAATTAATACGACTGCTAAAACTAGAAACAATCCGTTTCCACTTAAAAAATTTAAAAAATCCATATTATTCGTTATTTGATTTGTTTTTGTTGTATCTAAAAATAGCGTAAGCAATAATAACAAGTGTTACAAAAGGCAGCAAGCTTCCAATAAACACACCTATTTCATAAGAGTTATCTGGAGCATTATTAATTTTTTCGTTGATATCTACTTTTTGAAGTAAGCTTATTATAGAAAACATTATTTTATTTTTTTGTTAAAGTTAATGGTTTTGGGAAAGTGGTAAAAATTCTTTTCTAAATTTTATAATTAATGGGAAACCTCTAGCTATTATCCAACATGTAAAGGCTGTAAAAATAGCATACAATTTTAAATCTAAAGAGTCTAACCAAAATAAAATTGGAACAAACACTAGGAGGGTAGAAAGTAATAATAAATTCCTTAAATCCTTCATTTTACCTAGCCCTTTAAACATGCCATCGAAAATAAAGGCTATAGCACATAAAGGTTGCATGGCTAGAACCATCCAAAATATGTTATAAAACTCTTTTAAAACATCTGGTTCCTTAGTAAAAATTGTTCCTATAGAATAGTAAAACAAACTACCAAGGGCAGCCAAAACGATACCTAATGTAACACCATAACGAATAAGTTTATTGCTTAACTCTATAAGCTTGTTATATTCTTTACCTCCTAATAATTTTCCTGATAAAATATTTCCAGCACTAGCATACCCATCCACAACAAAAGCGCCTAAAAACCATAAATTAATAGCAATGGTATATGCCGCTATGTATTGTTTTCCATAACTAGTTGAAAAAGCACTTGCAAAATAAAGAGTGACATTCAAGGCTAAAGTTCTAACAAACAAGTTGAGAATCATTACCGTAAAACGTTTCATTTCTTTATTAAAAGGAAGGGTTAATTTTAAAGAAATTGGAGTTTTTTTTAGTAAATAATAAGCAGATAATATAGCCATTAAAAGTTGCGCAATAACACTTGCATAGGCAGCCCCCTGTATATGCATGGCAGGAATATAACCCTCAACGCCATACACTAAAATAACGTCAAACACAATGTTTGAAACAGCTCCAGCAATAGCGATTATCATGGGGTAATAGGTGTTCTGCAAACCTCTAAAAGTTCCAAATACAGCAATAGTAAATAAGGTAAATGGGAAACCAAATACACGAATTTTATAATATGAAACACTGTATTCTAAGATTACATGAGACGCATTATAAAGCTTGAATATTTGTTCTGCAAAAGGGTAGGTTACTAAAATTATTAAAATACTTAAAGAGGTAATAATAAAGATGGCTTGGGCTGGTAAATTTTTAACTTTATCTAAATTATTGGCTCCAACATATTGTGAAACAATAGATGAAATAGCACTTCTTGTTTGCCCTAGCACCCAAATAAGCATGGAAATAAAAGCGCCTACAATTCCTACAGCTGCTAAGGACTCTGTGGCGTTAAAATCCACATTACCAACAATAGCTGTGTCAGTTAATGATAATATAGGCTCAGATACTCCAGCAATTAATGCAGGAATGGCTAACTTATTAATATGTTTTAAACTTATATTTGTGCTCACAAGATTAATTCATAGCAGTAAAAAGGATGCTTACTTTGCAATGGAAAATAAATGTCTCCCAAACGTTTATAATTGCGAAGCTCATAAAATGTTTGATTCCGTTTATTTTGCGAAAAGGTATCTAATCTAATGGATTTATAATCATTGTTTTTTGCAAATGCTTCAGCAAAATCCATAAGTATTTGTGCATACCCTTTCCCTTGTTGATTTGGATGAACAGCTAATCTATGAATATAGATGTTATTTTTATTAGGAGTTAACCAATTAATAGGAATGTATTCTTCATCCATAAAAGTTGAAATAACAATACACCCAATGATGTTTGATTCATTTTCTAAGACATATAATTCGTTTCTTAGAATATCGTTATTAAAAGCTAACTTGCTTGGATAGTGTTCATTCCATTGAAAAACACCTTTATCTATCATAAATGCAGCACAAGCTTTCGTTATTTGCAAAATGCAATCAATATCCTTATAAGTAGCTTTCCGAATCAATTTTAATGTTTACTTTTGCATAAATTATACTGCAAATTTAGTTTTTAATTATTGATTATGAAGAATATTTTAGTTCCAGTAGGGTCATCTAAAAATGCTGCAAGCCATTTACAATATGCTGTAGATTTTGCTAAAGCCTTTGGTGCAAGATTATATGTTGTACAAATATATAATGTCTATACCAAAGCAGGAACCATGATTAAAATCGATCATATATTAGAACGTGAAAGTTTAGAGTTTTTAAAATCTCATGTTGCTAAAGTAGATACTAAAGGTGTAGAAATAAGTATAAAAACTTATAAGGGGAAGTTGGTAGACACTTTAGAACTAATAGCTAAATCTTTAGACATAGATTTAATTATGTTGGAACCTAGAACTAATTCTATAAAAGAAGAGGTTTATTTGGGGAAAACATCTGGTAAAATTATTAAGCAAACCAATATTCCAGCGCTTATTGTGCCAGAAGGTTATACATATAGACCTATTATTTATATCTTAATGGCTTTAAAGTCGGCCATCATTAAAAATGAAGAAGCTTTAAAACCATTAATTGCTATTAAAAATCACTATAAATCTATTGTGAATTTATTATTAGTTAAAACACCTTTTCATAACGAAGGTGATTTTGAGATTGACGATCATCTTTCTAGTATTGTTACAAATACAACCTACTCTGAAAATGCAACTACTTTTCAAGGCGTTTTAGAACATTATAAGGAAAACGATCCAGAGTTATTATGTGTTGTAAGACGAAAACGAGGTTTTTTTACGAAGCTTTGGGAAAATAATACCATATTGAAAAAGGATTTTCAAAGCTCTACTTTACCAGTTTTAGTTTTAAGTGGATTAAAATAAAACAATTTGGGGGATTAGCTCAGTTGGCTAGAGCGCTACGCTGGCAGCGTAGAGGCCATCGGTTCGAATCCGATATTCTCCACAAATAATAAACGTCTTTATAACAAATAAAGGCGTTTTTTATTTTATAAAATGGATGCTTTTTTCAACAACTTGTTTCAATTTTTTAGGCAATATTTTGTCTTCCCAAGGATGTTTCGAATCGAACACATGATTGGTGTTTTCAATAAGAACTAAAACACTATTTGGATTCCATTGATGTAATAATTTCGCTTCATTAAAAGATATTGATGTGTCTGAATCTCCATGAATTATCAAATGTGGGATTTTGACTTTTTTTGTAGCTATCTCTAAATTTAAACGAGTTTCATTGGCTTTAAAGTCTTTATAAAATTGATAATTATGAGGCATTTGTTGTTTGGTTCTTCTGTTTAAAACATACTTTACACCATCTTTCTTCCATTGTTCTAAATTTCCTATGGTTGCTGTTCTTTTAGCAAAATCGCAAACACTAGCCCAGGTTATTAATGATGTGATTCTTGCATCTTCTGAAGCTTTGATGGTTGCAATTCCACCTCCACGTGAATGCCCAATGAGTGAGATGTTGTTTTTATTGATTTCATTGACAAAAGGGTTGTTTTTTGATAGTAAATAATTTAATAAATCATCAATATCTTTTAGCTCTTTCGAATAATTATTTTCTGCAAAAGCTTCTAAATCCGGAAAATCAATGGGAGTTTCAACAGTACCTCCATTATGGGAAAAGTTGAATTTCACAAAAAAGAAATTTTCATTTTTAAAAGCATCTGCTACTAAACTCCAGCTCCCCCAATCTTTAAATCCTTTATATCCATGACAAAATATTACTAATGGCTTTGGATTACCGGTTTTATTATATAAAGTATCCCAAACAATTGGTTTTTGGTTTTCTCTATATAAAACAAGGTTCTTTTCTGACATTAAATGGTTTTTTCAATAAAAGACATATCTTGATTGCAGATTTCAAGGATTAGGTTTTTCAATTCGATTTCGAACGACTGTAAGGTTTCTTCAGAAATTTGAGTGATTTTATTTTTATCGTAAACACTTTCCTTTTTAGTGAATTTTAAAAATCCTGCACTCAGGTTTTTGAACGAAATAATACCTGCTTCTAAAGGAAGATTAACCTTCCCCTCTTTAACCATGGCGTAAGCATATGTTAAAACTTGAAAAGACTTGCTAAACTTATCATAATCTGTTGTAATGTCCTCCCAATGAATAAGAGACACCTTGCTGCTATCAACTTTTCCGGTTTTATAGTCAATAATTCTTGTAGTGCCATTATATTGATCAACTCTATCAACTTTTCCGGTTAGATAGATAGGGAAATCTATGGTGTCTAACTTAAGCTTTACTTTATTTTCACTTTCAATTGCAATAATTTTTATTTCATTTCCTTTTTTTAAATCTTCAATTTCTAAGTTTAAAAAATTATTTAAATATCTTTTTGCTATTTCAAAAACAATTAAATTTTTACCTTTTGTAATATCACCTTCTTTATAAAGGTCTTTAAAATGATGATTAACCCGTTCATCTATTTCTTTCTTCATACCTTTTAAAATATCAATAGAGAGGTATGTACCTTGAAGGGGTTTGTATAAATCTTCTAGAGAATTGTGTATTACAGTACCTAATGTATTTGTAGCGATATTTTCTTCAACTTCTTCGTATTCTGTAATTTTTAATATTTTTTGATTGTAAAAATCTATGGGGTTCCTAATATAATTAGTTAATGAAGACGGAGAGAAGCCTTTTAAAGCTATTTCTTTTAATCTATTTATTACACTTTCATCTTTTTTTATTTGCAAAAGTTCTTTTTTGGAACTCATTACTTTTGGTAGTACGATATTTTGAGAAATATTATGGGCAGCTTCTAATTCTAACTGTGTAATAAACCTACTTTTTTCGCCTCCATTTAGTACATCTGTCTCTGTATTATATAGAATGTAGATGTTTTTAGCACGTTGTAACAATCGATAAAAATGATAAGCATAAATGGCATCTTTCTCTTTAAAAGTTGGAAGATTATACTGTAATTTGACATCGAAAGGAATAAACGAATTATGATTTTTACCTAAAGGAAGAACACCTTCATTAACAGATGAGATTATAACTGTTTCAAAATCTAATACTCTCGACTCGAGCATTCCCATAACTTGGAGACCTTGTAACGGCTCTCCCTTAAAATCTAGAGTCTCAGTGCTTAATAGGTTTTTGTATACTTCAAATAATGTATTGCTGTTTTTTAAGTGAACATAATTTGAGTTTAACCTAGTAAGCTCGTTAAATAGTTCATTAAATCTAAATAGATATTCTAAAGACAAAATATTTCTCTGTTTGTCAGTATCTAGATAATTCTTTATTTTTAAAATTAGTTTTTTTGTTTGTTTTAATGCTATTTCTGCGCTGTTTTCCCAGCTTGAAAACAACAGAGTCATTATATCTTCAGAGGGTGATGAGAGTGTTTTAAGTTGCTCTAAATTTAGATACACTAAATTGTTTGTTTGAATGGTTTTAATTATATCAGAAACCTTATTATTTTGAAATAGACAATTGATATTTTGATGTGATAAGATGCTAATAACGTCTTTATAGTAAAATGATTTGTTAGTTGTTTTATGTAAATCAAATATTTTTTCAAATAAGGATGCTAAAGGAACAGAATTGAGTGGAAGTCCCATGGTAATGTTTAAGGCGTCGATGGATGAAGGCAAAGAGTTTAAAACAGGCATTAATAAGGCTTCATCACCTAAAACAATAGCTGTATTGTTTAAATTTTTCTGATTGATATTTAAACCTTTTAAAATAGTTCCTATCTGCTTTGCTTGGCCTATGTTTTTTGGAACACCAAATATGGATATGTTTTTTGGTTTCGAATAATTTGTAGTAAGCCATTTAAATGGATTTGATTTAAAATAAGACCAGTTTTCACGATAATCCCTGATAAACATGGCTGCATCATGAATTGGATTTTTAAAGAATGTATCTTCTAAATCCCAATATATTTCAGCAATACCATTCTGAAGTAGTTCCTGGATGATGGTTTCTTCAGCGGTATTTAATGCATTAAATCCTAGGAAAATAACTTTTTTATCTGGATTAGTTTGAATATATGTCTCAATATTTGCTACAGCTTCTTTATAAATTAATCCTTGATAGCCTATGTTTTTAGACATCAAGTGCTCAGTTAAATGTGTGTAATACTCAAAAAGCTTATTCCAAAAGGATAAGTATTTTTTAACTAAATCTGTTTGATTTTCTTGTTTTGACCAATGATTAATTTTTTGAATGTCAAACAAGTATTCAAATATTTGTTTAGGAGGTATAAGGTATCTATCAATTTCGTTAAAATCTTGTAGAATTATTTGTGCCCATTTAGCAAACACTTCAAAACTATCTTGGTCTGCTGATTTTGTTAATTCAAGATATACGCTATAAAATTCGAATAATAGTTCTGTATTGGATATAGGATTTAATTGAGAAAGTTCTCTTGTAAAATCTTCAATACTTAATATTTGTGGAGAAAATATAGTTTCTTTAGAAACATTTTTTATTTCATGTTTTAGAAAAACACCGGCTCTTTTACTTGGAAGAACAAACGTAAGGTTAGAAATGTCTTCATTTTTCTCTTGTAGTTCTAATAATACCTCGTAAATAAATGTTACCATGTTATAAAAATAAAAAACGCTCCGAAATTTCGGAGCGTTTTTAAAACTATTTTTTATGTGTTAATTAACTTAGTTTTTTAAGTTAATTTCTACTCTTCTGTTGTTAGCTCTACCAGCTCTAGTTTTGTTAGAATCTATAGGTCTAGATTCTCCAAATCCTTCGTGAGAAAGTCTGCTAGATGCAACTCCATTAGAAATTAAGTAATTCATAACTGAACTAGCTCTTTCTTTAGATAATTTCATGTTAAGGGCATCGCTACCTACACTATCAGTATGACCTTCGATGTTAAACTTAGCATTAGGATATTCATTTAAGATATCAACAATGTTTTGTAAAACAGCAGCAGACTGATCTTTAATAGTTGCTTTTCCAGTATCGAATAAGATCGTTTTAGCATAAGCATTTAAAGCTTTCTTAACTGCCTCAGTTACTTCTGGACAACCGTTGTTAGCAACAGTTCCAACTACGTCTGGACATAAATCATCTTTATCAGCTACACCATCACCATCTCTATCTGGCCAAGGACAACCATTGTTTGCAGCAGGACCTGCTTCGTTTGGACATTTGTCATCTTTATCAGCAATTCCATCGCCATCAGCATCTGGACAACCATTTAAAGCTTTAAGACCAGCAACTGTAGGACAATCGTCTAAGTTATCTGGAATACCATCACCATCAGAATCAGGACATCCGTTAAACTCAGCTAAACCAGCTTCGTTTGGACAGTCGTCTTTACTATCTTCAATACCATCACCATCAGAATCAGGACATCCGTTAAATTCAGCTAAACCAGCAACTTCTGGACAAGCATCATCTTTATCGTAGATTCCATCACCATCAGTGTCTTTTCCACCAAATTTAAATGTTAAACCTGCATAATGTTGGAAGTGTGTAGATAAGTAATCTTCAAAGGCATGTTTGTAAGTACTTTGTAGAGTTACACCAATGTTTTCTGATAACCATAAATTAAGACCAACAGATCCATTTAAAGTACCAGCTCCAATTTTGTCTACCCAAGTGTAACCACCACCTACTCCTAAGAAAGGCTCTACAACTTTAGAGTTTATCAATTTTGCAAAACTATACTTTACAGTTCCATCTAATCCGTAGTAAGATAAATCGTTTACGTCAGCGTCTCCCCAACTTTCGATTCTGTTGATAGATCCAGTTACTCCAAAAGAGAAACCATTACTAAAATACTTTGAAGCTGTTAGACTTGACAAAGAAGGTAAAATGTTCCAATGGTCACGAGCATTAAAATACTCATCAAAGTAATCTCCAAGTGGAGCATCTTCACCTGTTGGATAGAAATCAACGGCGTTTACTCCAAGACTTAAAGCCCATGGATTGTTTTCATCTTGTGCATTAATGCTGCTATAACTTAACATAAGCAACATTGCGAACAATAATCTGCTAAGATTTTTCATATTCAAAAATTTAATTTTTAAGTGTTAATTGTAAGCAAAAGTAAGTTGTTAAATATTATTAACAAAGACAAATATAGAAAAATATTGAATATTTTACCTAAAATCTGCATGATTGTCTAAAAAAATTAGATAATTCCTAGTTCCTTCCCGACTTTTATGAAGGAATTTACCGCTTTATCTATATGAGTTTTTTCGTGTGCAGCAGAAAGTTGCACTCTAATTCGAGCTTTTTCTTTTGGAACTACAGGAAAAAAGAAACCTATTACATAAATTCCTTCTTTTAAAAGTTGGCTCGCCATTGTTTGAGCTAATTTGGCATCATATAACATAACTGGAACTATAGCCGAGTCTCCATCTATAATATCGAAACCTGCTTCTTTCATCCCTTTTTTAAAATATTTAGCATTCCATTCTAATTTATCTCTTAAAGAAGTGTTGTTTTTTAACATATCAAACACTTTTATAGAAGCGCCTACAATTGCTGGTGCTAATGAGTTAGAAAATAAATAAGGTCTTGATCGTTGACGTAAAATTTCAATTATTTCTTTTTTTCCAGTTGTATATCCACCCATGGCACCTCCAAGGGCTTTTCCAAGAGTTCCAGTGATAATATCGATTCTGTTTAAAACGCCTTTTTCTTCTAGTGTTCCAATACCAGTTTCACCTATAAAACCTGTTGCATGGCATTCATCAATCATAACTAAAGCATCATATTTGTCTGCCAAATCGCAAATTTTATCTAATGGCGCTACTAGGCCATCCATTGAAAATACACCGTCTGTAACTATTATTTTAAAACGAGCCCCATTTTTATTTGCTTCAATGAGTTGTTTTTCTAAATCTGCCATATCATTATTTTGATATCGGTATCTTGCAGCTTTACACAATCTAACCCCATCAATAATAGATGCGTGATTTAAAGAATCTGAAATAATGGCATCTTCGGCACCAAATAAAGGTTCAAATACACCTCCATTAGCATCAAAGGCTGCAGCATATAAAATAGTGTCTTCGGTATTATAGAACTCTGCAATTTTTTGTTCTAATTCTTTATGTATATCTTGAGTTCCACAGATAAATCTAACAGACGACATGCCAAAACCATGGGTGTCCATAATGTCTTTTGCTGCTTGAATAACTTCTGGATGAGATGATAGTCCTAAATAATTATTAGCACAAAAATTTAAAACTTTCTCGCCTGTGTTTAGGGTTATTTCAGCTCCTTGAGCCGATGTAATAATACGTTCTGATTTAAACAGACCATTATCTTTAATCTCTTGAATTTCGTTTTCTAAATGTTCTTTTATTTTTCCGTACATGAGTTTGATGATTTTTACAAATTTAAAATTCTTTTATTTGAATTCCTTCATTAATATAAACAAGTATCTTTTTTATGGTTTTTATATGCATTTCTAGAAGAATGTTTTCGTATTTTATTAGTTGATTAATATGCTTTTGATCTTCATTGCCTGTTTTGTAATCAATAATCACTGCTTGGTTGTTTGTGTCCAAAATCAATCTGTCTAAACGCACTATTTCTCCAGATTTCGATATAATATCTCTTTCATTATAGATGGTTAGATTATCCGTAAAATACGCTGTCAAATCTGGATGGGTTACTATTTGAAATGCTACTTCTTTTAAAAGGGGAGCTTGCTCTTTAGTTATCAAATTTGAATTTGTAAATTCTTCAATAACAAAATCGATATCTGTTTTTGTTTTAATTTGAGACATGATATTATGAATGAGATTCCCTTTTTCTATGGCTTCTTTCTGAAGTGTATCCCATAAATATCCCGAATTGGTTACTATTTTAATGTTGTGTTCGTGTTTAGGTGTAGAAATAAATTCTTTTTGTTCTAAAGTAAGACTTGAAACAGATTTTTTTTCTGAACTCTTCTCTGGTTTTCCAAATGTGTATTTTGATTGATTATTGTCCCAAAGGTGTAACTGATTTAAATAATTGATAAAAAAACCTGAATATGTTTTACTGTTTATCTCTCCTTTATTATTAATATCCTTTTTAGAAATAATATATAATTGCTCAACAGCTCTTGTTAGTGCCACATATAAGATATTTATGTTATCTAATTCAAGATTTGAACGTCGTCTATTGTAAATCTCGTTGCCAATTTCTCCAAAATTTTCAAAATCGCCAGAGTAGTTTAAAAGCGTATGTGTGAAACCTTGAAAATTTTCAGGGTTTAATGGAAACCATTCTTTTGGTTCCACTTCTTTATAGATATCTAAATCGGCATATGGAAAAATTACAATTGGAAATTCTAATCCTTTGGACTTATGAATGGTCATTATTTGAACAGCTTCTTGCCCAGGAGGAGAAACAATACTTAATTTATCTTTCTTTTTATCGTAGTAATTAATAAATCCGGCTAAATCTGGTTGGTTTTTTTGCGAATATTCAAACACTAAATCTAATAGGTATTGAACGTAAGCATTAGAAGTTTTAACTAAATTGAAAGATCTAACTACAGTTTCAGCTAATTCATATAAAGATAATTGTAATAAGTTATTATAATTAATATGGATGTCGAAAATATTCAAAGAAGTAAATAATTCCTCTAAATTTAGATTGATGTGTTTTTCTAAAAAAGGATGTTTCTCTTTAATATGAAGAGATGTCGTCAAATAATTTAGAACCTGAATTTTTACTTCGTCGTTTTTAGGTTGTAACAAAAGTTTTAGAAAATGGATAATAAATTCAACTTCCGGAGCATTTTTTAATAATAAGGTTTCAGAAGAAATAAGTGGAATGTTATGCTCGTTTAAGTAATTGGCAACTGCAACACCTTGTTTGTTTTTTCTAACTAAAATACAAATGTCGCTTAAGGCAAATCCGTTTTGCAAACAAGATGTAATGGTTTCAAGTGTTTTTTCAGTATATATAGCATCTGTATTATCTTCTTTACTTATTTCAAGAAAATCTAGACTTACAAATCCTTCTAGATTTTTTGTAACTTCTTGATGGGCATTGTGGTAGATGTTTTGATGACTTTCTGCATTAAAAACAGTATTGGCTAGATGATTAAAAAAACCATTATTGAAAGTTAAAATCTCTTTAAAGCTTCTGTAATTTTGTGGCAGATTAACAATTCTCTTTTCTATGTGGAACGGATTGGCGTCGTTGAATAAATCTATAAATTGTTCAGCTTTTCCTCCACGCCATCTATAAATTGCCTGTTTGGCATCTCCAACAATCATTAAAGATCCTATTTCGTTATTTAAATTCTCTTGAGATAACTTATTGTCTATTAAAGGAATTAAATTTTCCCATTGTAAAACTGATGTGTCTTGGAATTCATCTATAAAATAATGACTGAATTTCTCGCCCAAACGTTCGTAAATAAAAGGCGTAGGTTGGTCTTTTATTTCGTTGCTTATCATGTTGTTAAATTCAGATATAAGCACTTTATTCTGTTCTTCTTTTAAAACAGTTAATTCCTTATTTATAGCACTTAACACAGAAAGAGGTGTCATGTTTCTATAACAGGCTTTTAAAAATTTGTAATTGAAAACAAGGTGTTTCGTTTCATAAAAGTTGCTTGCTATTTCAGGTTGAATATCTTCAATTACTGAAGCAATATCTTGTGTAACACGCTTTGGATATAGAGTTTTATTTTCAATATCTTCTTGCCATTTTGAAGTAAAACTAACCGACAGATTTAAATTAGATAATTTTTCAAAATGTTTTGGCAAGTAACTTCCCGAAAAATCATCAAATTGTAAACCGGCTTCTTCAGCTAAGATTAGAATGGCACTTGCTTTCTCTTTTAATGTTTTTTCAGTTTGCGAAATTTCTTGTTTTAAAAAAGTTTTAAAAGTTTTAAAATCTTCAAGAGTTTTAGTTTTTAGTGCATCAATAAAAGGAATGTCATTTTCATTTATAAGCAGTTTAGACATTTTATTAAAATCGAAAGAAACATCCCAGCTTTTATCGTCGTCTGCTTTTTCAAGAGCAAAATCAACTAATATTTTGGTTAATTCTTTTTCTGTTCCAGCTTTTGCAATTAACCTATCTACGGCTTCAGCTAAAAGTGTTTCTTGATCTAGCTCGACTTCAAAATTTAAAGGTAATTTTAAGTCGTAAGCAAAAGTTCTTATAATTCTATGTGTAAAACCATCAATGGTTGAGATGTCAAAAAAACCGTAATTAAAAACAATGGTATTTAATAAGGTTTTAGATTTTAGATGAATAACTTCAGGATCTTTATTCAAATCCTCGCAAATTATACGAAACATATCGGTTGGGTTTTCTAGAATAGATTTCGAAGAAAAAGATTTTAAAGTATCAATAATACGTTCTTTCATCTCGCTAGCTGCTTTATTGGTAAAAGTAATAGCAAGGATGTGTTTGAATTTGTCGTTAAAAGGCGATTCTAAAATAATTTTTAAGTATTCTTTTACAAGTGTAAATGTTTTGCCACTTCCTGCAGAAGCATTATAAACTAGAAAAGAACTCTTATTATCCATAAAGTTAAATTTTACACAAGATAAAAACTATCGATGATTTGATAGGTATTTATTATTTTTAATTGGTATGATTTATCCGTAAATTTGAAAGAATTAAATTATTAACTTAAAAAACAAAAGATTATGGCTTTCGAATTACCGAAATTAAAATATGCATACGATGCACTTGAACCAAATATAGATGCTCGTACAATGGAAATACATCATTCTAAGCACCACCAAGGTTATACAAATAATTTAAACAATGCTATAGCAGGTACAGATTTAGAAGGAAAAACGATAGAAAATATCCTTATTAATTTAGATATGGATAATAAAGCTGTTAGAAATAACGGAGGTGGCTTTTATAATCATTCTTTGTTTTGGGAAGTAATGAATCCAGAAGGGAAAGGTTATTTATCTGGAGAGTTAAAAGACGCTATCGAAGCTGCTTACGGTACTGTAGATGCTTTTAAAGAGACCTTTAGTAAAGCAGCTGCAACACAATTTGGATCAGGTTGGGCTTGGCTTTGTGTGCATAAAGGTGGTAAAGTTGAAGTTTGTTCTTCACCTAATCAAGATAATCCATTAATGCCAGGAGTAGGTTGTGGAGGAACACCAATATTAGGATTAGATGTCTGGGAACATGCATATTATTTAAACTATCAAAACAGACGTCCAGATTATATTAATGCTTTTTTTAATGTAATTAACTGGAATGAAGTTGAAAGACGTTATGCTGAAGCTAAATAAAACTCTTAGTGCCATTTAGGTCTAAAAATCTAGTAAGGTTGAATTTAATTCCTTCAAAGATTTAATTTGGAGGATTTAAATAATGAATTGATATAAGCGAATCTGAAAAGATTCGCTTTTTTTTTTTAAAATTCAGATGAAAAAAACACACAACCTTTTCAATAGTAAGATAGTTTCAAAAATTAACAGATGGAATTCCGACCTTGGGGATTTAAAATGAAAAAAGGTGAACGAGAGTTCACCTTTTTTGCCCCAAATCTACCATAAACTTAACCTACTTATGTTATGGTGATTCAAATATATGATTGTATTCTAAGAAAAGTGAGAATTATTAGATAAACGGCTTATATATTAGTCTAAAAGTGTAATTAATAAAGAATTAGATAGAAACAAGAATAATAACCTTGTGTAATTGTTGAAGAAATTCTTAATTTTTATGGTGTAAAATAAAAAAAGGCGAACGAAAGTTCACCTTTTTTTGCCCCAAATCTACCATGAACTTAACCTACTTATGTTATGGTGAAACTAATGTAGTTTTATTTTTTTTAAACTTTTATATATTTCAGATGAAATGCATATATTTCAGATAAAAGTATGTTTTTGTTAGATAAAGCGTTATAAATTAACAACTTATCTAGTAAGCTCTTTCTTTGTTTCCTTCGTAAAAATTGATAAAAGCTCTATTTACTACGCGATTTCCTCCGACAGTTGGATAGTTTCCTGTAAAATACCAATCACCTAAATTTTTAGGACAGGCTTTATGTAAATTTTCTACAGGCTGAAAAATAGTTACCACTTCAGCCTTTACAGATTTATCAGAAATTAACTCGGCTATCTTACTAGAGATGGCTTCTGCAGAAAATTGAGAATATAAGTCTTTTACAAAATTTCTAACGTCTTTGTCTTCCAGTTCTACTTGAGCTTTACATTTTTCATAAACCTCTTGAACTAAATGATATTTGTTATTTTCCTCTAGCAATTCTAACATGGCTCTAAAGGCAATTAAATCTTCTAGTCTAGCCATATCTATTCCATAGCAATCAGGATATCGTATCTGAGGTGCAGAAGAAACCACGACTATTTTTTTAGGATGTAATCGATCCATCATTTTAATAATACTCATTTTAAGTGTGGTTCCTCTTACAATACTATCATCTATAATAACCAAATTGTCTGTTGGTTTAATAACTCCATAAGTGACATCGTAAACGTGAGCCACTAAATCGTCGCGACTACTGTCTTCTGTTATAAATGTTCTTAATTTAACATCTTTAATGGCTATTTTTTCAATTCGTGGACGTTCTGAAAGAATTTGTGTAACTCTTTCAGCAGAAAGCTTGCCGTTTCCATCTAAAATAGCTTGTGTTTTTTTCTTATTAAGGTGTTCTTCAACAGTTTCAATCATTCCAAAAAATGAGGTTTCTGCTGTGTTTGGGATGTAGGAAAACACCGAATTTTTAGTGTCATTATCAATAGCTTCTAAAACTTTTGGCATTAATAACTTTCCTAAGGTTTTACGTTCTTGGTAAATTTCAGCATCACTTCCTCTTGAAAAATAAATGCGCTCAAAAGAGCAGGCTTTACGCTCAAGAGGCTCAATAATTTTCTTAATACATACTTCCCCAGATTTTTTTGTAATTATGGCGTGGCCAGGTTCTAATTCTTCGACATCTTCAAAGGGCACATTAAATACGGTTTGAATAACGGGTCTTTCAGATGCGATAACAACAACTTCATCATCTTTATAATAATAAACAGGTCTAATTCCTGCTGGGTCTCTTAAAACAAAAGCATCTCCATGTCCTAAAAGTCCAGCCATGGCATAACCTCCATCCCAATTTTTTGATGAGCGTTTCAATATTTTTGCAACATTAAGTCGTTCGGCTATTAAAGGAGAGCATTCATTTTTACTATAACCTTCCTTTTTTAGTTGTTTGTATTTTTTAGCTACTGCATCATCTAAAAAATGACCAATTTTTTCCATAATAGTAATGGTATCTGCCATTTCTTTTGGATGTTGCCCAATTCTAACTAACTCATCAAATAACTCATTAACATTTGTCATGTTAAAGTTTCCGGCAAGAATAAGATTTCTGTGCATCCAATTGTTTTGTCTTAAAAAAGGATGGACGTTTTCTACACTATTTTTGCCAAAGGTGCCATACCTAACATGTCCAAGAAGGACTTCGCCAATATATGGAAGGTGTTTTTTTTGAAGCGCTACATCTTCCTTGTATTCGGGATGTTCCTGCATTTCTTTATTAATCCTGTCGTTTATCTGAGCAAAAATATCCTGAATAGGTTGCTGCGCAATAGAACGTACACGACTAATATAACGATCTCCGGGATTCGTATCTAATTTAATACTAGCAAACCCAGCACCATCTTGACCACGATTGTGCTGTTTTTCCATCATTAAATACATTTTGTTCACTCCGTAAAATGCACTCCCATACTTTTCCTTATAAAACTCAAGAGGTTTTAAAAGTCTAATTTGTGCAATACCACATTCGTGTTTTAAAGCGTCACTCATTGTTAGTTTTGTTGTAATTGTTGTTTTAATCAAAAAACGCGCTCAATTACGAGCGCGTTAGTTTATGTTAATTCGATATCGAATTGGGTTAAGTTTTTAAATTCTTGTAAACGTTGATGCACTTCTTTGCTTTTTAAGTTAATCATGCGTTCGGTCCCAAATTTTTCTACACAAAAAGATGCCAATGTAGAACCATAAATAACTGCATTTTTCATGTTTTCAAAAGAGATGTCTCCAGTTTTTGCTAAATATCCTGCAAACCCACCTGCAAATGTGTCTCCTGCTCCTGTAGGATCGAAAACTTCTTTTAAAGGTAAAGCTGGAGCATAAAAAACATTGTCTTCATGAAACAGTAATGCACCATGTTCCCCCTTTTTAATTACCACATATTTAGGGCCCATTTCATGAATTTTTTGAGCAGCAACAACTAAAGAGTATTCTCCAGTTAGTTGCCTAGCTTCTTCATCATTAATGGTTATAACATCAATACGTTTTATAACGTTATGCAAATCTTCAAGCGCACAATCCATCCAGAAATTCATAGTGTCTAGAATAGCAAGTTTCGGTTTGCTTTCCATCTGGTCTAATACACTTAGTTGGACAATAGGGTGTAAGTTTCCTAGCATCACCACTTCGGCATTTTTAAAATCTGATGGAACTACTGGATTAAAATCTGCTAAAACATTTAATTCTGTAGCTAGTGTATCTCGTGTATTCATATCGTTGTGATACTTTCCACTCCAAAAAAACGTTTTTCCTTCTTTTATAATTTCAACACCAGAAATATCGATGTTTTTGTTTGAAAGTAAATCTAAATATTCTTGAGGAAAATCTCCTCCAACAATTGAAACTACTGATGCATCTACGTTAAATTGTGAAGCTGCTAAACCAATATAGGTGGCTGCTCCTCCAAGAATTTTATCTGTTTTTCCAAAAGGTGTTTCAATAGCATCAAAAGCTACGGTTCCTACTATTACTAATTTGCTCATGTTGAGGTTTGAAAATTTGGTGCAAATATAAGGTATTTAGATACGAATACAAGAATGATTTTTTTAAATAAATAATCACTTTCTACCAAAATCTGCTGGAATTTCTCCCCAAGCTTTGGTTTCCCATTTTACAATAGTTGTTTTATAATTGTTTGTTTTAAGCCAGTTTACGGCTCTTTCCACCAATTCAAACAAGGCTTTATTTTTTTCGTTACGTTCTAATTTGGTGTTACAAGTTTTCTTTTTTACCCAGCTGATAGCAGTTTTAGAGTCTGTATAAATCAGTCGGTCGCTTTTGTGTTGTTTTAAAAAAGCCAAACCATGTACAATGGCTAAAAACTCTCCTATATTATTAGTGCCTTCATTAAAGGGACCTTGTATAAAAAGTTGTTTTTTTGTTTTAGTATCCACGCCTCTATATTCCATTTTACCAGGATTGCCACTTGATGCAGCATCCACAGAAATGGAGTTGTAGTTTGGTTGTCCTATTTTTTTGAGTTGTGCTTCTGAAAGTCCTGAAGAGAACTTTTTAGATTTTCCAATATAATCTTTATAGTTGCCATTTAAAGCTTTTTTTGCAGCATCAAAAGTTTCAAAAGATTTGTATTGAGCACCTTCAAAATTTTTAATTTGTGCTTTACAATCGTCCCAAGATTCGAAAACTCCTGTGTGATGACCTTTCCAGACTGTATAATATTTTTTTTTCTTTTTGCTCATCTTTAGTACCCACGAAAGTGGGTGTCTTATTTCTTATCAATTAGAAGGATAGCGAAGAGTCTTTTTATTTATGGCGTGGATATTCTTCAGTCTTGTCTACTTCTAAAGGGCACAAGTTAATTATTTAATAATTTTTCAACCACTTTTGGAAAATGCTCCATTTCTAATTCATGAATTTTTGCTGCTACATCTTCGGCTGAATCATTAATATGTACATCACATTTAGCTTGAAAAACAACAGCACCTTCATCATAATGTTCATTAACATAATGTATGGTTATGCCTGTTTCAACCTCTTTATTAGCCACAATAGCTTCGTGCACATAACTTCCATACATGCCTTTTCCACCATATTTCGGTAATAAAGCTGGATGAATATTTATCACCTTATTAGGAAATTCATTTAAGATAAAACCTGGAAATTTCCATAAAAAGCCTGCTAACACAATTAAATCTGGGTTATTGGCTTTTAAGATATTTAGCACATCGTCTGTTTCAGAAAAAGCTATTTTATTGAAAGACAAAGCGCTTACTTTTAGGATTTTAGCACGATCTAAAACTTTGGCACGAGGATTGTTAGTTAACACTTGAATAACAGACGCATGATTTCTGTTTTTAAAATAAGAGATTAAATTTTCAGCATTCGTTCCGCTTCCGGAAGCAAAAATTACAATACGTTTCATCTATTTATAATAATATATCTAACATTGTTAAGATGTAGATTGGTGAAATAGTGTTCAAATTTAAGGGAATGTTTGTTAATATGAATGATACTTGTTTTATTTACAAAATAAATTGTTTGATTATTTGAACAAAAAAAGATTAAATATTAACAATTAGCGCGTAAAATTAAAATACTTCAGGGTTATTTAGTAAATTACACACACATTTTTAAACTAAAGGTGTGTTTTAAAAATAAAGTTTTTTATTTTTGCCAACTAATTAAAACTTAAAATTAAAAGATTATGTCAGACATTGCATCAAGAGTAAAAGCGATTATCGTAGACAAATTAGGTGTTGATGAAAACGAAGTTGTAACTGAAGCTAGCTTCACAAACGATTTAGGAGCAGATTCATTAGACACTGTAGAATTAATCATGGAATTCGAAAAAGAATTTGATATCCAAATTCCAGACGATCAAGCAGAAAATATTGCTACAGTTGGTCAAGCTATCTCTTATATAGAAGCAGCAAAATAATTCACCCAAATTTATGGAATTAAAGCGAGTTGTAATTACTGGTTTAGGAGCACTAACACCTATAGGCAATACCAAAGACGAATATTGGGAGGCACTATTAAGTGGAAAAAGTGGTGCTGCCCCTATTACCTATTTTGATACTGAAAAGTTCAAAACGAAATTCGCTTGTGAATTAAAAAACTTTAACGCGACCGATTTTCTTGATAGGAAAGAAGCACGTAAAATGGATCGATTTACGCAGTATGCTATGGTGGCTTCCGATGAAGCCATTGCAGACTCTAAATTAGATTTAGATGCTATAAACAAATTAAGAGTAGGTGTTATTTGGGGAGCAGGAATTGGAGGATTGGAAACATTTCAAGACGAAGTTTTAAACTTCGCTGCAGGAGATGGAACACCAAGATTTAATCCGTTCTTTATCCCAAAAATGATTGCAGATATAGCTCCAGGAAACATTTCCATTAAACATGGTTTTATGGGCCCTAACTATACAACTGTATCTGCTTGTGCCTCATCAGCAAACGCTATGATTGATGCTCTAAACTATATACGTTTAGGACATTGTGATGTAGTTGTAACTGGTGGAAGTGAAGCAGCTGTAACTATTGCTGGAATGGGTGGATTTAATGCCATGCATGCCTTATCAACAAGAAATGAAAGCCCAGAAACAGCCTCAAGACCTTTTGATGCAACCAGAGATGGATTTGTATTAGGTGAAGGTGCTGGAGCTATTATCCTTGAAGATTATGAACACGCAAAAGCAAGAGGGGCAAAAATATATGCTGAAGTTCTTGGAGGAGGTCTCTCTTCCGATGCTTACCATATGACTGCGCCACATCCAGAAGGAAGAGGTGTTATTGCTGTAATGAAAAATTGTTTAGAAAATGCTGGTGTAAAACCTGAAGAAGTTGATCATATCAACACACATGGCACCTCAACACCTCTAGGAGATGTTGCAGAATTGAAAGCCATTTCTGAAGTGTTTGGAGACCACGCAAAACACATTAATATCAACTCAACAAAATCTATGACTGGACATTTGTTAGGAGCTGCAGGAGCTATAGAATCTATTGCTGCTATATTAGCTATGGAACACGGTATTGTTCCTCCTACCATTAACCATGAGTTTGTTGATGAAAATATTGATCCTGAACTTAATTTAACATTAAACAAAGCACAAAAACGTAATGTTAAAGTAGCCATGAGTAATACCTTTGGTTTTGGAGGACACAATGCTTGTGTATTATTCAAAAAATTAGATTAAACTAACGAATGAAAAACATTCGAAACATATTAAATTCCCGTTCTAAAAATGACGGGAATTTTTTTGTGTCTATTAATAAGATTCTGGGATTTAAACCTAAGTCTTTAAAGATTTATAAAACGGCATTTACGCATCGTTCTATGAATATTAAAGATAGTCATGGACATACCGTGAATTACGAAAGGTTAGAGTTTTTAGGAGATGCTACACTAGGCGCAGTTATTGCATCTCATTTATATTTAGAAGTGCCAAGTGGAGACGAAGGCTACCTTACCAAAATGCGTTCTAAAATTGTTAGTCGTGAGCATTTAAATGAGCTTGGAAAAGAATTAAACTTAATAAGTCTAGTTGAAAGTAAAATCCCTAAAGGGCAGTTTGGAGATAATATTCATGGCAATCTTTTTGAAGCATTAGTAGGAGCCATTTTTCTCGATAAAGGCTATAAATATTGTGAAAAATTTATCTATAAAAAAGTAATTATCCCTTATGTTGATATTGAAACCTTAGAGGGTAAAGTTATTAGTTATAAAAGCTTGCTTATAGAATGGTGCCAGAAAGAAAAGAAAACATTCGATTACAATGTGTACGAAGATACAGGTAACGACGATGTTAGACATTTTTCGGTAAAACTTTCAATCGACGATAAAGTGGTTGCAAAAGCCAGAGCAACTTCAAAAAAGAAAGCCGAAGAAAAAGCTTCCAAACGCGCTTTTTTTGTCTTTCAAAAACAAATATCTAAAGATTTCTAGATATTTTCTTCGAAGTAGAATATTATAATTAGGATACTGTTAAGATTAAATAAAACGTCATATTAATAAAAAGGTATGTCTTATCTTTACAAATCAATGTGAGCTATGGCAATTAAAAAACTTAGTTTAGAAGATTTTTTTGATGAAGCAGATTTTACGCTTATCGGCATCCATACGTCTATCGAAGATTACAGACTTGCTTATTTATTAAACGCAAAGTTAAATTTAAACCTTAAACGAAGGAAAAAAGATCTAGATTTTAAAGATACCTCTCAATTTTCAATATTTGAATGGGAAGACCAAAGACAACTTAATACATGGAATTTGGTTTCTAACATGTGTAAAATTGAGACCGATAATCTAGTTATTGAAAATAATCTATTTAATAACACTCGTAAAGTATCTGAAATAGTTTATTTACTTCCAGAATTTAAAAAAGTAAATTATATAGTAAAGATTAGCGACGATCAATTAAGTTCTAAAAAACACCAAAGAATTGTAAGTCAAATTCAAGAGATAACACATATTGTTGCAGCTTATCAGATAGATATAGACCAACTTAAATCAAAAAACAATTTAATTTTTAATTAATGTTAAAAAGGAAAAAAACGAAAATTGTAGCAACTTTAGGGCCTGCTACAAGTACGAAAGACATATTAAAAGGCATGCTAGATGAAGGTGTTAATGTGTTTAGAATAAATTTTTCTCATGCAGACTACAAAGATGTAAAAGAGCGTATTAAAATGATACGCGAATTAAACGACGAGTTTGATTATAATGCTGCTATTCTAGCCGATCTACAAGGGCCAAAACTTCGAGTAGGAACTATGAAAGGCGAGGTTTTTGTAAATGAAGGCGATGAAATTGTTTTTGCAACAGGGAAACGTTTTGAAGGAACTAAAGAACGCGTTTATATGACTTACGACAAGTTTCCACAAGACGCAAAACCTGGGGAACGCATTTTATTAGATGATGGAAAATTAATTTTTGAAGTTGTCTCTACCGATAAAAAAAGCGAAGTAATAGCTAGGGTTATTCAAGGAGGTCCTTTACGCTCAAAAAAAGGAGTTAATTTACCAAACACAAATATTTCGCAACCTGCACTTACAGAAAAAGATATTGAAGATGCCATATTTGCAATCGATCAAAAAGTAGATTGGATGGCTTTATCTTTTGTAAGACATGCTGAAGATTTAATGCAACTTGAAGAACTAATTAAAACGCATAGCGATCATAAAATTCCTATTATTGCTAAAATTGAAAAACCAGAAGCTGTCGAAAACATTGATAAAATTGTTGCTTATTGCGATGGTTTAATGGTAGCTCGTGGCGATTTAGGTGTTGAAATTCCAGCTGAAGAAGTGCCTCTAATTCAAAAACAACTAGTTTTAAGAGCAAAACAGGCTAGAATTCCAGTTATAATTGCCACACAAATGATGGAAACCATGATTTCCAGTTTAACACCAACACGTGCCGAAGTAAACGATGTCGCCAATTCCGTTATGGATGGAGCAGATGCTGTTATGTTATCTGGCGAAACTTCGGTAGGGAGTTATCCTGTTCAAGTTATTAGACAAATGTCTAATATTATTAAGAGTGTTGAAGATTCTTCTTTAATAAAAGTACCACAAATACCACCACATATTCGTACTAAAAGATACATTACCAAATCCATTTGTTATCATGCTGCAAACATGGCTAATGAAATTGATGCTAAAGCTATTTCTACATTAACGAATAGTGGTTATACAGCTTTTCAAATATCTGCATGGAGACCAAGTGCACATATTTTAGTGTTTACTTCTAACAAGCGCATATTAACACAATTAAGTTTGCTTTGGGGAGTTAAAGCGTTCTATTACGATAAGTTTGTAAGCACAGACGAAACAATTGAAGATGTGAATGCTATAGCCTGTAAAAAAGGATACTTAGATGCAGGAGATATGTTAATTAGTTTAGCAGCTATGCCAATTCAGGCTAAAGGGATGGTAAATACCTTGCGAGTAACAGAAATTACTAGCTGTAACTTATAAATACAAAGAATGTTTAAAAATTGTTGAAATCCGTTAAAAATAAAATGGAATATTCAATACCTTTAAACCATGTATGCTCTTGTAGATTGTAATAATTTTTACGCCTCTTGCGAACGGGTTTTTAATCCTAATTTGCAAGATCAACCAGTTGCTATTTTAAGCAATAACGATGGTTGTGTTATTTCTATGAGCGATGAAGCTAAAGTTTTGAAACTTCCTTTTGGAGCACCGATATTTAAATGGGAGGCTTTTTGTAAAACGAATAACATAAAAGTGCAGTCATCAAATTACCCGTTGTATGGAGATATGAGTAATAGAGTGATGTCTATTTTACAACAATTTTCGCCTGATGTAGAAATCTATAGTATAGACGAAGCTTTTTTGCAATTTAAAGGCTTTGATGCCTATAATTTTAATGATTACGGAATACAAATTAGAAGGCGTATTTTAAAATGGACAGGCATTCCAACATCTGTAGGTGTAGCACCAACTAAAGCGCTTAGCAAAGTAGCCAATAAAGTAGCACGTAAATTTCCAGATAAAACCAAAGGCGTTTATGTGATTGATTCAGAAGAAAAACGCATCAAAGCACTTAAATGGTTGAAAATTGAAGATGTTTGGGGAATAGGTAGAGCTTTGTGCAAACGGTTACATCAAAAACAGATTCTTACAGCTTATCAATTTACACAACTTTCAGATGAATGGGTTATAAAAAACCTCTCTATAGTCGAATGGCGTTTAAAAAAAGATTTGGAAGGTATTTCAACCTTGCAATTAGAAGAAGTAGCCTCCAAAAAAGCCATTGCAACCACTAGAAGCTTCGAATATACGTTTTCAGATATCGATAATATTAAAGAGCGTGTGTCAACCTTTGCAACAAGTTGTGCCGAAAAACTACGAAAACAGCAAAGCAGCTGTCACATGATTTTGGTAACTTTAAGTAGCGATAGACATAAAAAGGATTTGCCACAACATCGTGCAAGCAAAATAATAAACTTACCTTACGCAACAGACTCTTCACTTATTATAAGTAATGAGGCTGTAAAAGCAGCAACAGTGATGTTTAAAAAAGGGATTAAGTACAAACGTGCTGGTGTTATTGTCATGGGTTTGGTACCAACACATAACCACCAATTAAATTTATTTTTACACGAAAATCCGAAACACAAACCTTTAATGAATACCATAGATAAGCTAAATGTTAAGTATGGCAATTATAAATTAAAATTAGCAAACCAAGATTTAAAACGTACTTGGAAAATGCGCCAGGAACGCTTGTCACCACGTTTTACAACCAATATTAATGACATTATAAAAGTGAAATAAACAGAACATGATACGACATATACATAAAACCCTAACTTTTTTTACACCCGATTTTTCAGAGCATTCTGGAGCTGCTTTTTTTGATGCAGGGATTTCGGCAGGATTTCCTTCTCCAGCTGAAGATTTTAAAGAAGAACGTCTTTCGTTAGACAACATTCTGGTAAAAAATAAACTTGCTACTTTTTATGCACGTGTTTCAGGTCAAAGTATGATAGATGCTGGACTGGATGATAACGATTTACTAGTAATCGATAGAAGCCTAGAGCCTGCACATAATAGAATTGCTGTTTGTTTTTTGGATGGCGAGTTTACCGTAAAACGCTTACGTGTTGAAAAAGATGGTGTTTGGTTGCAACCAGAAAATGCAAATTACGAACCCATCCAAATTACCGAAGAAAACGATTTTGTTATTTGGGGTATTGTTACCAATGTGATTAAAAAGGTATAACTTACAACAGCTAAAGAAAAACGACATACTTATGGTACATCTTTCTACACTAGATATCTCTCTCATTCTTATATTTTTCGCAATTACACTATTTATAGGAATCTATGTTTCCAAACAATCAGGAAAAAGCGCTTCAGAGTATTTTCTTTCCGGTAGAAATATGCCTTGGTGGCTGTTAGGTGTCTCAATGGTAGCAACAACTTTTTCTACAGACACTCCCAATTTGGTAACAGATATTGTAAGAACCAATGGGGTTTCAGGAAACTGGGTCTGGTGGGCTTTTTTGCTTACAGGATTGCTTACCGTTTTTGTGTATGCTAAGTTGTGGCGTAAATCGGAGGTTACTACAGATATTGAGTTTTACGAATTGCGTTATGGAGGAAAGCCAGCACGTTTTTTAAGAGCTTTTCGAGCCATATATCTAGGCATAATATTTAATATTTTGGCCATGTCTGCTGTTACTTTAGCAGCCATAAAAATTGGTGCTATTATGTTAGGCTTGCAACCCTGGGAAACCGTGATTTATGCTGGAACCATAACTGTTATTTTTAGTGCATTAGGTGGTTTTAAGGGCGTTGTTTACACAGACTTCATTTTATTTTTTACTGCTATGGCTGGAGCTTTAGGTGCTGCTTATTATTTAGTAGGTCTACCTGAAGTTGGTGGATTAGAAGCTATGCTGAAGCATGAAAACGTCGTAGACAAATTAAACATCCTACCAGATTTCAGTAATACGGAAGCACTTATTACTTTATTAATTATTCCTTTGGCTGTGCAATGGTGGAGTTCGTGGTATCCAGGAGCCGAACCAGGAGGAGGTGGGTATATTGCCCAACGTATGTTGGCTGCCAAAAATGAGAATCATGCTATAGGAGCCACTTTCTTTTTTAATATTATGCATTATGCGTTGCGTCCTTGGCCATGGATTATTGTAGCTTTAGCATCCTTAGTTGTGTTTCCCGATATTGCGAGTATACATGAAGCTTTTCCTTTAGTAGCTGAAGATAAATTAGGTCATGATTTAGCTTATTCTGCCATGTTAACCAAACTCCCAAGTGGGTTATTAGGTTTGGTTCTAGCATCTCTTGTGGCAGCCTATATGAGTACCATTTCGACACATTTAAATTGGGGAGCATCATATATAGTAAACGACTATTATAAACAGCAAATTAATCCAGAAGCATCTGAAAAACAATTGGTAGCTGTTGGTAGAATCGCAACTATTGTACTAATGGTTTGTAGTGCTTTATTAGCTTTAGTGCTTACAAATGCCCTACAGTTATTCGATATTATTTTAATGTTTGGAGCTGGTACAGGATTGATATTTATATTACGCTGGTTTTGGTGGCGCATCAATGCTTGGAGTGAAATTTCTGCCATGTTTGTTTCAGGAATTGTCTCTATACTTTTAAATTTTACGGAATTAGGAACTTATTTTTTTGGAACTGAAGGTCTTTTTCCTGCTTGGGCTAAATTTCCTACAGTAGTATTGGTAACAACAATTGTTTGGGTAGCAGTAACATTTTTAACTCAAGCCGAAAGTAAAACGGTTTTGCAAAAGTTTTATAAAAAAATTCAGCCAGGAGGTCCAGGTTGGCAAAAAATTGTCACAGAAGCTAGAAATGAAAATATTGAACTGGTAGATACAAAAGAGGGTTGGAGTGTACCTTCTGGAATTTTAGCGATGTTGGTTGGTTGCGCTTTAATTTACAGCGTAATGTTTGCTACTGGATATGTTATTTATGGCGAATACACCAATGCTTTATTACTCATTGGAGCAGCTATTATTTTTGGTATAATCCTAATAAAGCTTTGGAAAAAAATTAAAGTGACTATTTTATAAAACAAAAATGCCAAACTGTATGTTTGGCATTTTTGTTTTGAAAGTATGAATACGCTTTAGAATAATATTTTTCTATATTCTACATGGTTATTATTTAATGTAATTTTAAGTAATAACACGACATTCGATTTCTTGATGGCTTTTACTTCAAAGGCGTTCTTGTTTATTTCCTCTTCTTTAAATAATTGTCTTCCTAAAAGATCATAAACAACAATATGTTTTATTTGTTCTTTTTTAGATTCAATGTATAAATGGTCTAAACCTTTAATTGTAATTTCATTGGTTACAATTTCATTTTCCTGGATAGAAAGTGGGTTAGCAACCAAATTAATGTCATCTAAAGCGATGTCAGATTCATAACCAGGACCAGTAACCCCTCTAAATCTTATTTTGACTGTTTTTCCACTATACGCTGATAAATCTACCGTTGCAGTTAGCCAAGATGTACCTTGATTACCTGAAATTGCAGGAATAATATTTTCACTCCATGATCCATCAGAAAGTATATCGATATGGAGACTGCCCATTTCTGACCCATACATATGATATGCAAAATTTAAATCGTAGGTAAAATTAGCATCTAAAATCATACAAGAACTTTCTAAAATTCCAGTTTGGTTAAAACATGAAGATGCTTCTAAATAGATATAATTTCCAGTTGAGGTCCCTGGGTTATAGTCAACACTTGGTCCAGTATTTTGCGAAGGCGTACCATTTTCGTCTACTCTCCAATCAACATTATCGTTAACTCCATTTGTTAAATTCGTCCAAAAGCTAGAGGCTAAATTACAGGCTGTAGCACCACAATCCGTTGTGGTTGCGCATAAAACTTCTGCTTCAAAATCGATATTAAAATCTGTAGCTTGGGCTCCTGGTACAACACTAATAAAATCTACTTTTGTGTTTGTATTGTTGCCAATGGCATTACTAGCAGTTAATTCAACCGTATAGTCTCCAGAACTACTAAAGATAACTTCGGGATTTTGAGACGTAGAAGACGTACCATTGGTATAGGTAAAAGATCCAGGAGTAATTGTCCACGACCAAGAGGTAGGTGCAAAATCTGAATTATCCGTTAGTTTAAAATTACTACCAATACAACCTTGAGTGGTATTGACTTTAAAGCAAGCTGTTGGAGCCACATTGCCAGGATCCATTAAATCACTTTTCCATAAGCCTTGTCCATAGGTAGATGCAAAGAGTTTACTGTTACAATCCACTGTATTAGAATGAATCTCTAATTCTGTAATCTCTAAATTTGCCAAACCTGTATAAAAGGGCATCCAATCTGAAAGTGTATTATCTTTATAATATACACCAACATCCATTCCAACATACATAGCGTCTAGAGGACTTGCTGCATCAATAACAATTGTGTTTAAAGAGATATTTGGTAATGTTCCAGACACGTTTGTCCAACTATTTCCAGCATCTACAGATTCGTAAATATCATTCCCTAAAGCAATAAAGAGATGATTGTCGTCTGTTGGGTCTATTTCTATATCTTTTGGTACGGAAGAAGTAGGTAGGTTAGCTGTTAAATTTGTCCAACTTGGAGAAGCCGATAAGGCATTGTTAGAGTAATAAAACCTTCCAGATCCACTTCTTGAAGCATACATGGTATTACTATTTGAAGGAGCAATGGCTAAATCTACCATATTTGAAGTTCCTCCAAAATTTGAAATTTTTGTCCAAACAATAGAATTAGTTGCAGGAGTTTTAACATCATCCGATCTCCAAACATTATCAAACCCAGCAAACATTCTTGCTGGACTGTTTGGGTCTAAAGTATATGGTGTAACCCAACCACCTGTTTCATTAATGCCATTCGTGCCATTTTCTGCAATGGTTGAAAACGAAAACCCTCCATTGCTAGAACGTCTTATATCTCCATAATATAGTGCTCCATACATAAATAAGTCATCAGTTGGATCTATAATACATTCCATGCCATCTCCACCTATTTCGGTTGTAAAAATAGAATTTCTATTTATGGCAGTTCCGTTATCCTGATAACCGTTAATAACAAGATTTTCTGAAATTTGCGACACCCCAATTTTATAAACTTGCGCAATGGCTAATCCGCTACTTATATCATTCCAGTTAGCTCCATTATCTGAAGAAAAATAAACACCTCCATCATTTCCACTGTATACATCGTTGGTATGTGGTGAAAACTCAAAAGCATGCTGGTCTGCATGAACTCCATCAATCGTTCCAGTACTACCAACCCAATAGGTGTTTATATTCATGGTTGTACCACCATCGATAGACTTCCATATATTAACACCTCCAGTATAAATAATATTTGCATCTGTTGGATCTGCAGCAATAACTAAATCGTACCAAGCTTGACTACCACTACCTCCATTAGTGTCATACCCTAAAATGTTTGGAGTGGTTGTTCTAGTTAAAAAACTCACCCCACTATCTGTAGAACGATACACACCCATTAAACCACTGCTACTTCCTGCAATTAAATACACCCAATCAGGTTGATCTGCAGAAACAGCTAAAGCAATTCTTTGAGCACCACTTGGAACTCCGTTAAATACTTGAGAAAAAGATGCCCCACCATTCGTCGAAACTTCAACAGTCGTTCCTGAAGCATAAATAACATTAGAATCTCCTGGCTTAAAAGCAATATCTTTCATTGAGGAACTCGTTGAAGTATAGGTCCAATTTAATCCTGCATCTGTGCTTTTATAAATTCGGAAACCACTTGTTGCTGCTATTAAAACATCCGAATTGGTAGGATCCATTAATATTTCATAAACAGTTCTATTTCCCATTCCATTATTACTGCTGGTCCAAGTAAGACCTCCATCTGTACTTTTATAAACACCATAACCTGGCGCATCACCACCATCTCTATCTCCTGTTCCTAAATAAATGATATCTGGGTTGTTAGGGTTTATTACAATACTAGAAATCCCCAGACGAACTAATCCATTAGAATATTCGGTCCAAGTACTTCCATTATCGGTAGTTTTCCAAAAACCACCAGAAGGAGCACCAACAAAAATAGTGTTTGGATCCGTTGGGTGAAATACGATGCAATTTACACGACCATTTCCGTTTAATTGTCCGGTACCATTACTTGGTAAAGCTATTGGGCCAACTAGTTCCCAGTTCCCAGTATTGGTGGAATAACCCCTATTTAAAGTTTGTGAATTCTTATAGCGAGTCATTTCATTTAACACATGGCCTTCACTTGGAAAGTTGCCATTTTCATCTACACGTTGTTTCCAATAGTATTCCCATCTTTTAAATTGTTTAATACCTTTTCCTTTTGGTATTTTGTTCGTATTATCGATGGTTTTTTGGTAATATTTTTCAAAATCTTGTCGAATGTCATTGAAGTTAGCTTCTCTATCATACATCTTAGTTTGCCATTGTTCCTGACAAAAAGCTATAGATGTTATAAATAAAGAAAGTAAGAGTAAGGTTTTGCGCATGATTATTAAATTTGGTTGATACTTAAACAAATATGATATAAAAAAATAAACTCTGCAAATAGCAGAGTTTATATATATTTAATAAGGTATAGAGTTAATAGCTTAATCAGCTAGAATAATGACTTTGTTGTCTTTCATCTCAAGTGTACCAGATTGTATCTTTAGAGTTAAGATACTGTCGTCGTCATTATGAGGGTGAACTTCAGCATGTAATTCATCAAAAACCAAGTGGCTTTGAGTATGAGTATGAATTTTAATAGTTCCTTCTTTTAAAAGAGACACAATTGGAGCGTGACCTTTTAACATTTCAAATTCACCATTAACTCCAGGTACAACAACAGAATCTACTTCTGAACTAAACAATGTTGCTTCTGGTGATACAATTTCTAAATACATCTTTTAAATTTTATTTAAAAGCTTCCGAGCAAACGGAAGTCTCATTATAATTTAACTGATGCCGAAAATAAATTCAGCACTTGGTTTGGTTTATGCTTCTGCAAGCATTTTCTCTCCAGACTCTATAGCTTCTTCTATAGAACCTTTAAGGTTAAAGGCTGCTTCTGGAAGGTGGTCTAATTCCCCATCCATAATCATGTTAAACCCTTTAATAGTTTCTTTAATATCAACTAAAACCCCAGGAATACCAGTAAATTGTTCAGCTACGTGGAAAGGCTGAGATAAGAAACGTTGTACACGTCTTGCTCTACCTACGGCCATTTTATCTTCTTCAGATAATTCTTCCATTCCAAGAATAGCAATAATATCTTGTAATTCTTTATAACGTTGTAATAACTCTTTGACGCGTTGTGCACAATCGTAATGTTCAGCTCCTAAAATATCAGCAGTAAGAATTCTTGATGTAGAATCTAATGGATCTACCGCTGGGTAAATACCTAACTCAGCAATTTTACGAGACAATACTGTTGTTGCATCTAAGTGAGCAAAGGTTGTAGCAGGTGCAGGATCCGTTAAATCATCTGCAGGTACATAAACCGCTTGTACAGATGTAATAGAACCTCTTTTTGTTGAAGTAATACGTTCTTGCATCGCTCCCATTTCAGTTGCTAAAGTTGGTTGGTAACCAACAGCAGATGGCATACGACCAAGTAAAGCAGATACCTCAGAACCAGCTTGTGTAAAACGGAAAATATTATCTACGAAGAAAAGTACATCTTTTCCTTGTCCTTCTCCAGCACCATCACGGAAATATTCAGCGATAGTTAATCCTGAAAGAGCCACACGAGCACGAGCTCCAGGAGGCTCATTCATTTGTCCGAAAACGAAAGTAGCTTTAGAATCTTTCATCACAGATTTATCAACTTTAGATAAATCCCATCCTCCATCTTCCATAGAGTGCATGAAATCATCTCCATAACGGATAATTCCAGATTCTAACATTTCACGAAGTAAATCGTTTCCTTCACGAGTTCTTTCACCTACTCCTGCGAAAACAGAAAGTCCACCATGTCCTTTTGCAATATTGTTAATCAGCTCCTGAATCAATACAGTTTTACCAACACCAGCACCACCAAATAATCCAATTTTACCTCCTTTAGCATAAGGTTCAATTAAATCGATGACTTTAATTCCAGTAAATAAAACTTCGGTAGACGTTGATAAATCTTCAAATTTAGGTGCTTGTCTGTGAATAGGTAAACCAGCGTCACCAGCTTTAGATAAATTTCCTAATCCATCAATAGCGTCTCCAATAACATTAAATAAACGGCCATATACATCTTCACCAATTGGCATTTGTATTGGAGCTCCAGTTGCTTGAACTTCGGTTCCTCTACTTAAACCATCGGATGAATCCATAGCAATAGTACGTACAGTATCTTCACCAATGTGAGATTGTACTTCTAATACTAATAATGAACCATCAGGTCTTTTAATTTCTAATGAATCGTAAATTTTTGGAAGTTCAGTTCCTGCTTCGAATTCAACATCGATAACTGGTCCTACTATTTGTGCAACTTTACCTGTAACTTTAGACATTACTTATAATTTTATTAATTTTCTAAAAATTTAATATGAAAAACGACTTATACTAGTTAGTTGAATACAAGCGTTTTTTCGCGCTGCAAATATATGCCTTTTAATTTAAAAATAATAGCTATTTTTTTGCCTTTTTAAGGCATAAAAAAACGCCCTCTATTTGAAGGCGTTTTTTTGAATGTATAATTGAAAGTTTATCTAAAATTTTTCCCATAATTTGTAGGGTAGTTTCCACAGTCGTAAAAATTACCTGAAGCTTCGAAGTTAGAACCATAAGTAGCATCTATAGCTCTCATCATTTCATTAGCCATAACAGCATAGCCTCTAGAGGTTAAATGGATTCCATCTAAACTTACTAAACCTCCAGTAACCAAATCTGTTGTTAGTGTAAAATCTCCAGAATCAATACCACTTGTTGAAGCTTCTATTAAAATACTTTTGAAATCAACCAAGGCTAGACCTTTTGTTGAAGCAACAGATTCAATAGTAACATTATAAGCATCAGTAGCATTTCTTATAGCTAGTTGTTCTTGAGGTGTTAATGCCCATTTGTCTTCTAATGGAATTTGTGTTCCATATCCTTGTGGAATTAAAGTAGACAATGTTAATACAAATAAATCATCTGATGTTGATTGTCTGTAGCTAGGAATTCCATAAACGGTTAAATCTGTTAAATCTTCATCAATTAACACCATGGCATTAGTTTCAGACTCTTCAAATACAATTGTTCTAGCAGCAGCTTCATCAGCAGTTATAAGACCGTTTGCAAGAGCAAATTGTAAACCACCATTATATGTTGCATATCCAATATTTAATTGTTGCGCTGTTCCAGCACCTAATGGAATTGGGTTATAAGGTACTCTAGTAAAATGAGGTAAACTAGTAATATAAGGTACATTGGTAACAACTCCTTTGGCACCATTTAATATTAAAGCGTCAACAGCAGCATTAAAAGCTCCAGCAAACACCATTGGGTCTGTAATATCATTATTTCCATAAGTTGCAGGGTTAAAATTTCCTGTTTGGTCTACACCTGAACCACCTGAAGTAGCATAAGAAAGCACATCGTTTCCACCTATTTCAGATAGCGTAAAAAATGTTGGGCTTTGAGCTACAGCATCTCCCATCATTGAAGCCATTGGGTTAGATGCCATTCGACCAAAATATGGATTTGCAAAGCCATAGCCTTCAACACCTAAATGGAAACTCTTTGCGCCAGGTACTCCAATGTTGTTAAAAGAGCCACTTAAAACAGTTGTTGCTTCAGTAGTTGGAGTATCTTGTAATGGTGTTGGGCTTGAAGTACTAAGATCAAAATATAATCTTTGAGCAAAACTTCCATCAGGCATCTGCATGCCATTAAATAAAAGCCCACCAATATTATCACTCATTAGAGGTTGAGAAAAGTTGCCTCCACCTAACATGTCAAATTTCATAGATAATAAATTAGGAAAAGAATTTTCCTGTGAAGCTATAAATAGTGCATTATCTGTAAATCCAGCAGAAAAAGAAGCTCCTACAGCAACGTAATTAGAAAAATCGGCTTCACCTGCTACTAAAGGAGGTAAATTATCGTTCATTGAAGATGAAGAATCATCATCGTTATTACAAGCTGTAAAACCTAAAAGAACAGCTAGTAACCATATATATTTTGTTTTCATTTTCATTTTTTTATAAGTTATTAATTGTCCAAGAAGCATAATATATAGAACCAATGCTTCCAGTTCCTATTGCTGTATAATATTCTTGACCTAAAGCGTTAGATGCACCTATTTTAAAAGTTGATTTAATTTTTGGTACTCTATAGTTTATTTGTGCATCTAAAGTATGGTATGAAGGAATGTCTCCATCTCCAAATGTTGCTTCCCAATAGTAAGAATCGCTCCATTTCCATGCCACATTAAAGCCTAAGTTTTTAACCACTTCAGTATGACCAAATGCTAATTTTACTTTATGTTCTGGAGTGTTAAAACTAGTTCTGAAATCTGGATTAGCAGCTTGATCAAAATCTTGTTTTGTATAGGTATAACTTCCATCTAAATCGAAATCTCCTAATACTTTAACACCAACACCTATTGAGCCACCATAAGAATTAACATCTGCATCAGAATTTGTATATGTTTGGTATACTTGGTAATCTTCATTAGCAAGAGCAGCCAAAGACAAGGAATTATCTCCTACTGTTCCATAATATGGTGCTACAACGTTTTCATTTGAAATAAAATCTTTATACTTGTTATAGTATACACTTAAATCTACAGTAACTTTATTTAATTTTCCTCTATAACCTACTTCCACTGAAGTTACTTGTTCTGGTTTTACTAATTCTGGATTTCCTACTTTTAAATCTGCAGGGTTTTCTGTTTCAGCAAAAGTTTGAACTGAAGATGCTGAGTAAGAATTTTGGTAAGCAGCAACTCCTGTTTGTGTAATTACTGCATCTTGGCCATATACAACTTGACCAGTTGTACTTACATCAAAGTTTCTAGAGTATCTAGCTGGGTTGTCTGGAGCTCCACCAATTAATATAGCACGTCCTGCATCTAATCCAATAAATAAATCTTGTGTAGTTGGATTTCTAAATCCAGTTTGGAAAGATCCTCTAATGTTATGATTTCTATTAATTGTTAAACCTGCAGAAATTCTAGGAGATACAAAACCATCGAAAAATTCTGATTTATCGTAACGAGCAGAACCAGTAAGTTTTAATTCTAAATCATCACTTAATTCAAATTGTTTTTGTAGTTGTGTATAGATTCCATATTCAGAATAATTGATAGATCCATCGTAATCTGTGTAAATGGTACCAGAAGAATTAAGATCGTATTGTCTGTAAGAACCACCTGCTTGTATTTCGACAACATCCCAAAGGTGTGTAAAATTGTAATTAGCATCAGAATGGTAATATTTAGATGCATCTTGGAATTTAGATCCAGTAGTTAAATCTGGGTCATTAATACTTCTAGTGTATGCTTCATTAAAACCTGTTGATCCTGGTTCATAACGACCGTATTCTGCAGCAGCACGACCTATCGCATGTGCTTCATCATTTGTTGCTCCACCTAAGGTTGCTTGAAAATAATTACCTACATATTCACCAAAATAAGTTTCATCGTCTTTCCAGGCTCTGTTAATGTTAATTCCAGTAAACACCATATCGTAAGAATCTCCAGCTTTATCTGCAACTACATAACCTCTAACAAAGAAGTTGTCGTTTCTAAATTCTATTTTGTGTTGTTGTTGGAAAAAGTTATCGATATTATAACGGTTGGTTCCTTGGTAAATAGTAGATCCGGTACCTACTTTACCTACATAAGCAACTTCAAAATCGTTAGCCCAAGGACGGTAGTATAATCCCCAATCTGCTTTAATGCTTTCTGCATTATAATCGGTTAATACTTTTTCTTCATAACCTACTCTACTAACATCCACCGATGGAACTAAAGCTTCAGCTCCAGCAGGAAGAATGCCTTTGTCTATTAATTTAACAGCAACTTCTCTAATATCGGTTGATACTTCATCTCCATAGATGTTATACCCATCATAACCTACACTAGCTCTAGTTGCTCCAGTACCTGGTTTCCCTTGGTAGTTATTAGCAACCCAGTCTGTTCCTTTTAACCATCCAAAGTTTACTTTAGCGGCAAATTTATCACTGAATTTTGCAGCAAAACGAACGCCTACATCTCTGTAAGTGTTATCCCCAGCTGCATCCTGAGAGGTAATACCTTGTTTGTAATACCCGCTGATACCTTGAACATCGAAAGGACTTTTACTTCTCATGAAAAGGATTCCATTAAAAGCATTTGCTCCATATAAAGCAGATGCTGCACCTGGCAGTAACTCAACACTCATCACATCAGTTTCAATCATACCTACTAAGTTTCCTATAGGGAAGTTTAAAGCAGGAGTCGAGTTATCCATACCATCTACTAATTGCATAAAACGCGTATTAGCAAAGGTGGCAAAACCTCTTGTGTTAATGGAGTTAAATGTTAAACTGTTAGAATTGACATCAACACCTTTTAAGTTTTCTAAACCGTTGTAAAAATCTGCAGAAGCCGTGTTTTTAATTTCTTTTAATCCAAAACGTTCAACAGTTACTGGCGATTCGAAAATTCTTTCAGGAGTTCTAGAAGCAGAAATAACTACTTCGTCTAAAGACGTTCCTTCTTTCAAGATAAAATTAGCGGTTTGATTATTCGCTGTAATTTCTTGAGATTCAGTACTAAAACCAATGTTGCTTGCCTGTAAAGTAAAAGGGGGCTCTTGGCTTACTGTTAAGTAGAAGTTTCCGTCAAAATCTGTGACGGTACCACTTGATGTACCCATTATGATAACGTTTGCTCCAGGAATTGGCTGACTGTTTTCGTCCGTAACAATTCCTGAAATTGTTGTTTGTGAATATGTTATTCCACAGATAAACAACAATAAAAGTGAAAAGATTGATTTCATTTTATAGTTTTAGTTAATTATTATTAGGCAATATATATAATATTATGAAAACTTTAAGAAGTTTTTTAGAAAATTATGCGCGCATAATAAATTTTTAACAAAAAAGACTGTTAAAAATTGTGGTATCATCAAAATATGTAGGTTTTGTTGAGAATACAAATTTTTACTGTGCAATCAGTCGCGTAATTTTTTATTCTATATTTGTTTGACTATAAATGTATTTATATGAAAATAATAAAGAAAATTGCTTTAGTAATCATTGCCCTTTTTTTATTAATGGTTTGGAGTGGGCTTGTAAGAAATGTTAGTTTAGGAGAACGAAGTTTAGGAATATTAACAGAGCCTGTTAAATCTTTTTCTGAAGTATTATCAAATATAAAAAAAACGTACACTTATATATTTAAAGCTCCAGATTATTATATTAAAACCAAAGATACAGACGCATTAAACATTAATAATTTAGATTATAATTTGTACGGATTATATTCTTACAGAAATGGTGATGCTTTTAAAATTGAGTTAAAAAACTTCAAAGATAATTCGATAAAACATGAATGGCAGGTTCCTGTAAGTAGATTATCTGAAGCCTACCAAGTAGATGGGAATGACAGATTATATCCTGCAACTCTCATGCAAAATTTTGATATTATTGTGTCTTGTAACGAAAGGCCAGGATTACTTAGAATGGATTCTAACTCTAAAGAAAAATGGTTTAATAATGATTTTATTTTTCATCATGCTATGAACTTAGATTCCTTAGGACATATGTGGATTCCAGCTGTAAAACATGAAAATGGCCTCATGGTACCAATGACAGTTTCGGTTGAAGGACATACCACTAATTATCGAGACGATTTAATAGTTCAGGTAGATGCAAACACAGGAAAAACGCTTTATAGTAAATCGCTAACAGAAATTTTTCTAGAAAATAATCTAGCACATTTAATAAATAAAAGTCCTTATGTTATTGACCCATTTCACCTAAACGATATTCAACCTGTTTTAGAAAGTACTGATTATTTTAAGGAAGGTGATTTGTTCTTAAGTTTTAGAAGTAATTCTCTTGTAGTTCAATTTAGACCCTTAACAAATAAAGTTATTAAAGTTATTGAAGGACCATTCACGTTTCAGCATGATATAGATATTATTTCTCCAAACTCTATTGCTATTTTAAATAATAATACCATAGTAACTCAAGTTAGTTATAATGAAATTGAATTTAAACCAACAAATCAGTCGATTGAGCGAAAAATAAACCATTCGAATGTACTTATTTATAACTTTGAGGAAGATGCTTATAGTTCTCTTTATGAGGCCCAATTTATAGAGCATGATATTTTTACTGGAGCAGAAGGTTTATATCGTTTGTTTCCTAATGGAGATTTGTTTTTTGAAGAACAAGGATCAGGAATATTATGGGTTATTAATCAATCTGGTGTCGTTTTAAAAGCCACGTTGAAAAGCGATATTGAAGGCTATCATTATTTACCTAATTGGACGACAACCTATTTAGATAGTGAGTTGGAATCTTTAAAATAAAAATTATGTCATTATACATTGGCCCTGGAATAGGACTTGGAACACTTTTAATTATTGTTTTTATTATATTATTAGTGATTTTTGCTTTTGGAATTGTTTTATGGATTCCTATAAAACAATTTTTTCGAAAAATATTTAGAAAAAAACAATGATTTACTACACACTTTTAGGTGTTTCTGGAATTATTTTTTCTAGTTTACTTATTTATTTTCGCAAACATTTTTTTGTTGCCTTAGAATCTACTTTAGGTTTATCTAATGCTGTATTATCTAAAGATGAAGAAACTGTCAAGCAAAAGAAACTAATAGTTGCGTTAAAAAGAATGTTAGCTTCTTTAGGTATTTCCATTGGCTTAATTTGTGTTATTATTATTTTGACCTGTATTCCGATTTATATTTTTAAGTTGATGAAGCGTGTAACTCTTCAAGATTTAGATTTAAGCTCTATTTGGTTTATAATTAGTTTTTCAATAGGAACAATTCTTCCTTTTTTAATTCATAGAAAAAAACCTACCGAAGATTATTCCGAAGTATCCATTCTTTTTCACAAGCTCATTTTAAACAATTACAACTTGTCTAAAATGTTGTTTTCTTTCGACCGTAGATTTAAAAAAGGGGAAAGAATACAAGACAAAGACACTTTTTTAATTGTTTCTGGTTTAGCTAGAGCTGGAACAACAAGTTTAACAGACCAACTGTTTAAAGCTGGAGCTTTTAGTTCTTTAGATTATTCGAATATGCCTTTATTGTTAGCACCTAATCTTTGGAAAAAAATGTACAATCCAAAAAAGGTAACTTTAAAAGAACGCAAACATGGTGACAAAATGTTATTTGGTCTAAACACAATTGAAGCACTCGAAGAATATTTTTTTAAAGTGTTTTTAAATGATGAATTTATTTCTGATTATTATTTAGAAAAGCACGAAATTAATGATGAGGTTTATAGTAACTATATTAAATACCAATCTTTAATCCGACAAGATAACAATGCAACATATCTTTCTAAAAATAATAATATTATTTTAAGATATGAATCGTTGCGTCAATATAATAAAGCGTTCAAAATTATTTTTTTATTTAGAAAGCCAGAAGAGCATGCCTATTCTCTATTGAATCAACATCAACGTTTTTCAGAATTTCAAAATGAAGATGAATTTATGCAAACCTATTTAAACTGGTTAGGACATCATGAATTTGGACAAAACCAGAAAGTCTTTAAATTTAGTGATGAAAAACCTGTCATTTCATACGATAAAAACACCTTAGATTACTGGTTATGTATTTGGCAAAACTATTACAGTTATCTGATGAATCTAGTTGATGATGACTATTTGCTAATTGAATATGAAGATTATTTAAATAAGCCAAAAGAGGTGTTACAATATATTGAAAACAGCATGAACATGTCTTTTGATTATTCGTACATAGAACCCTTTACAAATACAAGAAAAATAGACACATCCAATTGCGACCCAAAAATTTTGGAAACTACAGAGAGCATTTATCAAAAACTAAAACTTAAAAAACGTAAATTTTAATAAGCTATTCTACTGTAACAGATTTTGCTAGGTTTCTAGGTTGATCTACATTTTTTTCTAACATAACTGCTATATGGTAAGATAACAGTTGTAAAGGAATGGTCGTAAGTAAAGGCGATAAAGACTCTAACGATTCTGGTACCTCAATAACATAATCGGCTAATTTTTTCACGTTGACATCTCCTTCAGTAACTATTCCAATAATTTTACCTTGTCTTGCTTTTATTTCTTCAATATTACTAACTACTTTTTCATAATGCCCTTTTTTAGTTGCTATAACAACAACAGGCATGTTTTCGTCGATTAATGCAATTGGACCATGTTTCATTTCTGCAGCTGGATAACCTTCTGCATGTATATAAGAAATCTCTTTGAGTTTTAAAGCACCTTCAAGAGCAACTGGAAAATTATAACCTCTACCTAAGTATAAGAAGTTACGAGCATTCTTATATTTTGCGGCTATCATTTTTATATGCTCTTCAGATTTGAGCGCTTTTTCAACCTTCTCTGGAATTAATTCTAATTCTTGAAGATGATATCTATAATCCGAGTTCGAAATTTCTCCTTTTACTTTAGCTAATTTTAGGGCTATTAAAGTTAAAAGGGTAATTTGAGTTGTAAAGGCTTTAGTAGATGCCACTCCAATTTCAGGTCCAGCATGCGTATAAGCTCCAGCATGTGTTTCTCTAGCTATAGAAGAGCCAACTACGTTACAAACGCCAAAAACAAAAGCACCATGTGTTTTAGCTAATTTTATGGCAGCCAATGTATCTGCAGTTTCACCAGACTGTGAAATAGCAATAACCACATCTTTATTGGTAATTACTGGATTTCTATATCTAAACTCTGAAGCATACTCAACTTCAACAGGAATCCTTGCCATGTCTTCAAAAATATATTCTGCAACTAAACCTGCATGCCAAGATGTACCACAAGCTACGATGATAATTCTATTGGCATTAATAAATTTTTCAATATTATCATCGATACCAGCCATTCTAATGATGCCTTCTTTTACAAGCATTCTACCTCTATAGGTGTCTTTGATAGCGCTAGGCTGTTCGAAAATCTCTTTAAGCATAAAGTGATCGTAACCACCTTTTTCAATTTGCTCTAAATTCATTTGTAGTTCTTGAACATAAGGGTCTACTAACGAATCGTCTTTAATTTTTCTAATTTTTATTTCTTTGTTTGCCTTAATAATAGCCATTTCTTCATCTTCTAAATAAATGGCGTTTTTTGTATATTCTAAAAAAGGAGAGGCATCGCTAGCAATAAAAAACTCATTTTCTCCAACACCGACGGCTAAAGGGCTACCAAGTCTAGCAATAACTATTTCGTCTGGTTTGTTTTTATCAAAAACAGCAATGGCATAAGCACCTACAACTTGGTTTAAGGCAACTTGAACAGCTTTTCCTAATTTTACGTTTTCTTTTGATTTTACGTCTTCAATTAAATTGATTAAAACCTCGGTGTCTGTATCAGATTTAAATGTGTAACCTCTTTTAACAAGCTCTTTTTTAAGAGATTCGTAATTTTCAATAATTCCGTTATGGATAATTACTAAATCGCCAGAATTTGAATAATGTGGATGTGCATTCACGTCGTTTGGAACGCCATGAGTTGCCCAACGTGTATGACCAATACCTATGGAGCCATTTGTAGAAATTTCTTTATTAACTCTTTTTTCTAAGTCTGCAACTTTCCCTTTAGTTTTAGATACTTTAAGATTTTTTCCGTCAAATAATGCAATTCCTGCACTATCATAGCCACGATATTCTAATCTTTTAAGTCCTTCTATAATTATTGGGAAGGCATCACGATGTCCAATGTATCCTACAATTCCACACATAGTTTATTAATTATCTGGTTGTGTATATAATATTTCTAATTGAACTCTTTTATCTTCAGGAACATTTTGGTTGCTTCCGTGTAAAACAGTTCCTTTTTGAGATAAGACTGTGCCTGCAGGAATTCCTTCTAAAATGTCATCATTTAAAATAGTAGAATTACTAATTTCATTAATATTAGTTGTGAGATACAACCCTAATTGAAAATTAGTAGAGTCTCTTAGTAAAATATTATTTAAATGTTCAGTTAGTTTTATTTTATACTTTACGCCTTTACCACTAGCATCTTTTTCTAAGGCAGAAGAGTAGTTTAGTTTAGATTCTATAGGATCTGTTGTATTGGTTGTAGAATCGTAAAAATAATCAACAATTGGAATGTTGTTTTTTATATCGTATAAGAACACTCTATTTGGTTCTTGATTTTCATCTAACACATCTGTAACATCTTGGTCTACATAGAAAACCAAATTAGCTTCGTTAATTAATCGAGCAGGATTACCGTTATTATCTTTATAAAGCGCATTAAATTCGTCTAAAACAGCTGGATCTTCAAAAAGATTCACAACTGCTATAGATCCTTCGCCTCCTTTTAAATATAATTGTTGATCCCCATTTACTTTATCTGCTGTATCATTCAAGTTGTTTAATAGAGAAGTTGTTAAAGGGTCTGCCGTCATTGTACTAGCTCTATTGGCTCTAAAATTCATGATAAACTTGTTGTTTAAAACTAGTTCGCCATTCTCATCTTCATTATCATAATATATAGTTAAATTGGCGGCAGAACTATTAAAGTTAAGCAGGATAGCACTGCCTGCATTAGGATCAATAGGTTCAACTTTAAAATATAAGCCTCTAAAATAATCTTTAAAGTTATTTGGATTACTTAATTCTGGCATGCCTTCTTTGTCAAAAAACAAGGTTTTCCAATAGTCACCACCAGGGTTTTCTAGTTCTACATATAAACTTGGAGAAATTCTGTTTACTTCTATAGGAGTGCCTTGCTCATCATCTTCATAAATTATTTGTTCATTATTGCTAGGCTTAAAAGCCAAATCCTCATATAAAAGGGTTCCTAAATTACTATCGATTCCAAACTCATCATTATTAGAATAATAGTATTGTGGATCAACATCATCAGTAGCTGGATTGAAATCTCTTAGAAAATAATTAGATCTATAAATGGATAACTTTATTGGTGTGTTTCCATAAAGAGAATCTAGATCATAATACGTTTCATCTCCAGAGGTACTAGAAACTGATGAATAATAAGGAATGGTTAAATAAGCATGTTTAAACACTGGGTTTGTACCAAAACTTGGATTGTAGTTCCTCGGTACAACTTGGGTAATTATATTGTTGATTGTTCCTGCATAAATTTGGTCGTAATAAATACCCAAAAAATTTGAAGGAATATTATTAGTCTGAGTAGGTCTCACTCTTTTATTGTATGCTACAACTGCAAACTTGTCTTTATTAGTTTCGAAATTCTGAATTCCTTGAATATCACTATTTAAAGAATTATAATCATTCTCACAAGCAAGGACAGTACATAACGTAAGTGCTAAAATGCCTAAAAATTTAAAGGCTTTAATTTTTCTTTTCATAATTTAATTTGGACGATTATGGTTTAGCTTAAGACTTGGGTATTATAAAATTCGACATAAGCTTCACCAAATTCATCTTTTGATTTAAAATCTAGAACAGGTTTTTCGGATTTTTTTAAATGTTTGTTTAATTCTTCTGGAATCTCTTCCGAGCCTATAATTAAGGCATCAGAATGGTCGATTGCAATTTTCATTAAACTGTTATAGGTTGGTTTGTCTAGCTCTTTAATATAACTTTCATTAATATTATCAAACTTTACTTTGTTAATCATATCTTTATTTAACGTTCCTTCGAAACTTTGATTGTAAATAGACGTCACTATTTTACTTTCGTTAAATAAAGGTTCATCTTTATAATATTGTTTTAGGTATAATGGCAATAACGATGCCAACCAACCATGAACATGAATAATATCTGGAGACCAGTTTAATTTTTTAACTGTTTCAATAACGCCTTTTGCAAAGAAAATGGCACGTTCGTCATTATCTGGAAATAAATTTCCATCTTCATCAGTTAACGTAGCTTTTCTTTTAAAATATTCATCGTTATCTATAAAATAAACTTGAATACGTTCTTTAGGGATTGAGGCCACTTTAATGATTAAAGGCATGTCCAAATCATTAATAACTAAATTAATACCAGAGAGCCTAATTACTTCATGCAACTGATGTCTTCTCTCATTAATATTCCCATATCGTGGCATAAAAATTCGGATTTGCCCTCCTTGTTGATTTACCATTCTTGGCGCTTCGAACGACATAGAAGAAATTTCAGTTTCAGGTAAATATGGTACAACTTCAGATGATACGTATAATATCCTCTTATCTTTCATATACTTATTGCTTTTGGTAATTCAAAATAAAAAACACGCAAAAGTACAAAAATTTATGCAGATTCATTGTAAAATATTAAGTTTGCACGCGTTAATATTTTATTAAAGGTGAAGATTTTTACTGAAAAAACTCAAATTCAAAAAACCATCAAGCAAATCAAAACAAAAGATTTGTCTATTGGCTTTGTGCCAACAATGGGAGCTTTGCACCAAGGACATTTATCTTTAGTCGAGGAAGCCTTTAAAAATAACGATGTTGTTATTGTAAGTATTTTTGTAAATCCAACACAATTTGACAATAAAGAAGATCTTAAGAAATATCCAAGAACATTAGAAGCAGATACGCATTTATTAGCAAGTTTAAATAAAGATATTATTGTTTACGCACCAACTGTAATAGATATTTATGGCACAAATACCATTGCTGAACATTTTTCTTTTGACGGTTTAGAATTTGAAATGGAAGGTAAATTTAGAACAGGGCACTTTGATGGTGTTGGAACGATAGTTAAGCGCTTGTTTGAAATTGTAAAACCAGATTACGCTTATTTTGGTAAAAAAGATTTTCAGCAATTAACAATTATAAAAAAACTGGTTGAAAAGCACCAGATTCCTGTAACTATTGTTGGTTGCGATATATTTAGGGAAACCAATGGATTAGCCATGAGTTCTAGAAATGTAAGATTAAAGAAAGACTATAAGCAAGCAGCACCTTTTATATACAAAACATTAAAAGCTGCCAAGAAAAAGTTTGGCACAAAAAGTGCTAATAAAGTTATAGAATGGGTTGAGAATGAATTTTCTAAGCATAAATTATTAACATTAGAATATGTTATTATTGCTGATGAAGAAACATTAAAACCTGTTAAGAGAAAAACAAAAAATAAAACCTATCGTGCGTTTATTGCTGTGTATGCAGACGATATCAGATTAATTGATAATATCGCACTAAATTAATTACCTTTGCCACATGCAAATACAAGTTGTAAAATCTAAAATTCACAGAGTAAAATGTACAGGTGCAGACCTTAATTATATTGGTAGTATTACTATCGATGAAGATTTAATGGATGCCGCTAATATTATTCAAGGTGAAAAAGTTCAGATTGTAAATAACGACAATGGAGAACGTTTGGAAACTTATGTAATTCCAGGTCCAAGAGATAGTGGAGAAATTACACTAAATGGAGCAGCAGCCAGAAAAGTTGCTGTTGGAGATACGCTTATTCTAATTACCTATGCATTTATGGATCTTGAAGAGGCTAAAATATTCAAGCCATCTTTAGTGTTTCCAGACGAAGCAACCAATAGATTGATATAAAGATTGAATCCATTGATTAAAAAATATCTTAAAATCCTGCTCCCAATTTTATTGGGAGTTTTTTTAATATGGTATTCTTTATCGAAAGTTCCTTTAAACGAATTGCTTAATTATTTTAAGAATGCCAATTACGGCTGGATTTTATTAGGTATGTTTTGTGGACTATTAAGTCATTTGTCAAGGGCTTATAGATGGCAATTCCTACTAGAGCCTTTAGGGTGTAAAGTGAAATTAGGCAACAGTATTATGGCTGTTTTTTCAGCTTATTTAATAAATTATACCATCCCAAGAGCTGGTGAAGTTGCTAGAGCATCCATTTTAACAACCTATGAAGATGTTCCGTTTGAAAAAGGCTTTGGAACCATAGTTTCAGAGCGTATGGCAGATTTACTGGTAATGATAATTATTATATGCATCACACTTTTTATACAATTCGATTTTATCTATCAGTTTTTTGCTGAAAAATTTAATCCATTACATTTAGTTATTGGGTTATTTGCTGTTTCAGGTTTTCTGCTTCTTGGTTTTAAAGTTATTAAAACTAGTCAATCAGTCTTTGCAGTAAAAATAAAAACTTTTGTTTCTGGTCTATTAGAAGGTGTTTTAAGTATTTTTAAAATGAAAAAGAAATGGGCTTTTATTGGGCATACTATTTTTATATGGAGCATGTATATTGCCATGTTTTATGTAACATCTTTTTCATTAACCGAGTTAAATAGCATTCCTTTTGGGGCTATCTTAATAGGCTTCATTTCTGCTAGTTTTAGTATTGCAGCAACAAATGGTGGTATTGGGTCTTATCCAATTGCTGTGTATGCTGCCTTTTCACTTTTTGCTATTCCAGAGTCGCCAAGCATTGCGTTTGGCTGGATTGTCTGGACTTCGCAAACATTATTACTTGTCCTAGGAGGAGGCGTATCTTTAATGTTATTGCCAATTTTAAATAAGAATAGAAAAGAAGAAATTTGCAATAATAAAGATGAAGTTTAAATACCTATTATTTTAAATCTTATTGGTAATTTACTACCTTGCATGGCATCCTTAACCATGTTAAAATGAAAAAATACATCTACCTACTAGTCTTTTTTGTTTGTGTTCAATTTATAAAAGCACAAGTTATTTACGAACCGTTTAATTCTGCAAAATTAGCAGAAACGCGAGAAGTAAAAATTCAATTACCAAGAGGTTACGATGATCATCCTGATAAAAAATATCCCATAATTATGGTTTTTGATGGCGATTATATGTTTGAGGCAGTAGCTGGAAATGTCGATTATTATTCCTATTGGGACGACATGCCAGATGCTATTGTTGTAGGTGTTAATCAGATAGATACTAGAAATAATGATGTGTATTATTCAGAACAAAACTCGTTGCCTATTGAATCAGGTGCAGCTTTTTTCGAATTTATAGGTATGGAATTAATTCCTCATATAGAAAAAAATTATAGAACAGAAAGCTTTAGAGTAGCAATTGGACATGGAGAAACGGCTAATTTTATCAATTATTATTTATTAAAAGGTGATCCGTTATTCAAAGCTTACATAGCTATTAGCCCAGATTTAGCACCAGATATGACTGCCTACATTCCTGAAAAGCTTAGTAAATTTCAGACTAAAATATTTTATTATTTAGCAACTTCAGATAATGATGTTGCATCCATAAAAACCAATACAGAAGCTTTAAACACTGCCATTTCAGGAATAGACAACAAGAATATTCTTTATAATTTTAAAAAACTAGAAGAACCTTCACATTATTCTTTACCGGCTTATATCATTCCAGACGCATTGCAGAAAATCTTTTTTGTATATCAACCTATCAGTAAAAAGGAATATAAAGACACCATATTAAAACTGGAATCGTCTCCAGTAACTTATTTAGAAGAAAAGTATCAAACCATTCTGGATTTATTTGGTATTGATAAACAAATTCTTATTAACGATTTTAAAGCGATTGAAGCTGCTATTGAAAAAACGGAAAAGTATGCGTATTTTGAAGATCTGGGTAAAATTGCTAGAAAACAGTATCCTGAAACCATGTTAGGAAGCTATTATTTAGCTCGTTTTTATGAAGAAACTGGAGAACCAAAAAAAGCAATGAAAACCTATCAATCCGCTTATGTTTTAGAAGAAATTGGAGGTATTACAAAAGATTTAGTTTTGGAGAAAGCAGATGAAATTAAAGCAGATTTCGGTTATTAATTAAAGATTTCCGATGTCTCGGAAGGTAAACATGGCTAAAGTAAAAACAACTTTTTTTTGCCAAAATTGTGGCACACAATATTCTAAATGGCAAGGGCAATGTACGGCTTGCAAGGAGTGGAATACCATTACAGAGGAAGTGATTCAGAAAGCAGAAAAAAGCGATTGGAAATCGCCAACTTCAGCATCAAAAAGAGTTTCAAAACCTTTATTAATTAATGAGATTGACGCCTCTCAAGATGCTAGAATGGCAACAAGTGATCAAGAATTTAATCGCGTGCTTGGTGGTGGTATTGTTCCTGGTTCATTAATATTGTTGGGAGGCGAACCTGGTATTGGAAAAAGTACCTTATTACTTCAAATAGCTTTAAAATTACCTTATAAAACCTTATACGTTTCTGGTGAAGAAAGCCAGAAGCAAATAAAAATGCGTGCTGAACGCATCAATCCAAATAGTAGTAATTGTTACATTTTAACCGAAACAAAAACTCAAAACATTTTCAAGCAAATTGAGGATCTGGAACCAGACATCATTGTCATAGATTCTATTCAAACTTTACATAGCGATTATATTGAGTCTTCTTCAGGAAGCATTTCTCAAATAAAAGAGTGCACTACAGAACTAATAAAATTTGCAAAAGAAACTGCAACTCCAGTAATTCTAATTGGGCATATAACCAAAGATGGTAACATTGCAGGACCAAAAATTTTAGAACACATGGTCGATACGGTTTTACAATTTGAAGGCGACAGAAATCATGTGTTCCGAATTCTTAGAGCCAACAAAAACCGATTTGGATCGACTAACGAATTAGGTATTTACGAAATGCAAGGTTCAGGATTAAGGGAAGTATCAAACCCAAGTGAAATATTAATTTCCAAAAAAGACGATGAGCTTTCAGGAAATGCCGTAGCCGCAACTCTAGAAGGCATGCGTCCGTTAATGATAGAAGTGCAAGCCCTGGTTAGCACTGCTGTTTATGGAACGCCACAGCGTTCTGCCACAGGATTTAATGCCAAACGCTTGAACATGCTATTGGCTGTTTTAGAAAAAAGAGCTGGTTTTAGGTTGGGCGCAAAGGATGTCTTTTTGAATATTACAGGAGGTATTACGGTTGACGACCCAGCAATCGATTTAGCAGTCGTTGCAGCCATTTTATCATCGAATGAAGACGAAGCTTTACAAAAAGATGTTTGCTTTGCTGCAGAGGTTGGTTTATCTGGGGAAATCCGTCCAATACAGCGTGTGGAACAGCGTATTCTGGAAGCTGAAAAATTAGGGTTCTCAACCATATTTGTTTCTAAATACAATAAAATAGCCTTGAAAAATACGGTTATTAAAATTCAATTGATTTCTAAAATTGAGGATTTGGTAAACTTTATAGTTTAAAAACCTATAATTCAATGCCTATTTTCTTAAAAATCATTATTTTCGCAGGTCGAAAAGAATGAATGATACAATGAGTACAAAATTCCCTGAATATAAAGGACTTGACTTGCCAAATGTAGCGAATGAAATAAGCAACTATTGGCAAGAAAACAACATATTTGAAAAGAGCGTTACAACAAGAGAAGGTAATAAACCCTTTGTGTTTTTCGAAGGACCTCCTTCGGCAAATGGATTGCCAGGGGTTCACCATGTGTTAGCTCGTGCTATTAAAGATATTTTTCCTCGTTATAAAACCATGAAAGGATTCCAAGTAAAGCGTAAAGCTGGTTGGGATACACATGGATTACCCATTGAACTTGGTGTTGAAAAGGAATTAGGAATTACCAAAGAAGATATTGGTAAAACCATTTCTGTTGAAGATTACAATGCAGCTTGTAGAAAAGCTGTCATGAGATATACAGACGTTTGGAATGACCTTACCCAAAAAATGGGTTATTGGGTAGATATGGACGATCCATACATTACTTACGATCCTAAATACATGGAGTCTGTTTGGTGGTTGTTAAAGGAAATCTATAACAAAAGCTTGATGTATAAAGGCTACACCATTCAGCCTTATTCGCCAAAAGCAGGAACAGGATTGAGCTCGCATGAATTAAATCAGCCAGGAACCTATCAAGATGTTACTGACACTACAGTTGTTGCTCAATTTAAAGCCAATGAAGATTCACTTCCAGATTTTTTACAAAATGAAGGAACGATTTACTTTATGGCTTGGACCACAACGCCTTGGACACTGCCAAGTAATACAGCATTAACCGTTGGACCAAAAATTGATTATGTTTTAGTTGAAACGTACAATCAATATACGTTTGAGCCAATTAACGTTGTTTTAGCAAAGTCTTTAGTTAACAAACAGTTCGACGGAAAATTTAAGAAAGTAGAAACGAAACCAGAATTATTAGACTATAAATCTGGAGATAAAAAAATTCCGTTTTACGTTGTAAAAGAATTTAAAGGGAAAGATTTGGTAGGAATTACCTATGAACAATTGTTGCCTTACGCGTTACCAAACGATCATCCAGAAAATGCTTTTAGAATCATTTCAGGAGATTTCGTAACTACGGAAGATGGAACAGGAATTGTACATACTGCCCCAACTTTTGGAGCAGATGATGCCATGGTTGCTAAACAGGCAATGCCAGAAGTACCACCAATGTTAGTGAAAGACGAGAATGATAATCTTGTTCCATTGGTTGACTTACAAGGAAAATTCAGGCCAGAAATGGGTGAATATGCAGGTAAATATGTAAAGAATGAATATTATAACGATGGCGAAGCACCAGAACGTTCGGTAGATGTGGAACTTGCCATTAAATTAAAAGAAGAAAACAAAGCCTTTAAGGTTGAGAAATATAAACACAGTTATCCAAACTGCTGGAGAACAGATAAACCAATTTTATACTATCCATTAGATTCATGGTTTATTAAAGTAACTGATGTTAAGGAGAGAATGTTTGAGTTAAATGAAACCATCAATTGGAAACCAAAAGCAACAGGAACAGGTCGTTTTGGAAATTGGTTAGCCAATGCCAACGATTGGAACTTATCGCGTTCGCGTTATTGGGGAATTCCATTGCCAATCTGGAGAACTGAAGATGGGAAAGAAGAAATTTGCATTGGTTCTGTAGAAGAATTGAAAATTGAAATGGCTAAAGCTGTTGAGGCAGGAGTTCTTTCAAAAGATATTTTTGAAGATTTTGAAATTGGTAACAACTCCGAAGAAAACTATGCAACAATCGATTTGCATAAAAACATTGTAGATGAAATTGTTTTAGTGTCGAAGTCTGGACAACCCATGAAACGAGAAGCAGATTTAATTGACGTTTGGTTCGATTCTGGTTCTATGCCTTATGCACAGTGGCACTATCCGTTTGAAAATAAAGAATTAATTGATGAGAAAAATGCTTTTCCAGCTGATTTCATTGCAGAAGGTGTCGATCAAACTCGTGGCTGGTTCTATACCTTACATGCTATAGGAACTATGGTTTTCGACTCGGTTGCTTATAAAAATGTGGTTTCTAATGGTTTGGTTTTAGACAAAAACGGACAGAAAATGTCCAAACGTCTTGGGAATGCCACAGATCCTTTTGAGACTTTATCGACTTATGGAGCTGATGCTACTCGTTGGTATATGATAGCGAATGCCAATCCTTGGGACAATTTAAAATTTGATGTAGATGGCATTGAGGAAGTAAAACGTAAGTTCTTTGGAACCCTTTACAACACCTATTCCTTCTTTACTTTATATTCAAATCTGGATAATTTTAGTTATACTGAAACAGATATTCCATTAAACGAAAGACCTGAAATTGATAGATGGATTCTTTCAGAATTACATACTTTAATTCAGAAAGTAGATGCTTTTTATGCAGATTACGAGCCTACAAAAGCAGCCAGAGCTATTTCAGATTTCACACAAGATTACGTGAGTAACTGGTTTGTACGTTTAAGTAGAAGGCGTTTCTGGAAAGGCGATTACCAGCAAGATAAAATTTCAGCTTATCAAACGCTTTATACTTGTATGGAAACTATTGCTAAGTTAGGAGCACCCATAGCACCTTTCTTTATGGATAGGTTGTATTTGGATTTAAATTCAGTATCGAGAAAAGAGACTTTTGAAAGTGTACATTTAGCTGAATTTCCAACATTTAATGAAAGTTTTGTAGATAAGAGTTTAGAACGCAAAATGGAAGCAGCCCAAACAATATCTTCTTTGGTATTATCGTTAAGAGCTAAGGAGAAAATTAAAGTAAGACAACCACTACAAAAAATCATGATTCCTATAGATTCTAAACAACAAAAGGAAGAGATTCTAGCAGTTGCAGAATTAATCAAACATGAAGTAAACGTTAAGGAAATAGAGCTATTAGAAGATGCTTCAGATATCTTAGTTAAACAAATTAAACCTAATTTTAAAACTCTTGGACCACGATTTGGTAAGGATATGAAATTGATAGCTAATACAATTGTTGGTTTCACTTCAGAAGACATTAAAAAAATCGAGCAAAGTGGTGAAATGGAGGTTGTAATTAACGGAAAAAGTATTACTTTAGGGCTTGAAGATGTAGAGATAACATCACAAGATATTGAAGGTTGGTTGGTTGCTAACGAAGGTGCATTAACTGTAGCTTTAGATGTCACTATCTCTGAAGAATTACGAAAAGAAGGGATTGCACGAGAGCTCGTTAATCGTATTCAAAACTTACGTAAAGATTCAGGTTTTGAAGTAACAGATAGGATAGATGTACAACTTCAAAAAGATGATAAAATAGTGGATGCTGTACAAGCGAATATGATGTATATTAAAGCAGAAACTTTAACAGAAGAATTAGAAATTATTGATCAGATAAATAATGGTATAGAAGTTGTATTTGACGATGTAAATACGAGGTTATTTATTCAAAAACATTAAGAACATGGCAAACGAATTAAACATAAGGTATGCAGATAAGGATTTAGCAGAATTTAAAGTGTTAATCCAGGAGAAAATTGTAAAAGCACAACACGATTTAGATTTAATAAAAAGTGCTTACATGAACGATTTAAATAATGGTACAGACGATACGTCGCCTACTTTTAAAGCGTTTGAAGAGGGTAGCGAAACCATGAGTAAAGAAGCAAATTCGCAATTAGCTATTAGACAAGAAAAGTTTATTCGTGACTTAAAAAATGCACTTATTAGAATTGAAAACAAAACCTATGGTGTTTGTAGAGTAACTGGAAAACTAATAAACAAAGATCGTTTAAAGTTAGTGCCTCATGCCACATTGAGTATTGAAGCTAAAAACATGCAATAAACTCCTGATAATAAAGGAGCCCATTTTAATATACACGAACGCTTCAATTTTTTGAGGCGTTTTTTTATAGGTTTTGTTTAAACCAAAAGGTTTTAATTTTTAATATATGAAGCCATCTTTATACATTGTCTTTTTATTTTTTGTGTTTCAAATCCAAGCTCAAAAAACTACAAATAAATTTTTTTCTTCTGAAGGGGTTTCAACGATTAATATCGATGGGAGTTCTGTTTTTAAAATAACAATTAAGACAGCAAAAACTAAAGATATTTCAATAGAATCTTTTGTTGAAGGAGAAAACAGCGAGCATGTGGTTTTAGTAACGCATTTACAAAACAATCAATTACAGGTTTCAAGTGTTTATCAGCCGTTGTTTGTTGCAGATGATGATAAAAGGAGTGTTCATAAACTTATTTCCATCGAATTAACAATACTAATTCCTGAACATTTAAACATTATTATTACAAGCAACATTGCTTCGGTGTTTATAACGGGAAGCTATAATCAAGTGACTACAGAATTAATTAATGGTTCTTTTCAATCTAAAAATTTTCAAGGGAACCTTTTAGTAAATACCATTCATGGTGATATTCATGTAGCAACAAATCTGGTTACAGTTCAAGCCTCAAGTAAACATGGAGATGTAAAGCAAGAGGTTTTAACCCAAGGAAGTCGAGAAATCTTGTTAAATTCGATAAATGGGAATATTACTGTTACCAAAACTGAATAATATGCCTATTTTTGAAAAAAAAATCTACTATTAATATAAAATATTCCTCCCGAAAATCGGGATCGTGGGAAATAATATGACCATAAAAAAATCCATTCTCTTCATCATCCTTATTTTATTGATCGATCAAATAAGCAAAATCTACATTAAAACTCATTTTGTTATTGGCGAAGAGCTTCAGGTATTCTCGTGGTTTAAAATATATTTTGTAGAAAATGATGGTATGGCTTGGGGAACCAAGTTAAGCGATTTTATTTCCTTTATTTCAGATAGAACAGCCAAATTATCCTTGACTATTTTTAGAATTGTAGCCATTTTTGGGATTGGTTACTGGTTATTTGATTCTGTAAAAAAACAAAGTCCTAGGGTATTAATTTGGGCAATTGTTTTTATTTTTGCTGGCGCTTTAGGAAATATTTTGGACTCCGTTTTTTATGGTGTTTTGTTTAATGATAGTTTTGGGCAAGTGGCTTCGTTTTTACCAACGGAAGGAGGTTACGATACATTGCTACATGGGAAAGTTGTAGATATGCTCTATTTCCCTATTTGGAAAGGCTATTTACCTGATTGGTTGCCATTTTATGGAGGAGACTATTTTACCTTTTTTGAACCCGTTTTTAATGTAGCTGATGTGGCTATAAGTACAGGTTTTGGATTGCTTGTTTTCTTTAATAAAAAAGCGTTTACTGAAGATTAATTAAAACGAATAAACCTGCTTTGGCGTTACGCAATAATTTAAAGCCATATCGTTTTCAAATATATCTTCGATGTTGGTTTCTGCTTCAAAAAATGATAAACCAATTTTAATAGTTTCTGGTTTGCATTCAGCTAAAAATCTATCGTAAAAACCCTTACCATAACCAACACGATGTCCTTGTAAATCGAAAGCTAAAAGAGGCACAAAAACCACATCAATTTTTTGATTAGAAATCTCGATTCCATCTACAGGCTCTGGAATGTTATAGTTATTTTTTTTAATAACAGTTCCATCAGTTAAAAGAAAATGATCCATATTTCCAGTAGAAAAATCACTTTTAGAAATCACAATGTTTTTATCTTTTCCTGAAAGGATGTTTAAAATATAATCTGTATTTACTTCCTTGTGCTCTTCAATAGAAAGAAAAAGATGATAGAATGAAAAATCCCAAATAGATAAGGTTAAAAGCTGGTTAGCAATTTGTAAACTAAATTCTTCAATTGCTTCAGAATCTAATTCTTGACGTTTTAGCTTGTAAATTTTTCGTAATTCGGCTTTTAGCATCAAACTATTTTTTCAAATTTGTGGTGATATGAAACAACGCGTCACCTTGATAAACAATAGGAGATTCATTGACATTAATAATATATCCTGTATAATTTGCCTTAACAAAATGGTTAAACTTCCCATATGGATCTGTTATATTTCCAATAATATCTCCAGCATTTACTTTAGTGCTTATAGTTGCTGATGCTTTAAACATGCCAGAGTAATTAGCACGTTGCCACTTACCACCTGTTATAAAAAGAGGTTCTTTTTTGGGTGGAGACACTTTAAATTTTGATTGTAACATTCCAAAATGATGTAAAATTCTTTTGGCTCCATTAACACCTGTATTGGTTACATTATTGTCTATATGAAAAGATTTTCCACCTTCAAAAAGCAACATGGTCTTTCCTAGCTTATAGCTGGTATTACGAAAAGATTTTTTTAAATGTTTGGAATAAAAGACAAAAGGAGCTCCAAAAACATTAGCTAGCTCATTTAATTTAGGGTTGTTTTTCGCAATTCGTATTTGAGGTGCATTAAATCTTCCAGCTCCTCCAGTATGAAAATCTAGAATAAAATCGACATCGGTAACAATTTCTGTTGTTAGCTCGAAAGCCACACGACTAGCCAAAGAACCTTTTTTAATTCCTGGAAAAACACGATTTAAATCACGACCATCAGGAAACTCACGCTTTAAATTTATAAAACCAAAAACGTTAATAATTGGCATACAAATAATGGTTCCAGATTTCGGTTTATTAATACCTTTTGCAATAATCTGTCTTACAATTTCAACTCCATTTACTTCGTCACCATGAATGCCAGCAGTAAACAAAACTACAGGACCTGGTTTTTTAGATCTTTCAACAAAAACAGGTACATCGATGCTTGAGGACGTATGTAAATTTGCAACGCCAAAATTAAGCTCGCAACTTTCGCCAGCTTTAATTTTTTTACCTAGAATAGTGATGTATTCTTTATGTGCGTAAGTCATTTATTTATTTTTTTCAATATAAGTAATAATGGCTCTAGCAATATTTTTTCCAGTAGCACCTTCAATGCCTTCTAACCCTGGAGTGGAGTTTATTTCTAATAATAGTGGGCCACGTGCAGATTGTAACATGTCTACACCACAAACAGGAAGTTTTAAGGCTTTAGCTGCATTCATGGCTAATTTTAATTCGTCTGTACTTAGTTTAATAATATTAGCAGATCCACCACGATGTAAATTAGAACGAAACTCACCTTCCTTGCCTTGGCGTTTCATAGCTCCTACCACTTGTCCATCTACAACCAAAGCTCTTAAATCGGCTCCTTTTGCTTCTTTAATAAATTCTTGGACAATCACCCGAGCTTCTAATCCATTAAAGGCTTCAAGTACAGATTCTGCAGCATTTTTTGATTCAGCTAAAACGACTCCCAAACCTTGGGTACCTTCTAATAATTTAATAATTACCGGAACCCCTCCAACATGTTCTATAACTTCTTCAACATCTCTTGAATAATTAGTAAAAACTGTTTTGGGCATGCCAATTCCGGCTTTGCTTAAAAGCTGTAAGCTTTTTAGCTTGTCTCTAGAACGTAAAATAGCTCCAGAAGACACAATAGAAAACACTCCCATCATTTCAAATTGCCTTACAACAGCACAGCCATAAAAGGTTATTGATGCTCCAACCCTTGGAATAATGGCATCTACATAATCTAAATATCTATCTTTATAATATATGCTAGGCTTTTCTTTTTCAATAATAATGTCGCACTTTAAAGGATCGATAACTTCTACTTTATGGTTTCTTTTTCTCCCTTCTTCAATCAATCTCTGGGTTGAATATAAATGTGGGTTTCTAGATAAAATAACAATATTCATGTGTTTGTTTTTTATATTTAAAATTAGATGGATTGCTTTTTTTTAAATGACACATCCTGTTCATCGACATCTACAAGAAATTTTTTACTTAAAAATTGCCTACCAATTAAAACCGGAAATTTCATATCGTCTCTGGTACTTAGAGTTAAGTTAATCTTATATGTTTTGTCAAAAATGATAACTTCAGACTTAATTTTAAACCTATTTTCTTTGTAACCGTTACTACTTTTTACATCGGTTTTAGAGTAACTATCAAAAACGACCTGTTTGCCACTAAAATTTGGATGCCCCTTACTGTAAAAGGTACATTTTAGTTTTTCACCTTCAACAATGATTTCAGAACAATGTATGGCCGAAGTATAAGCTCCAGTATCTATTTTAGCATCAATATGAAATAAATCTAACTTCGGAAAGTCAATTTTATCAACTCTGCCTATAATTTGTTTTTCCATTTCAAAGTTTTAAAAAAGTGAAGCAAGTTAGTTAAATAGTATGTTGATGTAATTTATTTATTTATTTTTTTTTAAAATAATTTAAGACTGATTTTAAAACTAAAAAAATTAAAAGAATTACCTTTGGTAAAAGCTCTTAAAAAGCTATTTCATTCTAAAAACATACTTTTTAACATCTAAAAAGACCTAGTATTCGTTAATGAGCAAAACCTCGCTTGAAATACAATTGCAAACCTTACCAAGTGAGCCAGGGGTGTATCAATATTTTGATGCAGATGGGGTTATTCTATATGTTGGAAAAGCTAAAAATATAAAAAAAAGGGTTAGCTCTTACTTTACGAAGCAGCATGATTACGGAAAAACCAAAGTGCTTGTCAAAAAAATTGCCACCATCAAGCATATTGTGGTAAATACAGAAACGGATGCTCTTTTATTAGAAAATAATTTAATTAAAAAGTATCAGCCTCGATACAATGTACTTTTAAAAGACGACAAATCCTATCCGTGGATTTGTATTAAAAACGAACGTTTTCCTAGAGTGTTCTCTACCAGACGTGTTATAAAAGATGGAAGCGAATATTTTGGACCATATACCAGTATGAGAACCGTTAGTACCTTGCTGGATTTAATTCGAGGTTTGTATAAACTACGGACTTGTAAATACGATTTGTCTGAAGAAAAAATACAAGCTGGAAAATATAAAGTTTGTTTAGAGTATCATTTGGGAAACTGTAAAGGACCATGTGAAGATTTCCAAACCCTTGAAGATTATAATGAAGGAATTCACGCCATTAAAGAAATTTTAAAAGGAAACTTTAAAGACTCTTTATTGCAATTTAAGCAGCAAATGAAGCAACTTTCTGAAGCTATGCAGTTTGAAGAGGCTCAAATAATTAAAGAAAAAATTGAAGTATTAGAAAATTATCAAGCAAAATCGACCATTGTAAATCCAAAAATTAGCAATGTAGATGTGTTTTCAATTATAAGCGATGAAAGTTATGGGTATGTCAATTTTTTGCAATTGTCCTATGGTTCCATCATTCGTTCTCATACCTTGGAGATAAAGAAAAAACTTCAAGAGTCAGACAAGGATTTGTTAGAGCTAGCAATTATTGAATTAAGACAACGTTTTCATTCTAACTCGAAAGACATTTATGTACCATTTAAAATTAATTTGGGAGAAGAGATCAAAGTAGTTGTACCTCAATTAGGAGATAAAAAACATATTTTAGATTTATCTATTCGCAACGCAAAATACTATCGTTTAGAACAATTAAAGCAAGTGAAAATTGTAGATCCAGACAGACATGCCAATAGAATTATGGCGCAAATGAAAGCCGATTTACGCTTAACTAAAGAACCAAGGCATATAGAATGTTTCGATAACTCTAATATCCAAGGGACACATCCAGTGGCAGCTTGCGTCGTGTTTAAAAATGGGAAACCAAGTAAAAAAGAGTATCGTCATTTTAATATTAAAACAGTTGAAGGTCCAGACGATTTTGCCTCTATGGAAGAAGTGGTGTATAGACGTTATAAACGGCTGTTGGATGAAAAGCAATCGCTTCCGCAATTGATTATTATCGATGGAGGTAAAGGACAGCTTTCTTCTGCATTAAAAAGTTTGGATGCGTTACAATTACGCTCAAAAATTGCAGTCATCGGAATTGCGAAACGTTTGGAAGAATTATTTTATCCAGACGATCCAATTCCCTTATATTTAGATAAAAAAAGTGAAACTTTAAAAATCATTCAACAACTTAGAAACGAAGCCCACAGATTTGGGATTGAGCATCACAGAAATAAAAGAAGCAAAACAGCTTTAAACACAGAACTAGAAACCATTCCAGGTATTGGAGACAAAACTATAGTAGAGCTGTTAAAAACTTTTAAATCTGTAAAACGTATATCTAATGCAAAATTGGATGAGTTAGAAGATGTTGTTGGAATTTCAAGAGCTAATAAAATATATAATCACTATCACAATTCATGAAATACTTTTTTCTAATCATATTATTAGTTTATTCATTTAACACCTTCTCTCAAGAACAAAAACCTGACGATGTTAAAATAGGTTTGGTTTTAAGTGGAGGAGGCGCAAAAGGACTAGCTCACATTGGCGTGTTAAAAGTTATTGATAGCCTTGGAATTAAAATAGATTATGTTGCAGGAACAAGTATGGGAGCTATAATAGGCTCGCTTTATGCATCAGGTTATTCAGGAAAAGATATCGATTCTATTTTTAAAGATGTTAATTTCGATAAAATTATTAACGACGAATTACCACGAGCAGCAAAAACTTTTTATGAACGAGATAATTCAGAAAAATATGCATTTACTTTACCTTTTGAACATTTTAAAATAAAATTACCTTCAGCCTTATCTCGTGGTCAGAACATGCTTAGCTTGCTATCTAAATTAACCTTGCATGTTAGCGATGTAGATGACTTTAGTAAATTGCCCATCCCATTTTTTTGTATGGCTACTAATGTGGAAACTGGTCAAGCTGTCGTTCTGGATAAAGGCAGTTTACCATTAGCTATTACAGCAAGTGGCGCGTTCCCATCCTTATTTCAGCCTGTAACCATAGACAATCAAATATTGATAGATGGAGGAGTTGTAAACAATTACCCTATTGATGAATTAAAAGCAAAAGGCATGAATTTAATTATTGGTGTCGATGTTCAAGATGGTTTAGCAACTAGAGAAGAATTAATATCTGCTCCAGACATACTACTTCAAATTAATAATTACAGAACGATTAATGATATGAAGGAGAAATCTAAAAAAACAGATGTTTATATAAAACCAGACATATCAGATTATACCGTTATCTCTTTTAGTGATGGAAGAGCTATAATTTCAAATGGCGAAAAAGCTGCAGGTAAAAAAATAGATGCTTTAAAACATATTGCTTCAATGCAAACTCAAAAACCTGCAAAACATGTTCATATACAACCAGTAGACAGTATTAAAATTAACGAGATTTATATTGAAGGAAATGAAAAATATACAGACGCTTATATTTTAGGTAAACTAAAATTTAAACAGAGAGTTAAATTAAAATACAATCAATATGTTGATGGTGTAAACAACTTAGCAGCAACCAATAATTTTGAAAGTGTCATTAATCAATTAAAACCATCTGTAAGTAACGATGGATATGATATGTATCTAACCTTAAAAGAGAGTTCTATTACAACATTCTTCAAGCTTGGAGTTCATTATGACGATTTGTATAAAACGGCTGCTTTAGTAAATTTAACTAAGAGGCAATTATTATTTAAAAACGATGTGCTTTCTTTCGATTTTATAGTTGGAGATAATATTAGATATAATTTTGAATATTATATTGATAAAGGATTTTACTGGAGTATTGGTTTAAAATCTAATTATAACCAATTTAAAAAAGTCATTCCAGCAACAGGTTTATTAACAGATGAAGAATTAGAGACCATAAATGTGAACAAATTAGATGTGCAACTAAAAGACCTTACCAATCAGTTTTATTTGCAAACACTTTTCACCAAAGACTTGTCGTTAATTCTTGGTGCAGAGCATAAAAGACTTAAAATAACTTCAGAGACTGTTTTAACGGGAGACAACGAAAAAAGGACTGTTTTTGAAAACAGCGATTACTTAAGTTTGTATGGAAAGGTTAAATACGATTCTTACGATAATAAGTATTTTCCAAACGAAGGCATTTTTTTTGACAGCGACTTCCATTTGTATTTATATTCTTCAGATTTTAATAACAATTTTAATCAATTTTCAATTGCAAAAGCCACGATAGGTTATGCATATAGTTTTTCAGATAAATTTACTGCAAACATTACAACACAAGGAGGTTTTAATATTGGAGAGAATGATAATCCGTATTTAAACTTTGCACTTGGAGGTTATGGAAACGATTTTATAAATAATTTTGAATCGTTTTATGGTTACGATTTTATTTCCATTTCAGGAAATAGTTTTGTTAAAGGAGTTTTATCTTTAGATTACGAAATTTTTAAGAAAAACCATTTAAATATTGCAGCTAACTATTCTAATATAGCAGATAATATTTTTGATGATGGCGAGTGGATAACATCTCCAGACTATACAGGTTATGCTTTAGGGTATTCTATGGAAACTATTTTAGGACCTATAGAAATAAAGTATTCTTATTCTCCTGAAGCCGATCAAAGTATTTGGTATTTTAATCTCGGATTCTGGTTTTAGAGTGTTTTTTTTATAAAAACATATTGTAATAATTGATAAAATAAAATATCAGATAAATTTCCGATATTTGTAAAACTATGAAACCATTTTGGAAAAACTTATTAAGTCATCTTCAGTTTCTTCTTAAAAGAAACCCAGAATAGGTAGTCGTATTTGTCACTTCTACATTAGTAGAAATCTTATTAATTTTAGTACCTTAGTATTCAATTTGTTTTTAGAATGTTTTGAGTTTTTATGAAGTTGAAATTCCAACTCATAACTCATCACTTTTAATCTATAATTTTATAAAAAATGCCATTTTATCATAAACTAGGAAATATTCCTCCTAAAAGACATACACAGTTTAAAAAACCAGACGGAAGCCTTTATAGCGAACAATTATTTGGCACCATTGGATTTGATGGTATGTCTACAAATTCATATCACGAACAAAGGCCAACCCAAGTTAAAGCTATAAAAAAACAATATAGTGTGGCCCCAAAAATTGCTAAAGAAAATAGCATCCAATCGTATCGTTTAAGAGGCTTTCAGGTAAAACCAGAAAACGATTATTTAGAAAGCCGGAAAATAGTTCTTACCAATAGCGATTGCAGTATTATTCTTGCAGCACCAAAACAGTCTACAACTGATTACTTTTATAAAAACTCCGATGCAGATGAAATGATTTTCATTCATAAAGGCACTGGAAAATTACGGACACATTTAGGAAATCTAGATTTTAAATATGGCGACTATTTAATTGTGCCAAGAGGAACAATTTATAAAATGGATTTTGACTCAGAAGATAACAGACTTTTTATTGTAGAATCCAGAAGACCAATATATACACCAAAAAGATATAGAAATTGGTTTGGGCAATTATTAGAACATGCACCGTTTTGCGAAAGAGATCTTCGTCAACCACAAGAATTGGAAACCAACAACGAATCTGGAGAGTTTTTAATGAAAGTAAAGAAACAAGACGACATCTTCGAAATGGTTTATGCATCTCATCCGTTTGATGTTATAGGTTACGATGGATATAGTTATCCTTATGCCCTTTCAATTCACGATTTCGAACCTATAACGGGACGTATACATCAGCCACCTCCAGTGCATCAAACGTTTGAAACAGATGCCTTTGTAGTGTGTAGCTTTGTGCCAAGATTATACGATTATCATCCGTTGTCAATTCCTGCACCTTACAATCACAGTAATATTGATAGTGATGAGGTTTTATATTATGTGGATGGCGATTTTATGAGTAGAAACGATGTAGATGCAGGACATATATCTTTACATCCAGCAGGAATTCCACATGGTCCACACCCAGGAGCAGTAGAACGTAGTATTGGAAAAGTTAAAACAGACGAATTAGCAGTTATGGTGGATACGTTTAAACCATTAAAGATTACAGAAGAAGCATTAAAAATAGCAGACGAGGATTATTTTAAATCTTGGTTAGATCATTAAAATTATTGAAAAATGAGTAAAGAAATAAAATCAGTAGATTACGGATTAGAGAAAATATTTGAAGGAGCTCAAGATTTCCTTCCCTTATTAGGAACAGACTATGTGGAATTTTATGTTGGCAACGCCAAACAAGCAGCACATTTTTATAAAACAGCTTTTGGTTTTCAGTCCTATGCTTATAAAGGGTTAGAAACCGGGTCAAAAGATGAGGTTAGTTATGTGTTAAAACAAGATAAAATTAGACTGGTTTTAACAACGCCTTTAAACAGTAAATCACCAATTAACGATCATATTGTAAAACATGGAGATGGTGTTAAAATAGTTGCTTTATGGGTAGACGATGCTAGAAGTGCCTACGAAGAAACAACAAAGCGTGGTGCAAAATCATATATGGAGCCAAAAGTGGAAACTGACGAACATGGCGAAGTTGTTCGAGCTGGAATTTATACTTATGGAGAAACTGTTCACATGTTCGTTGAACGAAAAAACTACAAAGGAACCTTTATGCCTGGTTTTAAGGAGTGGAAATCAGATTATAATCCAAAACCTACTGGTTTGAAATATATAGACCATATGGTAGGAAATGTTGGATGGGGAGAAATGAACACGTGGGTGAAATGGTATGAAGATGTTATGGGATTTGTAAATTTCCTTTCGTTTGACGATAAACAAATTCATACAGAATATTCAGCCTTAATGAGTAAGGTAATGAGTAATGGGAACGGTAGAATCAAATTCCCTATTAACGAACCTGCAGAGGGGAAAAAGAGATCTCAAATTGAAGAATATTTGGATTTTTATGAAGGACCTGGCGTACAACATATAGCAGTTGCAACAGACGACATAATTAAAACTGTGGCAGATTTACGTTCTAGAGGAATTGAGTTTCTATCTACACCTCCAGAAGAGTATTACAATGCTGTTCCTGGAAGATTAGAAACTTATAGCCATGAATTGCGTGAAGACATTGAAACCCTAAAAAAATTAGGTATTATGATTGATGCCGACGAAGAAGGTTACCTGTTGCAAATTTTCACAAAACCTTTAGAAGATAGACCAACTCTTTTCTTCGAAATTATTCAAAGAATGGGAGCACGTGGTTTTGGTGCTGGGAATTTTAAAGCCCTTTTTGAATCTATTGAACGCGAACAAGAATTAAGAGGGACATTATAACAAATATTTAACTAAATATACAGCTAAAAACTCTATCCAAACTATGGATAGAGTTTTTTAGTTTTATACATTTGGAATGGTAATTGTAATATGGAAAGCAGACAATAAAAATGTATTCCATAAGTTACAGTTACAGATATTATAAAGTATGAAAAAATCACTTCTAATAATTTTAATAACCCTGTTTGTACAATCAGTTTTTTCTCAAAAGGAAAGTTCTTTTGATGTTGGCGAATGGTTTCGGTTTGAAATGAGTTATAGTGGGTTTTTAAAAGCAGGAGAAGCAACTCTTACAGTTAAAAACGCGACCTACAAAAATAAACCCGTATATCATGTTGTTGGTAAAGGCTGGACTACTGGTGCTATCAAATGGTTTTTTAAGGTGGAAGATAGATATGAAAGCTATTTTGATAAACAAAACATCATGCCATATAAGTTTATTCGAGATATAAACGAAGGTGGACACACAAAAAATATTGAAATCGATTTCGATCAGGTTAAACATAAAGCCTACGTAAATAACATCAAACACAACAAACAAAAGGTTTTCGATACTAAACCAAATATTCAGGACATGGTTTCCACCTTTTATTATTTAAGAGAAAACTTAGATATTCCAACCTTAAAAGAAGGAGATGAAGTTCATGTGGATATGTTTTTCGATGATGAAAATTATGGCTTTAAATTAAAATATTTAGGCAAAGAAACTATCGATACAGAATTTGGAAAAATTAGAGCATTAAAATTTAGACCATATGTAATGGCTGGAAGAGTTTTTAAAGAAGAAGAAAGCTTGACATTATGGGTTTCAAATGATAAAAATAAAGTACCTTTACGTATCCAAGCAGATCTAGCAGTTGGCTCTTTAAGAGCTGATTTAAATGCTTTTAAAGGATTAAAACACCCATTTAAAATAGTAGCAAAAAACTAATGGAATTAGACCAAGAATTAACCAATCAGCTTAAAGAAAAATTCGACGATATAGGACAAGATTTAGATGTTCATTTAAAAGGATTGTTATATAGCAAGCCCATAAATTATTGGGATTATATCCAGACAGATGCACTTTTAGACCTACAAACGCAACGTACTGTTTTGCCAGACGAAATGGTTTTTATTATGTATCATCAAATCAACGAATTGTTGTTTAAAATGATACTTTGGGAAATAGACCAAGTAGCCAAAACTGTCCATATTCAAGCTGATTTCTTTTCAACCAAATTAATGCGAGTTAGCAGATATTTTGATATGCTTACATCTTCTTTCGAGATTATGAGAGATGGCATGGATGTAGAACAATATAATAAATTTAGAAACACCCTTACACCAGCAAGTGGCTTCCAAAGTGCACAATACCGGAAAATTGAATTAGCGTCTACAGAACTTATCAATTTAATAGATAACAGATTTAGAGAAACCATTGATAGAAATACCTCTTTTGAACATGCTTTTAACCATTTGTATTGGCAAGCTGCTGGAAAAGACTATAAAACAGGCAAAAAAAGTTATTTATTAACAGTTTTTGAAGAACGATACAAAGATGAATTTATTAGATTTGCCAAATTCTATAATTCCAATAATTTGTGGACCAAGTTTAAAGAGCTACCACAGGAAGTTAAAGAAAATAAAGATTTAGTAAATGCCATGCGCCATTATGATTATACAGTAAACATAAAATGGGTTATGGCACATTATAACACAGCAAATCACTATTTAAATATTGGTGGTAAAACAGCTGAAGCAACAGGAGGAAGTGAATGGGTAAAATACATGCATCCAAAATATCAAAGAAGAATATTTTTTCCAGAACTATGGACCAAACAAGAATTACAAGATTGGGGAAAAGATGTCTAATAATTTTTGCAATTATTTTAGGATTAAATAGTTGTAAAGAAGATAAGCCCTTGATAATTGAAGAAGAAGAACTTGCTGTTGTTATACCAGAAGACATCTTCGAATTTGGTTTTAATCTAAACGATTTTTACGTAAAAAGAGATACCGTTAGGGCTGGAGACAGTTTTGGCGAAATTATGCAACGTCATAAAATTGGGTATCCTCAAATATTTCAAATAGCTGAAAAAGCTAGAGATAGCTTCGATATTAGAAAACTTCAAATAGGGAAACCCTATACTATTTTGTGTTCTAAAGACTCATTACAAGAGCCTAAATGTTTTATCTATCAGCCTAATAGAGAAGAGTATATTGTATTAAATTTTCAAGACTCAATACATGCGTATACAAGCAGAAAACCTATTAAATATGTTGAAAAAGAAGTGTCTGGCGTAATTTCTAGTAATATTTCCGAAACTCTAGACCAAAAAGGAATTAGTTTTATTTTAGCCTATAAAATGTCTGACATTTATGCTTGGACCATAGATTTTACAAGACTTCAAAAAGGAGATAGATTTAAAGTTATTTATACAGACAAATATATTGACGACACAATATATGCTGGAATAGACAATATTAAAGCGGCTGTTTTCGAACATAAGAATGAAGATTTCTATGCCTTCGAATTTGAAACAGATAGTGTTAAAGGCTTAAAAGATTACTTTAGCGAGGAAGCCAATAATTTACGTCGTGCGTTCTTAAAAGCCCCCGTGGAATATAAACGTATATCGTCTAGATACAACCTTAAAAGGCGTATTGCTTTATATGGTAATAAAATAAGACCACATAAAGGAACAGATTTTTCTGCTAGTGTTGGTACACCAATTCGAGCAACTGCTAACGGAACGGTTACAAAATCTGCATATACAAGAGGCAATGGTAATTATGTAAAAATAAGACATAATACAACCTATGAAACTCAATACCTCCATATGAAAAAACAAAATGTGAAGGTTGGTCAATATGTAAAACAAGGCGATGTTATTGGTTGGGTTGGAATGACTGGAAACACCTCTGGGCCTCATGTATGTTATCGATTCTGGAAAAACGGAAAGCAAGTCGATCCGTTTAGAGAAAAATTACCTGAAGCTGAGCCAATATCAAGTGTTTTGAAAGCAAAATACTTAGAATATATTGCCCCTTTAAAAGTTCAATTAGATACGATTAAATTTGAAGTTGAAACAGCACAACCTTCAGATAAGTTAATTACTCAGGTAAATTAATTTTATGAGCTTACCAAAGATTGATCCAACATCTACTGTTACCTGGAATAAACTTCAGGCGCACTTTCAATCTGTAAAAGAGATTCAAATGAAAGATTTATTTGCTCAGGATAAAGAACGAGCAAATAAATTAACGGTTCAATGGGAAGATTTCTATGTTGATTATTCTAAAAATAGATTAACCGAAGAAACCCTGTCTTTATTATATCAACTTGCAAAAGAAGTAAAATTAGATGAGGCTATTCAAAGCTTTTTTTCAGGAGAAATTATTAATGAAACTGAAAACCGAGCCGTTCTACATACTGCTTTAAGGGCAAATAAATCGGATCAAATATGTGTAGATGAAAAAGATATTATCCCTAATATTACTGAAGTTAAAAAACAAATAGAACGTTTTTCAGCTCAAATAATAAATGGTTCTAAAAAAGGATTTACAGGAAAAGCATTTACCGATGTTGTTAATATTGGTATTGGCGGTTCCGATTTGGGACCTTCTATGGTTGTTGGTTCACTTGAGTATTATAAAAATCACTTAAATACGCATTTCGTTAGTAATATTGATGGAGATCATGTAAACGAAATTATTAAAAAACTAAATCCAGAAACCACACTTTTTGTCATTGTTTCTAAAACATTTTCCACTCAAGAAACGTTAACGAATGCAAATACTATTAAAGATTGGTTTTTATCGAAAAACTCTAATGCAAATCAAGAAACAGTTTCAAAACACTTTGTAGCTGTCTCAACTAATATTGAAAAAGCAAAGAATTTTGGAATTGACGAATCTAATATTTTTCCTATCTGGGATTGGGTTGGAGGCAGATTTTCTCTTTGGAGTGCTGTTGGTTTGTCTATAAGTCTTTCTGTAGGTTTTGAGAATTTTACAAAGCTTCTATTAGGAGCTAATAAAATGGATGCGCATTTTAAATCTGAAGCATTCGATAAGAATATTCCCGTAATTTTAGCACTAATAAGTGTTTGGTATAATAATTTTTTTAATTCTGAAACCGAAGCTGTTATTCCTTATTCTCAATATTTAAATAGATTTTCAATCTATTTGCAACAGAGTTTTATGGAAAGTAATGGAAAAAGTGTGGATAGAAATGGAAAGCCTATTAGTTATCAAACAGGTTCGGTTATTTGGGGGCAACCAGGAACCAATTCGCAACATGCATTTTTTCAATTAATTCATCAAGGCACAAAACTAATTCCTGCCGACTTTATTGGTTTTACTGAAAGTTTACATGGAAACAACATCCATCAAGACAGGTTGATTTCTAACTTTATTGCACAAACAGAAGCGCTTTTAAATGGTAAAACAAAAGAAGACGTTTTAAAAGAATTAGAAGCACAGAGTTTGTCTTCCGAAGAAATAAAGAAGTTAATGTCTTTCAAAGTTTTTGAAGGAAACAAACCTACAAACACAATCTTCATTAAAAAATTAACACCAGAAAGCTTAGGGAAGCTTATTGCTATGTACGAACACAAAATATTTGTACAAGGTATTGTTTGGAATATTTTTAGCTTCGACCAGTTTGGAGTTGAGTTAGGTAAACAGTTGGCTGGAAAAATTTTAAAAGAAGTGAAAAATAACACTTTTGTCAATCATGATGCTTCTACCTTAAATTTGTTGCAGTATTATAAAAATTTAACATAAAACATGTTGAAAACCATGTTAATAGCTTTTTTTTTATTAAAGTAATAACAGTCCTTTTATTATATATCTTCATTGTGTTAAAAATCTTAACAATTACATAATAATTATCAATTAATTAAGTGTAATTTTGCAAAAAAATTAGGAACAAATCTTTTTAATACAATGAAAAAAATTACAAGATTATTATTTTTAGCAGGTGCTTTTATGTTTACTGCTTTTACAATGGCGCAGACCACTGTAACAGGAACAATTATGGATGCCGAAATGGCTGCACCTCTTCCAGGTGCTAACATCATTGAAAAAGGGACAACCAACGGAGTGTCTTCAGATTTCAATGGGTATTTTACTTTAATTACGGATTCTACTGAAGGAGAAGTTGAAATCTCTTATGTTGGTTTTGGTAAAGTATTAGTAAAATTTAGTGGTAATACGGACCTAGGAAATATTACACTTACTTCTGATAACTCTTTAGAAGAAGTTGTTATTATAGGTAGTGGTATTATCGATTTAGCAGAAGATAGAAAAACGCCTGTGGCTGTTTCTACTATTACGGCAAATCAAATTAGAGAAAAAGCTGGTAGCTCAGATTTACCAGAGGTTTTAAAATCAACGCCTTCTGTACAAAGTGTACAAGCTGGTGCTTTTGGTGATGGACAAATGTTTTTACGTGGTTTCGACCAAACGAATACAGCATTCTTATTAAATGGACAACCAATTAATGGAATGGAAGACGGTAAAATGTACTGGTCTAACTGGGCTGGTGTTTTAGACGTAGCAAACGCTGTTCAAGTACAACGTGGTTTAGGAGCTTCTAAGCTTGCTATTTCTTCAGTTGGTGGTACTGTAAACATTGTAACAAAAACTATTGACAGAAAAGAAGGTGGTTTTGTACAACAAATGGTAGGAAACGATAATTACATTAAATCAACGGCTTATTACTCAACAGGAGTAAACGAAAAAGGTTGGTCTTTAGGTGTTTTATTTGGACACTGGCAAGGTGATGGGTATGTAGATTATACACAAGGTCAAGGACAAACCTATTATATTTCTGTAGGTTACCAACCTAACGATAATCACGCCTTAAACTTTATGCTAACAGGTGCACCACAATGGCATGCAGTAGCTGGAGGTAATAAAATATCTACTTACTTAGATCCAGAAAAAAATGATGGAAGAGGTAGAAGATATAACGGTTGGAGTTTTACAGGAGTAGAAAGCCCAAACACTTTACATGGTGGTGTATATCCAGGAGGTAGAAACATTTACCACAAGCCAGTAGCTAACTTAAGTTGGGATTGGACGATTAATGAAAAGTCTGAGCTTTCTACCGTATTATATGGTTCTATGGGAAGAGGTAGTTTTGCTCAATCTATTGGATCTGTAGATTATGCTAGAGGTTCTAACAATAACCACGATTGGTATGGATTGGTTACTAACTACAACAACCAATTAACAGAAAACTTAAACTTTAATGTTGGTGCAGATGTACGTTTATATCATGGTTTTCACTTTAGAGATATTAGAGAATTTATTACTGTAGATTCAGTAAGTGCAAGTTCAGGTTACAGTGGTGGTGAAACATATTACTTAACTGAAGCAGGAGGGATTAACCCATGGAATGTATTCTTCAACCCAAATACAGACCATTCACAACGTTTTGGTTATGATTATGAAGAACAAATAAATTATGCTGGAATCTTTACACAATTAGAATATTCTAAAGATCAATTATCAGCTTTTTTCCAAGGAGCATTATCTAATCAATCTCACGTAAGAACAGAGTTTTTAAATACTTCAACTCCTGGCCAAGGAGAAGAGGGAGGTAAAATAAACAATGTTGGATTCAATTTGAAAGTTGGTGCTGCTTACGAAATTACTGACATGCACAAAGTATTTGTTAATGCTGGTTATTATTCTCGTCAGCCTTTCCATGATACCATGTATAAAGATGATAGAGGTAGTAATGAATTATTAGACCCAGAAGTTGAAAATGAAGAAATTACTGGATTTGAAGCTGGTTATCAATTTGGTGGTGAAAAAATTCAGGCAAATTTAAACCTATACCATACTACTTGGGGTAATAGAACGCTTATTGGAAGTAATGGAGAAGAAGGAGATGATTTTTTAAGTTATCAAACTTTTGGTGTGAAACAAGTACATATGGGAGTAGAGTTAGAAGTGTTTACACAACCATTAAACAATGTTAGGGTGAATGGTTTCCTTTCTTTAGGTGACTGGCAATTTAAGGACAATGCAACTCAAAGAACGTTTGATAATGATGGTGCCGAAGTAGGTGAAGGAATTGAAGTTGAAATCGATGGGTTTAATGTTGGTGGAGCTGCACAAGTGAATGCTGGTATTAATGCAAGTTGGGAATTTTTGCCAAGAGTAAGTGTCGATGGTGCTTGGAACTGGTATAACGATATGTATTCAACAGGATCTTTAACACAAGCTACTATTGGTTTGCCTTCTTATGACATGGTGGATGCTGGCTTCTCTTACAAAATGTTAGTAGGAAAAGACGATAGAAACTCGCTACAATTCAGAGTAAACGTTAACAACGTATTTGATGAGGTTTATTTAGAGTCTGTAAATGGAAACACTGCAGCATCTAGTAATCCAGAAGAAAACTACAAAGGTGTTAATACAAGTAATAATGGACGTTTTGGTTACGGAAGAACTTGGAATACAAGTATCCGTTTTAACTTCTAGTATTATTTAAAATGATATTTTATAAAAACCTCTTCATCACGAAGAGGTTTTTTTATGCGTTTTAATTACTACATTTGTGTTATAACAACAAAACAATCATAGATATGTATAACATGGTAAAAATACTTCACTCTTATTGGGCTTATTTGGTGCTTTTAATTTTAGTGTTAGCAGTAATTAATAGTATTATTAAACTGGTAGGTAAAAAAGAATATGGAGCCAAAGACTTTAGAATTGCTTTATTCACTTTAATTGTATCTCATATTCAATTATTATTAGGATTGATACTTTATTTTGTGTCACCAAGATTTAGTTTGTTTAGCGAATCTGGAATGGGAGAAATAATGAAAAATTCTGTAGATAGATTGTATTTAGTAGAACATCCACTGGTAAATATTATAGCAATTGTACTTATTACAATTGGGTATTCTAAGCATAAAAAGAAATTACTTTCTGAAGCAAAATTTAAAACCTTATCGATATTCTATACGTTGGCTTTAATCTTGTTTTTATCGAGAATTCCATGGAGTACTTGGTTAGCTTAAGCTAAATAAACACATAAAAAAAAACGACTCATTAGAGTCGTTTTTTTTATGTGTTATTATAGGGTTTATTCTACTTCCTTAATTACAAAAACATAAACAGGAAAGTGATCGCTAAAGCCATCTGTAAAACCGCCATCGGCAAAACTACGTAAAGGATACCCTTTCCATCGACCTCTCTTATTTACAAGGTAGTTTTTATTGTAAATTCCAGCCTTATAAAATCTCAAAGACGAGTAGTCTTTTTCAATTAATGGTTGCGTTACTAAAATTTGATCAAACAAACTCCAGCTGTCTCTATACGCATTAGAGCCTAAGCCCATTTTAAAGAAGCTTTCCATTGGATTGTAAATACCCTTTAGGCCAACATCTTCTTTGTCTTTTTCAGCCTTTAAAACGTCTTTAACACTTGCATTATTTGGGTTGTCGTTTAAATCTCCCATGATAAATATTTTAGCATAAGGATCGATAGTTTGTAATGAGTCTATAATTTTTTTGCTAAGTTTTGCAGCAGCTACACGTTTTGGTCTGCTTCTAGCTTCACCACCACTTCTAGAAGGCCAGTGATTAACAATTACATGAATCATCTCTCCTTCTAGCTTGCCACTTACCAATAATTGATCTCTCGTGTAAACACGCTCTCTCGAACTATCATCATAAATTACAAGTTCATGACTACTAGTATACAAAGGTGTAAATAATTTTTTCTGATAAAACATACCAACATCAATACCACGACGATCTGGAGAATCGTAATGAATAATCCCGTAATCTTTGTCAATTAATTGAGGATCGTTAGCAACATCCTCCATGACGCTTCTGTTTTCAACCTCAGAAACACCAATTATTGCAGGAGAGTTGTTTGCCACATCTGCTCCAATATCCGAAAGCACACGAGCCATGTTATGAACCTTCTTTTTGTAGACCGTTTCAATATCGCCTTTCATTTCCATGATAGGACTTGCTTCATCATTTTTAGTGGTATCGTTTATCGTATCAAATAAATTTTCTAAATTATAAAATGCAACAGTATGTATTTTAAAGGACTTTTTTTCTTGAGCATTTACGTTGATAAATGAAGCTATTAGAATAGCAATTACCCAGAATTTTAATTTTTTCATCTAATTAGATTGTTATGTTATTGTTATGTTAATACAAAACTTCTGCCAAAAGTAAATATTTATTATAAATAATGTAAATTTGCTCGCTTTAATTAATTATTAATTAATAAAATAAGAACTATTAACTATAAATTCAAGTATGAAAAAAAGTTTTTTTATTTTTCTATTCGGAATTTTTTCAACTGTTACAGCTGTCTCTCAGGAGACTGTTGTAAAGGGAAGTGTCACAGAAGCCATTTCTTTTGAACCAATTCCAAGTGTAACTGTTACTGTTGAAGGTACTGTACTATCAGTTGAAACTGACGCAAAAGGTGAGTTTCAATTTCTAGAACAAGTGCCATTAGGAGAACAAGTGCTACACATTTCTAAAAATGGGTTTGCTTCTAAGAGATACCCAATAGTAGTAAATGAAGGTCAAACGTTAAACATTACAGACATGACCTTAACTAAAGATGTTGCTGATGCCAATTTGTTTACAATTTCATTGTCTGACGATGAACTTGATAGCGACGATAGCGGTTTAGATAATATTTCTGGACTGTTACAATCTTCAATGGACTTGTTTCAACGTACAGCAGCTTTCGAGTTTAGCTCATCTTTCTTTAAAGTAAGAGGTTTAAATTCAGAAAATGGTTCTGTTTTAATTAACGGAATTGAAATGAACAAATTATATGATGGTAGACCACAATGGAGTGATTGGGGAGGTTTAAACGACGTTCTTAGAAATCAAGAATTAACCACAGGACTTAAACCTTCTAGTTATAACTTTGGTGGTATTTTAGGAACCACAAATATGATTGTTAGAGCGTCTCAATATAGAGAAGGTGGTCGTATTACCTACTCTTCATCTAACAGAAGCTATACCAATAGAGTTATGGGAAGTTATTCATCTGGTTTATTAGATGGAGGATGGGCTTTTACCATTATGGCAGGAAGACGTTGGGGTAATGAAGGCTATCAAGATGGTACTTTATACGATGCCAATTCATTCTTTGCTTCAGTTGAAAAGGTTATTAACGAAAAACATAGCTTAAACTTTACATCTATTTATACTCCAAACCGTAGAGGGAAATCTTCGCCAAACACACAAGAAGTATACGATTTAAAAGACATTAAATACAACGAATATTGGGGTTGGTTAGATGGTGAAAAGAAAAACTCACGTATCAAAGAAGTTGTAGAACCAATTTTAATGTTAAATCATTATTGGGATATAAGTAGTAAAACTAGCTTAAACACGAATATTGGTTACCAATTTGGTAAAATAGGAAACAGCCGTTTAGATTATGGTGGTGGAGGAAACCCAAGTCCAGCTTATTATCAATTATTACCTAGTTATTTTCTTGCAGATACTGATGGTCCAGATTATGCTGGAGCTTATATAGCTGAGCAGAATTTTATTAATGGAGGTCAAGTAGATTGGGAACGTATTTTAGATGCCAACCTTACTAATAATAATCCTGTAAATGGCGAAAAACCTGGTGCTTACGTCTTATACGAAGATAGAAGTGATGACACACAATTGTCTGTAAATTCTATTTTTAACACTGAGGTTAACGAGAATATTTTAGTTAATGCAGCATTTACCTATAAAAATTTAAAATCTGAAAACTTTGGAGAAATTATCGATTTATTAGGCTCAACTGTAGGTTATCTAAATGTTGATTCTTTTGATGGTTTTCAATACGATTACCAAAATCCAAACCGTTTAGTGAGTGAAGGTGATAAATACAGATATAACTACAACATTTTATCTGAAGTTGTTTCAGGTTATGCTCAAGCACAATTTAAATACAGCAAAGTAGATTTTTACCTGTCTGCTAGTTTAACAAATACCACATACCAAAGAGATGGGTTGTGGCAAAATGAAGGTTATATTAAAACAGATGATGCAGGAAATGTGTTAATAGATAATTCTTCGGGGAAAGGTGAAAAACTTTCTTTTACTGGAATTGGAGCAAAAGGTGGATTAACCTATAAAATTACAGGGAAACATTTAATAGATGTGAACGCTGGTTATATTACTCAAGCACCTTCTATAAGAAACACGTATTCTAATTCAAGAGAAAATAAGAGTGTAGTAGATAATATTACTGAAGAAAAAATAACCTCAGCAGATATCAGCTATATTTATAGATCTCCAATTGTTAAAGCAAAACTTACTGGCTTCTATTCTAAAATTGAAGATGCTAATGAAGTTTCATTTTACTATGCTGATGGTGTTACTAATGCTAGTGTAGTATTTAACGAAACTTCTGCTTTTGTTCAAGAAATTTTATACGGTATAGATAAGCAACATATTGGAGCAGAATTAGGAATACAAGCACAAGTAACACCAACTATTTTATTAAAAGGAGTTGCTTCTATAGGTCAATATACTTACTCAAATAATCCAAATTTATATTTAACTTCATCAAGTTTTAGTGAAAATGGAGAATTAGGAAGAACACCAACTTATACATCTAATTTAAAAGACTATAAAATTGCAGGTGGTCCTCAACAAGCCTATTCGGTTGGTTTTGAATATAGAGACCCAGATTATTGGTGGTTTGGAGCAACTGCAAATTTCTTCTCCAACACATACGTAGATGTTAGTCCGTTAACTAGAACTGAAAACTTCTATCTAGCTAGTGATGGTTTACCAATTAATAATTACGATGAAGATGTGGCAAATCAATTATTAAAGCAAGAAGAGTTTGATAGTTACATGGTTGTTAACCTGACAGGTGGAAAATCGTGGAAAATAGGAGATTATTATATTGGGTTCTTTGCAAGTATCAACAACTTATTAGACGAAGTCTATAAAACAGGTGGTTTTGAACAAGGAAGAAATGCTAATTACAATGAGTTATTAGCAGATAAAAGTAATGATAAACCTGTGTTCGGTTCAAAATATTGGTATGGACGTGGAACCACTTATTTTTTAAATGTTAACTTTAGATTCTAAAAAAGAAAAAGAAAAAATTAATTAAAAATTATTACTCATGAAAACAAATAAATTTTTAAAAATAGCTCTTGGTTTAATGGTGATTTTCACTGTTGCATCTTGTGTGCAAGACGACGATTATACGGTGCCAAGTAGTATGGGTGACGAAGAAAACACCAATTTAAATAATTTAATTGCTAATGGAACAGAAATTACCATGGCAGAACTTAAAGCGAAGTATCTTACAGAGCCAGATCCAGGAGACAATTCTGCTGTACTTATAGATTTAAACGACTATATAAAAGGGTATGTATCTTCGTCAGACAGAACTGGAAATTTTTTTAAAGAATTCTTTATTCAAGACAGTCCAACAAACCCAACAATTGCAATTAAGGTTTTAGTTAATGAAGTTGACACATACAATCAATTTAATTTTGGTAGAGAAGTATATGTTAGCTTAAAAGATCTTTATGTAGGTGAAGAGCGTATTGAAAATGGTGTTATCACTATTGGAGGTGGTACTGAAACCGACCAATATGGAACAACAGTAACAAGCTTAGGGAGAATTCAAACAAACTCTCATGTTTTTAGATCTCCAACTACAGAAGAAATGACTCCACTTAATCTTAGTTTTTCTGAAATTAATGGTGGTCTAGTTGGTGTATTTGTTCAGGTTGATAATGCAGAATTTGCAGATGATTTAAATGGAAAACGTTATTTCGATCCATCACAGGATTTCGATACTCATAGAACATTACAAGCATGCGCAGGCTTTGGATATTCAACGTTTCAGTTAGAAACAAGTAGTTTTTCAACTTTTAGAGATTATTTATTACCAACAGGTAATGGATCTATTGCTGCCGTAGTTAATAAAACCTATGATGGTTCAAGTCTTGTTTTAGCATTAAACTCTACAGATGATGTTGCTATGGAAGGAACTAGATGTACTCCTTTAAATATAGATGATTTCACCTTAGTTCTTGATGAAGATTTTCAAGCTGCTGTAAACAATACAAATTTTGATTTTCCAGGTTGGACTAATTTCTCTGAAGAGGGATCTCGTGTTTGGAGAGAAAAAACGTTTTCTGGAAATGGATATATAGAGTTTAGTACATTTGGTTCTGGAGATGCTGTAAATATCGCATGGACAGTAACACCTGGTATTGATATGTCAACACTAGATAATGCTTTTGTAAATTTTGAAGCTGCACAACATCACTTAGATTCTCCTGAAAACACTTTAGAAATTTTTATTTCTTCAGACTTTGATGGCTCAGATGTTTTAGGGGCTACTTGGGAACCAGTTTCAGCAAACCTACCAACGCAAGCAAATTCTTGGTATGAGTTTGTAAATTCTGGATTAATTGATATTTCAGATTATTCTGGAACAATATATTTAGCCTTTAAAGTTACAGGTTCTGGTACAGACGAAACTCTTGATGGTGCATACCAAATAGATAATTACAAAATTTTAGCTAACTAATATAGCTTTCTAATAAATATCTTAAAACCTGCTGACTTTTAGAGATTAGCAGGTTTTTTTAATTTTCATAATACAATACCTATGACACTTTTCGATTCCCTTTTTTTCAATGTGTTTAAACACTATAAAGATGCTAAAAGCAAAAAAGCGAATCAAATAGCTACTATTTATATATCCATATTGCAATGTGCTATTTTGTTTATGTTAGGTGTTTTTTTTGCTGGGTTCTTTAGGCAGATGCATATGGATACCATGTCTCCAGATAAAGCGTGGTTTTTGTTTGTATTGATAGCAGTTTTTATGTTTTTTAAAAACTGGATTCAATATGCAGGTAAAAAGCGAAAAGTGTTGAATGCTAAAATGCTTAAAAAGAAATCTCAAAATTATCCAATTTTTATGCTTTGGCTGCTACCTGTAGCTTGTGTTTTGTTGGGCTTAATTATTTGGCAGGCAGTTTAATACTTAGCGTAATATATACTGGAAAATGATCGCTATAACCTCCATGATATTTTTTGCCTACATAAGTTCTTAAAGGAGATCCTTTATATTTTCCATTGGATTTTTTAAGAAAATTAGCATCAAAAATATCTGCTTTTTCAAACTGAATATGACTGGTTTCCGATTCTAAGATGTTTTTAGTAAAAAAAATCTGATCGAAAACATTCCACTGTCTGTTATGGTTAGATGTTCCTCTACTATAGGTTCTAAGTGCTGTCATTGGGTTGACGAGTTGAAAGCCGTCAACTAAACGCTTGATGTTAAAACTTGAAGGGTCTTCATTAAAATCTCCCATAATAATAATTTTCGCATCAGAATCAGTGCTTTTTATTGTAGCAATAATATCACCTACTTTGTTTGATGCAGCCAAGCGTTTATGCTCAGTTTCTTTTTCACCTGCTCTTCTTGAAGACCAATGATTAATAATGACATGTATCTTGACACTATCTAAAAAACCAGTCACTAATAAAATGTCTCTTGTGTAATCTGGTTTTCCAGCATTATTATATAATTCAATAAAAAATGGCGAAGCAGTTTCAACTTTAAATACGGAAGCATTATAAAGAAGAGCGACATCTATTCCACGTTCATCTTTAGAGTCAAAATGGACATATTGATAATTAAAGGGATTTAAATGATTAGAGCTTATTAAATCTTTAATTACAGATTCATTCTCAACTTCGGCCAAACCTATTAATGCTGGGTGTTTATTTGTTTCCAGCATTCCTATTTTAGAAATTGCAAAGCCAATGTTATTTATTTTCCTTCCATAGCGTTTCGAAGTCCACCTTTTATCTGCAGTTGGTGTTAAATCGGAATCATTAGTGGTTTCACTATCATATATATCAAACAAGTTTTCAGTGTTGTAAAAAGCGACTGTTAGTAGGTTGTTATCATTTAGAGTTCCAGATAAATCTGTCATGAATCAAAATTAATTAAAACTATGTTAATATATAACTGTTAAAGACTCCAGGAGAAGTTGATACAAACAGTGATGTAGTCTTTTATCTTACTTCAAAAATATACAAATTAAACTGCTTACAATTATGTAACTTTGTACTTTATTTAGATTTATGATAGAGAAGAAAGATTTTGAATTAGAAAGAGCTGTTTTAATAGGGGTTGTCACTAAACAACAAGACGAAGCTAAATCTAAAGAGTATTTAGACGAATTGGCGTTTTTAACATATACTGCAGGAGGCGAAGTTATTAAACGCTTTACTCAGAAAATGGATATGCCTAACCCAAAAACATTTATTGGAACAGGTAAAATTGAAGATGTTCGGAAATTTATTAGCGAAAACGATATTGGAACTGCCATTTTCGATGACGAGTTATCTGCTGCTCAAGAAAGAAATATTAGTAAAATATTAGAATGTAAAGTTTTAGATAGAACCAACTTAATATTAGATATTTTTGCCCAAAGAGCACAAACCAGCTATGCTAGAACGCAAGTAGAACTAGCCCAATGCGAGTATTTATTACCGCGATTAAAAGGTATGTGGACGCATCTGGAACGTCAAAAAGGAGGTATTGGAATGCGTGGACCTGGTGAAACAGAAATTGAAACAGATAGACGTATTGTTAGAGACAAGATTTCACTCTTAAAAGATAAAATTAAAACCATCGACAAACAAATGGCTGTTCAGCGTGGGAATCGTGGTAAAATGGTTCGTGTGGCTCTAGTTGGTTATACTAACGTTGGGAAATCTACTTTAATGAACGTGATTAGTAAAAGTGATGTTTTTGCCGAAAACAAACTCTTTGCTACTTTAGATACAACCGTTAGAAAGGTGGTTATACAAAACTTGCCATTTTTATTAAGTGATACGGTTGGGTTTATTAGAAAGTTACCAACTCAATTAGTAGATAGTTTTAAAAGTACTTTAGATGAAGTTCGCGAAGCCGATTTATTACTACATATTGTTGATATTTCTCATCCTAATTTTGAACACCATATAGATTCTGTCAATAAAATTTTAGGTGAAATAGATAGTTCAGACAAACCAACCATCATGGTTTTTAATAAAATTGATGCCTACCATCCTGAACCTTTCGACGAAACCGATTTAATTGCAGAGAGATCAGAAGCACATTATACCTTACAGGAATGGAAAAAGACCTGGATGAATCGAGTTGGGGATAATGCCTTATTTATTTCGGCATTAAATAAAGAAAATATAGATGATTTTAAAAAACGGGTTTACGATGAGGTTCGAGAGATTCATGTTACTCGTTTTCCATATAACAACTTCTTATATCCAGATTATAACGAAGAAGAATAAAAAAAGCGCCAATTTTGGCGCTTTTTTTTTGGATCTATTTTATTAAAAACTCACATTCAAGCCCAAACCAAAAACCTCTCGAATTTGAAAGCCTTGGTAGGCATCATCATCATATACTGTTTGGAAAGTAAGATTTGTTGAAAATACGTCATTTATTTTCATAACGATATTCATGGTATAATCTATATCCATGTTTTTTGGTTTGTTTAAGTAATTAGAATAGAGGTTTAAGATGTTTTCCATGGATATGTTTTTCATAATATCAAACTTATAGTATCCACGTATATTCATACCAAATTCATATAGTAAAGACTTTCCAGGAGCTACACCATATGTTTCAACATCGTTACTAGACTCATAGAATACATTATCACCATCGTCGTCATTAATAGTGTAAATTTCACTTGTTATAAAGGTGAATTTAGAAGTTACAGGAGCTAAATTGACATTTAATTTATTGCTTTTTTTCCATAAAAAACCTGGTCCAAAACTCCAATAGGCTGGTTTAAAAAAACCAGATACAGGATAATCTTCATTGTCTCCAGGGAAATCGTCATTATAATCGTAACCATCACTAAATTGAGTTCTAAAATTCATGAAGAAAGAAAAGCTCCAATATTTTTTTTTCATGGCACGTCCAAGTACAGAGTTAAGTTCTAATCTATCGTCTGTTTTACGCATTCCATCATCATCGTTGATGGTTACCCCATAGCTAGCAAGAATTTTATTATCCCATAGCCAAGGCCCTTTTACATAATCGAAAGCATAATTAACACTTAGGTTTGCAGCAGCATTATTGTCGCCACCAGGTTGCCAGTTTGAAAATGCAGATTGGTTAATTAATAGTGTGATTTTACCCTCATGAGACCAGCCTTCTAATGAGTCTTTAGCTGTTTCTGAAGTTTGTCCATACATAAGGCTCACAGAGAAAATGAAACCAAAAAATAATAATATTTTTTTCATTGTGTCTTAATTTTTATGGTACTTAAAATCATTTTTTGAATACCGATTGTTTTTTAAATTAAAAAAACGTCTTTCTAGCTACGGTTGTAACCAAAAAGGCGTTTTTCAAAGCATCTGTTATGTTAGAAATTATAACTTAATCCAAATGTGGTATACACTTGAACATCGTTATCTACGTTTTCAAAATTAGGTTCAACTTCAGTTGCTGGATCCCATTGTCCAAACGCGTAATTAAGTGCTTCTTGTTTGCTGTCTCTTAAACCAATTTCAAAACCAAGACCAATCCCTTTCCAAACAGTATAACTTAAAGAGTTAATCCATGTCCAGTTAGATAAGTCGGAATCTTTATAACTCATAAAAGCCGAAAGATTTGAGTTAAATTTTAAACCACCAAATTCTCTGTTATAGTTAGCTACTACTTTAGCACCAAGAGACGATTCAAAAATGGCATCATTATCTGCAAATACAAAGTTGTAGTTTAATGGGTGTACTACAACAATTAAATTCTCGATTGGAGTCCAAGTAATACCAACACCAAGATCTAAATAACCAGGGTCGTTAAAGTTTTTAATAATAGTTGTTCTGTATTCTCCTAAGGTAGAAACAGCGATGCTTTTTGTTAATTTATAACCAAATAGAGAAGTGACACTAAACACATCACTAGATTCTCTAAAACTATCATCATCGTTTGGGTCATCTTTATCATCAAATTTAACCCAGCTTAAGTTGATATTTCCTGTATTGTACCAAAAATATTTCTCTCTGTCTAATTTTGCATGAGGATTTACTGTAATGGTAATGTTTCCTGCAGAATTGTTAGGAGAACCTTGACCATACCAGTTATTGAAATTTGAAAAACTAGCACCAATAGTACCAAAAGCACCAAATTTCCATCCTGGGAATTGATCTATTTGTTTCTGTAAATCATCTACTTGCCCTTGAAGAGCACTAATAGAATCTTTTTTTGCTGCTTGCTCAGCTTTTAATTCTTCTCTAGTTTGAGAAAAACCAGTTGAAATAGTAAAAACTAAAACAAGGATTGTGAGTAATTTTTTAGTCATTTTAAGGGTGTTTAAAGATTAATTAATTATTAAAAGTCTGCAAATATAAGGGTTAGCTCATATTTATCAAATAGAAAAGTCTAATAAGTAAATATAACTAAAAAATATAATAGTGTTAAATTTTTGGTTTTTTAAAAAGAGGGACAGAAGAGCATGCTTCCCCATACATAATAGATGTTGCTATTTGTTTTAGCTTTTCTGAAATCAATAAATAGGCATTTACTGGTACTGGTTTATTAGAACAGCCTTTAATAATAACTGGTTTGTTTTTAAAAGGTTCTAAATCTAATTGATTGATAATCTCTTGATAAATGGCAGATTCTAACATGTTAAGATCCCCAATTATGGTTTTTTTAGCAAAAGATTCTAATTCTAGGACAATTAACATGTAGGCCCAAGCTGGTACAATAGCATCTGTAGAGCATGTTAAAGCTACAAAGCTATTTTTGTACTGCGTCCAGTTGTGTTGCTTCACATGTTCTCTAAAATCCTTTTCACGCAATACAAACCCTTCAAAAAGCCAATCTTTTATGTCAAATATTATGCGCTTTCCTTCTGGATAGTAATCTTCTAAATCTAGGACAACTAATTTACTGCTCGCAACGCGATTTATGATTTCTTTTTCCAAGGTTAATTGTTTGTCGTTTTGACGTTAAATTGTAAAAATGATTACTGAACGTTTATTAAAGCATTCCAAGTTCTAGCTTGGCTTCCTCGCTCATTAATTCTTGCCCCCAAGGAGGATCGAATGTAATCTCAACAATGGCAGATTTTACCTCGTTTAACGATTTTACTTTTTCTTCAACCTCTAATGGTAAGGTCTCAGCTACTGGACAATTAGGAGTAGTAAGTGTCATTAAAATTTTCACATCGTAATCTTCGTTTACAAAAACGTCGTAGATTAAACCTAATTCGTAAATATCTACTGGAATCTCTGGATCGTAAATAGTTTTTAATACAGTGACTATTTTTTCGCCTAAAGCGTTTGTGTCTATGGTTGTTTTACTCATGATTCTAAAATTTATTGTTAAGCTATTTGTTGTAAAGTTGTTTTAAAACACAACAATCAACGAAATTAGTTTAATTGTGTTTGGTATGCAATGGCATACATTTTTAATTGTTTAATCATACTTACCAAACCGTTTGCACGTGTTGGCGATAAATGTTCTTTCAAACCAATGTCGTCTATAAAATCTGTATTTGCATTCATGATATCTTTTGGATGTTGGTTAGAAAACACACGAATTAAAATAGCTATAATACCTTTAGTTATAATAGCATCGCTATCTGCAGTAAAAACAATATTATTGTTTGTTAAATCTGCATGAACCCAGACTTTACTCTGACAACCTTTTATTAAGTTGTCGTCCGTTTTATATTTTTGGTCGATAAGAGGTAAGGTTTTACCTAAATCTATCATGTATTGATAGCGTTCTTCCCAATCGTCAAACATGGCAAACTCATCTATAATTTCGTTTTGAATTTCTTGAATGTTCACTTTAATTTATTTTATACAAAAATACAATAAGTATTACTCCTAATCAATTATTTACTGTTTTTCAGCTAATCCTAATAAGGATGTAACTAAGGAAGAAATGTACGTATTTGGTTCTCCATTGTCGAATTCTGGAGTTTGATATGTTTCTCCTTGATATGTAACTTTCAAGACAGCTATTGCTGCAGCATCTACAAATCTTTTCTCTGTTGGAGCTTTTAATGTTTTTAATTTTTCTAGGTCAATAGCTTCTACTTCTCTTATTAAAATGTTTATGTCTTCTTGAGAACAAGTTTTAATTACTGGAAAAGTTGTTCTGTCTTTTTGAATAGATAAGCTGCCATTTTCAAATATATAGTGATTGTAAAACCCTCTTGTTTGAGCAGTATATTCAATAACGTAATTGTTTTCAATCGCTATTTTATCTTCAAAATATTTTGTGGCTTTTAAAAGTTCTAGATCGTTATTTGATAAGATTAATTCTTGGTTTTCAAATCGGATGACATTCACCTGACTTAAAGCCTGTAACATTTTCTGTTCTATTGTGTTTTCTGAGCCTTTGCAAGCCATTCTTGTTGATGCTAAAGGTCCTAGAGTGATAGAATTTCCATCCAATTTATAATTTCCAGTAAATCTGTTACAACCAGAAAACCCAGAAACAGTTTTAGTTATATTATCAAATTGAAGGGTTAAATTATTTGAGGAAGCATCATTCTTTTCAATAGAAGTTACTTGATAAGTTCCAGGAATTTGAGCCATAATTTGATTGCTGTTTTCCATAGCTTTGGCATCTTTAGAATTTCCACAAGACATAAAAGTAAATAGGCTAAGTAAAATTGTCAAATATTTCATGGTGTTGTATTTTAATTTAGATAGAAGATACAAAAAGGAAGCCAAACTATTTTAAGTCAGCATCATTTTTGCTTTCTTCACACCTTCTACTAAAACATCGACTTCTTCTTTGGTGTTATAGAATGCAAAAGAAGCTCTAATTGTTCCAGGAATTTTAAAGTATGCCATAATAGGTTGAGCACAATGGTGACCTGTTCTAACAGCTATTCCTAATTTGTCAAGAATGGTTCCTACATCATATGGATGAATGCCTTCTAAATTAAAAGAAATAACAGAGGTCTTGTTTTTGGAAGTGCCATAAATTTTCAACCCTTCAATCTCTAATAATTTCTTAGTGGCATACTCTAAAAGCTCATATTCATAAGCTGCAATACTTTCGAAACCAATACCATTTAAATAATCTATAGCAGCCCCAAAAGCAATGCCACCACAAATATTGGGAGTTCCTGCTTCAAACTTATGAGGCAAGTCTGCATACGTTGTTTTTTCAAAAGTAACGTCTGCAATCATTTCGCCACCACCTTGATATGGTGGTAATTTGTTAAGCCAAGCTTCTTTTCCGTAAAGCATGCCAACACCTGTTGGACCACACATTTTATGAGCTGAAGCGACGTAGAAATCAACATCAAGTGCTTGTACATCTGGTTTTACATGAGGACAGGCTTGAGCACCATCAACTAAAACAGCAGCTCCAACTTGATGGGCTTTTTCAATAATTTCTTCTATAGGGTTAATAGTTCCTAAAGCATTTGAAATATGATTGACAAAAACTAATTTTGTGTTTTCTGAAAGTAAGTTATTGTATTCACCCATAACCAGTTCACCTGCATCATTCATAGGAATGACTTTCAAAGTAGCTCCAGTTTTTTCACATAACATTTGCCAAGGCACAATATTACTATGATGCTCTAGGGCTGAAACAATAATTTCATCCCCTTTTGTAAGTAAAGACCCAAAACCATGAGCCACTAAATTGATGCTTTCTGTTGTGCCAGACGTCATGATAATTTCATGTGCATGCTTGGCATTAAAATGTTTTTGGATTTTATGTCTGGCTTCTTCGTATTTGTCTGTTGCTTCCTGACTTAGAGTATGTACGCCTCTATGTATATTCGCATTATAGTTAGAGTAATAATCTACAATTACATCAATAACTTGTGTTGGAGTTTGGGATGTAGCTCCATTGTCTAAATACACTAAAGGTTTTCCGTTTACTTTTCTTGAAAGTATGGGGAAGTCTTTTCTTATTTTATCTATATTAAAATTATTTGATGAATTTACTTTCATTATAAATCAAATCCAATATTTACACCTAATTTGGTAGCAATAATTTTAGTAATTCGTTGTTTAATTTCTGGAATTTTAACCGAACTCAATACATTATTACTAAAAGCATACATTAACAATCCTTTGGCCTCTTTTTCAGGAATACCACGAGAACGCATGTAAAACATGGCACTCTCGTCTAATTGCCCAATAGTACATCCATGAGAGCATTTTACATCGTCTGCAAAAATTTCCAATTGAGGCTTCGTGTTTATAGATGCTTTGTCGCTTACTAAAATGTTGTTGTTTGATTGAAACGCATTTGTTTTTTGAGCTTCCTTATCTACAAGTACTTTTCCGTTGAAAACACCAGTTGAACTATCATCAAAAATACCTTTGTAATCTTGATGGCTTTCGCAATTTGGCTCTATATGATGCACTAATGTGTTATGATCCACATGCTGTTTCTTACCAATAATGGTAACTCCTTTTAATGTCGAATCGATGCGTTCGCCATTTTGATAAAAATTAAGATTGTTACGTGTTAATTTTCCACCAAATGAAAACGTATGAACCGAACAATGACTTTCTTGTTTTTGATTGATAAAGGTATTATCAATTAAAGAGGCATGTTCGTTATCGTTTTGAATCTTGTAGTAATCTACAATAGCACGTTTGTTTGCAAAAATTTCAGTAACACTATTAGTTAATACAGGATTGTCTGTTAAACTTTGGTGACGTTCTATAATTTGCACATGCGAATTTTCATTCACCACAATTAAATTTCGTGGTTGATTCATTAAAGCAGCTTCATTGCCTGTTGAAAAGTGAATGACTTGAATTGGTTTTTCAACAAGTTTGTTCTTTGGAATCTGTATATAAGCACCTTCTTGAGAGAAAGCGGTATTTAAAGAGTTTAAACTGTCTTTAGGAGCAATTTTATTGAAATAGTTTTCAATAATTAATCGGTATTTTGGTTTGTTTAAAGCAGCAGACATCAAACAAACATCTATACCATCGTGTGTGGTTTGAGATAGGTGTGAAGAATATTTCCCGTCGATAAAAACAATTTTGTAACTGTCTATTTCGTGGATAAAATACTTTTTAACATCGTTGTACTCTATGTTTTTCTCGTGTTTTGGAAACACGCTATAATCGTGTTTTAAAATACTATTTAAAGACGTGTATTTCCAAGCTTCTTCTTTTTTAGTAGGAAAACCTTGGTTTTCGAATATTTTTATAGCTTCAGTTCTAACATCGTGAATTGGTGAATCTAAATCCACATGGTTTTCAAATGCTAAAAAGGATGATATGAGTTTTTCTTTTAATTCCATTTTTTCAATGTTCAATGCTCTATTTCAAGCTTGTTCAATATGAAAGTCGATTTCTGTCAACGATTATTGTAAACTTTTTAAGCGTTTACTTCTTCTTTAATCCAGTCGTAGCCTTTCTCTTCTAGTTGATGTGCTAATTCTTTTCCTCCAGATTTTACAATCCTTCCGTCATATAAAACGTGAACAAAATCAGGGACAATATATTCTAATAAACGTTGGTAATGCGTAATAACTATTACAGCATTGTCTTTACTTTTTAGTTTATTAACACCGTTTGCAACAATACGTAAAGCATCAATATCTAAACCAGAATCTGTTTCGTCTAGAATGGCAAGTTTAGGCTCTAACATGGCCATTTGGAAAATTTCGTTTCTTTTTTTCTCTCCACCGGAAAACCCTTCGTTTAAAGAACGTGATAAAAATTTTCTGTCGATTTCTAAAAGTTCAGCTTTCTCACGAATCAGTTTCAACATGTCTTTTGCAGGCATTTCTTCAAGGCCTTTAGCTTTACGAGTTTCATTAATAGCTGTTTTCATGAAGTTAGTTACCGAAACACCAGGGATTTCAATTGGATATTGAAACGATAAAAAGACACCTTTATGTGCACGTTCTTCAGCAGCTAACTCATCAATATCTTCATTGTTAAGAAGAATCTCACCTTCTGTAACTTCGTATTCTTCTTTTCCAGCAATGACTGAAGCTAATGTGCTTTTTCCAGAACCATTAGGTCCCATAATAGCATGAACTTCACCAGGCTTAACCACTAAATTAATGCCTCTTAATATCGCTTTATCTTCAACACTTGCGTGTAGGTTTTTTATCTCTAACATATTATTTAATCTTTAGATACCTTTTAATAGGTGTCTGATATTTTTTTTGTTTATTAATTCTAGTAATGTAGGCTACTCTTGACCTCCTAATTTTACCACATCGTTTTTATTTGGATCTGGCTTGTTAACCTTAATTATTTCTATAATCTCAACTCTAAACGGCCATCCTTCTTCACCTTCTGGCTTTGGAATAATTTTACCTTTTACTTCTACAGGAACCATGTCTGTTGCTTCTAACTTGTATGGTTTTGCTTGATTATCTAATTCGTGCATTTTTTCATTAATAACAACACCGTAAACTTCTTGAGTTGTTTGAAGAACTGCAGCATCTGCATAATAAACAAACTCTCCTTTTAATAAAGTTAAACCGTCGTGTTGAAATGCTGCTTTACCATTTTCGGTTTCAACAGTCTCCGTTTTAGAATCATTTTTACAACTTATAAAAGTTGCAACAGTTAAGATTAAGATGAATACTTTTTTCATAATTAATTTTTAAACATTTTTATTAAATTCCTGGTCTAGTACCTCGATTATACTTGACCTAACATTTTTTATCCAACACTTCCTTCTAAAGAAATCTCTAATAGTTTTTGTGCTTCAATGGCAAATTCCATTGGAAGCTTATTTAAGACTTCTTTACTAAAACCATTTACAATTAGAGCAATGGCTTTTTCAGTATCGATACCACGTTGGTTACAATAGAAAATCTGATCTTCTCCAATTTTACTTGTTGTAGCTTCGTGTTCTATTATAGCTGATTTGTTTTTAGCTTCTATGTATGGGAACGTGTGTGCGCCACATTCGTTACCCATTAACAAACTATCACACTGCGAAAAATTACGTGCATTGTCTGCATTAGGACCTATTTTAACCAACCCTCTATATGAGTTTTGAGATTTACCTGCAGAGATACCTTTAGAAATAATGGTTGATTTGGTGTTTTTTCCCAAATGAATCATTTTAGTTCCTGTATCTGCTTGTTGAAAATTATTGGTGACTGCAATTGAGTAAAATTCGCCAACCGAATTATCTCCTTTTAAGATACAACTTGGGTATTTCCAGGTAATTGCTGATCCTGTTTCTACTTGTGTCCATGATATTTTAGCGTTTTTTTCGCAAATTCCACGTTTGGTTACAAAGTTGTAAACACCACCTTTTCCTTCGTCATTTCCTGGATACCAGTTTTGAACGGTTGAATATTTAATTTCGGCACCATCCATGGCAATAAGTTCTACAACAGCAGCATGTAACTGATTTTCGTCCCTACTTGGAGCAGTACATCCTTCTAAATAACTTACATAACTATCTTCGTCTGCAATTAATAACGTACGTTCGAATTGCCCTGTTCCTGCCTGGTTGATTCTGAAATAGGTTGATAATTCCATAGGGCAACGAACGCCTTTAGGGATGTAACAAAAACTACCATCACTAAAAACTGCAGAATTTAAAGCCGCATAAAAATTATCTTTTTGCGGAACTACAGTGCCAATATATTTTCTTACTAATTCAGGATGTTCTCTAATAGCTTCACTGATAGAACAAAAAATAATGCCTTTTTCGTTAAGGGATTTTTTGAATGTGGTTGCAACTGAAACGGAGTCAATAACGACATCCATGGCTACTCCAGTTAGTTTTTTTTGCTCGTCTATAGAGATACCTAGTTTCTTAAAGGTTTCTAATAATTCTGGATCCACTTGGTCAAGACTATCGTATTTAGGTTTGCTGTTTGGAGCAGAATAATAAGAAATAGCTTGAAAATCGGGTTTTACATAATCAACATTAGCCCATTCTGGTTCAATCATTTCTTTCCAAGCACGAAATGCTTCAAGTCGCCAAGCTGTCATCCATTCTGGTTCTTCCTTTTTAAGAGAGATGGCTTTAACAATCTCTTCGTTTAAGCCAACAGGAAACGTGTCTGATTCAATATCAGTATAAAAACCATATTCGTATTCTTTGGTTTTTAACTCTTCTCTTAAATCGTCTTCTGTATATTTAGTCATAGATTCTAATAATTTTTAAAAAGATTTCCTTTTTAGGAAAACGTTTCTGCCTCTTGGCAGATTTGGTAGTTTTTAAAGCGAAAATGATTCACCACAACCACAAGTTCTATTTGCATTGGGATTGTTAAATACAAAGCCAGCACCATTTAAACCTCCTGAATATTCAAGAGTTGTTCCAATAAGATATAAAAAGCTTTTTTTATCGACTATAATTTTAACCCCATTGTCTTCAAAAACCTTATCTTCTTCTTGTTGTTCTTTGTCAAATTTTAAATCGTAAGACAAACCAGAGCAACCACCGCTTTTCACGCCAACACGAATGTAGTCTGTAGTTGCGTTAAAACCATCTTCAGACATTAATTCGGTTACTTTTTTTTTGGCTGTTTCAGATACTTTAATCATAAATTAAATAGATTAATTCAATATGTTTATTAATATTCTATTAGCAAGGTTCAACCTTTTATAATCTTAACCACTTTTAAATAAAGTGGTTTTTATTAAGAAGGTTTCTAAATAGAAACGCAAAGATACAATATATGTCTTATTTTACCATGGAACCTAACATTATATTAGCATATAAGTCAATAGGTTTTAGTTATGGCATTTGGAAGTCTGGATTGTTAATAAATGAGGGGTCTGAAAGAGACAGTAAGAAGGCTTTAAGGTCTGATTTATCTTGAGGAGTTAAATGTACACCACCTTCGTCTACTTTCTTCATTAATGGGTCAATAGTTGGCGAATATACTAACCCTTCGCTATAATGATTTATGACTTCATCTAAAGTGTTAAATCTACCATCGTGCATAAAAGGAGCCGTAAAAGCTAAATTTCTAAGAGAAGGGGATTTGAATTTTCCATTATCAGCAGGGTCACCACTAACTTGTCCCAAACCAAGGTCTGAAAACGTGGCGTCTAAACCATTGTTGTGAAAGATGTTATCTGTCCATAGAGGGTTATTAGGATTGCCATGACAGTGGAAACAGTCGCCTCGATTTTCATCCATGAAGACATTTAAACCATTTTCTTCTTCGGGAGTTAATACTGCTTCGCCAAGTAAATAACGATCGAATTTAGAATTAGCAGAAATTAATGTTCTTTCAAATTGAGCAATGGCCTTAGTTGCTAATTCTTTAGTGATTGGTACATTACCAAACGCTTTACGGAATAACTCTGGGTATTCGGTACTCTCTTGAAGTCTTGAAACTACAACATTCCAAGTATTGTGCATCTCTATCGGGTTTGTAACAGGCTCTAGAGCTTGATGCTCTAAACTAAAGGCATGGCCATCCCAAAAAAATAATTCATCGTAATTCCAAGCCATATTGAATAAGGGCATGGAATTTCTATTTCCAGCTATGCCGTCGATGCCTATACTAAACTTTGCGTTATCTGTAAAAGCATTTTGTGGATTATGGCATGATGCACAAGCTTGAGAGTTATTGGCAGAAAGAATAGGGTCGAAAAATAATTTTTTACCAAGTGAAATACCATCAACAGTTTGAGGGTTATTTATTGGAATGACCGGAGGAATGATTAAATTTTCAAATAATTCGGGAATTTGCAACGGACTAGGCGTTGGCACATACATATCTGTATCGGCATCTGTAGGTTCGTTTGAACACGACAAACAAATACACAAAATGCTATAAACCAACCATTTTTTCATTACTCTTGAGTTATTTGACCTATAGAAAAAACGGAACCTACATTTTGTTGCATCATTTTTTGAGCATCGTAATTTGGCATTAATGATGTATTGTAGGTGTTTAAGTCCCATACTATTGGGTTTTTAAAGAATTCAGATAGATCCATTTTTATTTCAATAGAAGTATTAGGCTCTATTACAATTTCAGGAAAAAATTCAAAGCTCACAAAGTTTTGTTCAAAAACCCCATCACTAATTTTAGCTGTTCCATTGTGGTAATTAAAAGGGCTTGGAGCTGTTGTGTTGACATTGAACATACCATCAAACTGTAAAAAGTGATAACCTCCACCAAGCATTGTTGGCCAATTCCACGAGGCTGAGTTTAAATCAGGATAGGCACCATCGATATTATCTTCTTCATTGAAGCCGTAATTAAATTTTAAGGTGTAAAGTCCTGGATAAACAATGCCATCTGCAATAGTTGTGTTGAATGTAAAACTATCAGGATTAGACAAATCGATTAAATTATAACCAGTTAATGGAAAGCTATTGCCATTAGTATTTACTAATTCGAAATGAGATAACAAATAACGAATTTTTGAAATTGTTAATATTTCTCCATTGGCATTGGTGTATTGTGTGGTATTAAAGTCACTACTATTAACGTCGTTATCATCCCAATTATGAGAAAATGTAAATGTGACATCTGTAACTATTGGTTGTTGGCAACAGATTATTTCGTCATCATCATTCTTACATGAAATAATCACTAAACAAAAAACAACAAAGGTCATTATTTTTTTCATTTTCATTTTATTTTAATAATTAAGGCGTCTGAAAACCCTTTATTTTGGGTTAGATCTCCATCTGTACTTTCAGAGTCGCCAATTGCGATTATAGAATTATCATTTAATTCTGTGGCATCGTAAGCGTAATCAATGTTTGAACCACCAACTGATTTTTGCCAAATCAGCGAGCCTTCAGAATTTATTTTAAAGACCCAAGCATCATTTTGCCCTTGGTTTTTAGTTAAGTCGCCATCGGCACTTCTAGAGCTTCCAGCAATTAAGAACCCATCGTCTTGAGTTGTTTTTACAGAACGACTGACATCGAAACTACTACCGCCAAAGGATTTTTCCCAGAGGAGTTCTCCTGTTTCAGCAATTTTAATAACCCAAACATCGGCGCCACCTGAATTTTGAGACACATCTAAATCATTACTCCTTGTGTCTCCCACAATTAAAAAATTACCATCAGATGTAGCGACAATAGATCTGGCTTCATCAATTTGTGAGCCACCGTAATTTTTTTCCCAGAGGAGTTCTCCTGTTTCAGCAATTTTAATAACCCAAAAATCGTATCCTCCTAAGTTGTTAGAAATATCTACATCGTTACTATCTGAGGATCCAACAATGATATAGCCGTTATCTGAAGTTTGAACAACATCGTAAGGTGTATCTGTAAAAGATCCGCCATAATATTTGCTCCATTGTTTATTGCCACCAGCATCAAGCTTAATAGCCCAATAATCTCCGCCAGCATGTTTGTAATTATTCATTTTTGTGTCGCCATCGCCTCCGGAAGCAGTAACATCTAAAACGCCAACTAGAAGAAAACCATTGTCTGTAGTTTGAATCAATGACGTGCCATTATCTAAACCAGCATACCCAAAAGATGCTTCCCAAAGAATGTTTCCAGATGCATCTAATTTTGAAACCCAGTAATCCTGTTGTCCAGCATTAAATGAAATATCCTGGTCGTTACTATAAGTATATCCTAAAATGGCATAACCACCATCATGAGTCTGAATGATACTATTCCCTCTATCATCTGCCGAACCTCCATAGGTTTTAGACCATTGAAGTGTATTATAAGAATCGAATTTTAAAACCCAATAGTTGTAGCCTTCAAGAGGTTTATCTAAAATATCACCATCATTACTTTGTGTGTACCCTAATATGGCATAACCACCATCACTAGTTTTAGTAACAGATTGGGCTCTATCGTTTTTTGAACCACCATAAGTGGTAACAAATCCCATTGAATTTTGAGGTTCATCTGAAGATGTAGGGTTGTCATCTGAGTTACAACTACATAATGAAATAAAGAATTGTAGAAGTAGTATAGATGCTATGTGTCTATTAAATAACATGAAGTTACTTTTATTAAGTGCCACTTTTTCTAACAATAAATAGGCCTCTTTCAATATCGCTTACAATAATATTACCGCTTGGAAAATATGGATACACATTCCATGCGCCTTCGAAACTTGCATTGTTATTTTCGGGATGTGTATCGAAAAAACCAGTTTCATTCATAGTATTAGAGGAGATATTAGAAATATCAATGATTCTCAATCCTGCCGAATAATTAGAGAGGTAATAATCATTTCCTTTTACATATCCATTGTGGTCTATTGCAGCTGTTGGGCCATTATAATCCATGTGGACACTTGGGTTGTCTAAATCTGTGAAATCGAACACAAGTGTTCTGGTATTGTTTCCAAAGTTTTGTTCATCTAGCTCATCTCCTAATATAAAATAATTCATATCTTCTGTAAACCAACCTTGATGGACATAGCCAATATTGTTATAAGTTGCCGTTGCAATGGTTGTAGGGTTATTTTTATCCGTAACATTTGCTATTACAACTTCATTAGCATTAGACCCAATTAAAATTTCTTGTCCAGTATAATCAGGATCAGGGCCATTATACGTTACAACTTGAGCATCGTGAGAATATCCAGGAAAACTACCTTCGTTTACAGGGTTTGTTGGATTTTGAATATTAATAAATAAAGGGCCTCCAGAATTTACATTACTTCCAACAATATATGCATAACCAGAAGTTTCGTTAATTACAATGTTGTGTGCACTTCCAAATTCAGTAAAATGTGCATCAGCAGTAAATGTTTCGGGTGGATTTGCTACATTTCTTAATCTGGTTAAATCGAAAACTTGCATACCATGTCCAGCTGCTTCACTAACTATAAAAGCATAATTATTATAAGTCTTAACATCTCTCCACACATTGCCACTATGTCCAGGATTTGCACTTGCTAATTTACCAAGTAAAATAGGAGCTGTTGGATTTGTAATATCGACAAATGCAGTTCCATGTGTTGAACAAATAAGCGCATATTCTTTATTGGTTGTTGTGTCTGTCCATCCCCAAGAATCGTTTCCTTCTGCTCCTGGCTCGGCTAACTCGTCTAGTGGAATATAACCCATTAAATCGTAGTCGTTACAGGAGTATGGTCCAGCCATGCCATTTTCACATGGATATAATGGTGTTAAATTAAATACATCATCGCAAGCATCACCAATACCATCATTATCAGAATCTTCTTGTCCAGAATTTGCAACTAATGGACAGTTATCGTCGTCGTTTAATATGCCATCATCATCTAAATCATTATTAACAATGTCTTCACAAGCGTCACCAATTCCGTTATCGTTTAAATCTTCTTGATTCGGATTAAATATTTCTGGACAGTTGTCGGTTGCATCTGGAATGCCATCGTCATCCGTGTCAACAATAACTAAGGGGTCTACAGGCTCGTCATCGCAAGCCAGAAAGCAGGTTAAGATAACAAATCCAAATAAAAATATTTTTAAAAAATTCAATGTTTTTTTAAAGGTAAGCATTAGCAAGTTTTTATGTTAATAATTGAGATAGGGTATTGTGTTTAAACGCATTCATATAAATGAATATTGTTTAGTTATTATTTAAAACCTTCAGACTCATTTATAGTTGAGTATAGATTTATACCCACAAAAATAACAGAATAATGCAAAAAGGAGTTGTTTCCCTATCTAATTTTGTATTAAATGTATAATCTTTTGTAAAATTATGTACGGAATTATCAACTATTTATGCATGGACATATCATTAAGCTTCTTATTTTTGCATTATGATAGAAGATAAAAACCAGAGTAAAACTCCATTGAGTGAGTTAGGAGAATTCGGACTTATAGAGCATTTAACAAAAGACTTTAAGGTGAAGCATGACTCCACAATTAAAGGTGTTGGAGATGATGCTGCTGTTTTAGATTTAAATAACAATCAAGTAGTAGTTACTACAGATATGCTTGTAGAAGGAGTGCATTTTGATTTAAGTTATATGCCACTTAAGCACTTAGGTTATAAGGCTATTGTGGTTAATTTGTCTGATGTATTTGCAATGAATGCTCAGGCTACACAAGTAACAGTTTCTATAGCGGTTTCAAATAGGTTTCCTATGGAAGCTTTAGAAGCGCTTTATGATGGAATAAATACAGCAGCAAATATTTATAATATCGATGTTGTTGGAGGAGACACGACCTCTTCAACTACTGGATTAATTATTTCAGTTACAGCCATTGGTATTGTTGATGCTAAGGATGTTGTTTATAGAAGTGGCGCAAAACCAAACGATTTGTTAGTTGTTTCGGGAGATTTAGGTGCTGCTTATATGGGGTTACAGGTTTTAGAAAGAGAAAAAGAAGTTTTTAAAGTAAACCCGCAAAATCAACCAGATTTAGAGAACTACACATATATAATTGAAAGGCAATTAAAACCTGAAGCCAGAAAAGATATTATTAAGCTATTAAAGGAATTAGAGGTAAAACCAACTTCTATGATTGATATTAGCGATGGATTATCTTCTGAAATATTACACTTATGTAAGCAAAGTAATGTTGGCTGTGATTTGTATGAAAATAAAATTCCTTTAGACCCTCAGGTGATTTCTACCTGTGAAGAATTTAATATAGATAGTACAACGGTTGCCATAAATGGAGGTGAAGATTACGAATTGCTTTTTACAGTTTCTCAAGAAGATTTTGCAAAAATTAAAGGCAATCCTAATTTTACTGTCATTGGCTATATGAAAGAAGCTTCTGCAGGAATGCATTTAATAACAAGAGCAGAAACTAGTATTGCATTAAAAGCACAAGGCTGGAGTTCTTTTAGCAATTAGTAGTTAAATGCGCTTGTTTTTTCTTCTTTTTATTATGTATATAACTTAGAAGGAAGTTTATTTCTTTTTGTTTAGCTGTTAATGGAGAAAGAGTTCCATTACTATTTGTTGTCATTTGTTTTTTGCAGTGTAAACACTGAAATTCGTTGACATGATTGGTCACTTTTTTTGTTACTTTAAAATCGTGACCTACGAGGGAACAAATCAGATTTTTCATGGTTTTGCTATAATCAATTATTTTTCAGAAAATTAATATAACAAAATATAAATGAAACGTCGTGAAAGATGCTAATAAATAGACGAAACGAGTGATTTGTTCTTTAAACGCATCATTCGTCTGTTATAAAAATCTTCTAATAAATTGTTTATTTCCCGGTATTTAGGGGTGAGTTCTATAAGATTTCCGTTGCTATTTGTAGTTAATTCTTTTTTGCAACACTTGCAGGTGTATTCTTTAACGTGAGATGTTATCTTTTTGGAGACTTCATAATTGTGTCCAAAAAGATCGCAATAAACTTTAAGTAGGTTTCGGTTGTTGGTAGATTTGTTCATTTTCTTGGTGTTTGGGAAGACTAACTTAAATAAAAAAGCAATAACACAGCTAAAAAGCACTTATTTTTCGATGAAATGCATCAAGTTGTAGGTTAATTCTTTCGTATTTTCAATATGAGACATATGGCCGCCGGGAAACTCTATTATTTCAACATCAGAATTGATTAGCTTCTTTTTTATGATATCTACTTCAACTACAGGGTCTTTAGTTCCAATGATTATTAATTTTTTTGTAGGAAGGCTTTTAAAAAAATGTTCCTTATTTTTTCTAATTTTCATTCCTTCATTACAAGCCATGTATCCTTGTAAAGGTGTTTTTAAAGCTTGATTAATTCCGACTTCAATTTCTTTTTTAAATCGAATTTTACTTTCATTACTAAACAAATTGGTAAAAGACATTCTAACCATATTCTTGAAATTGGTTTTCACCATTTTGTTAGCTCTTGTTCTTAAAAGTTTTCGGTCTTCATCGTCTGCTTCAAATGTTGAATTCATTAAACATAAACCAATAATAGCATCTGGATTTTTTTCAGCAAAAGCTAAGGCCACATATCCTCCCATAGAGTGACCTATAAATACAGCTTGTTCAATTTTTAAAAAGGCCAAAACAGCTTCAATAGCTTCTGCCATAAGTTCCATACTGTGGATGTAGCCTAGACAGCCTGTTTTGCCATGCCCCAATAAATCTATGGAAATTGTTTGATGCTTTTTTATAATTTCTGGAATTAATGAATCCCACATGCTACTATTTTCAAGAAAACCATGAAGAAGTACTATGGCATCACCTTCTCCTTGCACATTGTAATTTATTTGAATGCCTTTATGCTCTAAAATCATATTTAAACTATCTTGCGCAAAGATATAAAGACTAGAAGGTTTATGAATAAAACAAAAGAAGTTCTTGTAACATCGTTTGCACTTTTCTCATTATTTTTTGGAGCAGGAAATTTAATTCTTCCACCATTTTTAGGATTCACTTCTGGAAACGATTGGTTTATTGTTACTATAGGTTTTGTAATTACAGCTGTATTAATTCCAATTTTAGGAATTTTAGCACATGCAAAACTACAAGGCACCATGTTCGATTTTGGAAAAAAAGTATCTCCTATTTTTAGTTCTGTTTATTGTTTTTTGGTTTACATAATTTCAATTTCCTTACCAGCGCCTAGAACAGCATCTGTAACTCATGAAATTGCTATAGCGCCATTTTTTAATTCAAGTGCCTTATTTACTAGTACCATTTATTTTGCTTTAGTATTTGTGTTTGTTATAAATCGTTCTAAAATTTTAAATGTTATAGGAAAATATTTAACGCCATTAATAGGGGTTATTTTACTTTCAATAATTTTTATTGGAATTATTACATCTCCAGTGGCAGTTAGTCAGACCTTTTTAGAAGCTCCTATTTTTAATGGAATTTTAGAAGGCTACCAAACATTTGATGCCATTGGTGCAATAGTTGTTGGAGCCGTTGTTGTAATTTCTTTAAAATTAAAAAGAGACGGTTCCTACCAAGCCAAAAGAGAATTATTAACAAAGTCTGCTTGGATTGCTGGAGCTGGATTACTGGTTATTTATGCTGGTTTAATTTTATGTGGATCTTTGTTTCAAACCGAATTCCCTAAGGGTGCTACAAGAATAGAAGTGTTATCAGGATTAAGCAGATTGACATTAGGACATATTGGATCTTTGTTTTTAAGTGTTTTGGTAGCTTTGGCATGTTTTACTACTGCTGTAGGAATTGTAACAGGAACTTCAGATTATATAAAAGGATTGTTTAACAATTCTAAAATAGCTTATATAGTAACAGCACTAATAGGTTGTATAATTGGAGTTGTCGTTGGGAGTTATCATGTTGGTTTTATTATTGAAGTTGCGTTACCAGCCCTAATGTTTATTTACCCAATAACCATTGTTCTAATTATTTTAAATGTGATTCCTAATAAATTTGCTTCTCAATGGGTCTTTAGAGCTGTTGTTTTAGTAACATTTATTTTTAGTATTCCAGATTTTTTAAAGTTTCTAATTTCTATCGAAACAATACAACCAATAATCGATTTAATTCCCTTAGCTAAATATAGTTTGGGTTGGGTGTTGCCAGCAATTTTAACTTTTATTTTGGGAAATATTATTCTTTTGAAAAAAGAACATATTTTATAATTAATGGAACGAGTAAGATAATTGGAAATTCACACCATAATCATTAGTTGAAGCTGTTTCGGTAGGAGGCTTACTGTCGTAGGAGTAATAAAATTTCATTCCAAATTTAAAGTCGTTCGTGAATAAATTTATTTTTGGATTTAAGTTGAATTCGGTTCTATATCTTCCCGAATCAGTAAAATAAGGTAAAAAACTAATATCCGCATCAACCCATAATTTTGGTTCTTTATATTTATAAACTTTCCAAACAACTTGGAAAACACCTGCAAGATCATTTTGTTCTGACACACCACCATATGGTACTTCATGCGAAAGGTTAAGACCAGCACCTCCATAAAGTCGGTTCCAGTTATTATAGGAAATGTCTTTAACTCCCATTAAATTAACAATCCATCTTTCTTTTAACCCAAGTTCGGAATTTTGATTAAACCCAGTAGAAACTTGTGAAGACCAACCGTTTTTAAGTAAACGCTGCCATGAAATTGTGACGTCTGCTTTTCGAGCGCCTAAGGTGTCTGCTTGGTAGGTGTTATTTTGATCCCAATCCAATTCAAAAAATGTTTTCTTTTTTCTGTAATCTATATTACCAGAGAAAGAAAGGTTACCAACATCACTACCCTTAGAATAATTAAATCCAAAGCTGAAATCGCCACTTATTTTCATCCAAAAACTACTTTTTATGGGATATATTTCTACAATATCTTCTACTTTTACAAGTATTTTATCGGTTATAGTAACTATATAAACTTTACGATATTCGTTTGAAGCTTCCAGAGATCCAAAATACATTAAATCATCTCTCATTTTTATTTCAAATTGTTTGTTCGAAATAATGGTGTTTATTTTTATTTCTTCAAGGCTAATGGTACCCATGCCGTCCATTTTCCATGTAACTATGCCATAAGATAAACTTTTAAAGTCTCCAGTTAGAATATTTTTATTTACATGGTAGATGGTATCCGTTTTTTGAGCCATCACTTTTTTAAAAGGAAAAACTAAAAACAAAAAAAGTAGAAAGATGTAAGATGTTGTTTTATTCAAGATTTGAATTTTTTCTAAAGTAAATTTAGTTTTTTGCTTTTGTTATTAAGAGTAAAAATATAAAAACCTCATGAGTTTTTAACAGATGAGGTTTTTTATTCACTAAAAGATTTTAAATTAATTCATTAAATCTTCAATCTCTTCAGCTTCAATTGGAATGTTTTTCATCAAGTTAAAAGGTTCTCCTTGGTTTTGAATCACCACATCGTCTTCTAATCTTATACCAAAACCTTCAGCTGGAATATAGATTCCTGGCTCTACGGTAAAGACCATATTTTCTTGCATTGGTTCTGTTAAAATACCATAATCATGTGTGTCTAATCCCATGTGGTGAGAGGTGCCATGCATGAAGTATTTCTTATACGCCGGCCAATCTGGGTTTTCGTTTTTTACATCAGTTTTATCCAATAGTTTTAAGCCTAATAATTCTGAAGTCATTAATTTTCCAACCTCCACATGGTAATCTTCCCAAATTGTTCCTGGTACTAATAATTTAGTGGCGTCATTTTTTACACGATTTACAGCATTATAAACTTCTTTCTGACGCTTGGTAAACCTGCCAGAAACAGGGATGGTTCTAGACATGTCGCTTGAATAATTAGCGTATTCTGCTCCTGCATCTATTAAGATTAAATCGCCTGCTTTGCATTGTTGATTGTTTTCAATATAATGCAACACATTTGCATTATTTCCTGAGGCAATAATTGGTGTGTAAGCAAATCCTTTAGAACGGTTTCTTAAAAATTCGTACATAAACTCAGCTTCAATTTCGTATTCCCAAACATTTGGTTTAACAAAATTTAAAACACGTTTAAAACCTTTTTCGGTAATATCGCAAGCTTGTTGTAATAAATCTAACTCTATAGAATCTTTAACTGAACGTAGCCTTTGCAAAATAGGATTGCTTTTGGCAACAGCATGTGCTGGGTATTTTTTCTTTAGCCATTTATTAAAACGGTCTTCTCTAGTTTCTGTTTCAACATTAGCTCTATAATGCTCATTAGTATTAATATAGACAGTATCTGATTGAGACATTAATTCATGCATTATTTTTTCAAAATCTTGTAGCCAATAAACAGTCTTAATCCCAGAAGTTTTAAGTGCTGCCTCTTTGGTTAATTTTTCACCTTCCCAAACTGCAATATGATCGTTGGTTTCTTTTAAGAATAAAATTTCACGATGTTTCTCTTTTGGACAATCTGGAAATAACACCAAAATACTATCTTCTTGATCGACACCACTTAAATAAAAAATATCTCGATTTTGTTGAAAAGGCATTGTGCTATCTGCTCCAATAGGATATATATCGTTCGAATTAAAAACAGCTAAACTGTTGGGCTTCATTTTAGCAGTAAAGTTTTTGCGGTTTTTTATAAAAAGGTTGTTGTTGATTAAATGATATTTCATAAAAAATTTATTTTTCATTTCCGTCTCTCAGGAAATTATATTAATTATTTCATCAAAAATACGGATTTCCTTTTGGCAAATATAAAAGACGACTTACTTTATAAAATATTTAACTGAAACATACTTTTTGGTTGCTTTTCAAGTTATTAACATGAATTTATAAGTCATTATTTTGCTTTACTAACTAAATAATCCCAAGTTATGAAATTACTAAAATCTCTTTTTTTATTATCTGTATTATTTTTTTACTCTTGTAATAACAATGAGGATATAGATTGTTGTATAGATCTGGAGTCGGAATCTGAAGCTAATTTAATTATAAAACTAAAGTTTGATCCCAATCAAGAACGATTAAATAATATTGGGCAACCGGCAAGTGTTCCAGTAGGTAATGCAGCTCAATCGCCAACCATTTCTAAAATGAGTGCTAATTATATTGAGTTTGCTCAGGATGCTTTAACGGGTTTAGGTGATGGTGAAATTATTTTTGAAGGCGTTAAAACAACAGCCGGAGGACCAGAAGCAATCGATTTTCAAAATGCTGTTTTTGCAGGAAATAATGAGGTGTTCTTATCAGTTCCACTTAGTCAAGTAGCTCCAGGAGATTACAATTGGGTTCGGGTGTCTTTGGCTTACCAAGAAGGAGATATTGACTTATTGATTAATGGTGTAGATTACACAGGAACATTAGCCAGTTTTGTAGGTTATAACACCTATGTTTCTTCATTCAATTTAAATGGAAGCACCTTTAGTGTTAACGAAAATAAATTACAAGGATTTTGGGCTTTTGAAACGTTAGGTTTCACCTCTCAAGGTCAAGCGCCTCCTGGAGCAACAACAGTACCTAATCCATTATTTGACTCATCACCAATACCTCAAGGGTCTTGTGTAGTAACTGGACAATTTGAAAATGGATTAACTCTAACTGGAAACGAAATTGAAAATGTGGTGGTTACCTTATCTTTTTCAATTAACAATAGTTTTGAATGGACCGAAGTCAATGCCGACGGGAAATATGAACCTGAAGCTGGCGAACAAGTTGTTGATATGGGATTGAGAGGGTTGAAGCCTATGGTTTCCAACTAATCGACTTTTTGTTTTTGTTTAAAATCATTCTAAATACTTATATTAAAGTGCTTCGCTTTTGTCTAAAACTGATTGGAAGTGTATCTTTGTTAGATATAAATTAAACTTCAACAATGAGCGGAATTTTGAATTCTTCGATTGGAAGAAAATTTGCCATGGCACTTTCGGCACTCTTCCTAATGATTTTTTTACTACAACACTTTGCAATTAACTTAATGTCAGTATTTAGTGCAGACACCTTTAATGAGGTATCTCATTTTATGGGAACCAATTGGTTAATTCAATTTGTTATGCAACCCATCCTAATGTTTGGTGTGTTGTTCCATTTTATCATGGGTTTTGTGTTAGAAATTAGAAACAGAAAAGCAAGACACATTAGTTATGCCAAAAATAATGGTGCTGCCAATTCAACATGGATGAGCAGAAACATGATTTACAGTGGACTTTTCATTTTAATTTTCTTAATTATTCACTTTTTAGATTTTTGGTTTCCAGAAATTAATACCAAATATATAATTGGTGACATGTCTGGAATGCACGATGGTGAATTTAGATATTTTCATGAATTACAGGAAAAATTTGTTCCAATTTGGCGTGTAGCCTTATACTGCATAGGTTTCGTGTTTTTAGCACTTCATCTATTACATGGTTTTAATTCTGCTTTCCAATCTGTTGGAGCAAATAACAAATACACAAAAGGATTAAAAGGATTTGGAAAAGCATATGCGATTCTTATTCCATTAGGATTTATCGTTATTGCGTTATTTCATCATTTTAATCACTAAAAAATATATCTAATATGGCTTTAGATTCTAAAATACCAGAAGGTCCAATTGCAGACAAATGGACTAATTATAAAAACAACATCAATCTTGTTAATCCTGCAAACAAACGTAACATCGATGTTATTGTAGTTGGAACAGGATTAGCAGGAGGCTCAGCTTCTGCTACTCTAGCAGAGCTTGGGTATAACGTTAAAGCATTTTGTTTTCAAGATTCTCCAAGACGTGCACATTCTATTGCAGCACAAGGTGGGATTAATGCAGCAAAAAATTATCAAGGTGATGGAGATTCTACTTATAGATTGTTTTATGATACTGTAAAAGGAGGAGATTACCGTTCTCGTGAAGCTAATGTCTATCGGTTAGCAGAAGTTTCTGCAAATATTATCGATCAATGTGTGGCACAAGGTGTTCCTTTTGCTCGTGAATATGGAGGGTATTTAGACAACCGTTCGTTTGGTGGGGTTTTGGTTTCCAGAACATTTTATGCTGCTGGACAAACAGGACAACAATTATTATTAGGGGCATATTCTGCTATGAACCGTCAAATTGGTCGTGGTAAAATTAAAATGTACAACCGTCACGAAATGTTAGACGTGGTTGTTGTAGATGGAAAAGCACGTGGCATTATAACTCGTAACCTAATTACTGGTGAGATTGAAAGACATTCAGCACATGCTGTTGTGCTTGGAACTGGTGGTTATGGTAACGTTTTCTTTCTTTCAACAAATGCTATGGGTTCAAATGTAACAGCTGCTTGGAAAGCTCATAAACGTGGTGCTTACTTTGCAAACCCTTGTTATACACAAATTCACCCAACATGTATTCCTGTTTCGGGAGATCATCAGTCTAAACTTACATTGATGTCTGAATCTTTACGTAATGATGGACGTATTTGGGTGCCAAAAAGAAAAGAAGATGTCGAAGCCATAAGATCTGGAAAATTAAAACCAAAAGAGTTAAAAGAAGAAGACAGAGATTATTACTTAGAACGTCGTTATCCAGCCTTTGGAAACTTAGTACCTAGAGATGTGGCATCTCGTGCAGCCAAAGAGCGTTGCGATGCAGGTTTTGGAGTCAATGCTACTGGTGAAGCCGTTTTTTTAGATTTTGCTTCTGCTATTCAACGCTACGGAAAAGAACAAGCGCTTATTCATCATTTAGATGTCAACGATGCTGCTTTAGTGAAAAAATTAGGACAAGAAGTTGTCAAGAATAAATACGGAAACTTATTCCAGATGTACGAGAAAATTGTAGATCAAGACCCATATAATACACCTATGATGATTTATCCTGCTGTGCATTATACGATGGGAGGTATTTGGGTTGACTATAACTTAATGACAACTGTTCCTGGGTTATATTGTATTGGTGAAGCTAATTTTTCAGATCATGGAGCTAATAGACTTGGAGCTTCAGCTTTAATGCAAGGCTTGGCTGATGGATATTTTGTATTGCCTTATACGATAGGAGATTATCTATCAAATGATATCCGAACTGGACCAATTTCTACAGACTCAAAAGAATTTGAGGAAGCTGAAAAAGGTGTTAGAGACCAAATCAATCATTTAATAAATAATAAAGGAACACACACAGTAGACCATTTCCATAAGAAACTTGGAAAAATTATGTGGAATAAAGTTGGAATGGCAAGAAACGTTCAAGGTCTAACCGAAGCCATTAAAGAAATAAAAGAACTTCGTGCAGAATTCTGGAAAGATGTTAAAGTGCCTGGAACTAACGAAGAGTTTAACGATGAGTTAGCAAAAGCTGGACGTGTTGCCGATTATTTAGAATTAGGAGAGTTGTTCGCAAAGGATGCTTTACATCGAGAAGAATCTTGTGGTGGGCACTTTAGAGAAGATGCTGTTGAGCTTGATGGTGAGCAAAAAGGAGAGGCAAAACGTGACGATGAAAATTTTGCTTATGTAGCTGCATGGGAATATAAAGGAGAGCCAAGCGATGCGGTTCTTCATAAAGAAGATTTAGAGTTTAAAGATATTGAATTAAAACAAAGAAGTTACAAATAGGAAAGCTATGAATTTAACGTTAAAAATATGGCGTCAAAAAAACGCTAAAGATAAAGGAGGTTTAGTTGATTATAAAGTCAATGATGTCTCTCCAGATATGTCTTTCCTTGAAATGCTGGACGTTTTAAATGAAGACTTAATTAATAAAGACGAAGAGCCTGTAGCTTTCGATCACGATTGTCGTGAAGGGATTTGTGGTATGTGTTCACTTTATATCAATGGAGAAGCACATGGTCCAGACAGAGGTGTTACTACCTGTCAGTTACATATGCGAATGTTTAAAGATGGAGATACAATTTATATCGAACCATTTAGAGCAGCAGCTTTTCCAGTAATTAAAGATTTAATAGTAGATAGAACATCTTTCGATCGTATCCAACATGCTGGAGGGTTTATTTCTGTAAACACCTCTGGTAATACCATAGATGCGAATGCTATTCCAATTAATAAACACGATGCAGATACAGCTTTTGATGCAGCTACCTGTATTGGTTGTGGTGCTTGTGTTGCTAGTTGTAAAAACTCTAGTGCCATGTTATTTGTGTCTGCAAAAGTATCTCAGTTTGCTTTGTTACCACAAGGGAAAATTGAAGCTACAGATAGAGTTTTAAATATGGTAAAACAAATGGACGACGAAGGTTTTGGTAACTGTACCAATACTGGAGCTTGTGAAGTAGAATGCCCAAAAGGAATTTCACTTGAAAATATTGCTCGTATGAATAGAGAGTATTTAAAAGCAAGTTTAAAAGGGTAATTTATTCCTGTGAAACAGGTAACTTATAAATCAATTTCAATTATTAAATCCCAAGCTATGTCTTGGGATTTTTGTTTCTTTACAGTTCAATTTTCGTTATGAATCATCCGAGTACATTTTATAAACAGCAACTTGAAAAACATCAACAAGACTTAAAGAAATTCAATAAGAAATTAATTGGAATGAGTAGTTTGAGACTGCTTATTTTTTTACTTGTGTTTGCTGGAATTTATGTCACGTTTAACATGTGGCAAGTGGCCTTAGGAATAGGAATTATTGGAGTTACCATCTTTATTTTCTTATTGTCAAAATACACAGATATTAAGCGCTTACGAGATGTTAGTAAAGCTTTGGTAGCAATAAATGAAGAAGAAATAAAAATTGCTTCAGGAGATTTTCATCATAGAGATACAGGCGAACAATTTCAGGATCCACTTCATTATTATAGTTTAGATATCGATTTATTTGGAAGAGGATCTTTCTTTCAATTTATAAATAGGACCACTATAAATGAAGGTGCAGAAACTTTGGCGAAAGCTTTAACAGCAAATGTTATTGATGAGATAGAATTAAAACAAAAGGCCGTTAAAGAATTAGCAGATAAACCAGAATGGCGACAACAGTATTCAGCTTTTGCAACATTAATTGAAGCAGAGACACCAGCTGTAAAAATAATAAAATGGTTAAATAGTCATGAAGTATTTCTCCCAAAAATAATGACATGGTTGCCAAAAGTTTTTTCTTTAGCATCTATAGTGGTTGTAGCTCTTGGAATATTTAAAATAATAAGTTTAGGTTTTGTTGGTTACTGGTTGTTATTAGGTCTAATTATTACTGGATTGTACCTAAAAAAAATTAACATCTTAGCAAGTCATACAGACAAAGTAAGAGATACCTTTAGACAATATGCATTGCTTCTTAAGCAAATTGAGAACGAGACTTTTTCTTCAGAATTATTAAAAAATAAGCAAGCATATATTCAGCAAGAACACAAAAAAGCATCCGACATATTTTCTAAATTTTCAAAACATTTAGATGCATTAGACAATAGAAATAATATGATTTCTGCCATCTTTGGAAACGGTTTTTTTCTTTCAGATTTAAAAAACACATACAACATTGAACAGTGGATTTCTCAATATAAAACAACAGTGTTTCACTGGTTTGAAGTGGTTTCGTTTTTCGAGGCCTATAACAGCTTAGGAAATTATGCCTTTAATCACCCAGAGTATGTATTCCCAGAAATTGTAGCCACTAAAACAGTTATTGAAGCTGTAGATTTAGGGCATCCATTATTAGATAAAAATAAACGCGTGACTAGCAATTTAGAAATCCATAATCAGGAATTCTTTATTGTAACTGGAGCTAATATGGCTGGGAAAAGCACATTTTTAAGAACGGTTTCTTTGCATATTATTATGGCAAATACAGGTTTGCCAGTTTGTGCAACTTCTAGTAAATATGCTCCAGTAAAACTAGTAACAAGCATGCGAACAAGCGATTCTTTAACTGATGATAGTAGTTATTTCTTTTCAGAATTAACCAGACTGAAGTTTATTGTTGATGAAATTGCAAAAGACTCTTATTTCATTATTTTAGACGAAATTTTAAAAGGGACAAACTCTACAGACAAAGCTATTGGTTCTCGTAAGTTTGTTGAAAAACTGGTTGCAGGAAATGCCACTGGAATTATAGCAACACACGATTTAAGTTTGTGTGAAATTTCCAAAGAATTATCCGAAGTTAAAAACCACTTTTTTGATGCTCAAATAATTAATGATGAACTTTTTTTCGATTATAAATTTAAAGATGGTATTTGCCAAAATATGAATGCGAGTTTCTTATTGAAAAAGATGGAGATTATTTAGCTTTTTTTTATCTTTTCAATCATTTCAACAGCATTTTTATCGTCAGGCTTTAAACTTAAAACTTTGTAATAATTCTTTAGGGCTTCTGTGTTATTTTCAGATTTATAATAGGCTTCCCCTAAGCTATCGTACACATTGTATTTATAGGGGAATATTTTCGTATTTAAATCGAAAACATACAAAGCTTTATCAATGTCATTTGCTCTTAAATAAACATAACCTAAAGTATTTAATTCTCTGCTGCCTTTTACATACTCAGATAGCATAGAAACCAGTCTGTTTTCATCTTTTTGTAAACTATCTATTGTAATTTCTGCTAATTGATTTTGCAAAAAATTTGCTGCAGGATAATTTGGTGTATAACGCTTTCCATTTGCAATATTAAGCATATCACGCTCTAAAGTTTCAACAGGATGTTCTACAATTCTATTTGTTTCTTTACCATCTTTTAAAAAAATAATAGTTGGTACTCTATGAATTCGCATACCCTTTTCTTCGCCATTTGGCCCTTTTTTATAAGCTGCATCTGAATGGTCTAGAGCAATAACTTCTAATTGGTTTTCAGGAAAATTTGCAGTTTCCAAAATGCTGTATAATCTGGGAACTTCTTGTTTACTGTCTCCACACCAAGTTCCTAAAAACACTTTGATTGTATATTGATTTAGAGAATCTTTTAATTTTTCTACTATTTTTTCATTTACCTCATAATCGTCATAATTTTTAGTAAACCACTCCTTAAATGGCGCCTTAGAAAGACCTTCTTTATTAATAGTCCCTAAGAGCATGTCTTTGCCTCCTTCATCTAAAACATGTTGGTTTAAAGTCTGCGACTCAATAATTGAAAAACTTAAAAGAGCGATTGCTATTAGTATTGTTCGTTTCATAATTGTTTCGTTTTTTTTATAAAAGTATGATGTTAAGAGTCTAGTAACTAATTATCTGTATTTTCAACATATTTAAATATACCAAAGGGGGTTTTTTAGGTATAAATGGTTGTTTGTTGCTTTATTATTGACTTTTGTACATTTAGTTTGATGGAATAAATAATTCTATTTACTTTCAACAAAAGATAATTTAACTTGAGACCTTTAAAAAAACATACCTCACAAATTTTAGTACACATCCTATTCTGGATGTTGTTTGTGTTTGTGTCTTTATTTGTGTTTTCTCAATACTATTGGCGAGAAAATCCCTTTTTGCAATATGTCTCTATTTTGGTGGTTATTGTTTACGTTAATAACTTGTTGTTGTTGCCGTTTTTCATAAAAAAACGACTCTATATTTTGTACGCTTTTGTGTTTGCAGCCATTTCTTTTTTTGCCACACAATTGTATTGCAACGTTTTTGCGCAATGTGGTTGTTCCATCATGAAGTGTTTGAGTGATTATTTGTGGCAAACTTTAGTACCACTTATTTTCTTTTCTTTTATTTGGATGCTGTATCGTTTTTTGGATAAGCAAGATGAAGTAGAACAAGTAAAAAAGGAACATCTAGAAATGGAGTTGAAATTCTTAAAATCGCAAATCAATCCTCATGTGTTGTTCAATAATCTGAACACCATTTATTCTTATGCATTAGAGAAACCAAATGAAGCTCCAGAACTTATTTTAATGCTTTCAGATAATTTAAAACATGTGTTATATGAAAGTAATGCTAAAACAATTTCCCTTGAAAAAGAAATACAGTTTATTGATAACTATATGAAATTTCAAGAATTACGAACCGAAGGTGTCAAAACCATCACCTATTCAAAAAATATAGAATCCGACAGCCTTAATATTGCACCACTTCTTTTAATTACTATTATTGAAAATGCATTTAAACACAGCATTCTGAATAGTCATATTAATATTGACATAGAGGAAAAGCAAGGTACTTTAGAATGCATGTGTGAGAATGAATATAATAAAAATGAAACAAATCTGGAATCGTTTAAAATAGGATTACAAAATTTAGAAAAACGCTTACAATTAATTTATAAAGATAAATACGAATATAAAATTGAAAAGCAGGAGATGTTTAAAGTCTATTTAAAATTAGAATTGGTATGACCTGTATTGTTATAGAAGACGAAATTCCGGCTCAAAGAATTTTAAAAAATTATTTGGAAAAACTTCCTAATGTTGAATTGCAAGGTGTTTTTAAAGCAGCCATTGAAGCCAACTCTTTTTTAAACAACAATCAGGTTGACCTGGTTTTTTTAGATATCAATCTTCCTGATATCTCTGGAATAGATTTTATAAAAACCATTAAAAACCCTCCAGCTATTATTATGACTACGGCTTATCCTGATTATGCACTTAGTAGTTATGAGCTTGAAACCATTGTCGACTATTTGGTAAAACCTTTTTCGTTCGATAGGTTTCTAAAAGCAATAAATAAGGCGAAAGAACGCATAAGGGTTCCTATACCAATTTCTAAAATAGAAGGAGAGGAATTTTTCTTTTTAAACGTAGATAAGACATTACATAAAATTGAAACAAATAGTATTGTCTATCTTGAATCTAGCAGAAATTATATTTCTGTAATAACAAAAAATAAAAAACTAACATATATAGACTCTTTAAAAAACTGGACTTGTAAATTAGCCGATAACCAATTTATACAAGTGCATAAATCGTTTATTATTAATAAAGCTTACGTTGAAAAAATTTCGGGCAATGAAATCTATGTTCAAGGAACACGAATTCCAATAGGCAGAACATTTAAACAAGATTTGTTGAAGAAACTAAACATTAAAGAATGAACCATCACATTGAGTAATTAGATGGGTTGAAATAGTATTGAGAAATGTACATTGTTCTCGATACAATTTTCAAGTTTTTTAAAACTTAAAATGCACAAACACAGAAAAAAAGACCAGCAAGATTATAATCTTACTGGTCTTTTAGTTAAACTATTTTAGCTATATATTATTTTTTTGGATGTACTAATTTCATTTCGTCAATAAGGTGTTTAGCACCTGCATATTTATCTACAATAAACAATACATAACGTAAATCGACCATAATATTTCTACAAATTTCTGGATCGTAATACATGTCACTCATGGTGCCTTCCCAAACACGGTCAAAATTTAAACCTACTAAATTTCCATGAGCATCAATGGCTGGACTTCCAGAGTTCCCTCCAGTTGTATGGTTAGTTCCTAAAAAACAAACTGGCACTTTCCCGTTGGCATCAGCATATTGTCCATAATCTTTAGCTTCGTATAAATCGATTAATTTTTGAGGCACATCAAATTCATAATCTCCAGGCACATATTTTTCAATCACACCATCTAAATAACTAACAGGGGAATAATAAACGGCATCTCTTGGAGAATACCCTCTAACTTGTCCATAAGTAACACGTAAAGTGCTATTAGCATCTGGGAAGTATCTTGCATTTGGTAAGGCTTCCATTAATGCTGTCATATAAACAGTTTGCAAAGCCGTTATAGGTTCGTTTTTAGCTTGAAACTCTGGATTGATGTTATTATAGAAATCTTCAATCATTGGTTTTGCATACGCATATGCTGCATCGTTATTGAGGTTTTTTATAACCTCTTCTTGAGAACCTTCAAATAATTTTAAAGCTGAATCGATATGTTTAAAAGCTGTCTTATCATAGATGGACACATCCACATTTTTAGTGTAGAAAGGCATCACATTTTCAAAAACGCCTCTGTCTACATTCACATCATAGTCTTTATGAACTCCAGTTAAGGTTCCTTCTATGGAAGCTTTGGCTTTTTCAAACACATCGGGATTATTAATTATCGCTTGTTCAAATTGATAGGTTCTAAAAGTCATTTCCATTAATTCATTGGTCACCAGAAAGACCTCAATAAAACTTCTTCGCTTAATGTTTACGTCTCCAAAATTTTCATAAAGCACATCAAACTCAGGAAGGATATTTCCGTATTTGTCTTCCAGTCCTTTTTCTTTTATTGCTTTTTGGAATGTTGCTTCAAATTCATGTCTTTTTTCAATGGCGTTACTTTTTTCAATTCCTAAATTTTCACCTTGCCATTTTTTCCAAGCATTTGCAATTCTTGCTTGTTTTGAAGCATATTTAATTCTCACTTCATCACTCGTTTTCATATTGGCATCGATAACCTTTAAAGCTGCTTCGCGAATTGCAATATTACTTGGGTTATATTCTTTAGTGATATGCTCTATGGCTACAGCTGGTAAATATTCGTCTGTTGTTCCAGGGAAACCAAAAACCATGGTAAAATCGCCTTCTTCAACGCCATCTAAAGAAATTGGTAAAAAGTGTTTTGGTTTATAAGGCACGTTCTCTGTGCTGTATTCTGCTGGACGATTGTCTTTATCTGCATAAATTCTAAACATCGAAAAATCGCCGGTATGTCTAGGGAATACCCAGTTATCTGTATCGCTACCAAATTTCCCGATACTTGATGGTGGAGCACCAACCAAACGAATGTCGTTAAAGCGTTCAGTTACAAATAAAAAGTATTGATTGCCTTTGTAAAACGATTTGATTTTAGTGTCTTGCCAAGCTTCTTTTTCTACTTGAGCTTCAAAAGCATTAGAGTTTTTAGAAATTGTAGATTGCTTTTCCTTTTCAGTCATGTCTTCTGTAACACCATTTAAAACTTGGGCTGTTACGTCTTCAATTCTAACAATAAATTCTATAAATAATCCAGGATTAGGTAGCTCTTCTTCTAATTTCATAGCCCAAAAACCATCTTTTAAATAATCGTTTTCTAAAGATGAATGCGATTGAATCTGGCTAAAACCACAATGATGATTGGTTAGTATCAATCCTTTTGGAGAAATCACCTCACTGGTACACCCACCATTAAAATGCCCAATAGCATCTTTTAAACTGGAGTTGTTTACATCGTAAATATCTTGAGCAGTCAATTTGCTACCAAGATCTGTCATTTCCTGCTCGTTCATGCCTTCTAATAATGAAGGAATCCACATGCCACCTTGTTGTGCTGACACTTGAAGCGTGATAAAAAGTAATAGAATTTTAAAGAATTTCATAATCAGTTAATTTAGTAAGTTTCAAAGATAAAGAACCAAGCTATAAAAGATGTTAAAATGATCTAAATTTATCGGTCTAACTTGTATCTTTAGGCTATGAAGACCCATAATGGGTGTTTGACAAAAATGTTCATTACTATCAACATAATATCTAGCTGAATAATAAGTTTTGGTAAAAATTTAAAATAGATGAAACATCTCTCTAAACTCCCAAATATCGAAACCACCATTTTTACGGTCATGGGTGGTTTGGCAAATAAACACGAAGCGATTAATTTATCGCAAGGCTTTCCAAATTTTAAAAGCGACCAGAAACTGATTGATTTGGTTTCCAATGCGATGAATTCTGGTTATAATCAATATGCATTGATGCCTGGAAATATGGAATTGCGTGAAGCTATTGCTAAAAAATTCGATTTGCTCTACGGAAGTTCTTATCATCCAGAATCTGAAATCACCATTACAGCTGGAGCCACCCAAGCGATTTACGATGTGATTACAGCTTTTGTTAGGACAGATGACGAAGTAATTATTTTAAAACCAGCATATGATTGCTACGAACCTTCTATTCTTATAAATGGAGGAAAACCAGTTTCTATTCAATTAGAAGCACCACATTATCAGGTCGATTGGAATGAAGTAAAGCAAAAAATGTCGTCTAATACCAAAATGATTATCATTAACACACCACATAATCCAAGTGGCACTATTTTTAGTGAGGCAGATATGTTAAAACTTCAAGAGTTTACCAAAAACAGCAATATAATTGTGTTGAGCGATGAGGTTTACGAGCATATTGTTTTTGATGGTAAAAAACACCAAAGCGCTTGTTTGTTTACAGATTTAAAATCACGAAGTTTTATTACTGCTTCTTTTGGAAAAACATTTCATAATACGGGTTGGAAAACAGGTTATTGTTGTGGGCCCAAAGACTTGATGGAAGAGTTCAGGAAAATACATCAGTTTAATGTGTTTAGCGTGAACCATTCTGTACAGAAAGGCTTGGCAGATTATATGCAAGAACCAAATACCTATTTAGGATTATCTGAATTTTTTCAGGAGAAACGCGATCTGTTTTTAAGCTTGATAAAAGATTCTAGATTTCAATTTAAACCTTCTCAAGGCACGTATTTTCAAGTATTGGATTATTCTGAAATTACGAATGAATATGATGTGGATTATGCCAAGCGATTAACTATTGAAAATGGTTTAGCGTCCATTCCACTTTCTGTTTTTAACGAAAACCATTTAGATAATAAGGTGCTACGTTTTTGTTTCGCAAAGACTGATGAGACTTTAGATAAGGCTGCAGAAATCTTAAACAAAATTTAATATTTAAAATGCAAAACGAATTAAAAATAGCACTACTTCAATCTGATTTGTTTTGGGAAAACCCAGAACAAAACAGAGTTCATTTTACAAAAAAATTTGAAGATATTTCTGACGCTGTAGATCTTATTGTCTTACCTGAAATGTTTACGTCTGGGTTTACTATGAACCCAGAAAAGGTAGCAGAAACCATGTATGGCGAAACTGTAGTTTGGATGCAAGAAATTGCTCTAAAGAAGCAAACAGCTATTGTTGGAAGTACGGTAATTTCAGAAAACGGGTGTTTTTATAACAGATTGTTGTTTGTACATCCAAATGGCATTATTGAGACTTACGATAAGAAGCATACATTTACACTAGCAGGCGAAGACAAAGTTTACACAGCTGGACAAAGCAAACTTTTAGTTACTTATAAAGGTTGGAAAATTTGCCCTCTAATTTGTTATGATCTGCGCTTTCCTGTTTGGGCCAGAAATGTGGAGGATTACGATGTTTTGATTTATGTTGCCAATTGGCCAAAAGTTAGAGTTGCAGCATGGGTTGCACTTTTAAAAGCAAGAGCCATAGAAAACATGAGTTATTGTGTTGGAGTGAACAGGGTAGGAGTAGATGGAAATGGCCATGAATATTCTGGGCATACAGCAGTTTATGACGTACTTGGCCACCAATTAGATACTATTCAAGAGAATCAAGAAGCTATTGAAATAATTACATTAAGTAAATCGCATATAAAAACCTATAGGGAAAAACTCAACTTTTTAAATGATAAAGATGTTTTTACATTAGAGTAAGGTAAAATCGATAATAGGATCCCAATTGGCTCTTACTTCTACCATTTCTGGATAGTAACTAATTTTCTCTGGTTGCAGATTTTTTAGAAAATTTCCTGTATCAAATTTTTCATTCTTATTGGTGTCATGGACAACTCGTAGATAATATTTACTTGGAGTTACATGTTTAAAATCTATGGGCTCTGGTTTGCTACTGTACTGCTCCACTTTTACCTCGCCTTTTTCGTCGGTTAATTGAACAATAACGGGATACGTGACATTGTTTAAATTCACTCTAATATTACCATAATCTGCAAAAGACTTCGTGCTTAAACTGTAATTTAAGGTGTCGTTTTTATTGTTGAAAAAATCGGTAATGGCTTTTGGTAATACTTGAATGTAATATCTATTACTTTCAGTTTTTTCAAATTTTAAAATATAGTTATTTGATAATGAGTCATATGCTGATTTAAAATCTATATTTATAGAGTCTTTATCAATGATTTTAATTTTATTGTTTCTTCTCCTTTTAAAAGGAATGTTTCCAGAAAGTGTAAAATCTTCTTCAAAATTGATGCTTCCTGAAGGGGTTCCTTTTACAATTAAAGTGTCTCTAGCTTGTTCGCTTATATTAACTTTAAAATCTTCTGAATAGTTGTTGTTAGTTACTTTAAATAATAAAGAATCTGTATTTTTTAACCTTGGTTTATACCAGTAATAAAGAGAGTCAGATTTAGCATCTTTGGTTATTCTGTACGAAAAGTTTTTTGGTACTTTAGAAGTTATTTGAATCTTCATGTTTTCATAATCGCCTTCATAACCAAAAGCTATTTTTTCACCAGAGATGAGCCTAGGATTTATAATTTTAGAGTCAGCTTCTTCTTTAAATAGTTTTATGGTATATAGAGAGTCTGTTGGAACTGTAATATGTTTTTCTAAAAAACCTATTTTATCACTTCTTTGTTGGTATTTGCTGTCTTGATTTTCGTCTTTTAATGCAATGAGTTTGTACTTGCCAGCTTTAATATTATCTATTGAAAAGGTGGTTGTACTATCTAATGTATTTGTTAGATATTTAGGTTTTTTCTTATAAATTATAGAATCTGTATACGTGGAATCCATTTCATATAACATAACAGACACATATTCGTCTGGTTTAAGAGAAGTTGCATCAATAATATGTCCTTTTACAGATAGTGAATCTATATAATCTCCTGTTGAGAAAACAAATCTATAGAAAGGGTATGGATTACCTTCGTTATTATCTACAATACTATTCCCAAAGTTAAAAGCATAGGTTGTATTGGCATCTAATGTATCGGTTATTTTTATAGTTATAGATTTACTGGCACTACCAAGAGGTGTAATTTCTGGAGCAGGATCCATTGGAGGCGAAATAATTAACTGTTTTTGTAAGTTGTTTACTTTAATATATTCATCGAAAGTTATTTTTATTTCTTTACCAGAAAAATTGGTTGAAAAATTTTCAGGTTCCGATTTAATAATCACTGGTGGAGCTATGTCTTTTTCACCACCACTTGGTCTACCCTTATTTGCGCAATTAAATAAAAACAAACAAATAATAAAAAGATATATGGTTTTGTAAAAAGCGTTACTCATTTTTCATTTTTAAAGTTGTACAAAGAAACAATTAAATTCTCATTAACGAAACTAACATTATGCTATTGCCATAGATGCCACACTAACTTTAACATTTTTTGCTTTATGTAAAACAGCAATACAAGCCTCCATAGTTGCACCTGTTGTTATTATATCATCAACTAATAAAATGTGTTTATCATTTATCTTCTCTTTGTTTTGTATGGTGAAAAATTCTTCGTTGTTAGTCCATCTACTAAAACGACTTTTGCTTACTTGAGATGTTGTGTTAGAGACTTTAATAAGTACATTGTCTAAATATTCAACTTCTAATTGTTTGGCAATTTCTTCAGCAAATCTTGCAACCTGATTAAATCCTCTTTTTTTTAATTTATTTTTATGTAGAGGTACAGGAATAATAGCATGAATGGTTTTATAGGTGTTTACAGTTTTTAATTCGGCTCCAAGCCATTTGCCTAAAAATACGCCAACATCTTCATGACCTTTATATTTAAGATTATGAATTAATTGCTGAGTGATTCCTTTTTTTTCAAAGCGTAATAAGGCTGTTGCTTGTTCAATTTTTTCTCGACCATAAAATATTTTTGAAACGCTTAAATCTCCATCTAAATGATAATTTGTTACAGGCAGTTTATGTCTACAACTTGTACATACATAGGCTTCGTTATCTCCTAATTGTAATTGACAAGCAAAACAGACTTTTGGAAAAAATAAATCAAAAACCGATTGAAGCATTATTTTTAGAATTTACTTAAAGATATTAATAACATTTCATTCATTAATAGTAAATTAAACAAACAATTTAGAACTTTAACAATTTTTTTATCACTTTATCGATTAAAATAAAATAACAACATCTTTATTTATAGCTTCGTGTGGTAAAATAAAATTAAGATGATAGTTAACCCTCAATTATTTAACTACAGATTAATTATTGGTACATTGGTAATAGCAATTGTTGTACTAGGGTCTTATAGCTTATCAAATTATAAATCTCTTAGAAGTCATCAAGAATTTGTTGAACAGGAAACCTTACTTGTTCAAAATGAATTGAATGAAATGATTAAGAGTTATGATGAAATAAAGATAGACAACAATGCCGTTGAATTGGAATTAGAGAACACAAAAGCAGAATTAGAAGCTGCTTTAGAGTCTTTATTAACCTCCAAGCTAGATGTAACTTTAATTACTAAGTACAAAAATCAAGTGATAGCTCTAAAAAGGGAGCAATCTAGATTACTTGCTCGTGTAACATTAGTTCAAGAAAAAAACACGTCTTTACAGGATGAGTTATCATCTGTCTCAGAAAAGTTAAATTCACAGAACAATCAATTACTTACTTTAGAAGAAGAAAACAAAAACCTTTCTTTAACCATTAATAAAATGGTCTCACTTTCGGCTATTAATGTAAGTGCCATAGCATTGAATAATTTAAATACTCGTGCAGATATCAAAACGAGCCGTATTGATAGATTAGATAATATTGAAGTTTGTCTAACACTTTTAAGTAACCAATTTACACCTGTTGGAAATAAAAATATTTATGTACAGATCGTTGGTCCTGATAATCAGTTAGTTGCAGAAAGAGGCCATGTTAACTTTAATGATACATCTTTAAGTTATAGCGGAATGACTGTTGTAAATAATAATTATAGTAATATAGATGTTTGTACCAAAATTAACGTTCCATCTAAAAAATCTATGAAAGAAGGGACCTATAATGTCATTGTTTTTCAAGACAATTTGCGAATAGGAAACACAGAATTAGAACTTAATTAACTAACCAATTATATTTTTGTAAAAACCGTTCCATTAGTTGGAACGGTTTTTTATTTTTGCACTATGGCAAACGACGATCAATTTAAAAAAGTAATCTCTCACGCTAAGGAGTATGGTTACGTATTTCAAAGTAGTGAAATCTACGATGGACTTAGTGCAGTATACGATTACGCACAAAATGGAGCAGAATTAAAGAAGAACATTCGCGACTACTGGTGGAAAGCCATGGTGCAAATGAATGATAATATTGTTGGAATAGATTCTGCAATCTTCATGCATCCAACTATTTGGAAAGCTTCTGGACATGTAGATGCTTTTAATGATCCTCTGATTGATAATAAAGATTCTAAAAAACGTTATAGAGCAGATGTTTTAATTGAAGACTATTGTGCTAAAATTGAAGCTAAAATAGATAAAGAAGTTAAAAAAGCCGAAAAGCGTTTTGGCGATGCTTTTAATAAAGCTGAATTTATCTCTACAAACCCACGTGTTGTAGGTTATCAAGAAAAAATAAATGAGATTCTTTCCAGAATGGGAAAATCTTTAGAAGCTGAAGATTTATTAGATGTCAAAGCACTTATTGAAGAGTTAGAAATAGCAGATCCATTAACAGGATCAAGAAACTGGACAGACGTCAAGCAGTTTAACTTGATGTTTGGAACCAAACTTGGTGCTAGTGCAGAACATGCTATGGATTTATATTTACGTCCCGAAACTGCTCAAGGAATTTTTGTGAATTTTTTAAACGTTCAAAAAACAGGACGTATGAAAATTCCTTTTGGAATCGCGCAAACAGGAAAAGCTTTTAGAAACGAAATTGTAGCAAGACAGTTTATTTTTAGAATGCGTGAATTTGAACAGATGGAAATGCAATTCTTTATCAAACCAGGCACACAAAAAGAATGGTTTGAATATTGGAAAGAAACCAGAATGAAATGGCATAATTCTCTAGGTCTAGGTGAAGACAATTACCGTTTTCATGACCACGAAAAATTAGCTCATTATGCAGACGCTGCAACAGATATCGAGTTTAAATTTCCGTTTGGATTTAAAGAATTAGAAGGCATTCATTCTAGAACCGATTTCGATTTAAAACAGCACGAAGCATTTTCTGGTAAAAAATTACAATATTTCGATCACGAAGACAATGCCAGTTATACGCCTTATGTGCTTGAAACATCTATTGGTTTAGATAGAATGTTCTTAGCAGTATTTTCAAATGCTTTGGTTGAAGAAGAATTAGATAACAATACAACTAGAACCGTTTTAAAATTACCTGCTGTTTTAGCTCCTGTAAAAGCAGCTATTCTGCCACTGGTTAAAAAAGATGGTTTGCCAGATATTGCAAAACAGATTGTAGAAGACTTGAAATGGGATTTTAATGTGGATTACGATGAAAAAGATGCTGTTGGAAGACGCTACAGACGTCAAGATGCTAATGGAACACCTTTTTGTATTACTGTAGATCATGACACTTTGGAGGACAATACCGTTACCATTCGTCATAGAGACACGATGGAGCAAAAACGTGTGAAGATAACAGATTTAAAAAATATTATTAAAGCTGAGGTAGATGTAAAACATTGGCTTCAAAAAATGAAATAAAAAAGGCAAAACGAATGTTATACTGAGTCTGTTTAAGTGTAACGTGAGAAATCTAAAAATAAAAACTCCCAAGCTATTCAGTTTGGGAGTTTTTTTGAATTCAATCCATCTTAAAACGCAGCAAGCGCAAGGCATTTATAACCACAATTATAGTAGAGCCTTCGTGGAAGACAACTGCCCATCCAATATTTGTTAGTCCTAAAATAGTAATAGGTACCAATAAGAAGACTACTCCCAAACTAATAAAAATATTTTGTTTGATAATGCGCTTAGATTGTCTGCTTAACCCTATAACAAAGGGAAGTCTTTCAATTTTATCAGACATCAAGGCAACATCAGCAGTTTCTAAAGCTACATCACTACCTGCTGCTCCCATAGCAACACTTACAGTGCTTAAAGCCATAGCAGGAGCATCGTTAACACCATCTCCAACCATGGCAATTCTTTTATCTTCTTGCAACAGTTTTTTTATAGACTCAACCTTATCTTCTGGTAACAAATTTCCTTTGGCTTCAGTCAACCCTATTTGTTTTGCTATGGTATCTCCCACATTCTGATGATCTCCTGTGAGCATAATCATACGTTTGATACCAATCTCTTTTAAGCGTTTCAAAGTGCTAATTGCAGTTTCTCTAGGAACGTCCATTACACTTATTAAACCTACAATATCATTTTTAAAAGCCACAAGCATGACTGTATGTCCTTGTTGTAATAATCCATTCATTTTTGACTGTATGGAATCATTAACCAGAATGCCTTCATCCAACATAAGTTTGGTATTCCCAATAAAGACGTTTTCGTTTTTATAAATCGCTTGAATGCCTTTTCCTTGAATGGCGTTTATTTCTGAAGCTTTTCCTAGGTAATCAAGGTTATATTTTTCTTTGAGATCTTTAGAAATGGCTTTTGCTAATGGATGGTTGCTTAAACTTTCAACTTCTAATATCATTTGCACAAAGGCAGTTTCATTGAATTCGTTAAAAGGAATAACGTTTGTTAATTTGGGTTTTCCCTCTGTTAGTGTTCCCGTTTTATCGAAAGCAATGGTTGTAATCGACCCTAAATCTTCTAGTGCCTTTCCACCTTTAATTAAAACACCTTTTTGGGCTGCTCTAGCAATTCCACTTAAAACAGCACTTGGTGTAGAAATTGCTAGGGCACAAGGGCTAGCTGCTACTAAAACAGTTATAGCTCGATATAAACTCTCTTGAAAGGTTTCGTCTATGATAAGATATGCAAAACACAAAATACCAACTAATAATATAACTATTGGTACATACACTTTTTCAAACTTTTTTGTAAGGCGTTGGGTTGGCGATTTTTGTGTTTCAACTTCGCTTACCATTTTAATCAAACGAGCTACTGTAGAATCTTTACTAAGTTTTAATACCAAAACTTCTATATGCCCATCGCCATTAATAGTTCCTGTATATACAATATGGGTTTTATCTATCTCTCTAAAGTCTGGTAAATTATCAATATTAGGAATAGCCATTTTATCTACAGGCATGCTTTCTCCAGTAATTGGAGCTTGATTGATGCTACTGTTTCCTACAATAATAACACCATCGGCTGCAATTTTTGTATGAGGTTGTACAACAATTACATCGTTGATTTTTAATTGTTCGATAGGTGTTTCTATAAGCTGTCCATCTTTTTTTACTATTGCTGTATTTGGTGATAAATCGCTTAAAGCTTCAATGGATTTAGTCGCTTTATTCATAGCGTAACTTTCCAGAGCATGACCTAAACTAAATAAGAATAAAAGCAAAGCACCTTCAGCCCAACTCCCAATATATGCAGCGCCAATAGCTGCAGCAATCATTAAAAAATCGATATCGAAGTGTCCTTTAGGTATTTTCTTTACTGCTTCAATAGAAATAAAATAACCACCAAAAAAGTAGGCAATAATGTAGCTTCCTAAATAAGCCCATGAAGGACTTGAGGTTGTTTTTTCCAAAATAAATCCAAGTAGTAAAATGACACCACAAAACACAGAAAAATATAAATCTGTTTTCTTACCAAAAATACCACCATGTTGGTGGTTATGTGTGTCTTCTTCTTTATTCATATAATTCTAATTAATGGCCGTGTCCACCACCACCTTCATTTAACAACATATAGGTGCCCTTTGTTAAGATTTGCTTGTTTTTTAAAGTATCTAAATTTAATACTTCAACAAACGTTTCGGTTTCAATTCCTTTGTTAATTTTTACTTTTTCAAGATGAAATTCAGTTTCAGTTTCATTTTTTAAAACTAATACATAAAAATCATTTTCCACATTAATAATGGCTTCTTTAGGTAATGCCATGCGTTTTTCGTTTTTTATTATAATATTGGCTTCAGTAAACATTCCTACAATAAATTGGGTTTGTTCATTCTCTATATGACCGTGAATTTTTACACGTCGGTTTGATTCATCTATGGTTGTGCCAACCAGATGCACTTCAGCTTTATAAACACTATCTGAAGCTTCAGGAATTGTAAAAATGATGTCCTGGTCTTTTTTAATCTTTAAAATGTCCTTTTCAAACACTGAGAGTTCTAAATGAATATGATCTGTATCCACAATTTCCATAACAATATCTGAAGGTGATACGTAAGTGCCATTGCTTACGTTTACCTTGGTTACCGAGCCAGCAATAGGCGCATATAAATTGATAGTTGATGTAATATTTCCTTGTTCTACTGAAGTTGGATTGATGTTCATCATTTGTAGCTTTTTACGCATGCCATTGTACTGTGCCAAATTGCTTTTATAAGTACTTTCGGCTTTTAGGAAGTTTTTTTGTGAAGTAATGTTTTCATCATACAAAGTTTTCTGTCTGGTAAACTCAGATTTCAGGTAGTTTAATTGTTCAGAAATCTCTAAATAATTTTGTTGAATTTCTACAAATTCTGGATTTTCAAGTGTCACTAACATTTGTCCTTTTTTCACTCTATCGCCAATTAATAAGGGTGTTTTTGTAACATAGCCCCCAATAAAAGAAGTCACACTCGATTTATTATGAGGAGGAACATCTATCATGCCATTGGCTTTTACAGTTTCAGGAAAATCTTGTTCTTTAAGCAAGCCAAAAGCCATGTTTTCGCCTTTAAATTGTTGTTTGGTGATGTCTATTTCGTTTGAATCTACATGAATTTCTTCAGCTGTTTCTGTATTTTTTTCTGAATTTCCACAGGCTACTAATACCAATGAAAATAATAATATATATAGGTTTTTCATTTTTATAAAATTAAATAATTGATGGCAATTATGGTTTGATTGTATGTGTTTAAATTATCGAGATATGTGAGTTCGATGTCTTTAGAAGTTTCAATACTTTGTATGTACTGAAAGAAATCTATTTCACCTTCTTTAAAAGTGCGTTCAGCTGTTTTTATTATTTCTTCTGAAAGTTTTTTGCCTTGCGTTTCATAATAATTGATAGCTTCTTCGTGTTGCTGAAGTTTGGCCAATAAGGATTGATATTCGGTATCTAATTTCATCTGATAATCCTGTTGCTGTTCTTCTGCAATGTTTTGTGCAATTTTCGAGGCTTTAATTCTTGAAGCATTCCCACTAAAAAATAAAGGAATTTTCACACCAAACGTATAGCCAACAAAGTTTCTGTCGATGCCACTGTTTGTGCCTTGAAAGTATTCGAAATTTAAATCTGGCAAAAGACTCTGTTTTTCCTTTTTATTTAACGCTTTATAGTAATCTTTAGAATATTCAAATGCCTCCAAGCCAATGTTATCATCAATAGACATGTTTTCAAGCACTAGCTTGTTAAGGGGTTTGTTTATAATTACTAAACTATCCACTTGAACCACCATTTTTAATTGCTCAGTTGCTAAAATAACCTCCTGCAAAGCTTGTTTGTAAAGCGTTTCCAGCTGTTTTTGTTTGGATTGCGCTGTAATCATTTCTAGATAATTGGTTTCACCCAACTCAAAACGACGTTTTGCAGAGATAGCAAAATTTTGATACAAACTATCTAAAAACTGATAAGCATGTGCTTTACTATTCGCATAACTTAACTGATAATATTTTGAAGTTACATCGCGTTTTAAAGCTTGAAATCTAATATTATGATTGGATTTCTGAACTTGATATTGTGCTTGATTTACTTTTTTATCAGCGAAATAAACCGTTGGAAATTTAAAGTCTTGAGAGATGCCAAAAATATTTAATGGCTCATTGTTTCCTGCTAGATTGCTTTCATCGTAATTATAATAAATGGATGTTTTATCAAAATTGAATGCACTTTCAACTAAAGCATCTGCTTCATTCATTTTTAAAGACGACGCTTTTAATCCTGAATTATTTTCTATAGCTAAATTGACAGTTTCTTCAATAGTTAATGGAAGTTGCTGTGCTTTTATTTGTAATGAAAAAAGCAAAATCACAATAGCTGTTAAAACCTTTTTATTCATTTTAAGATCTTTTTTTTGTTCGGCCCAAGCGTACAATACGGGAAGCACCACAAGGGTTAAAATAGTTGCACTTACCAAACCACCAATAACAACAGTCGCTAAAGGACGTTGGACTTCGGCTCCTGCATTAGTAGAAATTGCCATGGGTAAAAATCCAAGTGCAGCAGCAGTAGCTGTTAACAACACTGGACGCAAACGTTCAGCTGTACCACGTTTTATTCGTTCTTCAATATTCTTGACGCCTTGTTCTTTCAACTCTTTAAAATGTTCAATAAGTACGATGCCGTTTAAAACAGCAATTCCAAATAAGGCAATAAATCCGACGCCAGCTGAAATGCTAAAAGGTAAGTCTCTAATCCATAATAAGAGGATGCCTCCAACAGCCGAAAGTGGAATGGCAGAATAAATTAGTAACGCATCCTTTACAGAATTGAAAGCAAAATAGAGAAGTATAAATATGAGTACTAAAGCTATTGGAACGGCAACCATTAAACGTGCTTTAGCACTTTGTAAATTTTCGAATTGTCCACCATAAGTGATGCTATAACCTGTTGGGAGTTTTAAATCTTTGTCAAGTATGTTTTGAATGTCGTCCACAACAGATTGTAAATCTCTATTTCTTACATTGATACCTACTACAATACGACGTTTAGTGTCGTCTCTAGAAATTTTTGCAGGACCAGTTGTATAGGTAATTTTAGCCAATTCACTTAAAGGAATTTTAGAGCCATTTGGCGTATCGACATACAAATTTTGAAGACTTTCAATGTTTTTTCTTTGGTTTTCTTCCAAACGAATCACTAAATCGAAACGTTTTTCTCCCTCAAAAACAGAGCCAACGGTTCCACCAGCAAATCCCATGGAAATAAGTTGGTTTAAACTGGAAATATTTAGTCCATAACGTGCAATTTTACTTCGGTCGAATTTTACACTCATTTGAGGTAATCCAGCCACTTTCTCAACTATAATATCTGAAGCCCCTTCTACTTTTTCAATAAGTTCTCTAACCTCATTGGCTTTATTTGATAAAATGGTTAAGTCTTCACCAAAAATTTTAATAGCCACATCTGCACGAACTCCAGTAATCAATTCATTAAATCGCATTTCTATGGGCTGGGTGAATTCCACATCCATTTCTGGAATTATCGAAAGTGCTTTTTTAAATTTGTCTGCCAATTCATCTTTACTGGAAGCCGAAACCCATTCTTTTTTTGGTTTCAGTTTAATAATTACATCACTCTCTTCCATAGACATGGGATCTGTTGGAACTTCAGCAGCACCAATTCTACTCACTACTTGCTCCACTTCAGGAAAATTATCGAGTAATATTTGTTCAATTCTTGTCGTAATTTCAATGGTTTTACTTAAAGACGTTCCTGTTTTTAAAACGGGTTGAATGACAAAATCACCTTCATCTAAGGTTGGAATAAACTCGCCACCCATGCTGTTAAAAATCCAAGCACTTGAAATTAATAAGATGATTGAAAGTGAAACAACCAATCTTTTATTTAATAATGCCCAATTGATTATTGGACTATAAACTTTATTTAAGAATTTCATTAAGCGAACAGAAATATTTTTATCACTTTGAACACTTGGTTTTAAAACCAATGAAGAAATAACAGGGACATAAGTCAGACAGAAAATCATGGCTCCAATTAATGCAAAACTGAAGGTCATAGCCATAGGTTTAAACATTTTACCTTCAATACCACTTAAGGATAAAATTGGAATAAAGACAATTAAAATGATGAGTTGTCCAAAGATGGCAGAATTCATCATTCTTGAAGAACTTTTTAATGTAATAGTATCAATATCTGCTTGTTGATCTTGTTTCGAAAGTGTGGTGATTTTGGCACTTTTAGCTGTAATTTGAAAGGCTATAAATTCGACAATAATGACTGCTCCATCAATGATAATTCCAAAATCGATAGCACCTAGACTCATTAAATTGGCATCCACACCAAAGACATTCATTAACGAAATAGCGAATAACAAACTTAACGGGATTACTGATGCTACAACTAGACCAGAACGCCAATTTCCCAATAATAAAACCACTACAAAAATAACAATCAGGGAACCTAAGATTAAGTTTTCGGCAACCGTAAAAGTGGTTTTGTTTATTAGCTCAGTTCGTTCTAAAAAACCGTTAATATAGACACCTTCCGGTAAGGTGTGTTGAATAGATTCTACACGTTCTTTAACAGCTTTAATAATTTGACTAGAGTTTCCATTTTTTAACATCATGATTTGGCCAAGAACTTTTTCGCCTTCACCATTTCCAGTAATAGCCCCAAAACGGGTAGCGCTACCAAAACCTACTTTTGCAATATCTTTAATGTAGATTGGGACACCATCATTTTTAACCACGATGTTTCCAATATCTTCTAGAGATGTTACCAAGCCTTCTCCACGAATAAAAAACGCTTGATTGGTTTTTTCAATGTATCCACCACCTGCAACACTATTATTTTTTTCTAATGCATCATATATTTCTGAAACTGAAATATGCATGGCATTTAGTTTTTGTGGATTGATAGCGACTTCGTATTGTTTTAAAAATCCTCCCCAGGTATTTACTTCAACCACTCCTGGTATTCCAGACAATTGACGTTTGACAACCCAATCTTGAATGGTTCTTAAATCGGTAATGGAATAGTTATCTTTAAATTCAGGTTTGACATCTAGAATGTATTGATAAATTTCTCCCAAACCCGTGGTAATTGGTCCCATTTCTGGAGCACCAAAGCCTTCTGGAATTTTTTCAGAAGCCGATTTAATTTTTTCTGCAATTAATTGTCTGGGTAGAAATGTGCCTAAATCGTCTTCAAACACAATGGTTACAACTGATAGTCCAAACTTTGAAACAGAACGGATTTCGACCACTCCAGGTAAATTAGCCATTTCCAACTCAACGGGATAGGTAATAAATTGTTCCACATCTTGAGTGGATAAATTCTTCGATGTGGTAATAACTTGCACTTGATTGTTGGTGATATCTGGAACAGCCCCAATAGGAATCTGAGTTAAAGAAATTATTCCAAAGCCAACAACAAAAGCCATGAATAAAAGAATAATAAGCTTATTCTTTAAACTAAATTTAATGATGTTTTCTAACATAATTCGTATGTAAAAAGTGGTAAGCTATTAAGAAAATAGCTTATAAAAAATGATTTAAATTACGAGTGAATTATGCGAATTTTGGAGGCTGAAAAATTGAAGATTTTTCGAATAAAGAAATAGATTCTTTATAAAAGAAGTTGCATGGAATTGCAATAAAAGGTTGATATTCCAATGTAAAATTTGATGTAGGAAGCGTAAAAGCTGCATTAGCATGAACACATGTTTGATGATGATGTTTGAAGGGTAAATCTTCATGTTCTTCATGATTATTCTCATGCTGAAACTTGGCATCGCCATAATGTTCTGAAATAAAATCTACAAACGAATCTCCATAATTTTCTTGATGATATTGGGCATGTTCTAAAAGAGTACTTAGCTTTGAAAAATCTTCAAAACTAAGGTTGAAACTTTGAAAAAGTATCAAAAAAGAATAAGATATGGCTATTAGCTTGTTCATTTGTATTACAAAACTACGAAAAAAATACGGCTTAAAGCGTAACATAAGTTACATGTACTAAAAGTATGCTTTTAATTGAATGCTACCAGTATGAATAACTTTGCTGGTTTCGCTTTTTCTTCCAAGATAGTTAAGGTTTAAATCTAGAAAAGATGTAATTTTCTTCTGTGCCAACAGGCTCCAAGTGTAATTTTTTCCGGGTTGTAAGCCTTCCATCATTTGGTAGGCAACAGGCGAATTTGAGTTTCCATTAAAGTTGTTTGAAAAATAGTTAAACTCTCCTATAATTGACATTTTTTGAAAATTTGTAAACGAAAATGAAGCACCATAATTTTGTTGTTTTAAAGTCTCAAAACCACCAATAGAATTTTCTTTATTTGTGTATTGATAGAATATGTCGAATCGTGTAAAATCATTTAATAAATAAGACAGTTTTGGGTTGATGTTTACTGCATCTATATTATAATTTTTACTAGAAAAATTTTCACTGACACTTTCTGTATTGTTTAAGCTTGTTTGAAAATTTATCAACCAGTTTATTGCAAATTTGTGATTGAAATGTAGCATGTGGCTTATCAAAGAATTTTCAATATAGCCAACGGTTAAAATGTTTCTTGTGTCGCTTTTTAAGAAGGTGTAAGAAGTGGTATAGTGTTGTTTACCACGATTAAAAAACAAGACATTTCTAAAATTAAGCTGTAGTCCTAATTCAGTATCTGGATTACTTTTAAACGGGTTTAAATTGATGCTATTACCTTCGCGTTTGTTTTTTCTATCAACAATATAAGACGTTTGATTGTAAAAATGAGACAATCCCTTTTTTAAACCACTTACTTCACTAGACCATTGTTGAGGGTTGATGGTTAATGTTTGACTTAGCCTGTTTTGATGTGTTTTAATAAATATTTGGTTTGGTAACAAAACACGAATAAACTTTCCTTGGTCTTGAAATTGGGCAATTTCAAATTCTTCTAGTTCCTGAATACCATTTTCATTATAATCGATCCAAGTATAATTACCTTGTCCAGGTTCTACTTCAACAAAAGTAAATTCTTGCTGTGGTAAGGTTCCAGAATTTGTTTCGTAAACGGTATTCCATAAGAAAAACTGTTTAATAAAACGTTGACTATATTGAATTCTTGAATTTAGAGATCTTTCGTCTTCCTGGGTTTCATCAGTGTTATTTAAAACTCTATAATTGGCATAAAACGATAAATTTGTACGTTCATTCTGGATAATTCTTGAATCTAAATAATAGGTGTTCGAGGTGTTTACTTTTTGTAATTGGGTATTTCTAATACTATCGTTTACACGAAATTTATAACCAATTTCGGCAAACACTTTGGTGCTGTCACCAATTCCTGTAAATACTTCATACGATTTGTATTTCTGGCTATTTGGTAAAAAAGCTTCTGTGTCTCTGTCTTTATCCTGATTATCTTCCATAGCCAACTTGGTTCCTGCCCAAGCACGATTAAAGCTATATGTTAGCATGTTAAAAGTTCTAAAAAATGTTGAATTATTGGTTGTTGAAGAGGTGTTTAATAAACTTGAAAGTGAGACTATTTGCCAATTATTTAATAGGAGATTTGCAGAAACAATATGTCTGTTGCCATTGAAATTTTTAGAATAGTTTAAGTACTCAAACTGGTAACTAGCTATGCCTTTTTGATTGTGGAAAGCTTGAGCTCCAGTTTTAATAAAAGTTTGAGTGCCCAAACTAGTTGCCGTTGTAGGGCTTGTTGTTCTTCCCAGGTTCCAATCTCTATTGAATTCGGCATTATAAATACGCTGAACAGATCTAAAATCTTCTTGAATATAATCGATATCAGCAAAAGCATCTAAATTCCATAAACTATCTCTTTTAATTATGGCTTGATTTACTTTAAGTTTTCCAGCAAAACCATCATTATTGTTATCGTCTATATTTGAAAATAAATTCAAATCGTTTTTACTTCCTGCCACTTCAAAAGCGATATTTGTTTTATCAGAAGGTTTATAATCTCCATTAATAATTGCCATTTGTAACTTTGTAGGAGCGACCAATTGGATGATGGGCTCGTAATTTCCTTGAGGAACACCTGCAACGGGTTCAATATATTCGAAAATGGTACTAATAGCATCATTGCTACTTATTATATAATTTCCAAGATTGTCGCCAACTAGTGTAAAACGGGCACTAAATAAGTCATCTTCGGGATTATTTGAGAACACAAGTGCTTCAACACCACCAATTAATTCTTTTTTATAGAGGATTCTATTTTCATTATAGGCTTCTGGAGTTATCGAAGGAGCAACCATTTTAGTTCTATCGTCTCCGGCTTCAGCTAGAATATCAACTTGTTCTGCTGATAAGTTTTGTTGTAAGGGGTTGTTTTTTGAGTCGGTTTCACTGTAAATAGAAACGCCAAGGTTTAAGTTTTCGCTTTCATATCTTCCACCACCAAAGACTAATAGTCTGGAATAATTTCGATCACTATATTGATAGTCTACTGTGACTCTCATTTCAGAAGTAACAGGAAAAGTAGAATTAAAAATAATTTCGCCTGCATTGTAATCTATAATATAATCGTTGTATTCGCCACGTTCTAATGCGACACCATTTACATAAACTGTTTCACTTCCAGAAACAATTAAAACATATAATTCATCGTTTGGACCTTTTAATTTATAAGGCCCTTGATTTCCTTCCTGAGCTGAAAACTGACTGGTTGTAAATTGCCCTCTAACTAAAGCACCAGAAGCAAATAGGTTGGTTTGCGATTCTGGATGATGTAAAGTAGCGCCAAGTGATAGACCTTGAACACGTTTTGAAAAATTTCCAAAATAAGAATACGGGTTTGTTAAATCAATGTCTCCTGCTCTAATTTTCCAATTGTCGCTAAAAAGCTCAACAAAAACTTGATCGAATTCATCTAATCGTTGCGAATATCCACTTTCCTGTAAAGGCACATTGGCATCTTGAATGGAAGCTCTTAAAGATATTTTTTCACTTAACTTTCCAGTAATTTGTAAGTCTAACTCACTATTTAAAACCGAATTTTGGTTGTTTCCAATAACAACACCTCTAGAAATACTACCAGAGGTTGTTAGTCCATCAAAAGGTGTGAAGGTTTGTTTTTCGCTTGGTTGTGAGAGTTTGTACAGTTTTGCAAGATTCCCTGTATTCTCAACAATTATACTATCGCTTATTTGTCTATAGGTTTTAGTTAAATATTCCGGATATTTTAAATAATTCACAATTAGAGAATCTGCCTTTATAGGTTTATTAATAATTAGTAGGGCATTTTCAAAATCAATATCGTAAAAAGACGTATCAACAAAAGAACTATCTTTTTTTTTAAGGGTAAAAAAGTTTGAATTAATACTCACACTATCAATAACAATAGTATCACTTACAGCAACTGTTTTTGTTCTGTAATTAGAATTGTGATCTTGTGCAAAAGCACAAGCACCAAAGAGAAGTGTTATTAAAAGGAATATTAACTTCATGAAGTACTAAACTACATATCAATAAAAATATTTTGTTGATAGCTTTTGTTAAATCGGTTTTAAATTAATAGTGTAAATGTAAAGCATTATTTATTTTAGCTGAAATTCTTACATTATTAATATGAAAATCATTTCTTATAACGTTAATGGCATTCGTGCAGCATTAAACAAAGGGTTTCTAACTTGGTTAGAAGCAGCCAATCCAGATGTAATTTGTTTACAGGAGATAAAAGCTATGGAAGAACAGTTGGATTTAAATTTGTTTGAGGAAGCTGGTTACAAATATCATTATTGGTTTAGTGCTCAAAAAAAAGGTTATAGTGGGGTTGCTATTTTAAGCAAAACAAAACCCAATCATGTAGAATTTGGTACAGGAATACCATCTATGGACTTTGAAGGAAGAAATATTCGAGCAGATTTCGACAATGTTTCAGTTATGAGTTTGTATTTGCCTTCAGGAACTAATGATGCTCGTTTACAACATAAGTTCGATTATATGGATATGTTTCAAGACTATATTAATAAGTTGAGAGTTCAAATTCCTAATCTGATTATTTGTGGCGATTTTAATATTTGTCATGAAGAAATCGATATTCATAATCCAAAAATGAAGGGTGTTTCAGGTTTTTTACCAGAAGAAAGGGAATGGCTTGGAAGATTTATTGATAGTGGACTAACAGACTCTTTCCGGTATTTACATCCTGAAAAACAAGAATATAGCTGGTGGAGTTATCGAGCTAATTCAAGAGCAAATAATAAAGGCTGGAGATTAGATTACGCTATGGTTTCTAAACCTTTGCAAGAAAAAATAAAAAGAGCCGTTATACTTTCAGATGCCGTTCATAGCGATCATTGCCCAATATTAATTGAAATTGAAAAATAAAAATTTATAAAAATGAAAAAGTACGTTTTATTTACCTTAACCTTTGGAGTCTTATTATCGTCATGTGTTTCACCTAAAGTTTATAAAGACTTAGAGAGTAAATACAGTGTGTTAAAAAATGAAAATAAGCAATTAAAAGAAGATAATGAAAGCTTGTTGAATTCAAAAAATACAACAGAAAATGAGTTAAGTCAATTACGTGATGCTTATAATGAAGCTTTGGCTGAACGAGATAAACTACAAGGAGATTACAATGCCACAAAAGCGAACTTAGATAATTTAAAAGCTTCATATAATGCTTTAGAAAAAAACAGCTCCTCTGCTATTGCAGAAAATGTTCAGAAAAATAAAGAATTGTTAGCACAATTAGAAGTAAAAGAACAAGCCTTAGAAACTGAAAATGCTAGATTGGAAGCCCTGAAAAAAGAATTAGAAGCACGTTCTAATCGTGTAGCTGAATTAGAAAGCATGATTGCAGCTAAAGACGCTGCCATGACCGAATTAAAAAACGCGATTTCAAGAGCTTTAGTAGATTTTGAAGGTAAAGGGCTAACTGTAGAACAAAGAGATGGCAAAGTGTATGTGTCAATGGAAAACAAATTGTTATTCCAATCTGGTAGCTGGGCAGTTGGCGTTGAAGGAAAAAAAGCAGTTAAGCAATTAGGAAGTGTGCTTGCAGATAATCCTGAAATTAATGTACTTATAGAAGGACATACAGATAATGTACCATATTCTGGAAATGGAACACTATCAGGAAACTGGGACTTATCTACCAAACGAGCAACTGCAATAGTAGAGATTCTTAGAGAAAATGCCAGCATCAATCCAGAAAGTTTAACAGCAGCAGGAAGAGGAGAATATGCTCCAATAGCGACTAACGACACAGCTGAAGGCAAAGCAAAAAACAGACGTATAGAAGTTATTTTAACTCCTAAGTTAGATGAAATTACTAAATTGCTAAACAAAGAATAACAAATCACTTTTTTATTAAATGAAAAACCTTTTTTGGATCGTACTTATTTTAGTTTTTGTTTCCTGTTCAAACAATTCAAAAAAGGATTCGTATGTTGAAATAGATCAAATAAAATCGATCCACAAAGACGGTTATGTTGGCGATGAGCAATGTATTGCTTGTCATAAAGATGCTGTAGAATCTTGGAAGGGTTCAGACCACGACTTGGCCATGCAAGTTGCAAACGAAAAAACTGTTTTAGGAGATTTTAATGATGTGAATATAACACTAGATGGTGTTACTTATTTCTTTACCAAAAACGACTCAGATTTTATCGTTCATATTACTGAAATTGATGGTTCTAAAAACACTTATAAGATAACTTATACATTTGGAGTAACTCCTTTGCAGCAATACCTGATAGATTTTGATAATGGTAAAAAACAAGCGCTAAGAGTTACTTGGGATGCTATAGATAATAAGTGGTATCATCAATATTCTGGAGATGAAGTAAGTCCTCACGATTGGATGCACTGGACAGAGAGTTCTCAAAACTGGAATACCATGTGTGCCGAATGTCATTCCACCAATCTTCAAAAAAATTATATTGTTGATGAAGATAGGTTTAATACCACATATTCATCTATAAATGTTAGTTGTGAGAGTTGTCATGGTCCAGCAGAGAAACATATAAATTGGGCAAAAAGCCCACAGGATTCACTTCATATTAACACCTATATTTTAGCTGGTAAATCGCAATTTGAACAAATGAATATGTGTGCATCTTGTCATTCCAGAAGAGCAAAACTAACTCAAAATTACGAACCTGGAACGCACTTTGAAGATCAATACCTCCTTCAAAATTTATCTCAAGAATTTTACCATGGAGATGGTCAAATAGAAGCCGAAGATTATGTGTATGGTTCTTTTTTACAAAGTAAAATGTATCATAATAATGTGACTTGTACAGATTGTCATGATCCACATACACTTAAACTAAAAAAAGTAGGTAACAACTTGTGTATGCAGTGTCATGAACCAAGATATAATGAGCCATCCCATCATTTTCATTCCCAAAATACAGAAGGAGCTCAGTGCATCAATTGCCACATGACTGGCGTTACATATATGGGAGTTGACTATAGAAGAGACCATAGTTTTAGAGTGCCTAGACCAGATCAAAGTGTTGAGTATGGAACTCCGAATGCATGTAATACCTGTCATGCTGATAAAACGAATAAATGGGCTGCTAATAAGGTGGTTGAATGGTATGGCTCAAAGAGACAAGCGCACTTTTCCGATGCTTTATTATTGAGTAGTAGAAATCATATAACAACGGATGAACGTGCTGCATTAGATAAATTTATTAACGATTTAAATTTTCCTGCTATTGCAAGAGCATCAGTTATTGATAATTTGCAAATAACCGAAACAAATCAATACCAAGCACTAATTAAAGGTTTAGAAGATGCTTCTCCAATGGTACGCTTTGCTGCTTTACAGAAATTTAGAGGTTTGAGTTTAGAAGATAGAACAAGCATTGCATTAAAACACACCAATGATACCACAAAACTAGTCCGAATTGGCGCAGCACAATTGTTATTGGATTTAGATTTTAATTCCTTAAAAAATGCAGATATAAGTGGTTTAACAAAATCTAGAACCGAACTGGAAGAAATGCTTTATAGTAATGCCGATTTTTCAAATGGACGTCTACAATTAGGAGATTATTACTTTCAAACTAACAATATAAAAAAGGCTATCAAACATTATCATGTTGCCATAAAAAAAGACAGTTTAATGCTTCCTGCATATTCTAATTTAGCTAGTTGCTATAGCATAGATGGACAACCAAGCCAAGCCTTAAATATTTTAAATGTATTAATTAATAAAAGTCCGGAATTAGCTAGATCTTATTATTTAAGAGCTTTATTGTATTTTGAAATGCAACAACCAGAGCTAGCTGTTAAAGACTTAATTCATGCCATACAATTGGATCCGTTAGACACAAGGTCCATGTATAATTTAGCGACTTATTATTACCAGAGTAAAAACTATATAGAAGGTGAAAAAACAATTAAAAAAGCATTAAAATTAGAAAAAACAAACCAGGATTTTAAATACTTATTAGCCTTGATTTATCAAGGGCAAGGAAAAATGAATGAAGCACAAAGTATTATACAAGAGTTGAATTCGAATCAATAATTTTATAATTTTTTTCAATTGAAATAATTAAAATGATATATACCACATTACCAAATACAGATATTAAAGTAAGTAAGCTTTGTTTAGGAACCATGACATGGGGAAATCAAAATACTCAAGAAGAAGGGTTCGCTCAAATGGACTTAGCCACAGAAAAAGGAATTAATTTTTTTGATTGTGCTGAATTATATCCAGTACCTGCAACTGCTGAAACCTATTCTAAAACAGAACAGATAATTGGTAATTGGTTTCAAAATACTGGTAAAAGAGACGAGGTGGTTTTAGCAACAAAAATTGCTGGACCAGGAGACTACACAGCACATATTAGAACGAATGGGTTTTGTCCAGAAGCATTAAAAGATGCCGTGAATAATAGTTTAAAAAGACTCCAAACAGATTATATCGATTTATATCAACTCCATTGGCCAGAAAGACAGACAAACACATTCGGTATTAGAGATTATACACATCATTCGGAAGATGTATGGGAAGACAATTTCAATGAAATTCTTCACACTTTTGATGAGATTATTAAAGAAGGAAAAATTCGTCATATTGGTATCTCAAACGAAAAAGCTTGGGGAACTATGAGATATCTTGAAGAATCAAAAACAAATAATTTACCTCGAATAATTACCATTCAAAATGCTTATTCTTTAATAAATCGAGTTTTTGAAGGTGATATGGCCGAAATTGCATTAAGAGAGAACGTTGGGTTGTTAGCCTATTCCCCAATGGCATTTGGTGTTTTATCAGGAAAATATATAAAAGGAATTGCAAGTGATAATTCTAGATTAAAGCTCTTTCCACGATTTGCTCGTTATAGTTCAGAACAATCTACCGAAGCGGCCAAACAATATTTAAAAATAGCTGAAGAAAACAATTTGTCTTTAGCTCAAATGTCTCTAGCTTTTGTAACACAACAACCATTTATTACTAGTAATATTATTGGAGCTACAACTCTTGAGCAACTCAACGAAAATATTGATAGTATTTACCTATCATTAAATCAAGAACTTTTAGATTCTATAAATAAAGTGCATACAAAGTGGCCTAATCCTGCACCATAATTTTTTAAACTAACATTAATTTAACGGAACACATTAAATCCTCTCAATTCAACGAAGAAAAGAGTAGTTTGTCTATTAAGTAAACGTTAAGTGAATGTTAAAAGAGATTTTTTATAATTTAGGTTTTTGGAATTTTTTACATCGATTTATTTTCGGTAAATCTTTTCAAAAGAAAGAAAATACAAGTTACTGATTAATAGCAGCTTGATTAAAATAACTAACCTATTTTTTATAAAATGAAAAAAATTACACTTTCTCTTCTCTTTGGGCTTATTTCGTTTTTTGGATTTTCCCAAATTGGATTAGTAGAAAATTTCGACGCAGGTTTAACCTTGCCTCCAGGATGGACAGGTGCTGGATATTCCGGAACTGTATTTAATCCATGTGGTGTGGTTTCACTAAGAGCCAATTTAAGTGACACAAACTTATCTTCCGATTTAATTTCACCAAATATTGTTGGAGAATCTAATGGAACTGATTTGACAGTTGCTTTCGATTATAAAATTGTTGACTGGGCACCAGCAGTAGACCCAACCCCTCCTGGTTGGGGGGAATTTTTGGTTCAGTACTCTACAAATAATGGAACTACTTGGACTACAATGGGTACCATAAATGATGCCAATCACCAGCCTCTCAGTACGTGTGCTAACATTAGTTTTGTGTTGCCAGCTGCAAGTATCCCAACTGGTACGGATTTTAAATTAAGATTTGAAAATGTTTATTTCTCAGGAAATTATTATTTCTATATAGACAATGTAACTGCGACACAAGTAGTTGTTGACCCTCCATCATGTGTGAACTTAATTTCACCTACTAATGGACAAACAGGAGTCGCAATTACAGCTAATTTAAGTTGGCAAGCAGCTACAGGTTTACCTACAGGTTATACCCTTTCTGTTGGGACAACTTCTGGAGGAACAGAATTAATAGACAATTTAGGTGTTGGTTTATCTACAACTTACGATTTACCTGACTTGGAGTATTCTACAACATATTATGTAAATATTATACCTTTTAACGATAATGGTCCAGCTGTAAATTGTCAAGAACAGATATTTACAACTGGAGCTGATCCTAATCAACCTGTAGATTGTGTTTCTGGTGTGCCAGTAAATACAACCTATTGTTATGTAGATAACGATACCATGGGCTGGAACTTTCAAAGTTCGACAGGAGCACCTTTAATCGTGTTTTTTAATGCTGGAGAATTAGAATCTTGTTGTGATGATATTAATATTTACGACGGAACTGATAATACTGGAACACTTCTATATAGTGGAAATAATGGCGGCGATATGACCGGTTTTTCTCAAATCGCACCAAGTGGTTTTATGTATATTGAAATGGATAGTGATTTTTCTGGTAGTTGTCAAGCTGGTTATGAGCCTTTAGATTTCGATGTCTCTTGTGTAGATGAAACTGCGCTTCCAAATTGTAATGCCAATTTAGCAACACCATTAAACGGAGCCACAAATGTAGATGTAGCCACACAAATTATTTGGACACCAGCGTCTGTTTTAGTGACAGGATATGTTATTTCAATAGGCACTACATCTGGAGGAACAGATATTGCCGATAACGTAGATGTTGGTAATGCTCTTAATTATACGCCAGCAAATATTTTACCATATGAGTCTACAATTTATGTAACTATTACGCCATATAACGATAACGGTTCAGCTGTAAATTGTAATGAAAACACGTTTGAAACTGAGGTAAATCCTTATCAGTGTGATGCTGCAGATCAATGTGTCTTTACATTTACCCTTGAAGATGATTTTGGTGATGGTTGGAATGGTAATACCATGACAATATCTCAAGATGGGTTAGAAATAGAAATTATAACATTGGCAGGAGGTGCTGGGCCATTAGAAATTCAAATCCCACTTTGTGATGGAATTCCATTTGAATTATTCTGGAATGCAGGAGGATCTTTTGCTAATGAAGTTATGATTTCAATTACAAATCCATTTGACGATGTTATTTATACACTGCCAGCAGGTAGTGGTGGTCTTCAAAATACCTTGCTGTTTACAGACATGGTCAACTGTACACCACCAACTTGCCCAAGACCATCAGATGTAACAATTGGTGCTATAAACATGACAGATGTAGAAATCTCTTGGACAGAAACTGGAACAGCTACTACTTGGGAAGTTATAGTACAACCTCTAGGAGATGGCTATCCAGATGGAACGGAACCAGAGATTATTCAAACAACGGATAATCCTTATATATATGGAGGTTTAGACCCAGCAACACAATACGAGGTTTATGTAAGAGCTGTCTGTGCTGCAGATGACTTAAGCGATTGGGAAGGCCCATTAGCTTTCGATACAACCATTTGTGATGCTGTAGATCAATGTCTATTTACCTTTACCCTTGAAGATAGTTTTGGAGACAGTTGGAATGGTAATACCATGACTGTATCTCAAAATGGGGTTCCTGTTCAAATATTAGAATTGACAGCTGGTGCAGGACCATTGGATGTTCAAGTACCACTTTGCGATGGACTTCCTTTTGAATTATTTTGGAATGAAGGTGGGGCTTTCGCAAACGAAGTGATGATTTCTGTAACAGATGCGTTTGATGATGAAATTTTCACCATGCTTAATGGAAATGGAGCACTTCAAGGAACACTTTTATTTACTAGCATTGTAAACTGTACACCTCCTACTTGTCCAAGACCAGACGATGTAACTATTGTTGATGTGAATCCAACTTCAGTGGAAGTATCTTGGATTCCAGGTGGAGCTGAAACTACTTGGGAAGTGATTGTGCAACCTTTAGGAACGGGTTATCCAGATGGAACAGAGCCCGAAATTATTCAAACAACAGACAACCCTTATTTATACGAAGGCTTAACGCCTGGAACAGAATACGAAGTATATGTAAGAGGTATTTGTGCTGCCGATGATTTAAGTGATTGGGAAGGCCCTGAGGATTTCAAGACACCTTTCTTGGTAGATTGTGCTGCAGGTGAAGTTATCAATACAGTTTATTGTTATGAAAATGGGGATAACACATATGTTGAACTTTATACGTTTCAAAGTGCAGGAGGATTCCCTTTAAATATATTATTCAATGCAGGAGAAATTGAAGATCCTTATGATAATATTAGAATATTAGATTCAGATGGAACTATACTTTACGATGGAAATAATGGTGGAGACCTAACAGGGATTGCATATACAACCTCTGGAGATACATTAACACTTTTATATGAATCTGATGGTAGTGGAAGTTGTGCAAGCAGTGGATACACACCTTGGGATTTCGATGTCTGGTGCCAAACTTGTATCCCACAAACTGTAAGTTTTGATGTGGTTAATGGCGACTGTATTACAGATCCAAACAACCCAGTTTTTGAAGTTCAAGTAGATATTTCAGATATGGGAGATGCGGCATCCTTAATTTTAACAGACAATCAAGGTAGTGCTCCTCAAACAGCAACAGAAGCAGGGATTTTAATTTTTGGACCTTATCCAGCTACTACAAATATTGTTATAACTGTTGCAAACGAGAACGATTCTAACTGTATTGTAGAAAGCAATCCTTTAGCATTCTTTTGCCCTCCTCCACCAAACCCTTGTTCCATAGTTTTTGCTGGTGATGATACGTCAGTAGACTGTAACACACCAGACGCAGTTTTAACTGGTAACTTCCATTTGTACGGGCAAGACACTACAAATTATGAAATTAATGGAATTGACACCTGTCCATCACCACCAGTTGATGGAGCTACTCCAACCAGTATCAATGTTGATGATACTTGGTCGGAAGTTCTTGATCTAGGTTTTGAATTCTGCTTCTATGGCGGTGTTTACGATCAAGTAATTATTGGTTCTAATGGTGTTATTAGTTTTGAAATTGAAAATGCAAACACATATAATGAATGGGATTTACAACCTTTCGGAGGTGGACCATCTACTTTACCTAACGCAACAAATACTACCATAACAGAAGCTAATATTTTTGGTGTAGGTCACGATATTGACCCATCTGTTTGTGGAAGTATTGATTATGTGATTCTTGGTTCTGCACCATATAGACAATTTGTTGTTAATTATAACGCAGTTTGCCATTTTGGTTCTCAATGTAATTCGAATACATCAACTTCACAGGTTATCCTTCATGAATCCTCAAACAACATTGATATTCATGTGTTAAGTAAGCCAACTTGTACTGGTTGGAATGACGGCCTTGCTGTAATTGGTTTACAAAATGTCGATGATACTCAAGCAACAACGCCTCCTGGTAGAAATACTGGAGTATGGACAGTTACACAAGAAGAATCTTGGAGATTTTCACCTTCTGGAACACCTAATTACACGTTAGAGTGGTTAGATGAAGGCGGTAATGTTATAGGTAATGAAGACACAGTTACAGTAACTCCATCCGGAACTTCTACTTATACTTTTGCTGTCACTTACGATTTATGTACAGGTGGTACAGCAACAGTGACTGATGATGTTGAAGTTGAATACATCAATCTTTCAACATTCGATGCAACTTTTGAATTAGTTCCATCTTGTGATGGCGCAACTGCTAACATTTTAGGAGATACTGGTGGAGAGTTTACTTTTAACCCAGTTCCAACTGATGGAGCAACCATTGATATTACTACTGGAGAAGTTACAAATGCTACTCAAGGTGAAACTTATATTATTGTGTATACTGTTGGGGCAGAGTCATGTCCTGCAATTCATAATGAAGCCTTGTTAATTCCATTAGAAGATGCCACATTTACTTTAACAGCAAATTGTGATGGAGCTATAGCAACCATCGTTGGAGATACTGGTGGTATATTCTCATTTAACCCAGAACCTGGAGATGGTGCCCTTATTGATTCTACAACAGGAGAAATAACAAATGGAGTTGCTGGTGCAACCTATACTGTAGAATATACGACTTCTGGTCCTTGTAGCGAATCAAGTACACAAACCGTAACCATTGTTGGAGAAGACGATTCCTCGTTTACTTTAAGCGCAAATTGTACTGGAGCAACTGCAACCATAACAGGAGTTACAGGTGGAACATTTGTTTTCAACCCGATTCCAACAGATGGAGCAGTAATTGATCCTAATACTGGTGAAATCACTAATGGTGTTACAGGAGCCACTTATACAGTGGAATATACAACAACTGGTTCTTGTCCTACAACGACTACAGAAACTGTTACTATTCCTAGTGTAGATGATGCGTCATTTACTATGACGTCAGGTTGCGATGGTGGAACTGCAACAATAACTGGAGATACAGGAGGAACTTTTGCTTTCAATCCTGTGCCATCCGATGGTGCTACCATAGACCCTGATACAGGCGAAATTACAAATGGTGTTTCTGGAACAACTTATACAGTAGAATATACGACCTCTGGACCTTGTCCAGCATCAAGTACGCAAACAGTTATAGTTTTAACGGCAGAAGATGCAACATTTAGTATGATTGCAACTTGTAATGGAGCAACAGCAACTATCACTGGAGATACGGGTGGAACATTTGCTTTTAATCCTGTACCAACCGATGGAGCAATTATCGATCCAGTAACTGGTGAAATTACTAATGGTGTTTCTGAAGAAACCTATACTGTTGAATATACAACCTCAGGAGCCTGTCCAGAAACGAGTTCTGTTATGGTTACATTATTAACTAGTCCAGAAGATGCCTCGTTTAATATAGTTTCAACTACCTGCGAAGGTGTTATTGTTGAAATAACTGGTGACACTGGAGGTACATTTGCTTTTAATCCTATTCCAGATGAAATGGTGACTATTAATGTTCAGACTGGTGAAGTTACTGGAGGATCTTCTAATTCTACTTATTACATAGAATACACTACCTCTGGACCATGTCCTGTTTCAACCATTGAAGCAGCTACAACTGAAACTTGTGTTATTCCTCAGGTTATTACTCCAAATGGAGATGGGTTTAACGACTCTTTCGATTTAAGTGGGTTTAATGTAAGTAGTCTGGAAGTATTTAATAGAAATGGCATTAAGGTTTACAGTCGAAATAATTATTCAAATGAATTTATAGGAGTTTCTGATAAAGGAGATGAGCTTCCAACTGGAACTTATTTCTATGTAATGAAATATCAAGGAAGCGAAGTAAGATCTGCTTGGGTATATATTAATAGAGAAAAGTAAACTAACACAACCAAATTATTATAATGAAAAAACTATATATAATTCTCGTATTCTTGTTTGCAATACAAATGCAAGCACAACAAGACCCTCAATACACACAGTATATGTATAATATGAATGTTGTAAACCCAGCTTATGCTGGGTCTTACGACGGCGTAGCCATTGGACTTTTATACAGAAGTCAATGGGTTGGTTTAGACGGCTCTCCAAACACTGGAACTTTTAATGTAAGTGCCCCAGTGGGAAAAAGAGTAGGTGTTGGACTCTCCTTTATTTCTGATGAAATAGGTCCAGTAAAAGAAAATAATGTCTATGCCGATTTCTCCTATACACTTCCAATGGGAGGTGAAAACAAGTTAGCATTTGGTATTAAAGCTGGTGCAACGTTTCATGATATAGGACTAGTTGGTTTAGATGCCATTGATTCTAACGATCCATTCTTACAGAGTGATATTAATAAAGCAACGCCAAATATTGGAGCAGGTGTTTATTTATATCAACCTAATAAATATTATGTGTCTGTTTCAATGCCTAACATGTTAAATTCTGTTCATTTAGATGCCAATGGTTACAAAATTGGTTCTGAAACACAACATCTATTTGCAGCTGCAGGTTATGTGTTTAGTCTTTCAGACAATTTTAAGCTGAAACCACATACCATGTTTAAAATGGCTTTCGATGCACCAGTTAGTTTCGATATAAATGCCAATGTGTTTATGTACGATTTAGTTGAGGTTGGTGTTGGTTATCGTTTAGAAGATTCTTTTAGTGCGATGGTTAATTTTTTAATCACACCTAATTTACGAGTTGGATATGCTTACGACAGTGTTGTTTCAGATTTAGACGTGGCAACAAATGCATCGCATGAGATTTTTATTAATTTCGATATTCCTCTGTTAAAGAAAGTGTCTCGTTCACCTCGTTATTTCTAATTACTTAAGCTAAACATTATGAAAAAATTAAAAATATTTTTTACACTTTTATTAATGAGTAGTTTAAGTATAACTGCTCAAAACAAAGACACCCAAAATGCCGATAAGCATTTTAATAAATTCGAATTTGTTGAAGCTATTGAAGCTTATAACAAGCTAGTTGAAAATGGAAAAGGAGATGCCTATATCTATGGACAGCTTGCTGAAGCAAATTATAATATTTTCAGTACTGCTGAAGCTGAAAGATGGTATGCAAAAGCACTTGAATTTGATCAAGATCCAGAAATGATTTACAAATATTCTCAAATGCTTAAAGCAAATGGCAAGTATGATGAGTCTAATAAATGGATGAAAAAATTTGCAGATGCGAAACCTAAAGATGAAAGAGCTAAAGCTTTTAAAGCAAATCCAGATTACATACCAGGAATTTTAGAAGGCGAAAAATTATACGATATTAAATCTTTAGAGTTCAATTCAGAATTTACCGATTTTGGAGGAACTGTAAACAATGGAAATCTGTATTTCTCTTCTGCTAGAAACAAATCTAGAAGAGATTACGGGTGGAATGCAGAACCATTTTTAGATATCTATCGTGTTGCAGTTGGCGGAGATGCTGAAGGTATCGAGGCCGAAACTGTTAATGGTGTAAATACTAGATATCATGAAGGATTAGTGACTTTTAGTCCAGATGGTAATACTATGTACTTCTCTAGAGAAAGTTTCTTTGAAGGTGATTTTGAAAAAAATAAAGAAGCAAAAACTAAGAAAAGTTTATTGTATTTATTTAAAGCGACTAAAGACGGTGAGAAATGGGTAGATATTCAACCCTTATCAATAAACAATAAAGCTTATTCTGTTAAAAGTCCATCTTTAAGTAAGGATGGAAAAACACTATACTTCGCTTCAGATATGCCTGGAGGTCATGGTTTATTCGATATCTACAAGGTAAGCCTAAGCGAAAATGGAGTGTTTGGAACCCCAGAAAACTTAGGGTCAAAAATAAATACTGAAGGTCAAGAAATGTTTCCTTTTATCAGCGATAAAGACGTGCTTTACTTCTCTTCTAATGGTCATCTAGGTTTAGGAGGTTTAGACGTGTTTCATACTACTAAATCTGGCGATGTTGTTAATGCAGGAGTACCTGTTAATAGTAATTCAGACGATTTAGCATTTACAATAAACGAAGAAACTGGAGAAGGGTATGTGTCTTCTAATCGTGATGGAGGTAAAGGAGGTGATGATATTTATGGACTTAAACGATTAGAGCCTTGTATTGTAAATCTTATCACTACAGTTGTTGATAATAAAACTAACAATCCGTTAGCAGGAGTAGCAGTAACTATTAAAGATGCTAGAGGACGTGTTGTTGCTTCTGAAACAACAAACCAGAATGGACAAGTAGAATATGCTGTTTCTTGCGATAAAACCTTAGAAGTTTCAGGTGTATTAAAAGATTACTTAAGTAATGCAATTACATATTCTGGAAGCAAAGAAAAAGAATATCAGTTACAACTTAATTTAGATCCTATTGAAGTTATTATTGTTGAAGATAAAGTAGTTCTTAATCCAATATTATTTGATTTCGATAAATCGAACATAACAGAGCAAGGTGCTTTTGAATTGGATAAGTTAGTAGCCGTTATGACAAAGTATCCAAATATGGTTATTCTAGCCGAATCTCATACAGATAGTAGAGGTCCTGCAAGTTATAATGAAAGATTGTCTGACAGACGTGCAAAATCTACCGTTCAATATGTCATTTCTAAGGGTATTGATGCTAGTAGAATTTCAGGTATTGGGAAAGGTGAGAGTGAACCAAAAATAGATTGTGGTTCTAAGTGTACAGAAGAAGAATATCAAACAAACAGACGTTCAGAATTTATAATTACTAGTGGAGGACTTTAACTAGAAAAAGGTCTAAAATAAATCTCATAAAAAAAGCCTTGCTAAATGAATAGCAAGGCTTTTTTATTATTTAATTTGTTTACCATTTTTATCAGAAAAATGATATTCTAAGTATGTGTAAGCATCTCTTGGTAAAACTTTAACCCATTTCTTATGTTCAAAAAACCATTTTGAACGAATAGATGGAAAACCTTTTGTTAAAAAGGCTGCTATAAAAGGATGTGTGTTTAAAGTTATCTTTGTATAGTCTTTTTTAAATAATTGCTCCAGATCGTGATTAATCTTTTGTATTAATACAATTGGTGCTTCAACTTCTTCGCCACTAACACCATTAGGATTGTCCTCTCTGGTTTTAATGTTCATTTCTGGTCGAACACGCTGTCTTGTTATTTGTATTAATCCAAATTTACTTGGAGGTAATATTTTGTGTTTAGCTCTATCGTGTTTCATCTCATCTCTAAGATGATTGAAGAGCTTTTTTCTGTTTTCAGCTTTATTCATATCAATAAAGTCAACCACGATTATTCCTCCCATATCTCGAAGGCTTAATTGTCTTGCAATTTCAGAAGCTGCAATTAAATTTACTTCTAAGGCAGTATCTTCTTGGTTGTTTTCTTTATTAGATCTATTACCACTATTTACGTCAATAACATGTAAAGCTTCTGTATGTTCTATAATAACATAAGCTCCTTTTGCCATTGAAACAGTTTTTCCAAAAGACGTTTTAATTTGTCTTTCAATGCCAAACTTTTCAAAAATGGGAACATTAGATTGATATAATTTAACTATTGATTCTTTTTTTGGTGCAATCTCTTGCACATAATCTTTTATTTGAATGTAAAGCTCTTCATCATCAACATGAATGCTCGTAAAGGAGTCGTTAAAGATATCGCGTAAAATAGACGATGCTTTATTGAGTTCTCCTAATACTTTACTTGGATGATGGGCTTTGTGTAGCTTTTTACACATTGCGGTCCAACGACCTAACAAATTTTGTAAATCTTTATCTAGTTCGGCTACTTTTTTGCCTTCAGCTACAGTACGTACAATTATACCGAACCCTTGTGGAGTAATACTTTTTACAAGGCGTTTTAAACGGTCTTTCTCTGCTTTACTTTCTATTTTTTGAGAAATAGAAATTCTATCAGAAAAAGGGACTAAAACAATATATCTACCAGCAATAGAAAGCTCTGAGCTTATTCTAGGGCCTTTTGTAGATATAGGTTCTTTAGCAATTTGTACTAAAATAGACTGATTTGATTTTATGACGTCGTTTATTTTGCCGTCTTTATCAATATCTTTTTCAAATGGGAATTTGTTAAGAGTAAAATCTCTTAGTTTACCTGTGCTTACACTTTTTGTGAATTTTAAAAATGATGGGAGTTTTGGTCCTAAATCATGGTAATGTAAAAAGGCATCTTTTTCGTAGCCAACATTTACAAACGCCGCATTTAAACCAGGAACAGCTTTTCTTACTTTGGCAATAAACACATCGCCAACAGAAAAATTATTACTTCCTTCATCTTTTTGTAATTCAATTAGTTTTCCATCTTTTAATAAGGCAAAATCAACATGTTCTGAACTAGATCGAATAATCAATTCTTTATCCATTTTGTTAATTTTTATCCATACGCTCCAGTTAAGAGTTAAAAGTTAAGAGTTGATTTTTTTTTAGAACAACAACCAATAACTAACACCCCAAAACCAAATTATACAGATGGATGATACAATATTTTTATCCAACTATAATTTTTATAGCCAGATTCAATACCAAAAATAGAATATGGTAAAACCAACAATCTATTTTGATATTTCACAGGATTTTATAAAATCCGTGGAGTTGCAAACTACAATAGGTCAAAATTGTGTTTTTAACTCATTTCAAAGAACGTGAATACTATAAAACCGAAAAAGTAGTTATCTAACTACTTTTTCGACTTATTTCTTCTTTTTGTGACGATTAGCGCGTCTTCTTTTTTTACGCTTATGCGTAGCAACCTTGTGTCTTTTTCTTTTTTTTCCACTTGGCATAAGTAATGCTTTTTTTAAATTAATATTATAGGTCTTATTTAACCTCTACGTTTGTTTTAACTCCTTCTACAAAAACTTTTGCAGGTTTAAATGCTGGGATGTTGTGTGCTGGAATTTTGATAGTTGTATTTTTTGAAATATTTCTTCCAGTTTTTTCAGCTCTAGTTTTTACAATAAAACTACCAAAACCTCTTAAATATACATTATCACCACTTTCTAAGGAAGTTTTCACTTCTTCCATAAATGTTTCAACAGTTGCTTGAACATCGCCTTTTTCAATTCCTAATTTGTCAGAAATTTTTGCTACTAAATCAGCTTTAGTCATTTTTAATTTATTTAAGTTACTATTAATTATTAAAGGGATGCAAATATAGGAATTTAAAATTCAATATTTCAAACCTAATTCATTTAAATTTAAGTTAATAAACCTTTATTTTTGCCATTCTCATATAATTTTTATGTCTGTAACAAAAATTTTAACATCTTGGTATTCAGTTAATAAGCGTGATTTTCCATGGAGGGAAACCACAGATCCTTATAAAATATGGCTTTCAGAAATTATTTTACAACAAACCCAAATTAAACAAGGGTTGCCTTATTATCAATTGTTTGTAAACAAATACCCTACTGTTTTCCAGCTGTCTAATGCTAATGAGAGTGATGTTTTGAAATTATGGCAAGGTTTGGGTTACTATTCTAGAGCTAGAAATTTACATGCCACAGCAAAGTATATTGTAAATGACTTAAAAGGTGAGTTTCCAACAACATATAAAGAGTTAATAAAATTAAAAGGTATTGGTGATTATACTGCAAGTGCTATTGCTTCCATTTCTTTTAATGAACAAACAGCTGTTTTAGATGGAAATGTCTATAGGTTCTTATCTAGATATTATGGTATTGATACTCCTATAAATACAACATCTGGATTTAAAATTTTTAAAACTTTAGCTCAAGATGTATTAGATAAGACACATCCTGCAGAACACAATCAAGCTATTATGGATTTTGGTTCTAGACAATGTGCGCCTTCTAATCCCGATTGTTCAATTTGTCCGTTTAATAAATCTTGTGTTGCTTTTAGAGAAAATAGGGTTTCTGAATTACCAGTGAAAATAAAAGCTAATAAACCTGTAAAAAAATATTTTAACTTTTTAGTTTTTATTTCAGATTCAAGTGAAACAATTTTAGAAAAACGCCAAGAAAAAGGAATTTGGAAAAACCTCTACCAGTTTCCATTGATAGAGACTGAAAAAACTGTTAGTCTAGATTCTTTGTTGTTGACTTTAAAAAAACATCATTTAACCACTCATTTAGATTTTGATCTATCTTTATTTAATGATGTCGATATTGTTCATAAATTATCACATCAACATCTACATACAAAGTTTTGGATTTTAACAACAAAAAAATTACCAATAAAAGGAATACCTTCAAATAAAATTAAAGATTATGCAGTTCCAGTTTTAATAGAAAAATTTATTGACGATTTTAATTTTTAATCCTTTAACAAATTCACTCATAATTTTTTATTAATTTTAAAGAAATGAAAAGCAATTACGTAATTTTGCTGATTATTAACTGATAAACATATTATGTCTGGAACTTTAAATAAAGTGATGCTCATTGGCCATCTAGGAGATGTTGTTAAAATGCACTACTTTGATGGTGGAAATTGTATTGGTCGTTTTCCTTTAGCAACTAATGAAACATATACAAATAAACAAACTAACGAACGTATTACAAATACCGAATGGCACAATATTGTTGTAAGGAATAAAGCAGCCGAGATTTGCGAAAAATATTTAACCAAAGGCGATAAGGTTTATATCGAAGGCCGAATTAAAACAAGAAAATGGCAGGACGACAGTGGTAACGATAGATATTCTACCGAAATTCACTGTACAGACTTTACCTTTCTTACAACTAAAAATGAAAGTGGAAATAATCAGCCTGCAAATCAAGAAGCTCAAAAACCAGCAGATCAAAATCTATCAAGTAATCAAAATGAAGAAGGTAGCGACGACCTTCCGTTTTAACCATATATTTTTAATTAAAGAAACATTCATTGGATCCTGAACCCACGAGATTTTATTCCTTAATGTTGCCCACTTACCAAAACGATGCAGTTGGTCTAGTTGATTTTTCAATTGTTTTTGGCTTTGTGTTATTGGCTGTGCTATTATTATGTTCAGCACTTATTTCTGGGGCAGAAGTGGCTCTTTTTTCTTTAAATAGAACAGATTTAGAAGAAGGTGTTGAAGAAAATCCAAACACATTTAAAATAATTATCAAACTTTTAGAAAGGCCTAAAAAATTATTGGCTACTATTTTAGTTGCAAATAATTTTATAAATATAGCCATTGTTATTCTGTTTGCTTATTTAGGAAATTTTATTTTTAAAAGTATTGAAACACCACTCATTAAATTCTTAGTAGAAGTCGTAGTTGTCACTTTTTTAATTTTGCTTTTTGGAGAAATACTTCCTAAAATTTATGCAAGTAGAAATAAAGTAAAGTTCTCGAACTTTATGGCTTATCCATTAAAAGTCTTGGATGTAATATTTTCACCAATAAGTTTGCCCATGCGAAGCATTACTTTAGGGATCCATAATAAACTAGGAAAGCAAAAATCCAATTTAAGTGTGGATCAGCTTTCACAAGCTTTAGAGCTAACAAGTGAACATGATACCACTAAAGAAGAGCAAAAGATTCTTCAAGGAATTGTCTCTTTTGGGAATACCGATACCAAACAGGTTATGCGTCCTAGAATTGATATTTTTGCATTGAACATCAATCTGAAATATTTAGAAATTATCCCAGAAATTATTAGTCATGGTTATTCTAGAATTCCGGTTTTTGAAGATAATATAGATACTATTAAAGGAATTCTATACGTGAAAGATTTATTACCATATATTGATAGAAAACAATTCGATTGGACATCCCTTTTACGAGAACCGTTTTTTGTGCCAGAAAACAAAAAGCTGGATGATTTAATGGCTGAATTTCAAGAAAAGAAAGTGCATTTAGCCGTTGTTGTAGATGAATATGGAGGCACATCTGGATTAATTTCTTTAGAAGATATTATTGAAGAAATTGTTGGAGATATTAGTGATGAATATGATGACGAAGGTTTAATATATTCGAAATTAGATGATAAAAATTTTGTGTTTGAAGGGAAAACACCTTTAAAAGATTTCTATAAAATTATTAAACTTGACATAGATACGCTTTTTGAAGACCAAAAGGGAGAAGCAGAAACGGTTGCAGGATTTGTTTTAGAAATTTCTGGTGGTTTTCCAAAAACAGGAAGTAAAATAAATTTCGAAAATTACGTTTTTACTATTGAAGCTTTAGATAAAAAACGCATTAAACGTGTAAAAATAACCTTGCCTTAATTATGAAGAATAGTTTTTTGGTTTTCTGTATTCTAGTTGTTTTTATGTCTTGTGGTCAGGATCCTATTCCAAAACCCAATGCGTATCTAAGATTGGAATTTCCAGAAGCTAAATATCAAGAACTACAATTAGATTTGCCTTTTACTTTTGAAAAAAATCCATTGGCCACAAAAATTGAAGCTAAATCATTACAAGGCAAAACAGAAAGCTACGGAGTAACCTTACAATACCCAAGTTTAAAAGGAGCTATTTATCTTACCTATAAAAGCATAGATAATAATCAGGAACATTTAATGGCTTTTTTACGTGATGCTCAAAAATTTACACAAGAACACACTAAGAAAGCCGATGAGATAGTCGAGCAGGTCTTTGAAGATGAAAAACGACATGTCTACGGCATGATTTACGAAGTTGGGGGTAATGCAGCTTCGCAATCTCAGTTTTATGTTACCGATAGTACAAATCATTTTTTAACAGGCTCTTTGTATTTCTATGCGAAACCAAATTACGACTCTATTTATCCAGCAGCAAAATATCTAGAAAAAGACATCAAACATATTATGGAATCTGTTTCCTGGAAATAAATCTTCTTTTTTATATTTATACTTTAATAAAATATAAATGTTAAAATGATTTATAAATATTATAAAACCTTAATAATATTAGTTCTTACTGCTCTTTTATCTTGTAACAAGAATGACAATGAAGATAATCATGATTCTTATTTCTATGTTGCACTTCCTACAGACCCTGTAAAAGTTGTAAACACAAGTGGATCTTGGTTGGTTTACGACTTGCATATTAAAACTCCAAACATAGAAAAGGTAGTGGTGTTTCACGACGATATTCCGTTACTAACTTATACCAATTTTATAACACGTGATAATTTGCATATTGCGAGTATTTGGCTTGAATACCCTCAAGATGGTTGGGTGAAAGAACATTTAGTCCATGAATTTCAGTATCAGAATTCTATAAATCAACCAGAATTACATTCATTCAATTTAAAAGTTGAAAGAGAATATCCAAATCCCAAAACAGTAGAATTCCCAGTGCCTCAAGGTATCTGGTTGGCAGAAGGAGCCCCTGGGGTTTCTTCATATCATACAAGAGCTATTTTCCCCTTTCAAGAACCAATATATGATGAAGAACAAAACGGTTATTTGATTGGGAACAATCCACAACGATATGCCATAGATTATGCCTTATTCGAAAACAATCTTCCTTATAAAAATGATGGAAAAAACTTAACCGATTGGCATTGTTATAATTTACCGGTAAAAGCTGCAGAAGGAGGCAAGATACTTTTTACCGAAAATAATATTCCAGATAATCTTACTCCAGGAGAATTAGACTATCCAACAGATATGACTAATGCCTCTGGGAATGTTGTGTATATAGAGCATTTAGATGGGACTATTGGTGTTTATTGTCATTTAATACCAAATTCTATTCTGGTAAATGTTGGCGATTTTGTAACTACTGGTCAAGTTTTAGGTCGTCTAGGAAATTCTGGGAATTCTTTTGCACCTCACTTACACATGCACGTTCTTACAAATCCAGAAAACAAATCTTTAGTAGAATATGCAGATGGTCTTTATATGGAAAGTCTACCATATAAATTTCCTGAATTCGTTAAATTAGGAGCCTTAGAACCAGGTTATTTAGATGAAACACCTATAACCTCTTTTAGCCCAACCATGAATGTAAACTTTATTGGAAAGTTACCTTCAGAAAGTGATGTTATAGAGTTTTAAGTAAAAAGAAAGTACTAATCCTTCAGAGGGTTCCAATAATTGTTGGGTTCGAAGAATTCCATTTAAAGATTATTTTAATTAAAAAAAACTTGATTTATCGTTCCCTGAATACTTTTTGAGCAAAGATATTTTTACATGACTACTCATTAATTAGGTATAATAATCCAAGTCAAGTTTTTTGTGTCTTTGTTTGGAATGGACCTGGAACAGAATGTATTGGTAACCCAGCAGGTGCTAAATATATAGGTGTAGTTAGTTTAGATCCAAGATGAAATAAAACAAAAACAGGTAAAAAATATAAACCAAAAAAGCTAAACAGATCTGTTTAGCTTTTTTTATAAATAAAAATCAGTAAGCTTACGCTTTGCCTTTATCTGCACAGCAAGCCTTTTTACAATCTGCTTTGCATGCCATTTTTTTATCAGCTGTAGTTTCAGAAGTTTCAGCTTTGTCTGAGCAACAAGCTTTTTTACAGTCTTTGTCGCAAGCTTTCTTCTCAGCAGCTACGTTCTCACCAAAAGTATCAACTGTATGCATGTCTGTTACAGAATACATATCGCCAGTTTTTTTCACCACCTCTTCTAAAGACGTTGGTGTTACTTTTGCTTCGTCGTATTCAACCATCGCTAATTTTTTATCAAAATCTACGGTTGCAGATTTTACACCATCCATTTTAGCCATTTTCTTTTCAATGGTTTTGGCACATCCCATAGCGCATGTCATCCCTTCAATAGTAAACTCTGCTTTTGCATATGTTGCATTTGGGTCTAAGGTAGCTACTTCTTCTGTAGGTGTTTCTGTTTCAATTGTCACAACTTCAGGAGTTGTTTCATTTTTACAAGCTGTTATAAAAACAGTTAGTAATAATAGTCCGATAATATTTTTTAATACTTTCATTTGATTTAAATATGGATTTAGTGACAAAATTAGTAAATATTACTGTTTATTGTATCAAAAACAGCAATTTTGTGAGCTGAAACACATGTATGAAAAATATTCAGATTAAATGGTTGTATTTAGTTGTCCTGTCATTAATTTGGGGAACATCGTTTATATTAATTAAAAAATCCCTTCTTGGCTTAACTCCTTTTCAATTAGGCGCTTTAAGAACCATTATTACAGGTGTGTTTTTATTTACAGTAGGGTTTAGAAGCATTCAGCAAATTGAAAAAACACAATGGAAATGGATTGCCCTTACAGGATTGTTAGGTTCTTTTATTCCTGCCTTTTTATTTGCTATTGCAGAAACCGAAATTGATAGTGCTGTAGCTTCTATACTAAACTCTTTAGTGCCACTAAATACGATATTGTTAGGATTTGCTGTTTTTAGAATAGCATCAACCAAACGGCAGGTTCTAGGGGTTATAATTGGTTTTATTGGAACTGCTATTCTTATTCTTAAAGGTGCTGAGTTAAACCCGGAACAAAATTATTTATATGCAGGTTATGTTATTATTTCAACCATTATGTATGCCTTAAATGTCAATATAATAAAAAGACATTTACAAAACATAAAGCCTTTAAGTATTGCTGCAGGAAATTATGTCGTTATTGTTATTCCAGCTATTATAGTTTTGTTGTTTTCAGATTTTTTTAAAGCAGAAACCTTCTCAAATCCACATTTTAAAATGTCTTTGGTTTATGTAACCATTTTGTCGTTTTTTGGAACAGCTTTAGCAAAAGTCTTATTTAATAAGTTAATTCAGTTGTCAACACCAGTTTTTGCTTCGTCTGTTACGTATTTAATGCCAATAGTTGCTTTGACTTGGGGTGTTTTAGATGGAGAGGCATTTACAGTGTTACAAGGTTTTGCTACGATAATTATTTTGATAGGTGTTTATTTATCTCATAAGCGGCAGCCTTAATAATATCTTAAAAGCAAAGATTCCAATTCATAAATTCTATAAAAAATTATGCTTTCTGTAAAATAATCACGAAATTTAGTAACATTAATTCCTTAAAAATGAATACTTCTGCTAAAATTTCGATTAAGTATGGTTTAATAACTACCATCTTATTAATTGCTTATTTTTTAATTTTAAAAGTCATAGGATTGCATAATAATCCTTGGTTTAGAATGTTGAATGGTCTTTTTGTCGCCTTAGGAATTTTCTTAGCAATAAAGAATTATAAATTAATTTCTGGCAGCACATTCACTTATATTAATGGATTTAAAACAGGCTTGTTAACCGGTTTTCTTGCTACTTTTATTTTTGCTCTTTTTATGGGTATCTATATGTTTCATTTAGATGTTGATTTTATGAATAATCTGCTTAAAGATTGGTTTCAAGATTATAATCATGGAGGAGGCATCCTAATATTTATAATTCTCATAGAAGGGCTCTCTTCATCAACCATTCTTACCTTAACTTTTATGCAAATATTTAAAAACAGTAAAAATCTCACTCAAAATTAATAAAACGTTTGTAGTTTAATTAATTAGCAGTATATTTGCACTCATTTTTTGAACAAATTAATTAATAAAAAGTTACGCTATGTACGCAATTGTAGAGATAGCAGGGCATCAATTCAAAGTTGAAAAAGACCAAAAAGTCTTTGTCAATCGATTAGCAACAGAAGAAGGAAAACAAGTGTCTTTTGACAATGTACTTCTTTTAGCTGATGGAGACAAAGTTACTGTAGGCGCCCCAGCTATAACTGGAGCTCAAGTAGGAGCCAAAGTTTTAAAGCACCTTAAAGGTGATAAAGTAATCGTTTTCAAAAAGAAAAGACGTAAGGGTTACCGTGTAAAAAACGGACACAGACAATCTTTAACAGAAATCTTAATTGAAAACATAGTAGCTTCAGGAGCTAAGCCAGCAGCAAAAGCTGAAAAAGCTGCTCCAGCAAAAGAAGTGAAAAAAGCAGAAAAGAAAGCTGCTCCAGCTAAAAAAGCTGAACCAAAAGCAGAAGCTAAAAAAGCAACTCCAAAAAAATCAACTGCAAAAGCAGACGATTTAAAGAAAATTGAAGGTGCTGGACCTAAAGCTGCTGAAGCATTAGTAAACGCAGGTTTTGATACCTTTGCTAAAGTAGCAAAAGCGAAGCCTGAAGCATTAAGTGCTGTTTTATCTGAAGCTAGCTCAAGATTAGCACATATAGTTACAGACACTTGGCCAAAACAAGCTAAATTAGCTGCAGATGGTAAGTGGGATGAACTAAAAGAATTACAAGACAAATTAGATGGTGGAATTGAAAAGTAATTTTCGTTTCATTTAATATTAACAAAATAAAACCTTAAGACAATGGCTCATAAAAAAGGAGTTGGTAGTTCTAAAAACGGTAGAGAATCAGAATCAAAACGCTTAGGTGTAAAGATTTTTGGTGGACAAGCTGCTATTGCTGGAAATATCATTGTAAGACAAAGAGGCAATACACATCACCCAGGTGAAAATGTGTATGGTGGAAAAGATCACACGTTACACGCTAAAGTGGACGGTCTTGTGAAATTTACAAAGAAAAAAGATAATAAATCTTATGTTTCTATTGAACCTTTCGAGGCTTAAGAAACAGTTCTTTTAAATATTTTTAAAACCCTTTCAGGAAACTGAGAGGGTTTTTATTTTGCCACAATCTCTTGGATAATCTTTACATGATGATTGGTATGAAGCTCCAAAAACCGATAGATTCTTTTCTTGTTAACATTCCCAAAAAGAGGATGTTTAAAAAACGCATTTGCATCTAAATCTGGAATTATGTCAATATTAGTTTTTGTGTGTTGAAGTTGTTTTATAAGATCTTCTTTTAAAACTGTTTCTGGTGGTTTAACTTGTTTTGGTGCTTTTGCTTTTCCTCTAGGAAAAAAACCAAGTGTAAAGAATACCTTTCCTAAAAAGCTAAAATTATTTTTATATAAAGTTGGATCTGAAGATTGAAGAGTTAGAGCCACTTGATTAATCACTTTAAAACTATGATCGATATGCCAACCAATGCTGGCTTTAGAAACTTTTAGATTTACAACCTCTTGTTGCTCTATGTGGTTTTCTAAAGTATTAATTAAAAGATGTAATTTTTTTGAGTTCATAAAATGATTTTTTATAATGGTGAAGGTAATAATTAATAGATGCTAAAAAAAAATCCCAAACCTTCATTTGAAAGTTTGGGATTAAATATGTTATTTTAAGATTCTTTGCTTTAGCTCAGAATGTCTATTAATATCTGTAATATTCAGGTTTAAAAGGTCCTTCAACCTCCACACCAATATATTTAGCTTGATCTTCACGAAGTTCAGTCAACTCGACACCAATTTTTGCTAAGTGTAATTGCGCTACTTTTTCATCTAAATGTTTTGGTAACATATACACTTCGTTTTTGTAAGCATCTCTGTTTGTCCAAAGTTCAATTTGAGCTAATGTTTGGTTTGTAAAAGAGTTACTCATTACAAAACTAGGATGTCCTGTAGCACAGCCTAAATTTACCAAACGACCTTGAGCCAAAATTATCACATCTTTTCCATCAACAGTATATTTGTCAACTTGTGGCTTAATAGTGTTTTTTGTATGACCATGATTTTTGTTTAACCAGGCCATGTCAATTTCGTTGTCGAAATGTCCAATATTACAAACAATGGTTTTGTCTTTCATAGCTTCAAAATGACGCCCTTGAACAATATCTTTATTCCCAGTTGTTGTAATAACAATGTCTGCATTACCAACAACAGTTTCTAGTTTTTTCACTTCAAAACCATCCATAGCAGCTTGTAAAGCACAAATAGGATCGATTTCCGTAACAGTTACAATACTTCCTGCACCTTTAAAAGAAGCAGCTGTTCCCTTACCAACATCTCCATATCCACAAACAACAACACGTTTTCCAGCCATCATGATATCTGTTGCACGACGAACAGCATCTACAGCACTTTCGCGACAACCGTATTTGTTATCAAATTTAGACTTTGTAACAGAATCGTTTACGTTAATTGCAGGCATTGGTAATGTTCCTGCTTTCATACGCTCGTATAATCTGTGAACTCCAGTAGTTGTTTCTTCAGAAAGCCCATTTATTCCAGCTGCAAGCTCAGGGTATTTATCTAAAACCATATTGGTTAAATCGCCACCATCGTCAAGAATCATGTTCAATGGTTTACGGTCTTCTCCAAAAAATAAGGTTTGTTCGATACACCAATCAAATTCTTCTTCTGTCATATCTTTCCAAGCATAAACAGCTGTTCCAGCATCTGCAATAGCAGCAGCAGCTTGATCTTGAGTAGAAAATATATTACAAGAACTCCAAGTTACTTCAGCTCCTAAAGCTTGTAAAGTTTCTATTAAAACAGCAGTTTGAATGGTCATGTGTAAACATCCAGCAATTCTAGCTCCTTTAAGAGGTTGAGAGTTTTTGTATTCTTCACGTAAACTCATTAATCCTGGCATTTCAGCTTCAGCTAATTCAATTTCTTTTCTTCCCCAATCTGCTAGTGAGATATCTTTTACCTTGTTAGGTACGTAAGCTATAGTTTTTGTACTCATAGTTATTTTTTCTTAATGTTTTTATAGTCTAACAACTTTGGCAATAGCACTTAAAATAGTTAAATTCGCTTGTCAGAATTGTTAAATCTGCCTTAGGCAGTGCAAAGATAACTAATAACTTTTAGAATATTAAATGCCTCTTTATAAAACCCTTAGTCCTAATTCACAAACTACTGTTAAAATCTGGAAGATAACAGAGTCTTATTCCGATTTATTTCAGTCAGTTAGCTTAAAACCTGAAAACTTGCAACGTGTTTTAGGAATGAAAAGTGAATTGCACCGAAGAGGGTTCTTAAGTGTTAGAAAGTTGCTAGCTGAATTTGGATATGCAGATTCCGACTTGTATTACGATGAAAATGGGAAACCACATCTAAAAGATGGAAAGCACATCTCAATTACACATTCTTTTACGTTTTCTGGAATTGTTGTTAGCGATTTTAAAGTAGGAATTGATATTGAAAAACAACGAGAAAAAATTGGAGTTATAGCCCATAAATTTATGGAATATGAATTTCAGTATTTAAAAAAAGAAGCAGCTGATTATATTAATAAATTGACTGTGATCTGGTGTGTCAAAGAATCTCTTTATAAATTATTTTCAACACCCGGTTTAAGTTTTTTACAACATACGTTAGTCATTCCGTTTACTATTGAAGAAGCATCAACTATGGCGTGGATTGATTATGAAGATAAGAAACACAGGTTTTATACAGAGTTTTTTGAGTTTGAAGGTTTTACCTGTGCTTACGCCTTACCATTTTAATTATTTAGAATTAATAATTCGTGGAAAACATATACAATAACTTATTACAATCTATTTCTAAAGGAGAAAAGCTATTGGCTGTTTTAATCGATCCAGATAAAATGAAGCCTGAAGGCTTATCTGACTTTGTTGTGAAGATTCATAAATCTGTGTCAACGCACATTTTTGTAGGTGGAAGCACAGTTGAAGAATCAGCTACTAGTAAACTAGTATCCGAAATAAAAAAACACACGAAATTACCTATTGTATTATTTCCAGGAGATGTCTCTCAATTAACAGGTCAAGCAGATGCCTTGTTATTTTTATCTTTAATTTCTGGAAGAAATCCAGAGTATCTAATAGGGAAGCATGTGGCTTCGGTTTCAAAATTACGCCAAATGCAGCTTGAGGTGATTCCAACGGGATATATGCTTATTGAAAATGGAAAAGAAACGGCTGTTCAAAAAGTAACAGATACGAAACCCATGTCTATAAATCATATTCCGGAGATTGTAGATACAGCAAAAGCTGGAGAATTATTAGGTATGAAGTTAATTTACTTAGAAGCTGGAAGTGGTGCTTTGCATCCAATTTCTTCAGACATAATAAGAAAAGTGAAACATGAATTAAGTGTTCCTCTAATTGTTGGAGGTGGTATTAGAACGAAAAAACAATTGGAATTAACATATCAATCTGGAGCAGATTTAGTAGTTATTGGAACTGCTTTTGAGGAGGATGAAGTTTTTTTTGAAGAATTAAATAAGTTAAAATAAAATTCTTACCCTCAAGAAATAAAAATAATATAGCAATGAAAATATCAGTAGATTTAACCTTATCGCCTTTGCAAGATGATTACGAAATACATGTTATAAATTTTATAAAAAGTTTAAGGGATTCTAAATTTATAGTTTTGGAAAACCCTTTAAGCACCCAGATATTTGGAGAATATCACGAGTTGATGCCTTTTTTAACAGGGCTAATCCATAAGTCGTTCGAAGAACAAAAAATATGTGTCTTAACCATGAAGGTTGTAAAAACCGATAGAAGCGACTATGAACCAGATTTTTAATTTTTTCTTCGAGCAATATGCAGGTTATCAAGCCATAGATATTACACTAGAGATTATTGCCGTTGTTTTTGGGTTTTTGTCTGTTTGGTTTTCAAAACAGAACAACATCTTGGTCTTTCCAACTGGAATGATTAGCACAAGTATTTTTGTATACTTACTTTTTAAATGGTCTTTATTAGGCGATATGATGATTAACGCCTACTATTTTATAATGAGTGTTTATGGTTGGTATATTTGGACAAGAAAAGTAGATGCAACTCATGTTACTCCCATTTCGGTTACTACTAAAAATGAAAAAGTTACAAGCGTTTGGATTTTTATAGCAACCTTGTTATTTGTGTTTATTGTCTATAAAACTTTCAATATGTGGACCGGTTGGGTTGCATATGTGGATACGGTTACTACTGCCATTTTTTTTGTTGGTATGTGGCTCATGGCAAGAAGGAAAGTAGAAAACTGGATTTTTTGGATTATAGGCGATTTAATATCAATTCCTCTATATTTTTATAAAGGATTTACCTTTACTAGTTTACAATATTTAGGTTTTACAATAATTGCAATATATGGATATTTAGCATGGAGGAAACTCTCAAACAAATCGACAGTAACTGCATAAAAGTAGTTTTATTTGGACCTGAATCTACAGGAAAAACAGTTTTAGCAAAACAATTAGCTGAATACTATAAGACGCTTTGGGTTCCAGAATTCTCAAGATTATATGCTGAAGAAAAAGCAAACAATAACGAACGTCTAACAAAAAAAGATGTATTACCTATAGCTAAAGGTCAAATGGCTTTAGAGAATTTAATAACAAAGCAAGTCACTAACTTATTAATATGCGATACCAATTTATTAGAAACGAAAGTCTATAGTGAGACCTATTATAACGGGTATTCACCTAGGTTATTGAACAAATTTGCAACTGAAAATGAGTATAATATTTATTTTTTAACTAATATTGATATCCCTTGGGAGGATGATGGAATTCGTGATAAACCAAATGAACGAGAAGACATGTTCAAGGCATTTCAAAACGAGTTAATTAAAAACAAATTACCCTATGTGTTGCTAAGTGGGAGTTTAGCGCAACGACTAAAAATAGCCATAAAACACATAGATAAATTATTAAAAAAATAACTGAATGTTTTCAGAAAAAGACATAGATCAAATTAAAAGTAAGGGCTTAACTCTAAATAAAGTAACTTCTCAAATTGAGTTGTTTAAAACAGGCTTACCATTTGTAAACCTACAATCTGCAGCAACTATTAATAATGGTATTTTAAAATTTTCAGAAGAAGATAAAAAAACAGCAATAAACCTGTTCGATGCTAAAAGAAACAATTATACCATAATAAAGTTTGTACCAGCTTCTGGTGCAGCTACAAGAATGTTTAAGTCATTTTTTAGTTTTATAGAAGATTATAATCCGGAAAAGGAAACAGTTAATGCATACATAAACAGAACAAAAGAATCTTTATTAGCTGTGTTTTTTGTTGGTTTGGAAAAGTTGCCTTTTTACAATTTAATTTTAGATAAAATTGAAGAAGTTTACCCTGATTATCACAATGTTTCTTCAGACAAACAACGATACATGTTTGTAAAAACCATGTTAGAAACAGACAAGTTAAATTATGGGTTTTATCCTAAAGGCTTGCTGCCATTTCATCAATATAAAGAGCATATTGCAACGGCCTTCGAAGAACACCTGTTTGAAGCTGCATTGTACGCTTCAAGCAAAAGCAGAGCAAACTTACATTATACTATTTCAGAAAAATACAAAGATATTTTTGACGATGAATTTAAAAAAATTCAAACCATTGTTGAACGTAAAACAAACACGAAATTCGAAATTTCTTTTTCATATCAAAAGGAAGCCACAGACACTATTGCCGTCAATTTAGACAATCAACCTTTTAGATTAGAAGATGGTAGCTTGTTATTTAGACCTTCAGGTCATGGCGCTTTACTCTCTAATTTAAACGATTTAAATTCAGATATTATCTTTATTAAAAACATAGATAATGTGGTGGTTTTTAAATATGAAAATGAAGTTAGTGAATACAAAAAAATGTTAGCAGGTATTTTAATCGATATTCAAACAAAAGCCTTTGAATATCTTGAAAAGTTAGAAAACAAACAACTTTCTGAAACGGAGATTATTGAAATTGCTAAGTTTCTAACTAATAACATGCATGTAGTTATTTCGTCAGAATTTGAAAAATATGCAAACGAGTATCAAATAGAATATTTAATCTCTAAGTTAAATAGACCTATTCGTGTTTGTGGGATGGTTAAAAATGAAGGAGAACCAGGTGGAGGCCCATTTTGGGTGAAAGATGAGAGTGGTCAAATATCTCTGCAAATTGTTGAGTCGGCTCAAATTAATAAAAAAGATAAATCGCAAAAAGAAATACTTAAAAATGCTACGCACTTTAATCCAGTTGATTTGGTTTGTGGTATTATAGATTACAAAGGAAATAAATTTAATTTAGAACAATTTGTAGATCATAAAACAGCATTTATTACCATGAAGACCAAAACAGGTAAAGACTTAAAAGCTTTAGAGTTACCAGGTCTTTGGAATGGAAGCATGGCTAATTGGAATACTATTTTTGTAGAAGTCCCACTTATAACATTTAATCCAGTTAAAACAGTTACAGACTTATTAAAACCTACACATCAAGTAAAATAACATGTTTGATGCCGATTTCTTAATTACTGAATTAACGTTCAAAGCTATTAGAAGCTCTGGTGCTGGTGGTCAGCACGTAAACAAAGTGTCTTCTAAAGTGGTTTTAAATTTCGACTTAAATAATTCTCAGGTTTTTTCTGAAGAACAAAAAACCTTATTATGCAAAAATTTATCAAGCAGATTAACCACAGAGGGAATTTTAATCTTACAAAGTGATGAGAGTAGAAGTCAGCATAAAAATAAAGAACTTGTAATAAAGCGCTTCTTAGAACTTATTAAACAAAGTTTAATAAGGCCTAAAAAAAGAAAACCAACAAAAGTTCCAAGAGCTGTTAAATTAAAACGCTTATCTAAAAAGAAGCAACAAGCTGATAAAAAAGCCAATAGAAAACCGCCAGAAATAAACTAAATATTTTCTTATTCTTAGTTGTTAATTCTTAATGGATAACTATCTTTGCATCGTTCTCAAAAAGGGGTGCCTATTATCGGCTGAGATCATACCCAATGAACCTAGAACAGGTAATGCTGTTTAGGGATTTAAAATTAAATAATGGCGTCATTGCGAGGAGTTTTTAGAACGACGTGGCAATCTCATTATTTCAAAAACAATTAATTATTAACCAGAATAATAACCTCTTTTTATTCGTATAAATTTATTTATCGGATGAAATTTTTATTCAACAATCTGTCATTTATAAGCAGGCAGAGCTCTCAAGTATTTTTACTTTTTTTATGTATTAGTTTTTCTGCATATTCGCAAGAAAAACAACAAGACTCTACACAATTAGAAACTTTAAACGAAGTTTTGGTAAAGGCTGTTCGTGTAGACGCAACGTCGCCAATTACACATTCTAACATTACCAAAGAGCAATTACAAAAACGGAATTTAGGTCAAGATGTGCCTATTCTTTTAAATTATTTACCGTCGGTTGTTACCACTTCAGATGCTGGAGCTGGTGTTGGTTACACAGGCATTCGAGTGCGTGGTGTGAATGCGCAATCTACCAACGTAACTATTAATGGAATCCCTTATAATGATGCTGAATCTTTAGGGACTTTCTGGGTAAATTTAGGCGATTTCGCTTCGTCTGTAGAAAGTCTTCAATTACAACGTGGTGTTGGAACATCTACCAATGGCTCTGGAGCTTTTGGTGCTAGTATTAACGTGCTAACAGATGCTGTTTCAGATAAAGCTTATGGTGAAATTGCGAATAGTTTTGGCAGTTTTAATACTTGGAAACATACGGCTAAGTTTAGTACAGGATTACTAAATGATCGTATTGAAATTGCAGGTCGATTGTCTCAAATAAAATCTGATGGTTATGTAGATAGAGCCACGTCAAATTTGAAATCGTATTTTCTTCAAGCATCTTATGTGGACGCCACAACGTTAATTAAAGCGATTACTTTTAGTGGAAAAGAAGTTACTTATCAATCATGGAATGGGATTGAGGATCCTTACATTTTAGAACATGATAGAACCTTTAATTCTGCAGGTATGTACACAGATGACAATGGTGATACACAGTTTTACGATAACGAAATAGATAATTACCAACAAGACCATTACCAGTTACACTGGAATCAAAAAATAAATAATAATTGGTCTACCAATTTAGCCCTAAATTACACCAAAGGGAAAGGTTATTTTGAACAATATAAAGAAGACCAAGAATTTGTAGACTATGGTTTTAGTGATGTCGAAATTGGAACAGAGACCATTACCGAAACAGACTTAATAAGACGTCGATGGCTAGATAATGACTTCTATGTTGCTAATGCCAATGCTAATTATAAAAACGATGCATTAAATGTTCTTTTTGGCATGTCTTATAGTTCGTATTCTGGAGATCATTTTGGAGAAATAATCTGGGCGCAATATGCCAGTAACCTAATGATAAGAGATAGGTATTATGATGGTAATGGGAATAAAATAGATGTAAGTGAATTTGTAAAGGCAACCTATAGATTAAATGATCATGTTAGTTTATATCTCGATTTACAATCGCGTTATGTAAATTATAAAACTACTGGAACAAATTCAGATGTGGCTCCTTTTATTGTAGATAAAAATTATCATTTCTTTAATCCTAAAGCAGGAATAACATATAATATCAACGAAAACAACAATTTGTATTTCTCTTATGCAAGAGCAAATAGAGAACCAAATAGAGACGACTTCGAAAACAATGCAGACATTAAACCAGAACAGCTAAACGATTTTGAATTGGGTTGGAGGCACAAATCTAATGTCTTTAATTTCAATACCAATTTATACTATATGTTGTATAATGAACAATTGGTATTAACAGGAGAAATAAATGATGTTGGTAATCCGCTTCGAGATAACAGTGGAAAAAGTTATAGATTAGGTATAGAAGTAGAAGCCGTTATTAATGTGTCTAATAAATTTAGCATCCAGCCAAATGTAGCATTAAGCACCAATAAAAATAAAGAAACTATCGTGTCTATAGATGGAGAACTAGTAGATCTTGGATCTACTAACATTTCGTTTTCACCTAATATTGTGGCGGGAAACGCCTTTGTGTTTAAGCCAATTAATGGTTTGCAAATGTCTCTTTTAAGCAAGTTTGTTGGCGAACAATATATGGGAAATACAGATGCTGAAGCCTCTAAACTTGACAGTTATTTTGTAAACGACTTTAATGTGATGTACGAAATAGAAACTAATTCTATTTTTAAATCTATTGTAATCTCTGGATTGGTAAACAATCTTTTTGGTAAGAAATACAGTTCTAATGGTTTTTATTACACTTATGATGATACTTGGTCGGATCCAAGCCAAATAACAACAATTGAAGGAACTGGTTATTTTCCACAAGCAACTACAAACTTTTTGTTAGGAGTAACTTTAAAGCTTTAATTCTAATTAGTTATAATTTTAATAAGAAAAGCCACTCAATAAGAGTGGCTTTCTGTTTTTGTAAATAGTATGTTTTAAATAGTTTTGTTAGTTATTATAAACCCGAATAATATTTCCGGTAACCTCAACAAAATAACGTTTTAGTGCAAAATTTCCAGTGGTACCCGTTTGTCCAATACCATTAAGAATTTCGTAACTATTTCCATCATCGCAATCGCAAGTTGCAATCACCCCTTCAACTGATAGGGTAGAACAATCACTTAAAGCATGGTTTGGGTCGCTTAATTCAAAAGCACTATAATTATCACCTCCAGCATAAAATAAAACCACACCATTTATGCCATAGTTGTTATTTAAGATGACATAGTTATTTGGAAATTGTAGCACATCATATGGTTGTAAATTGGTATTTACTAAGGTTCCAGTATCGAAATTGATATTTGGTAGATATTGATTGTTAGTATTTGCATCATCATCGCTTTTGTTACATGAAGCAACTATTAGAGCTAGTAAAATAATGGAATAAATACGATTCATTTTTTCTTAAAATTTTCGGTTACAATTTACAACAAAAAGTAAACACAGATAAATATTTTGTATATTTGTAATGCAATCTCGTGTTAACGAGATTTTTTGCGTTATTCCCGAACGATTTCTCCTTAGAATGTTGGAATGTGTTTCGGGATATTTATAATATATAAACGATGAAGTTATGAGTAAAGTATCTTATTACACGGAAGAAGGTTTAAAAAAATTAAGAAACGAATTAAAACAATTAAAAGATATTGAGCGTTCAAAAGCATCTCAAGCTATTGCTGAAGCTAGAGATAAAGGTGATTTAAGTGAAAATGCCGAGTACGATGCTGCTAAAGAAGCTCAAGGTATGTTGGAAATGCGTATTTCCAAATTAGAAGATCAACTTGCAGGTGCCAGAGTTATAGATGAGTCGCAAATGGACACATCAAAAATATTGGTGCTTTCTAAAGTGAAAATTAAAAACCAAACCAATGGTATGGAAATGCTTTACACATTGGTTGCCGATGGTGAAGCAGATTTAGCCTCAGGAAAAATTTCTGTAAACTCTCCAATAGGAAAAGGTTTACTTGGTAAAACTGTAGGCGAAGTAGCCGAAATACAAGTGCCAAATGGCGTGATGAAATTCGATATTTTGGAAATCTCAAGATAATATATTCTTCTTTTAAGAAAAATTTCTAAAAGAATAGTCTTAAAAAGATTCCTGCAAAACAGGAATCTTTTTATATTTACAAGTATATCGAAAATAATTATGGCATCTATTTTTTCAAAAATTATCTCTGGTGAACTTCCATCTTATAAAATAGCAGAAACCGATGAGTTTTTAGCTTTTTTAGATATTAACCCAAATGCTAAAGGACATACGCTTTGCATCCCTAAAAAAGAAGTCAATAAAATTTTCGACTTAGACGAGAAATCCTATTTAGATCTCATGGTATTTTCTAGAAAGGTAGCTATAGCTATCGAAAAAGCCATTCCTTGTAAACGTGTTGGAATGACTGTTGTTGGTTTAGAAGTGCCACATGTACATGTGCATTTAATTCCTTTAAATTCTATGGAAGATATAAGGTTTTTAAATAAAGCATCTTTAACGACTCAAGAATTTCAAAATACTGTAAAAGCTATCAAAGCGTATTTATAGATACGGAAAAACAATAAGACCTAGAATGGTAAGTGTTATAACCAAGACGCTTATTATTAGTAACCAGGCAGACTTTTTTAATTTTATTGAAGGTGTTTTAGGTGTAAAAGCTTTTTGGTGATAATTAAAAACACGTTCAATGTCTTCAGTCCAACTTATAGGATAAATATTCGTATTACAGGTGTTACATTCTAAAAGATGTGATGTTTCTCTAGTAATAGATTTATAAAATTTAGTTTCAACAAATTTTTGCAAAAAAGTTAATTGTAGGCCGTTTGTATTATAGCATTCAGGACAATTATTGTTTAAAGCAACTTCTTTAATAGTAATAAACTTCTCTTCCATAATTTAAATCGATTTCATTGAAATTTGCATGGTCGTTCCTTTTCCAATTTCAGAATGAGACACTTTAATTTGACCACCATGAAACTCTTCAATAATTCTTTTAGCTAACGAAAGTCCTAATCCCCAACCTCTTTTTTTAGTGGTATAACCAGTTTCAAAAATGGCTTTATATTGGTTCTTGGAAAGTCCTTTTCCAGAATCACTAATATCTATATTAACAGTGTTTTCTAGCTGAGAAATTTCAATGATTATTTTCCCTTTCCCTTTCATAGCATCAATAGCATTTTTTACCAGATTCTCGATGGTCCAACTATATAATTGTTTGTTTAAATTTACATAAATTTCTTCAGATGGCGTTATAAGTTCAAAATCTATTAACTTCGAGCTTCTAGCTTTTAAATAATCGTAAGAATCTATAGTTTCTTTAACGATGTCTGCTTTTTCAAGGGTGGGAAGCGAGCCTATTTTACTAAAACGTTCGGTAATAGTTTGAAGCCTGCTAATGTCTTTTTCAATTTCAACAATGTACTCTGGATTGATGTTTTCAGATTTTAAAATTTCAGCCCAACCAATCAAAGAAGATAAAGGTGTTCCAATTTGGTGTGCTGTTTCTTTTGCCATTCCAGACCATAATTTGTTTTGCGTAGCAATTTTGGAACTTCGATAAAAGAAATAGGCAACTGCGCCAAACAAAAAGATAATCAATAATAAGGCTAAAGGATAGTATTTTAACTTATTTAATACTTCAGAGTTTCCATAATACAAGGTGCCATAAACAACGGTTTCTTTGGTTTCGTTGTCGACATAAGAAATAACAATGGGTGTGTTTTCTTGGGTGTATTCTTTAATTAGTTTAGAAATATAAGTTGCGTTATTTACCTTGTTTTCATCAATATTATTTGATAGTAATACACTTCCATTATTATAAACAAACATAGGATTTGTAATTTCAGAAGTAAAAACTTTATCAACTAAAGGATTAACATTTTCATCTAAAGGATTGGAATTTATTTCCTGATGAGCAGCAGCCCAAATGTCCATCTTAGATTGCTCTTCAACTTTAAATTTTTGAAAAAACACATAGGTATTCCATAAAATAAGCGAAATAATACCAAACGATGCTACTACTATAACCCATCGTGTTAAATTTCTGTGTTTAGAAAAAAGCATATAACATTTTTTGTTTTGAAATATAATGTAAATCTGTTAATAATATTGTGTTACTAGTAAACAAATCATTTTTAGTTCCATAACAGATTAGTTACATTTGTGCAAATTAAAAAAGATTAATGACATCATACGAACCAAAAGATTTATCAGTAGCAAAATTGCACGGTTATTTGTTAAGTGCTGTGGCACCTAGACCTATAGCTTTTGCAAGTACTATGGATGAGAATGGAAACCCAAATCTATCTCCTTTTAGCTTTTTTAATGTGTTTAGTGCTAATCCTCCTATCCTTATTTTTTCTCCTGCTAGACGTGTAAGAAATAATACCACAAAACACACTTTAGAAAATGTGTTAAAAACAAAAGAAGTAGTCATTAACGTGGTGAATTATGATATGGTGCATCAAGCATCTTTAAGTAGTACAGAGTATGCCGAAGGTGTTAATGAATTTGATAAAGCTGGTTTAACCATGTTGAAATCCGATTTGGTAAAACCTTTTAGAGTGGCCGAATCCCCTGTTCAGTTTGAATGTAAAGTAAACGAAGTTGTTGCTTTAGGTTCTGAAGGTGGAGCTGGAAATTTGGTTATTTGTGAAGTCGTTAAGATTCATCTGGAAGATGATATTTTAGATAAAGAAGGGTTTATTGATCAGGAAAAATTAGACTTGGTGGCTAGAGCTGGTGGTAATTATTATAGTCGTGCTAGAAGTGGTTTTTTCGAATTACCAAAACCCCTATCAAGTTTAGGAATTGGAGTGGATAATTTCCCTGAGGAAGTTAAAAATAGCATGATTTTAACCGGAAACGATATTGGCATGTTGGCAAATGTAGATGCGCTACCAACGGATAAAGAAGTAAGTGCGTTTTTAGAATCTGTAAGCGTCCGCTATCCGGATATTAAAACAGCTTCTCATAGAGAAAAACATAAATTAGCTCATAATTATTTGAGTTTTGGCGACATTCAAAGCGCCTGGAAAATATTATTATCATAAAGTAAAATTTCAAATTCCTATTTAAGGAATATTAAAAGTTAAATTAAATTAAGTAATGGAAGTACAAGGAAGAATTAAATTAGTAGGAGATACGCAAACCTTTGGAAACAATGGGTTTAGAAAGCGTGAAGTGGTTGTAACTACAGAAGAGCAATATCCACAACATATCATGATTGAGTTTGTTCAGGATAAAACCGATTTATTAAATAATTTTCAAGTTGGTCAGCAAGTAAAAATAAGTATTAATTTACGTGGTAGAGAGTGGACAAACCCACAAGGAGAAGTAAAATATTTCAACTCAATACAAGGTTGGAGAATTGAAGCAGCTCAACCAGAAGCTTCTGGAGACATGCCTCCTATGCCACCAGCTGAAGCTTTTGAACCAGCTAATGATTTAAATGAAGACGATCATGACGATTTACCATTTTAAGTAATTGTTGATTACATTTAAAAGTAAAATCTTATATATTTAACCTCAATGTGTAAACGTTGAGGTTTTTTATTCTCTTAATATGATTACTTATTTAACAGCAGAAATTAATTTTCCTGAGGTGCATCTAGCAGATGCAGATGGTTTGTTAGCACTTGGTGGAGACCTTTCTGTAGAACGTCTCGTTCTTGCTTATAATACAGGCATTTTTCCTTGGTTTGAAAAAGATCAACCTATTTTGTGGTGGTCTCCAAATCCTAGATTTATACTATTCCCGGAAAAATTAAAAGTGTCCAAAAGCATGAAACAGGTTTTAAGAAATAGAGATTTTACGGTCACAATTAATCAAGATTTTAAAGCAGTAATCACACAATGTGCTCTTACCAAAAGAGAAGGACAACATAGCACTTGGATTACTAAGAATATGATAGATGCTTATGTAAAATTACATGATCAAGGATTGGCAAAATCTGTTGAGGTGTGGCAAGACAAAAAACTTGTGGCTGGTTTTTATGGCGTCGATTTAAACAATGGCGTGTTTTGTGGAGAAAGCATGTTTACTACAGTAAGTAACGGGAGTAAAGTTGGTTTTATTAGCTTTATTCAAAATACCAATTACAAATTAATAGATTGCCAAGTCTATACAAATCACCTAGCAAGTTTAGGTGCCGAAGAGATTTCTAGAGAAGCTTTTTTGACGTATTTATAATTTATTTATTATTTTTAGAACACATTATCAGTTAATTGATTGAATTTATTAATGAAACTTTTAAACCATAAAATAATGAGACCAAAATATATTCTATCATTTATCATCATTTTTATAGTTGTTTTATTTTCATGTAACCAAACACCTGATAATAAAAAGGAAACTAAAAATCAAGTTCAACAAAGTGAACAGAAATTTATAAACACTATTGAAACACATTTAAATGCTGTTACCAATCGAGACCTTGAAACGTTAAAGCGTACCATGTCTCCAAAAGGCAACATGCAGTTAATATTGCCAGGCACAGAAATTATTAATACAGTCGATGGATTTATGGATTACCACAAAGAGTGGTTTAGCGATGATTCTTGGACTTTCGAAACAAAGATTCTTAATACAGAAATAGGTGAAACTATGGGTATGGTAATTACCGAAATAATATACAGAGAACCCGAAAGAAATGGTGGACCCTATTTTAACCGAATGATTGTGAGTTACGATCTTAAAAAAATTGAAGGGGAATGGTATATAATTAAAGACCATGCGAGTTCTATTGAAAAATCAACAGATAAGAACTAATTTTTTGATTATGAAGAACAATAGTGAAATATCGGTTTCTGAACATGAAGCACTTATTAAAGTATTAAAAGAACGTTTTGAAAAAAACAAGCATCGTCATGAAGGTCTTGATTGGTCTAAAATTCAGACAAAGTTAGAAGCTCATCCAAAAAAAATGTGGTCGCTTAACGAAATGGAACAAACAGGAGGAGAACCAGATGTGGTTGCTTATAATAAACAGACTGATGAATATATTTTTTACGATTGTTCTAAAGAAAGTCCAAATGGTCGTAGAAGTCTTTGCTACGATAAAAAAGCTCTTGAATCCAGAAAAAAGTTTAAACCAAAAAATAATGCGATAGATGTTGCAACAGCTATGGGAATTACACTTTTAACAATTGAGCAATACCAAGAACTACAAAAATTAGAAGCCATCGATTTAAAAACTTCCAGTTGGGTAAAATCACCTAAAGATGTTAGGGAATTAGGTGGAGCTCTTTTTGGTGATAATCGATTTGGGAAAGTGTTTATTTACCATAATGGTGCAGAATCCTATTATGCTGCCAGAGGATTTCGTGGGTGTCTAAAAGTTTAATTTTAAACGTCATCGTATCTAAAACATCCAACCTCATGATCGTTTACCAAGCCTGTAGCTTGCATAAACGCATACATAACCGTAGAACCAACAAACTTAAAACCACGTTTTTTTAAATCCTTGCTCAAAGTATCAGATTCTTTTGTTGTTGCTGGAGCATCTTGGTAGTTTTTGTATTTACTTTTAATAGGTTTCCCATTCACAAACGTCCAAATGTAATTATTAAAACTTCCAAATTCTTTCTGGATTTCTATAAATAATTTAGCGTTTGCAATAGCTGAGTTTACCTTTAATTTGTTTCTTATAATGCCAGCATCTAACAACAAACTATCAATTTTATCTTGTTTGTAATTGGCAATTTTCTTGTAATTAAAATTATCAAAAGCTTTTCTAAAGTTGTCTCGTTTTCGCAAAATGGTAATCCAACTTAAGCCAGCCTGAAAAGTCTCTAAAATTAAAAACTCAAAGAAAATATCATCATCTTTTATTGGAACACCCCATTCCTGGTCGTGATACGCTTCGTATAAATCGTCTCCAACACACCAGCCACATTTATGCTTTGCCATAAGTTTTTACAATTGTAAGTTTCTACCATAAAGATAGACATAGATATGACATAAATCATAAAACAAGAAAGATTAACCCCTTATTTTTGTAAGAACAATACAATACCTATGGAACAAATAATCAAAGATGGTTTGGCAAAAAGCATGTCTTACCAAGCATATAGAGAATTAATGGCAAAAATGGTTGAAAACGAATCGACCACAGGAAACGATAAAAGTGAAGACATGGTAAATTATACCAAGTTGAACGAACAGCGAATGAAGCGTTGGGATAAAACCTTAAAAGTTTCAGATAGCGCAAAAGAAGAATTAGCTAATATAGATAGTAAACAAACCTGGTTAGTTCTTACTGAAAGCTGGTGTGGAGATGCAGCTCATGTAGTTCCTGTATTTAATAAGCTAGCAGAATTAAACAATAACATTAACTTAAGATTAGTACTTCGTGATGACAACGATGCTTTAATGAACCAGTTTTTAACCAATGGAGGAAAATCTATTCCAAAATTGATACTGATTGATGAGGCTTCTAACAAAGTTATTAATTCCTTTGGCCCAAGACCTGCTGAAGCAACAAAGTTGGTTGTAGATTACAAAGCAAAACATGGTGAGATAACTCCTGAAATAAAGGAGCAATTACAGCAATGGTATAATAAAGACAAAGGTCAAAGTGTGATTAATGATTTAATGAATCTATTAACCGTTTCTGTTTAGTTTTTACCTTCAAAATAAAAGGTAATAGTGCCAATTTGAGAGGGTTTAGAAACATCTGTACTAAATCTAGCGTCCTTAGCATAAGCCATAGCGTGCTCTTCTAAGCAATCGTTATCAGATGTTGAAGATGCATTTACATAGGCGTCTGTAACCAAACCAGAAGCATTTACAGTAATATTGATAACTATTTTTCCACCTTCTTCACACAAGTAAATAGGTGTTGGTAAATATTCATGTGTTCTGTTAACCAAAGAGTAGTGCATGCTACTTTTTTTGTTTACAGATTGCGCACTATTGCTTGGTTTTCTTTTGTTTAAGACATCATTTACGCTACTATAAGAAGACAAAACATCCTCATCAATTTCAGAAACGCTATTTGTAGAACCAGATTCTGAAGCGTCATTTTCAGTCATACTTTCTGAAGGTGTAGGAACATAATCTTTTGGGGGTGCAATTGGCTGATATGCTTGTGCAAACTTCTTATATTCTTGAGTTTCGTTAAAAGCTTTATTGGTTTCAGGAGTTTGATTTTCTTCAGCCTCGGCTAATTTTTCAGCTTCAAGTTCTTCAGGAGTTTTTGGTTCTTCAGGCTCCAGCAAGTAGTAGCTTTCTGCTATTAATTCGTTTTGTTTTTTAATATGAAAACTGAATAAGCCAAGCACGATGGTTCCAGAAACCAATAGGGTAATTAAAAGCGATTTATGTTTGTTCGTTAAATTCAAAAGTCAAATGTTGGGTACAAAACCTTGATGGGCTTCAATCTAATATACGAAAAATAGGGCTATTTGGTTGTTAAGTTTTCTATAAAGGCTTCTGGAGTCAATGCATTATCAACATTAAAATCGCCAATTTTAGTGCGTCTTAAAACAGATAAATGAGAGCCTGAGTTTAGAGCTTTTCCAAAATCGTTTGCTAAAGAGCGTATGTAAGTGCCTTTACTACAAACCACTCTAAAACCCACTTGATTATTTTCAATTCGAGTAATTTCAAATTCTGAAACAGTCACTTTTCTAGATTTTATTTCAACGTCTTCTCCAGCTCTGGCAAATTCATACAAGCGTTTTCCATCTTTTTTTATAGCTGAAAAAACAGGAGGAAATTGATTAATTTCGCCGATAAATTGCTTGGTGGCTTCGAGGATTGCTTTTTCTGTAATATGATCTGTTGGAAAAGTCTCGTTGATTTCTGTTTCTAAATCAAATGAGGGTGTCGTGCTTCCTAAAATTAAAGTTCCAGTGTATTCTTTAATTTGTCCTTGAAATGTGTCTATTTGTTTGGTCATTTTTCCAGTACAAATAACCAATAAACCCGTAGCCAATGGGTCTAATGTTCCAGCATGACCAACTTTTATTTTTTTTATATTAAAGGCATGACGAATTTCCCAACGAAGTTTATTAACAGCTTGAAACGATGTCCAATGCAAAGGTTTATCTATTAATAAAACCTGTCCGGAAAGATAATCTTCGGCTGTTTTCATATTAATTTAAAAATGCGAATATAATTGCGATAATTCCAACAACGGCACAGTAAATAGCAAAATAGGTTAGTTTACTTTTCTTTACCAGTGCTATCATCCAAGTACATGCAAATAAGCCTGCAACAAATGCTGCAATAAATCCTGCGCTTAAGGATATGAAATTAGAACTTTCATAAGTTAAATCACCACTTACAAGGTCTTTGGCAATTTTACCAAAGATTAAAGGCACGACCATTAAAAATGAAAATCGTGCAGCACGTGTTTTGTCATTACCTAATAAAACGGAAGTCGATATCGTTGCTCCAGATCTTGAAATCCCAGGAAGCATAGCTATCGCTTGCGAAATCCCAATAATTAAGGCGTTTCCGAAACTTACTTTTTTATGAGTGTTTTTAGCTTTATCTGCAAAGAATAATAAGACAGCTGTAATTAGAAGCATAAAGCCAACAAGCATGATATTGCCATTAAATAATTGTTCTAATTCTTTTTCAAAAAGCAAGCCTACAATGATGGCTGGAATCATGGATAAAGCAATTTTAGAAACAAATTGCAAATCGTCATTCCATTCAAGTTTTAAGACGCCTTTTAATATAAGCAAGATATCTTTTCTAAAAATAACCATGGTACTTAAAGCCGTAGCAAAATGAAGTACAACCGTAAACATTAAACTTTCTTTGGGAATAGAATGGTCGCCTAGAATAGCTTTACCTAATTCTAAATGTCCACTGGATGAAACTGGTAAAAATTCTGTGAGACCTTGAATAATCCCTAAAACAATCGAATCAAAAATATCCATGAGGCAAAAATATCAATTTCAAATGATGAAATGATGAAAAAAAAAGGTTTTGGAATTTATTTTTTTGAATTAGGATTTAAAAGTATTGCATACACCTGAATACCAAAACCAATTAATACAAGTGTTGGAGCTAGTCTAATTCTTCTAAAACTAAAAATATCTGGATTAAAAACATTCGGGTCGTTACTTCCTCCACCAGACATTAAAGCAAAACCTACTGCTATACAAGCTAAACCAATGAGCATAAACTTATAGTTTTTCTTTCCAAAGATAAAGTCGTTTTTGGTTTGTTCCTTACGTTTTTGTTCTCCCATAATCTTAATGTAAATAAAGATACAAATTAACGGATTTAATTAAAAAAGAACGTTAAAGAGGTTATAAATTATCTAATAATATAATTGATCTGTTTTTAAGTTTAAGAATCGCTGTGTTGCTATAAAGGTACTTATCCATGTAATAACAATTCCTAAAATAAAAACAGTCGCAAATAAAGCGCCAATTAAAATTGGACTTTGTAACAAGTTGAGCTCTGGGAATGTTTGGTTTAAATAGTATAAAACAACAGCCATTCCAGCTAAGGCTACCAGTGCTCCAACAATTCCTAAACGCACACTTTTCCAAACAAAAGGTCTTCTAATAAAATGCTTGGTAGCGCCAACCATTTGCATGGTTTTTATGGTAAATCGTTTGGAGTAAACCGATAATCTAATTGAGCTATTAATTAATAACACAGCAATAACAGTAAAAATGCCACTAATTACTAATACCCAAAAACTAATTTTTTTTACGTTGTTATTCATTAAAGTCACTAAGTCATTATCATAGCGTACTTCGTCTACAAAGTTTTTAGAAAGTGCTTCGTCTTTAATGGTTTCCAAATGTTCAGAAGTTACATAATCGGCTTTTAAATGCACATCTATAGAATTCTGTAACGGATTATAGCCAAGAAACTCCATAAAATCTTCTCCATTCTCAGCTTTCATAGATTCGGCAGCTTGCTCTTTAGATACATATTCTGTCGATTTCACATAATCAGACATCGCCAGACTTTTTTCAAGTTGCTTAATCTCTACGTCTTTAGCAGCTTCCTTTAAATAGATGGTAACAACTACCTGCTCTTTAAAATGATCGGACACTTTTTTTGCATTCAAAACCAGTAAGCCTAAGAGACCTAAAAGGAATAAAACCAATGCAATACTTAAAACTACCGAAAAATAGGAAGATATTAATCTGCGTTTTTGATACTTATCAAAAGATGAACTCATAAATGTTTAGTTAATGATGTAAAAATATAAAAGAATTCTTATCCGTTGTGGTTTACAACGTTTAAACTTTCAACATTGTTATAATAAGTTTAAATTTGATGCAAAACACTTATAACATTTGCTCCACGATTTAAAAATATCTCGTCCAGGTTTATATTTTCCAACTCTATGGATTTATTTAGTGCCTTTTAGCTTGCAAATCCAGTATTGGTTAGAAATCAATTTTTGGATTGGTTTACTTTTTGTCACCTTTCCTCTTAATTATTTAGTTTATGGATTGAATGATTATAACGATTTTAATGCCGATGAACTAAATGAAAGAAAAGGAAATTTTCTTTTTGGAGCCAAATCTACTCCTAAGCAATTAGCATCCATTCCTAGAAAAGTTGCATTAGTAGTGCTTCCATTTATTATTTATTTTACAGTTGTTTCTGGTTGGAGAATGTTGTGTTTACTAATGTTTATGGTGTTTATTAATATTATTTATAACTTCAAGCCTTTTAGAATTAAAGAACGACCTCCTTTTGAAATTTGTATTCAAATGGGATATGTGTTCACAGCCTTTTTTAGTGTGCAACTAAATAATTTAGATATGTTACCTTGGCAAACCATACTATACTTAACTTTGTTTGCATTTCAGGCACATATAGCTGGAGAGATTATGGATATAGAACCCGATTTAAAAGCAGGTAAAAGAACCACAGCAACACTTATTGGAAGAAAAAACACCAAACTACTAATGCTGTTTTTACTAGTGTTAGAAACTTTTATTCTTGCATATTGGTTTCAGGATTATGTGCTTGCAGGTTTTTTAGGCATATTTTCGTTATGGTTAATTGCAGATGTGTTTTTCATTTTTAAAGAAAAGCCATATACTTTAAATCAAATGAAATTATTTGGAATTGCTATGAATCTTAGTGCCATACTTTCAATGATTTGGGTCTTATATTCTGGTAAACTTTTGCAACCTATTTTTTGATCACTCTTCCTTTTACAATCATATAATAAACCGTAAATTTGCGCTTTTACAAGCGAAAACCAAGACAATGCAATACCATTTCAACGAGATAGAAGCCAAATGGCAAAAATATTGGGCTGAGAACAAAACGTTTCAAGCCGTAAACCAGAGTGATAAGCCTAAATATTACGTGTTAGATATGTTTCCTTATCCAAGTGGAGCAGGACTGCATGTTGGACATCCACTAGGTTATATTGCTAGTGATATTTATGCGCGTTACAAACGGCATAAAGGTTTTAATGTGTTGCATCCTCAAGGTTATGATAGTTTTGGATTACCTGCTGAACAGTATGCCATTCAAACGGGTCAGCACCCAGCAATTACTACAGAAACAAATATTAAAACATACAGACGTCAGCTAGACCAGATTGGTTTTTCTTTCGATTGGTCTCGCGAAGTGCGAACGTCTGATCCAAGTTATTACAAATGGACCCAATGGATTTTTATCCAGTTATTTGAGTCTTGGTATAATAACGATTCAAATAAAGCGGAAGCTATAGAAACCTTGGTTTCAAAATTTGCTTCGGAAGGAAACACCCATGTGAATGCAGTTTGCGATGATAACATCGAAGACTTTACAGCCGAACAGTGGAATAGTTTTTCATCTGAAAAACAACAAGACATCTTATTACAATACAGATTAACGTATTTAGCTGAAACCGAAGTCAACTGGTGTCCTGCTTTAGGAACTGTTTTAGCAAACGATGAAATAGTCAATGGCGTTTCAGAACGTGGTGGGCACCCAGTAATTAGAAAAAAAATGACCCAATGGTCTATGCGAATTTCAGCTTATGCTGAACGTTTGCTTCAAGGTTTGGATACTATCGATTGGACAGATTCTTTAAAGGAAAGTCAGAGAAACTGGATTGGGAAATCGGTTGGAGCATCAGTCACTTTTAAAGTGCTTTCAAATGAAGAGTGTCATGCTGAGCTTGTCGAAGCATCTCATAAAATCGAAGTATTTACAACACGTCCTGACACCATTTTTGGAGTGAGTTTTATGACGCTAGCCCCAGAACACGAATTGGTTTCAGAAATCACGACTCCAGAACAAAAAGCTGAAGTTGAAGCTTACATTCAAGCCACTGCAAAACGTAGCGAACGCGATAGAATGGCAGATGTAAAAACCATTTCTGGTGTGTTTACAGGCGCGTATGCCGAACATCCATTTAGCAAAGAACCTATTCCAATCTGGATTGGCGATTATGTATTAGCTGGTTATGGAACAGGAGCCGTTATGTCGGTGCCTTGTGGTGACCAACGTGATTACGATTTTGCAAAACACTTCAATATTCCAATTCCTAATATTTTTGAAGGTGTAGATATTTCTGAAGAAGCACATACTGATAAAGACCATACCATCATTGCTAATTCCGATTTCTTAAACGGAATGAACTACAAAAAAGCCACCAAACGTGCTATTTTCGAATTAGAGCAATTAGGTCAAGGCGAAGGTAAAACCAATTACAGATTGCGTGATGCTGTGTTTTCTCGTCAAAGATATTGGGGAGAACCATTTCCAGTATATTACATCAATGGCAAACCACAAATGATTGATAAAGCCCACTTACCAATCCGTTTGCCAGACGTTGAAAAATATTTGCCTACCGAAACAGGCGAACCACCTTTAGGTCGTGCCGATGTTTGGGCTTGGTGTACAGAAACCCATTCGGTAGTTTCAAACGATAAGATAAATAATACAACAGTGTTTCCACTAGAACTAAACACCATGCCTGGTTGGGCTGGAAGTTCCTGGTATTTCTTTAGATACATGGATGCGCATAATGATCAGAAATTTGCAAGCGAAGATGCCTTGAAATACTGGGAAAATGTCGATTTATACATTGGAGGAAGCGAGCATGCTACAGGACATTTATTATACTCTCGTTTTTGGGTGAAATTCATGAAAGATAGAGGCTTTGTAAATGTAGAAGAACCTTTTAAAAAGCTCATTAACCAAGGGATGATTTTGGGTGAGAGTGCATTTTTTTTAACACTAGAATTGGATATAGAATCATTAGCAGAAAAAGGAATAGTTAATGTTGGTGCTTATGAAAGATTTATTGAAAAGCTACCTCCTATTATTATTTCGGCTAATAATCAAAAAAAGCAAGATGATTTTCTAAGCGTATCATTAATAACTACTGTTGAAATATTGTATGATGAATACAGTGAATTGAAAGATATATTTGAATATCATAATGATGAGAATTTGGATCTTAATGAATTAGATTTTTCTATTTGGACTAATAGAGTAGATGTATGTAATGTTGGTGTTTCAAACGAATTGTTGATTGATAATTTTTTAAATGATGAAAAGTATAAACAATTTTGGAACGCTAAATTCATCAAAGATGAAGGAAAATTAAAAGTTAAGCGCGAAGTCGAAAAAATGTCCAAATCCAAATACAATGTGGTCAATCCAGACAGTATTTGCGAGCAATATGGCGCAGACAGCTTACGTTTGTACGAAATGTTTTTAGGACCTCTTGAACAAGCAAAACCTTGGAATACAGCAGGAATTACAGGGGTTCATGGCTTTCTTAAAAAACTATGGAAATTGTATGTTGGAGAAAACGGACTTCATGTCAATAATTCAGAACCAACAAAAGACAATCTAAAAACGCTTCATAAAACCATTAAAAAAGTAGAAGAAGATATTGAGAATTTTTCTTTCAATACCTCAGTCTCTACCTTTATGATTGCCGTTAATGAGTTAACAGCTCAAAAATGTACAAGCAAACAAGTCTTAGAGCCTTTATTGGTTTTACTGTCGCCTTATGCACCACATATAGCTGAAGAATTATGGAGCAAATTAGGTCATAACGAGTCTATTTCAACAGCACCTTTCCCTAAGTTTGACGCCAGTCATTTAGTAGAAAGCTCTAAGAATTACCCCATTTCTTTTAATGGTAAAATGCGTTTTACTCTAGAATTACCAATGGATATGAGTAAAGACGAGATAGAAGCAGCAGTTATGTCTCACGAAAAAACCAAAGCACAATTACAAGGTCGCGAACCTAAAAAAGTAATTATTGTTCCTGGAAAGATTGTGAATATTGTTGGGTAACTTCTCGATACAATTTTTTCGTTCCTCAAAAATCACTCGAAGTATTGTAGATTGATATATAAAAAAGTCTTACCTAACTTCGAGTGATTTTCAGTTTTAAAAACTGAAAATAGTATCGAGAACATCCAAAACATAATATTTCGTATTTTAGAGGCTAAACACATATTATGAAATCTCTCTGGTTATTCATGTTTCTTGTTGCAAGCTTTTCAACAAATGCTCAAACCGAATCCTTGCAATTCCCACAAGATTTTTATGGCATCTATAAAGGCGATTTGCACATTGTAAATACGCGTGGCAGACAAACAATTCAAATGGAATTTCATTTAAATAAAACAGATTCCATTGGCAAACACCAATACATGTTGGTTTATATTATGAATGGCGATCGTCAGGAGCGCAAATACAATCTTATTGAAAAAGATGCCTCTAAAGGCGAATATATTGTAGACGAAAACAATGGCATTTTATTAGATGCTAAACTTATCGATGACACTATGTACAGCATGTTTGAAGTGCAAGACAACATTTTAACAACTACGGAACGTTTCTATAAAGACGCTATGGATTTTGAAATAACAGTTACCAACAAAACACAAAAGGTGATTACAGGAACAGAAGGAGAAGATGCTTCAGAGGTGGTTTCTTACCCTGTTTTTGCAGTCCAAAAAGCCCATCTTATAAAACAATAAACTGACAAAATTTCTTAACGAAAATTTGGCTTAGAATTTGCTATATTACAAGTAATTTTATCTTTTAAAACAAAATAAAAAATGATTGGATATTATATATTAATTGGAGCCATTGGGCTTGTAAGTTGGTTGGTAAGCAATAAGCTTAAAAAGAAATTTGCTTTCTACTCGAAAGTGCAATTACGTAATGGCATGAGTGGGAAAGAAATTGCCGAAAAAATGTTGGCAGATAATGGCATTACAGATGTTGAGGTTATTTCAACTCCTGGGCAACTTACAGACCATTACAATCCGAAAAACAAAACGGTAAACTTAAGTGAGTCTGTTTATAATCAACGAAATGCAGCTTCTGCAGCAGTAGCAGCTCACGAATGTGGTCATGCTGTACAACATGCCCAAGCTTATAGCTGGTTACAAATGCGTTCTACTTTAGTGCCTATGGTTAGTGTGACATCTGGAATGTCTCAATGGTTAATTATTGGAGGCTTGATTTTAGGTGGAGCAGCAGGTATTGGCCTAGGTTGGTATGTAGCCGTTTTAGGTGTTATTTTCATGGGAATGGCAACTGTATTTAGTTTTATTACACTCCCAGTAGAATATGATGCTAGTAATAGAGCTTTAGCATGGTTAAAAGCAAAGAATATGGTAACTCCTGAAGAATATAAAGGCTCAGAAGATGCGCTTAAATGGGCAGCAAGAACCTATTTAGTAGCTGCAATTGGAGCTTTAGCTTCATTATTATATTGGGCTTTGCAAGTTTTTGGTGGTAGTAGAGACTAATTAAAAGAATACATATTTTTAAACCGAATGCTTTTTATAAGGTGTTCGGTTTATTTTTTTTATTACATTTATCCAACTAAAAATACTACTTAATTAACTACTTATGGAAAATCAACCTCAAAATCCTTTTGAACCTACAGAAACAAAAGTCTTACTAGCGACACTATCTGAAACAGATAGAGTGGCCTTTTATAAAAAAACCTATGCACATGTGGCTGGAGGTGTTCTAGTTTTTATTTTATTTGAATATCTATTGCTTCAAAATGAAGCTATTGTGGATTTTGCATTATCGATGACGGAAGGATACAGATGGCTCATTATGTTAGGAGGTTTTATGTTTATAACCAACTATGCTGAAAGAATGACTATGAAATCGCCAGACAAGAACAAACAATACCTTGCTTTTGGTTTATACATTCTAGCCGAAGCATTTATTTTTGTACCACTAATTTATATTGCCGCTTATTATATGGAAGCTGGTCCAGACATGTTAAATCAGGCAGCTATTGTAACCTTAGCTTTGTTTACCGGTTTATCTGCCGTGGTGTTTGTAACTAAAAAAGACTTTTCGTTTTTAAAAACAGGCTTGACTATTGGATTCTTTATTGCTATAGGTTTGATTATAGCCGGAACTATTTTTGGATTCAATATGGGACTTTGGTTTTCTGTAGGCATGTGTTTATTAGCAGGAGGTTCTATCTTGTACCAAACATCTAACTTGGTGAATAAATATACAACAGAAGATTATATTCCAGCCGCTTTAGGTTTATTTGCATCTTTAATGCTCTTATTTTGGTATATCTTGAGCATTTTTATGTCTAGAGATTAAATTATAGAAAATTATATAATTAAGAAACTCCTGATTTCTCAGGAGTTTTTTTATATTTTAATCTGTCTATCTATTTGCTGATTTAAAGAGATAAAGGTTTCTGTTCTTGAAACTCCTTCTATAGATTGAATTTCTTTATTTAACAAGTGCATTAAATGCTCGTTGTCTTTACATAGTATTTTAATAAAAATACTCCAGTTTCCTGTGGTATAATGGCATTCCAAAACCTCAGGTATCTTTTTAAGTTGCTTAACAGCTTCTGGGTTGCTCATAGCTTTATCTAAATAGATACCTATAAACGCCATGGTAGTATAACCTAAAACTTTCGGATTAATAACAAATTTAGAACCAGAAATAATACCAGATTTTTCAAGCTTTCTCAAACGTTGATGTATAGCTGCTCCAGAAATACCCACTTGTCTAGCAATTTCTAAAATAGGTGTTCTGGCATCGCTCATTAAAGCACGAAGTATGGCTTTATCGATACCATCAATTTCAATATTTTGATTGACAACTTTCAAGTAATATGTTTATAAATTTAATGGATTATAACCTAAATAAGGCACCTCAGTTTCTTTAAACGTTATGCCATATGTTTCTAGTTCTTTTAAAATTGGGTCGTAAACCTCTTTAGTTATTGGCATTTGCACTCCAGGAGTCGTTATTTTTTCATTTAAAATAGCTAGAGTTGCAATTGCAACAGGCAAACCAACTGTTTTAGCCATAGCTGTATAAACCCTGTCTTCTCCCAATGTTACCATGGTAGCATCTATTTGATGCATCTTGCCATCTAGTTCATATCCAAACTTATGATACATAACTATCATGTCTTTTTCATGGTCATTAAGTGTCCAGCTTTCTTCTAAAATTTTCTGAAGTATTTGTGCAGGCGTTGCTTTTTTAAGTTCAACCATTTTTTTATTATTGAAAAGGTCGATTTCTAATAGCTTGTCCCAAACAATATCGTCTTGATCAATTTTTAAAGCATGTCTAAATTTAAGCTCCACAGAATCCGTTGGGCTGTAAGGTAAAAAGGCATTTACAAAATCACGATAGCTCATGTTTTCACTATCGTCAATGGTATATTCATCATCAGTCATTCCTAATTGAACAAACATATTCCAAGCACGAGAAAAGCCAACACGTCGCATAGTTCCACGATAAAGTGTTTTTACATTATCTAAACCATAAGCCGATTGATATTTTAATGAATCTCTATTAGCATATCCTTCAAATCTCCCATACCCTTCAACATCTAGAAATTCTGTTCTTCTAAAAAGGCGGTTATAAGGAATGTATTTATAAGTCCCTTCTTGTAAAAACTTTGCTGCACCACCTTGGCCAGCAACTACTACATTTCTTGGATTCCAAGTAAATTTATAATTCCATAAGTTGTTATCATCTTCAGGTGCTACGAGACCTCCTGTAAAAGACTCAAAGAGAATAATTTGGCCGCCTTTTTCACGAATTCTATCAATGACCTGCATGGCACTCATATGGTCAATTCCAGGATCGACACCAATTTCGTTCATAAAAATTAAGCCTTTATCTGTAGCCGCTTTATCAAGCTTTTGCATCTCTTCACTGATATAAGATGCCGTAACCATGTTTTTATTAAAACTAATACAGTCTTTTGCTACTTCAATATGAAATCTAGCAGGAAGCATAGAAATAACTATGTCTGAATTTTGGATTGCGTTTTGACGAGATTTTTTATCGAATACATCAAGCATAATAGCCTGAGCATTTTCGTGATCTCCTATAAGTTTTTTAGCATGAGTAAAATTGACATCGCCAACGATAATGAGTAAATCTTCTTGTTCTGATTTATCTAATAAATATTTTATGAGGTATGATGCAGATTTTCCAGCACCTATTACTAAAATCTTTCGCATATTGAGAATTGTTGAGTATTTTTGTAGCTACGAATGTAATAAATACTAAGTGCATTCGAAACTCTAAAAGTATTTTTATATGAACAAAAAAATATTAATCACTGCAACCATTCTAGGCATATTGAGTATTGTTTTAGGGGCATTTGCTGCTCATGGTTTAAAGGAGTTAATTTCTGAAGAAGCGCAACATACTTTTGAAACCGGAGTAAGATATCAAATGTATCACGCTATTTTCTTATTGTTTGTTGGCAGTACGTCTTTAATTAGCTTAAAAGCAAAAACGCGTATTTTTTATTTGGTTCTTATAGGGATATTGTTTTTCTCTGGATCTATTTACGGTTTGGCAACCAACCAACTTACTGGTTTCAATTTTAAAAGTATTGGATTTATAACACCAATAGGTGGTTTACTTTTAATTATTTCATGGATAATATTGTTAATAAACTTTTTAAAAATGAAGACTGATATTTCATAAAATTGATGCTTACTTTAAAATAAAATTATAATTTTGCACTATAAACAACACAAAAACAATTATGATAGATCATACTCAAGCATCTAATAAGATTTCACTAGAACCTTATGGAATAAAAAATGCCAAAGTACAATATCAATTATCCCCAAAACAACTTCATGACATTACGATTGCTAAAGGACAAGGTGTTGAAGCATCTTCTGGAGCCTTAGCTGTAAACACTGGAGAATTTACTGGAAGATCACCTAAAGATAGATTTATTGTAAAGGATTCTGTTACAGAAGATAAAGTATGGTGGGGAAATATAAACATCCCTTTTGAATCCGATAAATTTCAAAAATTATACGACAAGGTAACTGCTTACTTATCTGAAAAAGAAGTCTTTGTAAGAGATAGTTATGCTTGTGCAGACGAAAAATACAAACTAAATATTCGTGTAATTAATGAATATCCTTGGAGTAACATGTTTGCTTCAAACATGTTTTTAAGACCAACTGAAGCTGAGTTAAAAGACTTTACTCCAGAGTGGACGATAGTCAATGCACCAGGATTTATGGCAGATCCTGATGTTGACGGAACAAGGCAGCACAATTTTGCTATTTTAGATTTTAGTAGAAAGATTGCCTTAATTGGAGGAACTGGATATACAGGAGAAATTAAAAAAGGTATTTTTTCTGCTTTAAACTTTATTTTACCTGTTTTTAAAAATACCTTACCAATGCACTGTAGTGCTAATGTTGGAGAAAAAGGAGATACAGCTATTTTCTTTGGTCTTTCTGGTACTGGAAAAACAACGCTTTCAGCAGATCCAGAACGTAGGTTAATTGGAGATGATGAACATGGTTGGACAAACGAAAACACCGTTTTTAATTTTGAAGGTGGGTGTTATGCGAAAGTTATTAATCTTTCTGAAGAAAATGAACCAGATATTTATAATGCCATTAAACCAGGAGCAATTCTTGAGAATGTGATTATGAATGATAAAGGAGAGGTTCAATTTGAGGACACTTCAATTACTCAAAACACAAGAGTAAGTTACCCAATAGAACATATTAACAACATACAAGTCCCTTCTATAGGCAAAAACCCTAAGAATATTTTCTTTTTAACGGCAGATGCTTTTGGTGTGTTGCCTCCTATTTCTAGATTATCTCCTGGACAAGCAGCCTATCATTTTATTTCTGGTTATACAGCTAAAGTAGCTGGAACTGAAGCAGGAATAGATGAGCCGTTACCAAGTTTTTCGGCTTGTTTTGGAGCGCCATTTATGCCGTTGCATCCAACAAAGTATGCTGAAATGTTAAGCGCTAAAATGAAAGCTTCAGGGGTGAATGTTTGGTTGATTAATACAGGTTGGACTGGTGGTCCTTATGGAGTAGGAAGTAGAATAAAATTAAAATATACTAGAGCCATGATTAGTGCTGCTCTTAATGGTGATTTAGATGAAGTTACCGATGAAACATATAGAACACATTCTGTTTTTGGTTTAAAACAACCTAGAACTTGTCCTGGGGTTCCAGACGACGTATTAAGTTCTAGATTAACATGGAATGACGATGAAGGATACTATAAAGCAGCTTATAAATTATCGGATTCTTTTAGAGAAAACTTTAAAAAATTTGAAGAGTATGCCAACGAAGAAATTCTAGCTGGCGCTCCAAACGTTAAATAAGGTATTATTTAAAGTATTTTAAAGTCAGCTATATAGCTGACTTTTTTTTTGGTTTTAATTTAATTATAGCGTAATTTTATAGCCATAACTCAAAAAATATATTATGAAAAAAACTACTTATATTCTAGCAATTTTTATTGCTTCTTTTATCAACCTTCAGTCTCAAACTGTTGTGTTAAACCCTGTTTCTGCAACAACAACTTTTACGCCCGTTGCAGGCACACAATTGGTTAACACATACAACGGAGTAGGGTTAGTGACATTTCCAAGTATGACATCAGATCATACTGCAACAGATAATGCAGGAAATTGTTTAGTTGCTAATTCAATTACTGGGACTATTGACTTTGATTTAGGAGGAACCTTTCCTGTTAATGGAATTTATTTCTGGAATCAAAATGCAGGAGGACCATCAACCGATACAGGTGTGAATGGCGTGAATTTTTATGCATCTACAGATGGAGTAAATTATACTCTTATACCTGGAGCACCAACATCCATACAAGAAGTTGTTACTTTTTTATCTCCACCAGAGACATTTACTTTTAGTAACGTTTTTGCAGCATTTATTCGTATGGAGGTATTATCAAATCATGGTGATGCATCCGAATCAGGTTTTGCGGAAATAGCATTCTCTTACGATTCTTCTACATTAGGGATAGAAACAACCCAGACTGTAGATTTTACAATGTATCCAAACCCTGCTTCAAATAGAGTTGTTGTGTCTTCTAATTTAGAAAATGCAACTGTTGAAATTTACAATATTACAGGGAAGCGTATAATGGATAGAAAACTAAATTTTGGTGAGAATCGAATCAATGTTTCTGAATTAGCTTCAGGTGTTTATATTGCAAGGTTTGTAACTGAAAACAAAGTAGACACTAAGAAATTAATTATTAAATAATTAATTTTAGAACAAGTATAAAAAAAAGAGCGACTTAATTAAGTCGCTCTTTTTTTATGAATATATGTCAAAGAAAATATTATTTCTTTTTATTAGTATCGTTAATATATTTCTGTAAAGCCATCGTCATGGAAGGTGTTTCAGGAGTTGGTGCTGCTATATCAACACGTAAACCTTTTGCTTCAGCTGCCTTTATAGTGGTGTTTCCAAAAACAGCGATACGTGTATCGTTTTGTTTGAAATCTGGAAAATTATGGAATAAAGAGTCTATTCCAGAAGGACTGAAAAACACTAGAATGTCATAATATACATTAGCCAAATCAGATAAATCACTTATGACAGTTCTGTAAAACACGGCTTTTTTCCAATTAACATTTAAGTCGTTTAAAATAGCTGGAACTTCAGGTTTTAGTTTGTCAGTTGTAGGTAATAAAAAGGTTTCGTCTTTATATTTTTTAATTAATGGAGATAGCTCGGCAAAGTTTCTTTTACCAACATAAATTTTACGTTTTCTATAAACAACATATTTTTGTAAGTAATATGCAACAGCCTCCGATTGGCAAAAATATTTCATAGAATCAGGAACCTTAAAGCGCATTTCTTCTGCTACTCTAAAAAAATGATCTACAGCATTTCTGCTAGTTAAAACAATAGCAGAATAATTTTTTAAATCTACTTTTTGTAATCTAATTTCTTTAGCATCAACTCCCTCAACATGAATAAATGGTCTAAAGTCTATTTTAACTTTTTGCTTCTCTTGAAGATCAAAGTAAGGCGAATTTTCTATTTTAGGTTCTGGTTGAGACACTAAAATTGTTTTCACTTTCATAGGCTAAGAATGTTTTAAACTTTATTTTCAACAATAACCTTATATAATATAATGTAAGGTCCAATTTCAAGAGCGCAAAGATATAAAATAAAATAGAAAAACTCTCTTTTTATCAAATTAACATTTGATTTAAAAGACGTTACCAAACCTATAACGTTTATTGTTAAAAGTAGAAAAATAACACTGACTATTATATATTTATTTGGTGTGATACTATATAAAAGAAAAACATTTATTGGTGTTAAAACAATTCCTAAAAAATTCTTATAACTTGTTTTCTGAAAAAGATATTTGTCTATTAAATTATCTATATTAAATACACTTCCAATAAGCCTTTCTATTAGGACTTTAATTAAAACAAAAATACCTATTCCAACAACTAAATTAATTATAAAGATACTAGAAATACTTACATCTTCATGAAATGTATTGTACCCTATAAAGCTAAAAATAGAGACTGAAAAAATTAAATTTAAAAACAATAGCCCATCAAACAAATCTAAAAACTTTTGGTCTCTAGAATAAATTTTTAAATAACTAGAATTAATTAATATAGAGGCAAAATGATTGAATCTTTTTTCAAATAACAATTTTGCTATTGCAACAAAAATTAAGCTTATTACAATTAATATAACAAATAAATCGTTTGAAGTTTCTGGACGTAACATGATGTAAAATTATCATAAAAAATATTACTTATTTCATATTTTTTAAGGAATATTTAAAAAACTATCTCTTTTAAATAGTTTACATTTGTTAAAATTAAATGCTTTTAATGAAGGATGCCATTGTCATTATTCCAACCTATAATGAAATAGAAAATATTGAAGCTATTATTAAAGCTGTATTTTCTCAAAAAAAAGCATTTCATGTTTTAGTGGTTGACGATAATTCTCCAGATTTAACAGCATTAAAAGTTAAGGAGTTGCAAGATAGTTTTCCAAGTAAATTATTTTTGTTACAACGTGAGTTAAAAACAGGATTAGGTTCTGCATATATTGATGCCTTCAAGTGGTGCTTACAAAAAGATTATGAATATATTTTTGAGATGGATGCCGATTTTTCGCATGATCCAAACGATTTAATAAAACTCTATAACGCTTGTTATATAGACCAAGCAGATATAGCTATTGGGTCTAGATATATTAAAGGAGTGAATGTTGTTAATTGGCCTATGAGTCGAATTTTACTCTCTTATTTTGCATCGAAGTATGTAAGATTTATTACCAGAATGAAAATTGAAGACACAACAGCTGGATTTATTTGTTACAAAAGAATTGTGCTAGAAACCATTAATTTAGATAACATTGAATTTGTTGGTTATGCTTTTCAAATAGAAATGAAGTTTAAAGCCTATTTGAAAAAGTTTCATATTGTCGAAGTTCCGGTTATTTTTACAGATAGAAAAAAAGGAAAATCTAAAATGAGTGGAGGCATTATTTCAGAAGCCATTTTTGGAGTTATTAAAATGAAGATAAAGAGTTTTTTCAATAGAAAATAAATATGAGCACACTACTTATAAAGAACGCTAAAATAGTAAATGAAGGTCATGTTTTTGAAGGCGATATTTTAGTTGAAAACGACATTATAAAAGAGATTTCTAGCTCTATAAGTGCCAAAACATCGAGTGTACAAATCATTGATGCCGAAGGCAACTATGTCATCCCAGGAGTTATTGACGATCAAGTGCATTTTAGAGAGCCTGGATTGACACATAAAGCCAATATTGAATCTGAATCTAAAGCTGCAATTGCTGGTGGGATTACATCTTATATTGAGATGCCAAATACCAACCCACAAACAACAACTATTGAGGCTTTAAACGATAAATTTAAAATTGCTTCTGAAACCTCTTTTGCTAATTATTCGTTTATGTTCGGTGGGACAAACGATAATCTAGATGAAATTTTAAAAGTGAATCCTAAAGAGGTTGCTGGTTTAAAATTATTTTTAGGCTCATCTACTGGAAATATGCTTGTGGATAATCCTGAAATTTTAGAAAAAATATTTTCGAGTACAGACATGATTATTTCTGTGCATTGTGAAGATGAAGCTACCATAAAAGCCAATTTAGAGACCTATAAAAAAGAATATGGCGATGATATTCCAATAAAGCTTCACCCACATATTAGAAGTGATAAAGCGTGTTATATTTCATCATCTAAAGCCATAGAGTTAGCCAAAAAAACTGGAGCCAGATTGCATGTGTTTCATCTTTCAACTGGAATTGAAACCAAGCTATTTACCAATAAAATTCCTTTAAAAGATAAAAAAATAACAGCTGAAGTTTGTGTGCATCATTTATGGTTTTCAGAAGAAGATTATGAGACAAAAGGCACTTTCATAAAATGGAATCCGGCTGTTAAAACAACAAAAGACAGAGAAGAGCTTTGGAAGGCACTTTTAGATGGACGAATCGACGTTTTAGCAACAGACCATGCACCACACACACTCGAAGAAAAAAAGCAAGTTTACACCAAAGCACCTTCTGGAGGGCCTTTAGTGCAACATGCCTTAGTGGCTATGTTAGAGACACACCATAAAGGAAAAATTTCTTTAGAAAAACTTGTCGAAAAAATGTGCCATAATCCAGCTATTTTATTTCAAATTGAAAAAAGAGGATTTATTAAAGAAGGTTTTTTTGCAGATCTTGTTATTGTTAATTTAAATAAACCTTGGACAGTTAATAATCAAAACATCATGTATAAATGTGGTTGGTCGCCTTTCGAAGGAATGACATTTAAATCTAGAGTAACACACACCATACTAAATGGGCATGTAGTTTATGAAAATTCTAGGCTTAGTACTAGCAAACATGGAAAACGATTAACCTTTAATAGATGAAATATAACTTAATCTACATAATTATTATTAGTTTTTTTATCTCTTGTACTAGCGTTAATAAGCCTAAAAAACCCAAAAACTTAATTTCTAAAGAGCAGATGGTAAACGTCTTATTAGATATGTCTTTATTATCTTCTGCAAAAGGAATTAATAAGTCGAAGCTTGAGAACAACGGCATAATTCCAGAGAGCTTTATCTTTAATAAGCACCAAATAGATAGCTTGCAATTTGCAGAAAGTAATAGATACTACACCTATCATTTAAAGGAATATCAAGATATTATTACAAAGGTAGAAGACAGTCTAAAGAAATTAAGAGAAGACTATAGTAAACTTGTAGAAAAAGAAGAAAAAGAAACAAGGAAAAATGACTCAATTAGAAGGGCAGAGCAAAAAAATAAAAGTAAAATATCAAAAAATATTAAATCTTTAAAAAATACAGACTAGTATTTGTGTTCTTTTAAATAAACTTTTGAAACCTCTTTAATACTGCTTTCTATGGGCTTAAAATTAAAACTCAAAAATTGATTTATTTTACTATTATTATAAATAGATTTCGTTTCTAAAGTATTTGCTAACTGCTTGCTTAAGCTTCTTCGTTTTCCAGTTATTTTACAATATAACCAATCAAGTCTCCAACCTATCTGCAATAATAAGGAGTTGGCTTTTTTTGTTGGTGGTTCTACATCTAAAGCCTTAGCAATGCACTCTGTAAATTTTTTATATTCCCAGTTTTCTGAAACTAAAATAAAACGTTCGTTTTGGATATTGCTTTCTAATAACTGAATCATACAGGTTACAACATCAAATACATCAACACAACCAACTATTCCGGTTGTGTAATATGTTAACCCGTTTGCTACTTGCATAAAAATATTTCCGCTACCATAACGCCAAATACCGGGGCCAACAATCACGCCAGGATTAACAATAACAGCGTCTAACCCCTCTTGTGTCCCTCTCCAAACCTCTAATTCTGCACCATATTTTGTAATGCCATATGCACTGTTGTCGGCTTCTGGATTCCAAAGTGTATCCTCGTCTATCTCCTTATTATTACTTGCACGTCCCAATGCAGCAACAGAACTTACATAACACAATTTTTTAACTGCATGTGTAATGCATAGATTAACAATATTAGCGGTTCCTTCAATATTAGTTTTTCTAAGTAAATAATATTTGTTAGGTTCTAAAGAAACAAAAGCTGCACAATGATATACGTATGAGACATCTATAAAAGCTTCGGTGAGTAAAGGGATATCTAATAAATCGGCTTGAACCCATTCAATCTTATTGAAAAGAGCATCAGGATCATCACTATAATAAGCAAACACTTTTTTAACAATAGCTAGCTTTTTTTCATTCCTATAAATGGCTTTTACAGGTTTATTTTTTTTAACTAGTTCATACAATAAATGCGAGCCAACCAAACCAGTACCTCCAGTAACTAATATCATGAAACTAAGTTAAAGAATTATTAATAAAGAGACAGTAATCAATCATTGATTTTTATCTTTGCCCAAATTAAATGATAAAAACTGAAATAATGGCCAATAAATTTGTTGATGATTTACGTTGGAGAGGTATGGTTCATGATATCATGCCCGGAACAGAAGACCAATTAAGTAAAGAGAGTACAACGGCGTATATAGGCTTCGATCCAACTTCAGATTCTTTACATATTGGAAGTTTGGTTCCTATTATACTCTTGGTACATCTTGAAAAAGCTGGACATAAGCCAATGGCTTTAGTTGGTGGAGCAACAGGAATGATTGGAGATCCTTCTGGAAAAAGTGATGAGCGAAACCTTTTAAATGAAGAAACCTTAAATAAAAATGTTGCAGGTATAAAAAGGGTGCTTTCTCGTTTTTTGGATTTTAATTCAAATGCAGCAAATGCACCTGTTTTAGTGAATAATTACGATTGGATGAAAAACTTTTCATTCATAGATTTCGCTAGAGATGTTGGGAAGCGAATAACCGTAAATTACATGATGTCCAAGGACTCGGTTAAAAAACGTTTTTCTGGAGACGAAGGAAGTGTTGGAATGTCTTTTACAGAATTTACATATCAATTAATTCAAGGTTACGATTTTTACTATTTACACAAAAACTACAATTGTTTATTGCAAATGGGAGGAAGTGATCAATGGGGAAACATTACCACTGGAACCGAATTGGTAAGACGCATGAATGTTGGAGAAGAAGCAAAAGCTTTTGCCATGACTTGCCCGTTAATTACTAAAGCAGATGGTTCTAAATTTGGTAAAAGTGAAGGAGGCAATATCTGGTTGGATACTGATAAAACCTCGGTCTATAAATTTTACCAGTTTTGGTTGAATACAAGTGATGAAGATGCCGAGAAATACATTAAAATATTTACCTTTTTAGATAAGAAAATCATTACTGCTTTAATTGAAGAGCATAAAAACATGCCTCATTTACGTTTGTTACAAAAGCGCTTAGCTGAGGAAGTAACAACTTTTGTGCATTCTAAAGAAGATTTTGAAAATGCTGAGAAAGCATCAAATATTCTGTTTAGTAAATCGTTTAAAGAAGATATTAAAACGTTAGATGAAGCCACTTTTTTAGATGTTTTTGAAGGTGTTCCACAAGCTGAAATTTCGCAAGAAGACATACATGAAGGATTAGACATGATTGCAGCACTTTCTGCTAAAACAAATTTCTTAGCATCAAATAGTGAGGCTAGAAGAGCTTTAAAAGAAAATGCTGTTTCAGTTAATAAAGAAAAAGTAACTGAAGATTACAAATTAACTTCTGAAGATTTAATTAATAACAAATATATCATCCTTAATAAAGGGAAGAAAAACACGTATATTGTTAAAGTAAGTTAATAGAAGACGCCTGATTAAAAAATCAGGCGTTTTCTTTAAAAATCAACTATAACCATTTTCTCTTTTTCAGAGTTTTAAAATAGTCGGTTAATAAATTAAATACTTACAAAGCCATTAAGTTACAACCTCGAATATCAGAGTTATCAAATCTTCCAATAATTTCAAAAGTTCCATTATTATAAACACGACCTAAATCTTGGGTTGCAATAAACGCACAAGAATTTACATTTGCTAAATCAATAATATTGATGCCTCCTGTTTTATTATTGTCTAGAATAGTTAAAGCATCTTCGGTATCTCGAACAAAAACCTTCATGGTTCTAGAACATTCAAAAACACCATTGCCTTTGGAGTACGCCTGACTTAATAATTCGGTCATACCATATTCACTATGGATTTGTTCTACACCAAAACCTTCTTTTAAAATGGAATGAAGTTCTTCTCTAACCAATTCTTTTCGTCTGCCTTTCATCCCACCAGTTTCCATAACAAGCGTGTTTCTTAATTGAAATTGATGGATTTCCACCAAATCTAAAAGTGCAAAACTGACACCAATTAACAGTGCTTTCTCATTGTTAGCTTCTAACTGAATTAAAGTCTCTTTTAAGTCGGAAAGGTTATCTAAATAAAACCCGCTTTTAGGTTTTTTGGATTGTTTTATTAATGAGTCAACCATATATATTAAAGAAGAGCCATCACGTTCTAAATAGCTTGGCAATAATGCTAAAATAGTGTAGTCTTCAATGTTTCCATAAAACTGTTTAAAACCATTGTTAAAACTCTTTTCATAGATGTTTAAATCGGTTACATGATGTTTACTCGTTGTGCTTCCTGTTGTGCCGGAACTAGAAAATGTTTTTAGAATAGCATCATTTGTACTAATAATATGATGAGTTTTAAAAAACTGAATAGGAAGAAATGGAATGTCTTTTAAAGATTGAATATCACTCGGGTTTTTATAAAGTAAATCACAAAAAGAACGATAGACAGCATTATGCTCAAATTGAAATTTGAAGATGTTTAAAGCCAACTTTTCAAAGTCTTTTTCGTTATCTGTTTTAAAAATGTCTATTGAATCTATCATTTAATATATGGTCTCAAACAAAAGTAAATAAAATAAAAAAAGCGTTACCAATTTTGATAACGCTTTTAAAAAGTATTTAAAAAAGGAACTTATCTAACTACTAATTTTTTAGTAATAGAATTTCCATTTTGAGATATATTCATTATATAAACACCAGCAGTTAAAGTAGAAACATTAAGTCTGTTATTGTTTATAGTATTTTTTAAAACTTGCTTTCCAAGAATATCAAAAACAGCTACTTGAATAGTATCATTTGTTTTACTAGAAATGTTTACAAATCCTGTTGAAGTTGGATTAGGATATATTACAAATTCTGAAATGTTATTTTGAATAACTGAAAGTGTTGGGTTAAAACTACAGCTTGGTAAAGTAATAGCATTGTTGTCTCCTACCCAATTAGACGGATTTATTAAAGCAGTTCTAATCTGAGCTATAGTGCCAGTTGTTGTAGAGCAATCATAATAAGCATTATCAAACTCAGGATCGATAGCTAATGAAAAACCAATTAAGGATGTAGGTTGTGCAGAGGTGTTAGAGCTTGTTGCATCTGCTTCCCATGGACCATTCATTTGGATACCAGCATAAAAACCTGTTTCATTTCCTGCAGAAGGAACATTGCTAGGATTGTATGCAAACAATTGATCTCCAGAAGTAGATAAAGCTAAGCCACTTGCAGTAATAGTTCCAATGTTAACTGTTCCACTGGCATCTGTTACAATAATTTCTGATCCAGCATTAACAATTGTTCCTGGAGAAGTCCAAGTTGCTGTGCCTTCATTAGCTCTAAATCCCCCAGCAGCTAACCAACCATTATCTGTAAATTCAATAGTTGTGTTTGCAGGAATATCTACTAATGCTACAAATGAAAAACTGTCAGGAGTATCTGATTGATATCCAGTAAAAGCGATGTCTCCAGTTGCTAATTGAGCATTCATTGTCAAGGTAAAAAGTGTAAATAATAAAAAGTAAATGTGTTTCATAGAATAAGTTTTGGGTTAAAAATTTTAAAATTAGCAGCAAATATATTACAAAAAAAAGACTAGCATGTTGCTAGTCTTTTTTAAATTTTAAGAAAACATCTAATTACCTAACCACTAATTTTTTAGTGATTGAATTTCCGTTTTGAGATATTTTCATAATATAAACACCAGTTGTTAATGTAGAAACATTAAGTCTGTTGTTGTTTAAAGTATTTGTTAATACTTGTTTTCCAAGAATATCAAATACAGATACTTGGATCGTGTCATTTGTTTTACTAGAAATGTTTACAAAACCTGTTGAAGTTGGGTTTGGATATACACTAAACTCATTTAATTCAAAAGAAGATGTAGATAAAGTAACATCACTTAATGACCGAGCACTTACTTGTGGAGCTCCACCAAATTCAGCTACAATTGCTACCATAGAGATAGCTCCAGAAGGAATTGTTTCTCCAATATAATCAGTACCACTAAATGGTCTAAATACCATTGGTCCACCAGATGTATCGCTAATATCATAGTTTGTTACTGAAAAAGTTCCACCAGCATCAGCAAAAGTAGTGTTGTCAATTTGTACTAATTCAGACTCATATGGTTCCCAATCTGTAAGTAAATCATTAATAGTTACAACTTGTGGTGTTATTGTAGCACCTGTTGTAACAGAAGCATCAACAGAAGGAATAAATTGTAGAACACCTCCAAAGGCACCTAATTTTCCAACAAGACCACTCATTCCATCACCAATTGCAAAGCTTGTTGATATTACTCCTGGAGCATCATCAATTAGGATTGCTGAATTACTGCTGTCTTGAATGTATTTTTGGTTTCTATTTGTTCTTGTAAAAGTAACCGTAGGAGTATTCATTATTTGATAAAATTCTCCAATAGTACCAGTTCTTAATTCTGTTAAATCTGCTACTTGAGTTGGTACAACTACATCAAAAGTTACAGATGTAGAAACTGGGTCTGGTAAAGGTTGGTGACTGTTGTCTACCAATTCTAAAACTAAAGTATGAGTACCTGCACTTAAACCAGTTAAGTTAATAGGATCTGTATTGTATATCATAGTTGGGCTACCAGCACCATCTAAATAATAATGTAAGTGACCGTCAATTCCAGCGCCTGGATTCCCAACCACAAAATTTTGAACACTAAAGTTTATATCAACATCAGCACTTGGAATAGTTTCACCATCAGTAGGAGATGTAATACTTAAAGTTGGAACAGCACCTGCTTCTTGGAAGAAAGATAAATCGTCCCAATAAACTACAGCACCTGAATATGTTCTAACTTCAAAATAAAATTCATTTGCAGTAGCTGGAGCAGTCACAGTAACAGAATACTCTGTCCAAACGTTTCCGTTATTGTCAAAATATGCATTACCTGGGCCCTGTAATACTGCAGCATCAGTCGTGTGGTCTAAAGCACCATCCATAGCCCATTTAGACCAAATTCTAGCGTCATCACCATCTCCTGTGCCTGCTTCAACTTTATACCATAAAGATAAAGTATAAGATGTTCCAGGTACAATACCAGTAATAGTTTGACCTAAATCGCTAGTTCCACCTGTATGTTTAGCAGAATAAAGTCCCGTATGAAACTCTGAAGCTTCTTGATCAACCGACTCAATATGAGTAAAACCAGTTGGCGTATTTGCATCATCCCAAGAGTCAAAACTACCATTAACTAGTAATTCCTGCCCATAGGAAAGAGTTGCAATAAATGTAAATAATAAAAAGTAAATTTTTTTCATGATTAATTGTTTATATATAAAAATTAGGATAACAAATATAAGGAGATTTTAGCGTTTTAGCTAAAAAATGAAATCAATTAAATGTTTTTTTACAATTATATAACATTCATAACCATTACTTAACAATAAGTTTCCTTGTAGCTGTTGTGTTATTCTCGGTGATTTTAATGATGTAAATTCCTGTTTTTAGTTTTGAAATATTTAACTCATTTTGATATAGCGAAACTGAAAGAATTTTTTTTCCTAAAACATTAAATATTTCAATTTTCTTTAAAGCATATTCTGAAGTGGTAATATAAATTTTACCTTGACTTACAGGATTTGGATATATGGTAAGGTTTTCAATGTTAGAATCTGCTGGTTTAACAACATCATTTGACTGACTATACCCTTTAAAACTTGCCAATCCCATTAAAAAAAATAATAGAAATATGTAATTCTTTTTCATAAAATGAAAGTTTAACTAAATTTAAAAAAAAAGACAACATTTAAACCAAAAAAAGTGTTAAACATTTCAAATAAAAATAGCAATGTTAATTCTATGTCACTATCAAGTTACTTTAACGTTAATTGTTTTTGTTATGAACTTCAATCTTTGCTAAAATGTTATATTTACGTTTTGAAAGTAAACCATATTGTAAATGACTGAAAAGGATATTAAAATACTTCTGGTTGATGATGAACCAGACATCTTAGAAATTATTGGATATAATTTATCTAATGAAGGGTATCAAGTTATCACTGCAGAAAATGGTGTAAAAGCTGTTAAAAAAGCCAAAAAAGAGAAACCACAATTGATTATTCTAGATGTGATGATGCCAGAAATGGATGGTATTGAAGCATGTGAGAATATTAGAAAAATTCCAGAATTAAAAGATACCATTATCACTTTTCTTACTGCTAGAGGAGAAGATTATTCGCAAGTTGCTGGATTTGATGCAGGAGCAGACGATTATATTACAAAACCTATAAAACCAAAAGTTTTAATTAGTAAAGTGAAAGCTTTGTTAAGGCGTTTAAAAGAAACGGAACAAAACGACTCTATTGTGCAAATTGGAAATCTAATTATTAATAGAGAAGAATATAAAATAACTTTAAAAAACGAAGAAATTCTTTTGCCTAGAAAAGAATTTGAATTACTTTTTTTATTAGCATCTAAACCTGGTAAAGTTTTTAAAAGAGAAGAAATTCTTGATAAAGTCTGGGGAAATGAAGTTGTAGTAGGTGGGAGAACCATAGATGTTCATATTAGAAAACTTCGTGAAAAAATAGGAGACGACTCCTTTAAAACAGTCAAAGGGGTTGGGTATAAGTTTGTAGAATAATGCAAAAAATAAAAAAAACATACAAATTTGCTATTAAAACAGCATGCTACATTTCTATAGTTCTTACACTCTTTTTGAGTGTTTTTTTATATGTAATAGAAAAACTGAATGTCTATGTACTTCTCTTTGGTATACTATGCTATATAATTTGTTTTTTTATTATTCAATATCGGGTTGAGCGATTTATTTACAGACGTGTTAAAAAAATCTACGACGATTTAACTCTATTAGAATCTACTTCATTGACAAAACAGCCTATAACTACAGACATGGCTACATTAACTAAAGAGATAGATAAATATGCTAAGGACAAAAAGTTAGAAATTGAAACCTTGAAAATTAGGGAAGAGTACCGGAAAGAATTTATTGGTAATGTCTCTCATGAATTAAAGACACCATTGTTTACGGTTCAAGGGTATTTGTTAACATTAATAGATGGAGCTATTCACGACGAAAAAATAAGAGAAAAGTATTTAAACAGAGCTAATAAGGGCGTTGAAAGACTTATTTATATTGTAAAAGATTTAGATATGATCACCAAGTTTGAAGCTGGTGATTTAAGATTAAACATTACATCCTTCGATATTGTAGAATTGATTAAAAGTGTCTTCGATCTTCTTGAAATGAAAGCTTCCAAGAAAAAAATTACCTTAACATTCGATGTAAACTACAACAAACCTATTCTGGTAAATGCAGATATTGAGCGTATTCAACAAGTTTTAACAAACCTGATTGTAAACTCAATAAAATATGGTAGAGAAAAAGGAACAACTGAAATTAGTATAGAAAACCTGATTAAAAATAAAGTAATCGTAAGAATTACAGATAATGGGGAAGGCATTGATAAAGCAAATTTAGCCAGAGTATTTGAACGTTTTTATCGTGTTGATAAAAGTGGTTCTAGAAAAGAAGGTGGTTCTGGTTTAGGTTTATCCATTGTGAAGCATATTATTGAAGCACACGACGAAAAAATATATATTGAAAGTGAATATGGTGTAGGTAGCGAATTTTCATTTAGTCTTGAAAAGACTGAATAGTTTGCTGTAGTTAGCATGATATTCAAAATCACTTAATCCGTTATATTTAGAAGCTGTTTCTAGCTTAGATAAACTAAAATATTCTTGCTTACAACTTGGAACTAATTTTTGATAATCTAATCTTTTGGCTAGATATTCTTGTTCAAACTGTCCTGGAGTGGGAATAAAAAAGGCTTGTTTTCCTAATTTTGCTAAATCCATAATCGTTGTGTATCCAGATCTTGAAATAATGAGTTTGCTTTCGCTTAAAGAGGTCTCTAAAAGACTACTCGTCATAAAATTATAAAGAGTTAAATTGTCAATTTTCTCAATGGTTTGAAGCTCTTCAACAACCCCTCTTACAAATAAAACTGTACCTGAAAAGTGTTTTAGTTCTTCCAATAATTTCTCCTCAAGTAAGGTTCGCTGTGGTTCAGGACCAGAAAGCAATACCATAAGATCGTTCTTTATTGGAGTGTCTTTTCTTGAAAAGCGACTTAAAGGACCGATATATTTAATTAAAATATCTTCAGTATTTACATGACTCAATTCTCCACTTAAATTTGGAGTTTCTTGAACATCTGGAACCCAACACTCATTAAATTTTTTTATAAATTCTAAATGCAACTTAGTGCTTATCCATGTGGTAGAGCCGCTTAAAACTTGTAACTGATGTGTTATAAAAACACTAGGAATAGAACTATTATAAGCACCAAACCTGTTATCTGAAATAATCCCATGGATGTTTTTGGATTCAATAAGTTGCTTTATCGCTTTTTTTTCGGCTCTTACAACTTTCAATAATTTTGGGGCATGTAGTAATAATTTCAGTTTGAATACATGTCTGTTTTTTGCGTAGGTTACATTGTAAGCAGGAAGTTCAAGATGTTCTAAATCTGGAAATTCTTTTTTCAAAAGCTCCAAAGCCATGCCATCGCTTGCAATTACTGGAGTTAACTTGTTTTCAATTAAAGCATTAATAATTGGAATGCACCTAGTAGCATGACCCAATCCCCAATTCAAAGGCGCAACTAAAATTCGTTTGTTCATATCTGTAAAAACAAAGATAAGGATATTAACACTTGCATATAATTGCTTAATTTTACCAAATTATATTTTAATTGTAAAATTCATTCAGTGGGAAGTAAAAATAAATTAAAACGCTTTAAAGAAAACGAAACGTTTGCAAATGTATTTCAGCCATCAAGAGATGAGTTGGTTGCTAATCAATATGAATTAAAAGGGAATTGGAACACCTCTTTTTTTAAGAATAACAACCCTTTGGTTTTGGAATTAGGATGTGGTAAAGGTGAATATAGTGTCGCGTTAGCTAAAAAATTCCCAAACAAAAACTTTATCGGAATCGATATTAAAGGAGCTCGTTTCTGGAGAGGCGCCAAAACGGCTCTCGAAGAAAACCTTCCTAATGTCGCTTTTTTACGAACCCAAATTGAATTAATTGATTATGCTTTTGCTGAAGGTGAAGTGGATGAGATTTGGATTACTTTTCCAGATCCTCAAATAAAATATAAACGTACCAAGCATAGAATGACCAATTCTGACTTTTTAAAACGTTACAAAACCGTTTTAAAACCAGATGGTGTTATGAATTTGAAAACAGATAGCGAATTCATGCATGGTTATACACTTGGATTGCTTCATGGTGCTGGACACGAAGTGCTTTACGCCAATCATAATGTGTATAAACAAGAAGGTAGTCCAGAGGAAGTAACTAGTATTCAGACGTATTATGAAAGTCAATATTTAGAACAAAACAAACCAATTACGTATATTCGGTTTAAAATTAAATAAACCTTGAGTTTAACAGCCATTTTTTTTATTGCGATGCTTGTCGCTTTTTTATCAGCAGTGCCTCCTGGGTTGTTGAATATGACTGCAGCAAAAATTAGCTTAAAAGAAGGTTCTACAAGAGGTGTTATGTTTTCTCTTGGTGCTTCTTTAGTTTTCATGTGTCAAACGCTTATTGCTACCGTTTTTGCTAGGTATCTAAGTATGCATCCAGATGTTATTGATATTTTACAACAAGTCGCCTTTGTCATCTTTGTGTTAATTACAATCTATTTTTTATTGATAGCCAAAAAAGAAAACAAACCAGAAAAAGACTTGGAGACCAAAAGCAAACGAAGTCGTTTTTTTCAAGGATTATTTTTGTCAAGTATTAATATGTTTCCTATTCCCTTTCAAGCTTATATGACTATTACTTTTGCTTCTTTTGGCTGGCTAATGTTAGATAAAGTTGGAATCGCAACGTACGTTTCAGGAGCTGCTATAGGATCTTTTATTAACTTATATGTGTATATTTTCTTTTTCGATAAAATTAAAAAGACTAAAGAAACTTCGCAAAAAAAGATGAATTATATCATTGGTATAATTACTGGAATTATTTCTATTATTACTTTAATAAGCATCCTTAGAAAATATTATTAATACTTTAATATGCAGAAAGAAACGCTTAATTTTTTCGAAAAAGTTTATCAAGTAGCCAAGCTAATACCTTACGGTCGTGTTACAAGTTATGGAGCTATTGCAAAGTATCTAGGTGCAGCAAAAAGCGCTAGAATGGTTGGTTATGCCATGAATGGCTCGCATAATAAAGAGGTGCCTGCACATCGTGTAGTAAATAGAAAAGGGTTACTTACTGGAAAGCATCATTTTGAAGGAACGAACTTGATGCAACAGCTACTAGAAAGCGAAGGGATTAAGGTTAAAGACTTACAAATTCAAGACTTTAACAAGATTTTTTGGGATCCTGCAAATGAATTGTAACTAGTTGTAAATTATTTGAAATTTGAAAATAATTATAAATATTACAATCAATAACAAAACTAAATTCAAGCATCAATCATTTCAATTAATCTATTTCAAATTCTAAACATTTCGCTGTATATTTGCTGTTTAGAATTAATCTTAATAAAAAATCAAAAAATAGCGTCTAATCTAAAGACTCTATTTTATATAGTCTTACATAAATAATGAAACTAAATAAACAAGACATACTTAAAGCACTTGAAACCATTTCAGCTCCTGGTGAAGGTAAAAATATGGTAGAAAGTGGCGCTGTAAATAATGTCGTAACTTTCGCCGATGAGGTAATTGTAGATATTACCATAAATAATCCTAGTTTACAAGCCAAAAAGAAAACCGAAGTCGAGATCTTGCAAACCATACACAAATTGGTGTATGAAAAGGCTAAAATAACAGTTAATGTAAAAGTAGACACACCTACAAAATCTGCGCCTAATGTTATAAAAGGGAAAAGTATTCCTGGTATTCAAAATATCATTGCAGTGGCTTCTGGAAAAGGAGGTGTTGGTAAATCTACTGTAACTTCTAATTTGGCAGTTACCTTAGCGAAAATGGGTTTTAAAGTGGGTATTTTAGATGCAGATATATATGGACCTTCTATTCCAATTATGTTTCAAGTGGAAAACGAAAAGCCATTGGCTGTAAACATCGAAGGAAAATCTAAAATGAAACCAGTAGAAAATTATGGAGTTAAAATTTTATCCATAGGCTTTTTTACTCAACCAGATCAAGCTGTTGTATGGAGAGGTCCTATGGCAGCAAAAGCTCTAAATCAAATGATTTTCGATGCTCATTGGGGAGAATTAGACTTTATGTTAATCGATTTGCCTCCAGGAACTGGAGACATCCATTTAAGCATTATGCAGTCTTTACCTATTACAGGATCTGTAATAGTTAGTACACCACAAAATGTAGCTTTAGCAGACGCTAAAAAAGGTGTTGCTATGTTCCAGCAAGAAAGTATCAATGTGCCTGTTTTAGGGATTATTGAAAACATGGCCTATTTTACACCAGAAGAATTGCCAGAAAACAAGTATTATATTTTCGGAAAAGAAGGTGCTAAACATTTAGCGGAAGATTTAAAGGTGCCATTTTTGGGTGAATTACCGTTGGTACAAAGTATTCGAGAAGCTGGAGATATTGGTAGACCAGCTGCTTTACAAATAGCAACTCCATTAGAAGAAGCTTTTGAAACATTAACACAACATGTGGTTCAAGAAGTGGTAAAACGAAATACAGATTTACCACCAACGGAAGCCATTAAAATTACAACTATGGCTGGATGTTCAGCAATAAAAAAATAAATTTAATTCCTATTTACTCTTGAGTTTCATTAAATACAGTTGAACAAAGAGGGTTAAGGAGAGGCAAAATAAGGTTATGACTACAGAAGAATTAAGAATCAATATTGAAAAAGCGCTTGACGAGATTCGTCCGTTTTTACAAAGTGATGGAGGCGATATTTCATTGCTATCCATAGAAAATGATACTCTTGTAAAAGTACAGTTAGAAGGAGCATGTGTGGGCTGTAGTGTCAACCAAATGACACTAAAATCTGGTGTAGAAATGACCATTAAAAAATACGCGCCTCAAATTGAACAAGTTATTAATGTGGAAGCTTAATAAGTTAAAAAGCTTGAATGTGATTTTTGTCACATTTATTTCATAAAGTAAATAATAACTTTGTCTCTTGAAATTTACAATTCATGATTAAAACAGATATACTTATTATTGGAGCTGGTCCAACTGGCTTATTTACCGTTTTTGAGGCTGGACTTTTAAAATTAAAATGCCACCTAATTGATGCCTTGCCACAACCTGGAGGACAATGCTCAGAGCTTTATCCTAAAAAACCTATCTATGATATTCCTGGTTTTCCAGAAATCTTAGCAGACGATTTAACTAAAAATCTCTTGGAACAATGTAAGCAATTTGAACCGGGTTTCACCCTTGGGGAACGTGCTGAAACTATTGAAAAACAAGAAGATGGAAGTTTTATTGTAACAACAAATAAAGGAACGAAACATCAAGCGCCAGTAGTTGCTATAGCAGGTGGCTTAGGAAGCTTCGAACCTCGAAAACCTTTAATTGATAACATTGCAAGTTTTGAGGATAAAGGAGTTGAGTACATGATTAAAGACCCAGAAATTTACAGAAACAAACGTGTTGTTATTGCTGGTGGTGGAGACTCAGCCTTAGATTGGAGTATCTTTTTAAGCGATGTTGCAAGTGAAGTAACTTTAATTCATAGAAGGAATGAATTTCGCGGCCATTTAGATTCTGTTGAAAAAGTTCAAGAATTAAAAAATAAAGGAAAAATAAATTTGGTAACACCTGCAGAGGTCATTAATATTGTAGGACATCATAAAGTGGAAGCTGTGGTTGTTAGTCAGGCTGAGCATATTGAAAGAGAATTTGAAATAGATTGTGATCATTTTATCCCATTATTCGGATTGTCTCCAAAACTTGGACCTATAGCTAATTGGGGTCTTGAAATTGAAAAGAATGCTATTAAGGTAAATAATGCCCTAGACTATCAAACCAATATTCCTGGAATTTTTGCCATTGGAGATGTCAATACGTATCCCGGGAAATTAAAATTGATTTTATGTGGTTTTCATGAAGCCACATTGATGTGCCAAGCAGCTTATCAAATTATTAATCCAGGAAAAAAATATGTAATGAAGTACACCACTGTAAGTGGCGTTGATGGTTTTGATGGTACAAGAAAAGAAGCGCCAAAAGCTGTTGTTAAAGCTATTAACTAATATTATAGCAACTTTTTCCATGGAACAAGACATAAATATAAAAATTACAGATAGAGAAGGCGTAACTCATAACATAGTTGCACCTACAGATATGGCTATGAATTTAATGGAAGTGGTTCGTAGTTACGAGCTGGCTCCAGAAGGAACCATAGGAATCTGTGGAGGGATGGCAATGTGTGCTTCATGTCAATGTTATGTTTTAAGCAACACTGAATTGCCAGAAATGCAAGACGATGAAGAAGCTATGCTTAGCGAAGCATTTTATGTTAAAGATAATTCACGTTTAGGTTGTCAGATTCAGATGACTCCAGAGATGGAAGGTTTGGAAGTTGAGCTTGCTCCTGAAAGTTAATGATTTTTGATTTTAACTTGGTTAACTAATGAAAAGAAAACTCATTACCTTTGTTGACAAGATGAATAATTAGAAATATAATTTTTATGTATAAACAAAGGAGAATTAAAGTATGAATATAACAATAGAAAACATACTGTTAATTGGTTCTCTTTTACTTTTTATAAGCATAATTGCTGGTAAATCTTCCTACAGATTTGGTGTTCCAACTTTATTACTTTTTTTGGGTATTGGTATGTTGGCAGGAACAGACGGCATTGGAGGAATTTACTTTAACAATCCTAAAATTGCACAGTTCATTGGTATTGTTTCACTTAATTTTATTTTATTTTCTGGAGGACTCGATACTCATTGGAAAACAGTTAAACCTATTCTCAAAGAAGGCCTAGTATTATCTACTATAGGTGTTCTATTCACAGCTATATCCTTAGGAACATTTGTTTGGGCAGTTACCGATTTTACCATATACGAAAGTATGCTATTGGGCTCCATTGTCTCCTCTACAGATGCAGCTGCCGTGTTTTCAATTTTACGATCTAAGAGTTTGTCGCTCAAAAAAAATATTAGACCTACATTAGAGTTAGAAAGTGGAAGTAACGATCCTATGGCCTATGTGTTAACTATTGCGTTTTTAACTTTAGTAGTGAACCAAGATCAAAATCTCACTTCCATAATCCCCTTGTTTTTTCAACAGATGTTTGTAGGAGCTATTTTAGGTTTTGTTTTTGGAAAGCTTAGTAAACTAATCATTAATAAAATTAAACTTGGTATTGAAGGACTTTATCCTGTATTGGTTATCGCTCTTATGTTTATTACATTCTCTGCAACAGATTTTCTAGGAGGAAATGGTTTTCTTGCTATTTATATTTGTGCAGTTTACTTAGGAAATCAAGATCTAATACATAAGAAAACCATATTGAAAATGTTTGATGGCTTGGCTTGGCTCATGCAAATAGTTTTATTCTTAACTTTAGGATTACTTGTGTTTCCTTCCCAAATCATTCCATATATGGGAATTGGTCTTCTTATCTCTTTGTTCCTAATTTTGATAGCCAGACCAATAGCTGTGTTTCTAAGTCTCATGTTTTTTAAAATGAAATTAAGACGACGTTTTTACATTTCATGGGTTGGTTTGCGTGGCGCCGTACCAATTGTTTTTGCCACTTATCCACTTTTAGCAGGAATTGATAAAGCAAATATTATTTTCAATATTGTATTTTTTATTTCTGTAACTTCTGTCCTTATTCAAGGTACAACCTTATCTATTGTTGCAAAATGGTTACGTGTTGCTATGCCAGAAGAGAAAAAACGAATTACAGAAATAGATAAGCTTATATTAAATACTCCTAAAACAATTTTAAAGGAAATTGACATTTCACCTAATGCGTATGCCATCAATAAGCGAATTGTAGACTTAAATTTTCCTAGTTCTACTTTTATCGCAATGATAAAGAGAAACGGAGAATTTATCCGTCCAGGTGGTTCAACTGAAATTAAACTCAATGACGTTTTGGTGGTGCTTGCAGATAATCAAAAAGATTTAGCTAAAGTTAACGATTGTCTTATCATGCCAGATATTACAATTTAATTTTTTAAGAAATGAGAAAACGATTTATCTTACTTATTGACTTTTCGGAATATTCTAATAATCTGATAAAGTATGCTTCTGATTGGAGCAAAGAAGCAAACGCTGAAATTCTTTTGGTTCATCAAACTATTGTGTTGTCTCCTACACTTGCCGATAGCGATGCTAAATTACAGATTGCTAAGGATGCTAATAATGTAGCGTTTCAAAAATTAAAAGCACTTGCAAATAAATTTATTCCAGAAACAATTCATGTTTCATATTCAGTTTCAGAACACTCTTTCCAAAGTGTATTATCTAAGCTATTAGCCGAATCCTTTGAAAACTTAATTTTTGTTGGATTGAAAGGCACTGGGATGCTTAAAAAAATATTTCTTGGAAGCGTGGCTCTTCAAATTATTAGTAGTACAAATAATGTTATTGTTGCAATGCCTAATGAAATTGATAGGTATTCGCATGAAAAAATATTTATTGCTGTAAATAAAAAGAAGCCATTAAATATGTTGGAGTTGAACAACTTTCTTAAATTTATAGATAATCAAAACACCAACATTACATTTTTCTATTTGGCTAACCTAGACGAAGAAACAATTAGTATAGAAAATCAGTTACGCGAATTATCAGAAAAGTTTGCAGACAGATTTAACACGGATTTTGCTATTTATGAAGGACAAAATAGACTAGATGATATTAAGAAGGTCATCAACAATAAAATTGATGAAATTCTGATAGTTCAAAAAGGTTCACGGCTATTAACTAATCAGGTTTTAGAAGATTCTTAATTAATGATTTAGTTTATGAGGGACAAACACCTTTAATAGTTTTGCCTTAAAGATTGATTTTAAAACTATAGAATTGCGCTTTCTATAATAAGAACAAAAGGGTAGTCTTTTTGTTTACTCCGTTTTATAATCTATTAATTTTCTTGGACCTTCTAGTAGAACTCTTACTATTTGTAAAGTGCCACTTTCAGTAGTGTCAATATACCATTTGATTAAGGAGATTTCACCTTTTTCAATTTCTATACCAGTTATACTTCTAGGGTGTACGCAACTCCCATCATTAAAATAGGCTATCTCGCCAGGGTTTGGGAAGCGTGGTCTATGCGTATGACCAGTTATGGTAATTAAATTATCATTTTCAATAATCCATTTCTTTGTTTTACGTTCTATTTTAATGAGCTCTTTATAGTTTTTTGCTGGACTTGTTGGGTCTGCAATTCCCATCACATTTAAAGGTTTCCATAAAACACGAACCATAAAACGGCTCAATTTCCAGAAGGTATAATTCCACCAATCTGCTTGATGACCATGAGTTAAGAATAATTTTTGCTGGGTTTTCTTATGCTTTAAAATAATGCCTTCATGGTATTTAATATTACAAAAAAGATCTACATCTTTTTCTAATTTTGGATCGAAATAAGTCGATAAATTCTTTTCTAAATAATCAGGGTTTTGATATACCATATCATGATTACCCCATATTAAATGAAGTCTTTCTTGTTCGTGAAACAACTTCATTTGTAAATAAATATTTTTATGGGCTTCAAAAAGTGGTTTAAAGGAAATGTTTTCCCAGAGTTCGTCTCCATCGCCTAATTCACAATACTGAAATCCTTCAGCATAATAGTGTTTTAATGCATGAAAATAGATGTTTCGGTTGTTGGCAAAATCGTCGGCAAAGCTGTTGTCACCTCGATGGCAATCGCTGAATAAAATGAATTTACTAGAATCATCAAAGTTGATGATTTTAGCATTTTTGTAAGCCCTATCTAACCGTTTTTTACTTGAAAGCATAAAGTAAATGTAAGTAAAAAAGCATAAAAAAAACTCAATTTTTACATTGAGCTTTTTTGCTACTAAATAATTAAGGGGAGGTAATTATTCAACAATAATTTTTTTAGTAATTTGTCCGTTGTCTGTAAATATTTTTACAAGATAGATTCCAGCTTGTAAGTGGTTGACATTAATTTTAGGACTGTCTGCAACTTGTTTTACCTTCTTTCCTAAAATATCATAAATTTCTACCTGTTGAATTTTATAAGTTGTTGCAATATGTATATAGTCTGACGTTGGATTTGGATACACCGAAATAGATCCACCCTCTAACACTTGACTAGGAACAGAAAGTGTTTCTAAATTAAAGCTTTCCAGTCCTGGAATATTTCCAGTATATAAGTTTAAAGTTCCATTACCATTTCCTGGGCCATCAATATCCGAATTATAAAAACTCTCGAAGATATTTCCTGCTTGCACATTTAGGTCATGATCGTTTGGCATAATAAACAGGGTTTCAGCTCCTGGATTTGTTACTTCAAAGCTCACTAAGTCTATTGGCACTCCAGCCGTATGCTGTAAGATAGTTTGTCCTGGTGGCATGTTAAATTGAAAGACATCTATATCAAATCCAACATATCCTAAACCAGCTATAAAGGCTGCATCATAATCGTATAAATCAAATGTTCTGCTAGGAAAAAAACTTACCAGATTGGTAATATGCGATGGTCCTGCTGGCAGAACAAGTGTAAAACCAACATCTGATACATCTGTATTAGCATTAGGGCCATATTCGTCTGAATTGAAATCTGGAGTAGCAATCATTTTAAACTGATTTCCCGATAGATGAACAATTCCAAATTGATAGCTTTGAGCCATGATAAATAGACTAGAAAATAATAATAGAATAACTGTAATATATGTTTTCATAAGATTTATTTTTTGTGTCAATATTTAATATTTTTTGTTAATCTTCAGGTACATAACTGTTAATGGTAAATGCCGGTGAGTTAAATCCATTTCCAGGATGAGACAGAATATTGTCTTTAACAATATTCCCATCGTTATTGGCGCCAGAGAATTTTCCGTTACCATCCATATTTAAATCATAATTTAAATATCCAGACGATGTAAATGTCGCCGAGTTAAAGCCGTTAGCAGGATCGTCAAGGACGCCATCTTTTATGGCATTGGCATCATTATTAGAGCCAGAAAATTTAATTTGACTATCACCACCAACATCACCAGTCCATAAAGCAAAGGTTCCGTTCATGTTAACTAAAGCATTCGCACCTAAAACAGTCGTGCTTCCATTCATATAATTTTGTGTCTGATTAAGCGGGAAAGGTTGCTTAAGACTTGTTATTACGCCAACATGATTACGGTGTTTTAGCACCACATTATAATGTTTGGCCTGTTGTGAAAATACTAATGGGCTCACACCATCTGGAGCGACTATATCGCCATCACGTTGTAAAAGAGCCGATTGCCCTTCTATGATTATGGTGTTATCTGTATCGTCACGTAACTCTACCCAAACCCAATCCACAATGGCATCTGTGCCAATTGTACTAAAAGGTGTGCCAATTACTGTAGCGTTATCTGCGTAAGGCGACGTTGTTGGTAAATAGCCATTGGCGCGTAAATCATCACGCATAAAAGCTTCTTCACCAAGTCGTGGGTTTAAAAATGCCCCTTGTAAATAGGCCTTGGCTTCTATAACCACCTCACCACAATTGGTGCTAAATTGGGTTTGATAATCTTTAAAAAAAATGCTCGGTAAAATATTATCATTATTCCAATTATCTGCTATGGATTGATTATCTACAGTCACACACGTAAGACCTGGGTTGGTATTAACACGTAAGACACTAAAAAACAAATTATTACCATTTGCAAGATTTAAAACTGTTAAAGAGTTATTATCACATCCTAAAACTGACAAAGCAGTATTTGTAGATACATCCAACTCTGTCAAATTATTATAGCCACAACCTAAATTTGTCAATGCTATATTTTCAGATACATTTAATTCTGTTAAATTATTAAAATCACAAATTAAATTTGTCAAAGCCGTATTATTACTCACATCTAACTCAGTTAAATTATTTAAAGAACACATTAAGTCATTTAATGCTGTAAACCCTTCTATGCCAGTAAGATCTGAAATGCTTAAATTTCCAACATTTAAACTTGTTACTGTATTAATTCTATTATTAAGTACAAAACCATCGTTAGCAATACCATTTCCCATACTTGTTGGGTCGCCTAGAGGTACAACCGTTCCTGAAGCATCATGTGTTTCTAAATAGTTTTCAAAATTATCATCTGGCACATAGGTGCTGATTGCAGGATTTCTATAGGCAGAAATTTTAAAGGTTCCTGTTTCATTATTTTGCCAAGACCAAGCCCTAAAATATATAAGGTCATTAGGTGTTTGTCCAGTTAAAGTTATCATTGAAAAGAAATCGCCTCCACCAACATCTATATCATCATTACAAGCCATTTGGACAAGGCTTCCAGGAACACCAGAGTAAAGCGCTAATCCAGTATCTGTAATGGAGCCATCATTAACTTCAGTTTCTATAATAACACTACCATCATCTGGAATGCTAACCGCATACCAAACATCATCACCATTATATTCAGCTGAATCAAAACCACCACCACAAGCTGTAGGCAAAGGTATAGAAGGGTCTATAAGCTCAGACGCTGTAGCAATGGTATTATCACCAATTTGAACTTGATCTTCAAAATCATGACCTACATTTAAGGTATAGGCTTTTTCAGGAATGTCATTAAAGTTACAATCGATGCTGAAATAGGATTGCGAGTCGAAAAAGAAATTACCAGTAGCCCAATTTGTGTTCGAAAAAGAAACATCATCTACTTCTATACAATGCAGATTGGTATTGTTACTTACATTAACATGAGTCATGTTTGTATTATTGCTATTTGCAAGATTTAAAGCCGATAAGTTGTTATTATAACAGTGTAACTGTGTTAGATTAATGTTTTCAGAAACATCTAAGCTTGTTATATTGGTGCTGTGACAAACTAAATAAGATAAAGCAGTATGTTGAGAAACATCTAAATTGGAGATGGGGTTGCTACTACAGTCTATTTGAATTAAGGCAAGGTTAATGGAAACATCTAAATCCTCGAGATTATTATCATAACAATATAAACTTTCTAATAGTAGGTTGTTAGAAAGGTTTAAGTTTAAGAGACTATTGTCGGTACAGTTTAAATTTATTAAAGCTGTATTAGAAGACAAATTTAAATTTTCGAGATTATTATTATAACATTCTAGAGTAGTTAATGAACTAAAATCTTCTATTCCAGTTAAATCTGAAATATTTTTATTATTTACGTATAGAACTGTAACCGTATTTATATTAGCAGTAGGCACATAATTATCAAGAGGTCCGACGTCGTAAGTTAAATCAATTAGTGCTTGCTCAAAATTATCATCTGGGACATAGGTGCCACAATCTTCACTAAAAGAAGAAGCAGGATCTATATTAGTCCAATTTGTTGTTGAATAAGCTGCATCATCTACTTTTATACAGCTTAAATTAGGGTTGCTATGACTTCTAAAATCAACAAAGTTTGTATTATTACCATTAGCGACGTTTAAATAACTAAGTTGATTGCCAAAACACCCTAGGTTATTTAAAACGACATTATTGGTTAGATCTAGAAACTCCAAATTATTACTGCTACAATCTAAATAAGTTAGACTAACATTGTTACTTACATCTAACTCACTAATATTAATTCCTTGAATATCTAAAGTTTCTAAAGCGCTATTATTAGTTACATTTAAAGTTCCAAAGTTATTAAATGAAAGCCATAAATATTTTAATTCTAAATTATGACTAAGGTTTAAGTTTGTTATGTTATTGAGACGAATGTCAAGTGTTTCTAAATTAATATTAGTATCAACATTTATAGCAGTTAATGAATTTAGTGTTAAATGAAGATCTGTTAGATTAATATTATTCGATACGTTAATGGTTGTTAGATTATTTTCGTCACATTCTAAAACCGTTAATGCTGTAAAATCTTCTATACCTGTAAGGTCTGATATGCCTAGGACACTAACATTTAAATGTGTAACCGTATCAATTTTTGAAGTAGGCACAAAATTATCATTAACTGTACCATTTCCCATACTTGTTGGGTCGCCTAGAGGTACGACAGCTCCAGAAGCATCATGCGTTTCTAGGTAGTTTTCAAAATTATCATCTGGGACATAAGTGTCATTAGCGTAAGCAGAAATTTGAAAGTCACCAAAGTTGTTGTTATTGAATTCCCAGACTCTTACAATGTAAGGACTACCAGGGTTTAATCCGCCTATTTCAATTTTAGAAAAGAAATCTGAACCACTTTTATCATCATTACAAGCAATGAGGTTATTAGATGTGTCATAAATAGCGATGGCTGTATCTGTCACATCAGAACCAGGAACGGCAGCAGTTTCTATGGTTATGGTTCCGTTATTAGAAGCCCAAGATTCAAACCATAAATCACCACCAAAATAACCACCATTATCAATGGTGCCACATCCTGTTGGAATATCTAAATTGGTCCAATCATTAATTTCAGAAGCTGTTGCTCCTGTATTATTAGCAGTAATAGGATCATCTGAAAATTGCTCACCAGGTACTATTAAATTAAGTGGTCCTATAAAATTATCATTTTCATTATAACCTGCAAACGTAATAGACCAAGAGTTAAGTGTACCTGTATCAAATTCATAAGCATCACAAACGGTTAAAGTCCATTCACTATTAGGGCTTAAGCCATTAAATGTACTTAAACTATTTTCAGGTAAAAATCCAGCTCTATATGGTGCTACACCAGCTGTAATACTTGTATTCGAGCCATCAGTAAAAACGGTGTTTGTATAATTGTCTCCATTATCTGTTGCATCAGGGTTAACTAAAACGACTGAAGTTCCAGAATTTACATGCGTTAGTGTTAATGAGATATCACCAATATAGGTATGTGTTATATCGATATCGATATGTGCCAGATTTGATGACGTTGCACCTGTAACTGTGGTTGAAAACGTATTAGGTGTAGTCGCACAATTGTTGTCAGTTATTGGCCCTGTTGTCCCATTAAAAGTTTGAGAAAATGAAAATATAGTTGTGAAGAACACTACAAAAATTGTGGAAATGTAATTTTTGGTCATTGTTAGTTGGTTTTAAAACTTGATATATATCTAGTTTATAACACCAATAGGTAGCTTAGTAGAAAAGGCAACTATAAAATCAAAAAAAAAGGAAAATAATTGTAAATAAATAAATATTTGGTTGATTAATAGCTTGACTAATTTAATAAAAAAAAATCGATAGATGCTTAAAAATTAATTAATTATAGATTTTTTCTCTGAGATTGGTGTTTTGAAAGTTGATAAATAAAACTCATTGATTTAGAATAAAACAGAAAATCTTGTTGATTTTCTAAAGGAATATTAACAAAAAAATGCCTCTCTTAATTGAGACGCATTTTTATAAATTATATTTTACATAGATTCCCTCAGAGTGAGATAATCAAATAAGTTTAAGGCTCTAAAGACTCTATTTAAAAGCGTTTAAACCAGTAACATCAAATCCGGTAATTAAAAGGTGAATATCATGAGTTCCTTCGTAAGTAATTACACTTTCTAGGTTCATAGAGTGACGCATTATACTGTATTCCCCAGTTATTCCCATACCTCCTAACATTTGTCTTGCTTCTCTAGCGATATTAATTGCCATATCCACATTGTTACGTTTTGCCATAGATATTTGTGCTGAGGTTGCTGTACCATTTTCACGCATCACACCAAGTCTCCATGCCAATAATTGAGCTTTGGTGATTTCTGTAATCATTTCAGCTAATTTTTTTTGTTGCAATTGGAATTGACCAATTGGTTTTCCAAACTGGATACGTTCTTTACTATATCTTAAAGCTGTATCGTAACAATCCATTGCTGCTCCAATAGCTCCCCAAGCAATACCATATCTAGCAGAATCTAAACATCCCAGTGGTGCGCCTAATCCAGATTTGTTTGGTAATAAGTTTTCTTTTGGGATTTTTACATTATCAAAAATAAGTTCTCCGGTTGCAGATGCTCTTAAAGACCATTTATTATGTGTTTCTGGCGTTGTAAAACCTTCCATACCTCGTTCTACAATTAATCCGTGAATTCGGCCTTCTTCATTTTTAGCCCAAACTACAGCTATCTGGCAAAATGGTGCATTGGAAATCCACATTTTAGCACCATTTAAAAGATAATGGTCTCCCATATCTTTAAAGTTTGTGGTCATACCACCAGGATTTGAGCCATGATCTGGTTCTGTTAATCCAAAAGAGCCTATCCATTCTCCAGATGCTAGTTTTGGCAAGTATTTATTACGTTGTTCTTCGTTTCCATATTTCCAGATAGGATACATGACTAAAGACGATTGTACCGAAGCTGTACTTCTAACGCCAGAATCTCCACGTTCAATTTCTTGCATGATGAGGCCATAAGAAATCTGATCTAATCCTGCTCCTCCATATTCGTGTGGGATGTAAGGTCCAAAAGCTCCAATTTCAGCCAAACCATTAATGATTTGTTTTGGAAATTCGGCTTTTTGAGCATATTCTTCTATTATAGGAGATACGTCGCGTTTAACCCATTCTCGGGCTGCATCACGTACTAATTTATGTTCGTCAGTTAATAGTTCGTCTAGATTGTAGTAATCAGGAGCTTCAAATAAATCAGGCTTCATTTTTAAATCTTTTTGTTAGAAAAGCAAATGTAACAATTTGTTACATCTTAAGATAAAAATCTTTTGTCAAATTTATATAGTCTGAAGTGTATTGATGTCTTGAAGTTTCAATAATAAGTTGCTTGATGGTTGTCTTAGTTTTATAGAATGAAAACTCGATAAGACTACGTTTTGTATCTGAAGAAGGTGAGCCTTTTATGTGTAGAATTCTAATTGGAAATAAGTTGGCTTTTGAAGCCAAACTCAAAAAACGTTTTTCTTCTTTAAACGGAATAACAGCTGTAAAAACGCCATCTTCCATTAATAATTTTGAAACACTATCAATTAAATGTTCAAAAGGCATGGCATCGGTAAAACGAGCTAAATTACGTTGGTTGTCATCTGTTTTGTAGTCTTCAGAATAATAAGGTGGATTGGAAATAATTAGATCGTATTTGTCCTCTATTTCATCAGTGAATTCTTGAAGTGAAGCGTGATAACAAAAGAGTCTATCGCTCCAAGGCGCATTTTCGAAATTATCGACACATTGCTCGTAAGCTTCATCATCTATTTCAAGTGCATCAATAATCTCTGCATCACTTCGTTGGGCTAACATTAAAGCAAGAACACCTGTTCCAGAACCAATATCTAAAATGGAAAAAGGTTTTTTTTCTATCGACGTCCATGCTCCAAGCAAGACACCATCTGTTCCAATTTTCATGGCACATTTGTCTTGATTTATTGAGAATTGTTTGAATTTGAATGGCTTATTCATAATGTATTGTTTTGTCATTCAGATGAAGAAATCACTGAAGAATCTAGTTTGTAATCTTATAGATTCCTCACTTTTGTTTAGAATGAAAAAAACTATTCTTCTAGGTATAAATCAATCAGTCCTACAGGAGTTTTAACAAAAACGGTTTTGTTAGGTCTATCTATTTTGTCTATAAACTCGTCATTCATCGGAATTAAAATTTCCACCCCATCTTTTTCAATTTCAAAAAGAGCCTGTGCTGTAGAGTCGTTAATGGACACAATATCCCCAACAGAGCCATAATTAATATCTTCAACTTTGAATCCAATAACTTCGTGAAAATAAAATTTGTTCCCTTCTAGTTTTGGTAAAAATTCTAAAGGTAAATATATATCGCATTTCATTAAGGCATCTGCATCAGCTTCCGTATCTACATCTTCAAAACGCACTCGTAATAAATCAGATTTATGTAATTGTGAAGACTCGATAAAGAAAGGCACTAAGTTGTTACGTAAATCGACAAACATGGCGTCTAAGTTTTCATATAAATCTGGTTCATCTGTATCTAGTTTTATTAAAAGTTCTCCTTTAAAACTATATTTAGACACTATTTTTCCTAAATAAAAACAATCTTCCTTTTTCATCGAAATTTTGATTTTTGTTTCCAAAACAACGGAAACCTTTGTATTAATCTTAAATTTATAAGATTCTCACTGTTGTGAGAATTATTACATAAAACGTTACTGAGTTTTAAATAATAAAAAACCCAGACTATTATAGTCTGGGTTCAAAAGTATAAAAAAATTATTTTTATTCTTCTTCGTTTGAAGCTTCTTCTGAAGTAGCTGCTGCTTCAGTTGTTTCTTCAACAACCTCTTCTACAACCTCTTCTTCTGGAGCTGCAGCAGCAATACGTGCTTCATTTACAGCTTTTTCAGCTTCTAATGCTTTAGCTTTAGCATCTGCATTAGCTTTTGCTAATCCTTCTACTTTGGCACCAACTTTACCAGACTTCTCTTCTAACCAAGCATTAAATTTAGCTTCTGCTTGCTCTTCAGTTAAAGCTCCTTTTCTTACACCACCTACTAGATGATTTTTAAGTAAAGCGCCTTTGTATGATAAAATATTTTTGGCAGTATCAGTTGGTTGTGCACCATTCTGTAGCCATTTAACAGCACTATCAACATCTAATTCAATAGTTGCTGGGTTTGTGTTTGGATTGTAAGCACCTAATTTTTCTAAGTATTTACCATCTCTTTTCGATCTTGCATCTGCTGCAATAATCCAGTAATAAGGTTTTCCTTTTTTACCGTGTCTTTGTAATCTAATTTTAACTGACATAAAAATTAATTAGTGAGGTTCGCGACCTCTATTATTAATAAGTGTGCAAAGATACTATATTTTTTTAAATTTCAACTTTTTATATAAAAACTAATTGTTTGCTTTTTTTATTATATTTTTGAGTTCTTATTATAAATATGAATATTGATTATGAAAAAATTATTTGTACTTACATTAACCTTGTTGACAGTTTTAAGTTGCGGTGATGATATAGAGTTTAATTCACCTGCAATGCAAGGGAAAAAAGATGGTGCAAACTGGAAAGCGCTTTCTTATTCTGCCGATATAGATTATGGTGGTTTTATTATTGAAGGAATAGATAATTTTGGAACAGTTCAATTAATAACGAGTAGCGACTCTCGTGGTACTTTTGAATTAGGCGAAGGAAATAGCAGTGAAGCCATTTATATTGATGATCAAGGATTGGTTTATTCAACAGCTAATAATCCAGATCCAAGTATTTCTTTATATCCAGCAGATGGACAAATAGTTGTAGATGATATAGACAATGGAGATCCAAAATCGATTTTAGGTACGTTTTGGTTTAATGCTTATACTGAAGATGGATTACAAGTCGTAAATTTTAGTAAAGGGATATTTTATAAAGTGCCATTATTAGGTGGTTTGGTTTCAAACGGAAGTAACTGTTTAGAAGCAACGCAGGACGCAAACATTGCTGGACAAAACTATGCAGCTACAAACCCTACTATGCCAGAATATACAGATCTATGTAATGCTTATAAAGTAGCCTTAACGGCCCAGATAACTGCCTGTGGAGATGATACAGGTGGTTTACAAGCCATCATAGATTCTTTAGGAGATTGTATTCCATAATCTTATACTATTAAAAAAATTAACATAAGCGACCTCTAGGGTCGCTTTTTTGTTAATATATCCTAAAGTTTCTTAAGTTTCTCGCTGTATACTTGGTTATAGCCTATATAACTGTTATATTAAAATAGATGTGAAACAATAGGCATCTATAAAAAAATTATTGAAATTTAAATGCAAAAGACACATGAAGTACACAGAAGAAATTTCAAACAAGTTAAACGAATTATTAGAAAAGAATTATGATGCAGAAAAAGGCTATATCAATGCCATAAATAACGTGGAAAATTCTGATTTAAAAATGTTTTTTAAGCGAAGAGCTACAGAGCGTAGTGAATTTGCAAAAGAATTAAGAACAGAAATCTTACAATATGGTGAAATTCCAACAGACTCAGGTAGTTTTAAAGGAACGATGCACCGAAATTGGATGACACTAAAATCTACTTTCACATCAAACGATGAAGAGGCTATCTTAGAAGAGGCCATTAAAGGTGAAAAAGCAAGTTTGGAGGAATATAACGAGATTCTAAAAGAAAGAAACTTACCCCCAAGTATCGACTCGTTGTTGATAAAACATAAGAATGCTATTCAAGCAGCCATCAATACTGAAAAAGTGCATGAAGAATTAGTGTCTTAATAGACCCAAAATTGATAATGAAAACGCAACTCGAAAGGGTTGCGTTTTTTTGTTTATAACTGTTTATAATTTTCTTTCCTGAAAGCGATAATTATCTGTATTTTTAAAAACTTTTCTTCTAAAGAAAATCAACCATAATTTTTTGGATATATATTTTAATATTCGTGGCTATAAACTAGCTTAACGACTAAACATAAACAATTTAACAATAGATGTATTTAATCTTCGATACCGAAACTACAGGATTACCAAAACGTTGGGATGCACCAATTACAGATACAGATAATTGGCCAAGATGTATCCAGATTGCTTGGCAGTTGCATGACGATATGGGAAACTGTATCGAACATCAAGATTATTTAATTCAACCAGAAGGCTTTAATATTCCTTATGATGCTGAGAAAATTCATGGCATTTCTACCGAATTGGCTCAAGAGCAAGGAGCCTCTTTGGTTGAGGTATTAGAAAAATTTAATCATGCACTAGCTAAAACAAAGTTTGTTGTTGGGCAAAATGTCAAGTTCGATCTCAACATCATGGGAGCCGAATTTGTTAGAGAAAATATAGATAATCAATTACAAGAACTTCCGGTTTTAGATACATGTACAGAACACACTGCATCGCTTTGTCAGTTACCTGGAGGACGTTATGGAAAATTCAAGCTTCCAACTTTAACCGAGTTACATCAGTTTTTGTTTAATAAACCTTTTGCCGAAGCCCATAATGCTACTGCAGATGTGGAAGCAACAACGCGTTGTTTTTTAGAACTAATCCGACGTCAAGAATATACCAACGAAGAGTTGGATGTTCAACCAGATTATTTTAAGAACTTTTCTGAAGTCAATCCGAAGGAAATACAGCTTATTGGTTTAAAGCACATCAATCTCAAACAGGAAAGTGCTAAAATCAATAAACGCATTCAGGATAAACAATCGGTCGATTTATCTGAAGCTGAAATAAAAGAGAACATCACAGAATTAGCCGATGTAGAATTTGTTCATCTTCATAATCATTCGCAATTTTCAGTGTTGCAATCTACTATTAGTATACCAGATTTAGTGACTGCAGCAGCAGAACAAAACATGCCAGCCGTTGCTCTAACAGATCATGCGAATATGATGGGGGCATTTCACTTTGTAAAAGCTGTTAATAATCATAACAAAACCATTCAAGCCAAAAACAAACAGGCCATAGAAGAAGGTGTTAAACCTACTTTAAAGGAAATAAAACCGATACTTGGTTGCGAGTTTTTTGTTTGCGAAGATCATTCAGATAAAAGCAGAAAAGACAATGGATATCAAATAGTACTTATCGCAAAAAATAAAAATGGGTATCATAATTTAGCAAAATTATCGTCTCATGCCTTTGTCGATGGTTTTTATTATTTACCAAGAATCGATAAAAAACTCATTCAACAATATAAAGAAGATTTAATAGTACTTACAGGGAATTTATATGGGGAAGTACCAAGTAAAGTGTTGAATATTGGCGAAAATCAGGCAGAAGAAGCTTTGCTTTGGTGGAAACAGGAGTTTGGCGAGGATTTGTATATTGAATTAATGCGCCATAATCAGGAAGATGAAAATCGTGTTAATCCTGTATTAATTGAATTCTCAAAAAAGCATGACATCAAACTTGTGGCGACTAATAATACCTATTATTGTAAGCAAGAAGATGCAAATGCTCATGATATTTTACTTTGTGTAAAAGATGGAGAAAAACAAGCTACTCCAATAGGTAGAGGTCGTGGTTATCGTTATGGAATGCCAAATAAAGAGTATTATTTTAAATCATCTGAAGAGATGAAAAACCTCTTTAAAGATATTCCTGAAGCCATTTCAAACATACAAGAAGTGGTCGATAAAGTAGAAGCTTTTCAGTTAGCAAGAGATGTTTTATTGCCAGCTTTTGATATCCCTGAAGAATTTAAAAACGAAGAAGATATTATAGATGGTGGCAAACGTGGTGAAAATGCATATCTCAGACATTTAACCTATGAAGGTGCTAAGAAGCGTTATCCCGAACTTACTGATGAAATTAAAGAACGCTTAGATTTTGAGTTAAGTGTTATTGAAAACACAGGATACCCAGGATATTTTTTAATTGTAGAAGATTTTATTCGTGAAGCTCGAAATATGGACGTGTCTGTAGGTCCAGGTCGTGGTTCTGCAGCAGGATCTGTTGTAGCATATTGTTTAAAAATAACTAATATCGATCCTCTTAAATACAATTTGCTTTTTGAGCGTTTTTTAAATCCAGATCGTGTAAGTATGCCAGATATCGATATCGATTTCGATGATGAAGGCCGTAGTCGTGTTATGGATTATGTTATTGAAAAATATGGAAGCAATCAAGTAGCCCAAATAATTACTTATGGAACCATGGCTGCCAAGTCATCCATTAGAGATACAGCACGTGTATTAGATTTACCCTTATTTGATGCCGATAGAATCGCGAAATTAATTCCAACCATGTCTAAGCTTCATAAAATTTTTGGAGCAGATGAAAAGGGATTGAAAAACATGTTTCGAGCTGAAGACTTAGAAAAAGTAAATCAGCTTTTAAATATTTCTGATGGTGACGATTTAGAAGCCGAAACGGTCAATCTTGCAAGAATGTTAGAAGGTTCTGTTAGAAACACTGGGATTCACGCTTGTGGTGTGATAATTACACCAGACGATATTACCAAGTTTGTTCCTGTAGCTACAGCTAAAGATTCAGATTTGTATGTTACACAATTTGATAACTCGGTTGTAGAAGATGCTGGGTTGTTAAAGATGGATTTTTTAGGATTAAAGACACTAACTTTAATTAAAGACACAGTTAAAATTGTAAAAGCCAAACACAATATTTTACTGGATCCTGATACGTTTCCACTAGATGATGAAAAAACCTACGAACTCTTTCAAAAAGGAGAAACTGTAGGTGTGTTCCAATACGAATCTCCTGGAATGCAAAAACATTTAAAAGAGCTGAAACCTACCGTTTTTGAAGATTTAATTGCCATGAATGCTTTGTATCGTCCAGGGCCAATGGAATATATTCCAAGTTTTACAAGACGTAAACATGGCGATGAAGATATTGAATACGACCTTCCAGCTATGGAAGAATATCTTAAAGAAACCTATGGTATTACAGTGTATCAAGAGCAAGTAATGTTACTATCTCAAAAATTGGCAGGATTTACTAAAGGTGAAGCCGATGTGCTACGTAAAGCCATGGGTAAAAAACAAATTGCTGTTCTAGATAAAATGAAACCTCAATTTATTGAACAAGCAGGAGAGAAGGGACATGATAAAGACAAGCTAGAAAAAATCTGGAAAGATTGGGAGGCGTTTGCTAGTTATGCATTTAACAAGTCGCATTCCACGTGTTATGCATGGATTGCATACCAAACAGCATATTTAAAAGCGCATTATCCAGCTGAATATATGGCAGCTGTACTTTCTAATAACATGAACGACATCAAACAGGTGACTTTCTTTATGGAAGAATGTAAGCGTATGAAATTAAACGTGCTTGGGCCAGATATTAATGAATCATATTATAAGTTTTCCGTAAATCAAGATTATGCTGTTCGTTTTGGTATGGGAGCTATTAAAGGTGTTGGACATGGTGCCGTTAAAACCATTGTTAAAAACAGGAAAGAAGATGGGAATTTTAAATCAATTTTCGATTTCTCTAAACGGATTGATTTAAGAGCAGCCAATAAAAAAGCATTTGAAAATTTAGCTTTAGCTGGAGGTTTTGATTGTTTTGAAAATACACATCGAGCACAGTATTTTCATGATGATGGCGATGGAATCACGTTTCTTGAAAAGGCCATTAAATATGGTGCCAAACACCAGGAAAACGAAAATTCTTCTCAAGTGAGCTTGTTTGGGGAAGCAAGTAATGTTCAGATAGCAGAACCCTTAGTTCCTCCTTGTGAAGAATGGGGGACCATGGAGAAATTAGCTCGGGAAAAAGAAGTGGTTGGGATTTATATTTCTGGTCACCCATTAGATGATTTTAGAATAGAAATGAAAACATTTTGTAATGCCAATCTAGCGTTATTAAAAGATTTAGAGGTGTTTTTAAATAGAGAGCTAACTTTTGGCTGTGTTGTTTCAGATGTACAACATCGCGTGAGTAAACAAGGCAAAGGCTGGGCAATATTTACGGTCGAAGATTATACAGACAGCTTTGAATTTAGAATTTTTGGAGAGGAGTATTTAAAATTCAGACATTTCTTATTGAAAAACTCGTTTATCTATGTCAAATTATTTGTTCGTGAAGGATGGATAAACAGAGAAACAGGTAAAAAGAGTGATCCAAGAATTCAGTTTAATAGTTTTCAATTGTTACATGATGTTATGGATACCTATGCCAAAAAATTGTCTATACAATTACAGGTGTCCGATTTGCAAGAAGAGCGTATAAGAAAGCTTAAAGAATTGATTACTATGCACGCTGGGGACAATCTGCTAAACTTTATTATATATGATACTGAAGAGCAAATCAAATTAAATATGCCAAGTAGAAAACAAAAGGTCAAGATATCTCAAGAGTTGTTGGATGAATTAGAATCTAATGATATTTTTTATAAGCTGAATTGACTTATTTGTGTAAACAAAAAATCAGCTCTAAAACCATATTAGTTTAGAGCTGAATTTGTATTGTATATGCAGTTATAAAACAGTTACTTTTTTACTACTAGTTTTGATGTTATTCTGTTTTCATTTTTAATAACTAATACATAAGTTCCTGATAATAAATGTGAAACATTAAGAGCCACAGAAGTATTGTTAGCTTTTTTTGAAATTATTTCTTGACCTATCATGTTATATAGGCTTACTTCGTTAATATTTAAACTGCTTTTAATTAGCATCTCATTTTCTACAGGATTTGTAAATGATATTTTAATAACCTGAGTTACATCTTCTTCGAAGTTTTCATTGCTTAACGTGGATGAGTTATCGATATAACTTACTAATAAATAAGGTCTTAGCGCTAAATTTGGAATATTTTCTTTAGATGTAAACTTAAATTGCGGACTTCCATCAGCTTCTGACTTTAATCCAATTGATATGGTAGAAGTTTCCGAGTCATATTCATCTTTAATAAATTCGGTTAAATCTGCACCACCATGAATAAGTTCATCTGAATTGCCATCACCATCAGCATCACCTGAATCGGTGTTAAAAGTAGTCGTGCTTGAAGTCAGTTCGGTTGTAAAGGCAGGTGCATTATCATATGTAACTGTGCTTTCAGACCAACTTGATGAAATGTCATAAAAACTAACATCTATAGGACCACTATCAACATCAGCGTTCATCATTAAACTAGCATCAATAATGAAACGATCAATTGTTCCAGTTAAAGCACTTATATCAAATTTAAGCAAGCCTCTTCTTATATTATTCTCATTGCTTGACGTATATTTAACACGGATTAAATTATCTTCTAAAGGTTCTTGAGGTGTCATACTGTTTGTTCCACCTCTTGTATATGCATCTTCATCAATATAAATAATTTCGTTTTCAACATAAGTATATCCGTAAATCATTTTTAAAACTTTTGCAGCGTAGCGGTAACCCAAAACACGTTGTCCATTAGAATTAAAGTGTGTTCTATCTATAGTTTGTAAACCATCAGAAGAAGCATAATCTGTAAAAGCAATATAAGCAGCGTCTGAGGGATTCGATATTTTTTTAATATTTGTATTGAATGTTCCGTTATCTGTTCGTTGCATGCTAATTTGACCTACAATAACTGGCAAGTTTGATATTCCTAAATCCGTTCTTAAGTCATCTATTAAGTTTGTAAGCCTGGTTAAATAAGAACCTAAATTTCTATTTGCTTCACCCTGATGCCATAATATCCCTTTAAGAGTCGATCCACCTAAAGCTAAAGCTGCATTAATTTGGGAAATGGCTTCACCATAATAGTTTTCTGGAGCACCTTTTTCCCATTCTTGAATCTTAGTGCCTCCTCTTGTATTTACTACTAAACCAATTTGATTTCCGGTTACTTCATTTAGTGTACGCCCAAATGTATAAGAGAAATTTAATCCTTGAGGTTGATTTTCGTTATAAATTGTAGAATATCTATTTAAGCCTCCTAAGACTTCACCAGTTGTGGGGTGAATGTCATTAGTGTTAACTGCATTTTCCCAAGATGTACCGTTGTATAAATCTACACCAGTTAAGGTTACCATATCTTCAGCTTCAATGTCGCCTCTACCGGCTGCATTGGATTGACCAATTACTAAATAGACATCTCTTTGCGCTATAACAAAGGTTTGGAAAAATAAAAAACAAAAAGTAAATGCTGCTGTGAGTAAAAAATAATTTTTCTTCATAATATAAAATTTGAGGGCTGGTTTTTTAAACCATTTTGTACGGGTAATATAAGTTATTGATAAAAAATCAGGAATATAGAACCAAAAACATTTAGTAATTAATAAACTTTTTAGTTATAATGGTGTTGTTTGAAAGTTCCACTTTGGCGATGTATACAGCATCACTTAATTTAGATAGAGAATAAGTTTCAGAGTTATTTTCTCCATTCAAGCGATATATTTGTCGACCTAATACATCGTAAATTATTATTTTATTAATAGTTAGATTTTGAGCAGCCTTAAAGTTGATTCTGTCATTATCTAAATTAATGATTTGTAATTCGTTACTAGTTTCTTGAAAAGTTTCAACTGATAGCGCATTGTTATTAAATAATATTTCGAAACGATTATTAAACTCTCCAATATCTGACGTAAAAGAATAGTCGCTAGCAGATATGTTATGTATTGTACTGAGTAAGTTGTCTTTTAAATAAATAGTATTTGATGTTAAGAAGTCTCCTATTAAGTGCTGAATAGATAAACTGTAAACTGTTGGTGACTCTATAGAAGTAGAAAAGCCTATTGGGATGATCTCATCTTCATTAATACTATTTACGTCTTTACCTTGAATAGCAAAGAATTCATTTTCAATACCCGCAATCTGAGTATAAATTATAGCAGGTACATTTGAAGTTAATCTTGGTGCGTCATAAGATGAACCGTCGAAATCATTGGTAGCTCCTTCAACATAAGCAACCAGAATTTGGTTGAATCCACCTGCATCCGTTAATAGATTAAGCCATATTTTATTAGCTTCAGTATTTTCTGTTTTTTTTGAATTTGAAGTTTTAAAAAATTGACCATTGCTTCCACCGTCTTTAATACGCATAGAATTATTAAAAGTTACATTGGCATTTGACAATCCAGCAATAAAAAAGCTTTGACCAGAAGGGATGTATTCTAAAAGAGTATTAGGACTATTGTTTACACTACCACTGCCAGTATTCATCATGATATAATCTGCGTTATTAAAATTGATAAGTTCATTACCACTAGCTGTTTCTATTGGATCCGTAGCTTGAGACCATAAATAGACTAAACCATCAACAACCCCAGGATTATTAGTAATAAAAGCATCGAAATCTATAGCACTTGGATAGGGGTTGCCTAAAAGATTCCAGTGACCACCTGTATTTAAGGGATCATAAACTATTGATGCCGTTATTTCTCCGTTATTAAACTCTCCAACAAATTCATAATCATAAGCAATGCCAGATGTGAATCCTGAACTAGAATGGGATGCCGCAAAACCTGTGCCTGGTATCATTGGAGTACTGCCGGTTGTCCATTGCCAATCATCTCCGTTGTCATCAATGTCATCACTTCCAGGTGTGAAAGTATTTGTATTGGCATCTTCTATAAGGACGTCCAAATAGTTATTAGCATCGTACCAAAAACTTCTGTCACTAATAGTTAATGGGCTAGTTGCTATAGTTAAATTACTCATAGGCGAACTCCAATATGTATAATCGTACCAATTTTCTAAAATATCTGTACTTTTTATAAACTTAGATTCTCCTGTTTCACTATTTTTATAAATGCCTGTGTCTACATTTTGAACCAAAGAACCACCGTCTTCAATAATTAAATCACCATTAATAAGCGCATCATGTTCAATTTCTACATAAAAATTATCTTCAATAGTTAAAGTTCCATTAACTGTTAAAGAACAAGCAGAAAAACTGCCTCCATCTTCTAAAGCTGAATAATCTCCATTTATAACAGTAGGTGTCGTAATATCTGGCCCCGTTCCATTACTCCAATCTGTTCCATCCCAAGTAATATTGGTTCCACTACATGTCGCATTTATAAGGGTGCCCCATATTTCAATATTGTCTATAGCTATATCTTCATGGTTACCATTTATATTAAAATCTAGAACAATATCAAGATATTCTCCTGTACCTGATATTTCGACTGTAAATTGTTTAAAAGTGCTGCCAAATTGAGTGGCTGGTGTTCTTTCAGCCTCACCATCAAAATCAAGATCTATTCCAGCATCTTTATTGTTTCTGTTGCCATTTACAGGATCAAACATGACACCTTCAGATTCAATCCATAATAAGTTATTAAAAGCTCCAGGAGTTCCATTATGTATGTTATAATTAAAATGGAGCCAGTCATTTTCTCCTGTTTCAGCTTCACTATTATCCCAACCACTATTCTGACCACCAATTTGAGCTAAATAGACTCTTAATTCTAGGTTTTCATAACCACTAATATCAATTCGGTCAAGAGTCATTATTGCAACTTCGTCAGCTGGAAGACCTGTATTATCATCTATATCTTGAGCTGTAAAATAATAATCCCCCAGATCGACATTGCTTGTGTAAGTGTACACAGAATTAGTATCTGAACCATCTGTTCTAATAAAATAATCTCTTTCACCGTCTGAAAATTCAGCCTTATCTACTGTGTAAGCAATATCGGTAACTGAAGAATTTGGATCTGGAGTTAATGGGTCAGTCTCAAAAGTTAATTTAGCGAGCTTAGTTGTTGGAGGGTCTGCTGCTACAACAGGTGCTTCAAGATAGCTTGCTACAATATAAGGTCTTAGTGCAAAGTCTGTAGAATGGTCTTTGGTAGTAGGTTTAAATTGCGGAGATCCAATTGTTTCTGATTTTAATCCAAGAGATATGGTAGCTGTTCCTAAATTATATTCATCTTTAATAAATTCGGTTACATCAGCACCACCATGAATAAGTTCATTTGAGTCACCATCATTATCATCATCAGCACTATCTTCATTAAATGTAGTTGTGCTAGCGCTAAGTAAAGTGGTGAAACTTGGAGCATTGTTATAAGTAACTGTACTTTCAGACCAAGTGTTATCTATATCATAAAAGCTGACATCTATGGGACCGCTACTAACGGAGGCGTTCATCATTAAAGTGGCATCAACAACTAAACGATTTGCTGTTCCGTTTAATGCGCTAACATCAAATTTAAGCAGACCTCTTCTTGTATTGTTTCCAATAGGGGCAGTTTCCTTAATACGTAAAATCTCATTTTCAACTCCAGTTTGTTGAACATCATATTCATTTGTCTAGTCCTGAAATATGGCTACAGGTTAAAATTGATTTTACGCTGTTAATTTATATACCATATTTGGTGTTTTATAGTCTAAAGATAAATGTAATCTTTTAGAATTATATAATTTGATTGC